>NZ_BAAAEI010000041.1:0-600 GCF_039522935.1 Bowmanella denitrificans | reverse complement strand
ATGACGCCGGAGCAAATTGAAATCCGCGAGTTGAAGAAGCGCATCGAACGCATTGAATTAGAAAAGGACATTCTAAAAAAGGCTACCGCTCTGTTGATGTCGGACTCCATGAACACTTCTCGCTAATCGAGAAACTCAACAAGAGCAACCGGGTCAAATACCCGGTAGCCACGCTGTGTGAGGTGTTTGAGGTCCAGCGCAGCAGTTTCAGATATTGGTTGAACCGGAACAAGGGTATTTGCGCGCAGACCGTGCGTCTGCACAGTGAAATCCGGCAAATTCATCGTCAAAGCAATGGTTCAGCGGGAGCGCGCACGGTCGCCGATATCGCCACCACACGCGGCTTTGCGTTGAGTCGTTACCGGGCTGGCAGGTTAATGAAAAGGCTCGAACTGGTCAGTTGCCAGCCACCTAAACATGCTTATAAAAAGGCGACGCAAGCCCATGTGGAGATACCCAATATCCTTAATCGGCAGTTCGATGTGGTGGCCCCCAACCAGGTTTGGTGTGGCGATGTCACCTATGTCTGGACCGGCACGCGCTGGGCTTATCTGGCCGTGGTCCTGGACCTGTTTGCGCGTAAACCTGTGGGATGGGCTT
>NZ_BAAAEI010000040.1:0-500 GCF_039522935.1 Bowmanella denitrificans | reverse complement strand
TCACGTTTATCTAGTTGCCGTATGACCGCCATCGCCCCTTCATACAGCGTGCTACGCAGGGTCTTATGCCCCGATTTTTTGGATATCGACCCCAGCCGTTCTTTTCCGCCACTACTGTGCTGAACGGGCGTGGCACCGATACAGGCTGCTGCCTGGCGGCCATTGTTGAATTGTTCTGTATCACTCAGGGTGATTTTTAAGCTCATGGCGTTAACCGGCCCGACCCCTTCGAGTGCCTGCAGCCGTTGACAGACTTCATCGTCGTTAATCTGGCGTTTGAGACGTTGTTCCACCTCGGCGATACGCGCCAGCAGTGTCTTAAGATGTTGCCGCTGCTCATCAAGCACGGCTCTGAAGTCGCCGGGTAGTTGATTCCCGCCATCTTCCAATATCTCCGGAATGGCTTTCATCAACGCCGCATCGCCTTTGGCTATCGGGTGGCCCAGCTCCAGCAGCATATCGCGCAACTGTTTGGCGCTGGCTGTCTTTTGCTTCACCAG
>NZ_BAAAEI010000039.1:0-1240 GCF_039522935.1 Bowmanella denitrificans | reverse complement strand
GTGGCCCGGTTAAATATCGTATCTCAAAGCTGACCAAATAACGCCCCTCGGTGCTAAACCCCAGTGGCTGCTGATACAGCCGCCACTGCTGCAGCACCAGATTGAGGCTGAAATACAACACCACAGTGCTAAGGCTAATCAGCAACGACAGCAACAAATAACTTTGCAGCTTTTGTCCCAACCCCTGGCTTTGGCCGCGCCCGGTATGGGTCTTCAGCCATTTTTGCTGCAGCCATAGCAGGGCGAACAGCACGCCGATGGCCAGCAGCAGCGCCGCCCCCAGCCAGGTGGAGAATAATCGGCCAACAGACAGCAGTTGCTCGCTGTGCAACTGCGGTAAGAACACCGCCACCAGTTGGCCCAAAGGTGCCAGCAGCAGGGTAAATAACGCCAGTAACAGCACCAGTAATAAGCTGGTTTCCAGCAGCAGTTGCAGATTAATTTGCTGGCTGCTGGCCCCGCATAAGCGTCTGACCTGCAACTCCTGCTGTTTGCGAGCCGACTCCCCGGCCATAAAGGCCAAAAAGGCAAACACACAGAACAGCAGCAACAACATAAACAGCAGGGTTAACAGGTTAATCCGCTGGCTTACCGCCAGGTAGGTGGCGTTTTCCACTCCCAGGGCCGGACTGAGACTGACGCTGCTATCATCCAGCAGATAGGCCTGCTCCTGTAAATAGGCCGTGGCCGAATCGGCGACCTGAGCCAGGGCCTGCGGAGCACCCATTAAATAGCTAAGCGTGGAAGGGCTGACACTGCCTTGTTTAATCAGGCGCAGATGCTGCTGCTGACTAAAAGGCAGCACCAGATCAACCTGCTGGTGAGGGCGAAAGGCCTTAAAATTCTGCGGCATCACCGCGACGATGCGCACCGCCTTATCTGAAATACGCAGTTGCTGACCAATAATATCGCGGCGGCCCTGAAAATGCCGCTGCCAGAAAGGGTAACTGATAGCCGCCACCAGCTCCGCCCCAGGCAGGGGAAACTCCATGGCCGAAAAGTCCCCCAGCACTGGCTGCAGCCCCAGTTGCTGATAACCACCTGAGAAAAAACTCACCCACAGCTCGCGGCGATTATTCTCTTCCTGCAGAACTAAGCGAGACACTTCCTCATAACTGGCGGTGACCGGCCACTGGCTGCTGAGCACCTCGGCCAGATAAAACTCCAGCGCCTGCGGGCGACCATCCACAGTTAAGATAGCACTTTGCATCGGCGGATTGGCCGCTAAACCGGCAAAGCC
>NZ_BAAAEI010000038.1:0-1629 GCF_039522935.1 Bowmanella denitrificans | reverse complement strand
GAACCGGGAGGTTTGCTGGAGGTATCACAAGTGCGAATGCTGACATGAGTAACGATAAAGGGGGTGAAAAACCCCCTCGCCGGAAGACCAAGGTTTCCTGTCCCATGCTAATCAGGGCAGGGTAAGTCGGCCCCTAAGGCGAGGCAGAAATGCGTAGTCGATGGGAAACGGGTTAATATTCCCGTACCGGTGTTATCAGTGATGGGGGGACGGAGAAAGCTATGCAGGCCTGGCGTTGGTTGTCCAGGTGAAAGTGCGTAGGCTGGCATTTTAGGTAAATCCGGAATGCTAAGGCTGAGACACGAGACGAGCTACCAAGGTAGTGAAGTTGCAGATGCTCTGCTTCCAGGAAAAGCCTCTAAACGTATGATAACACTGACCGTACCCCAAACCGACACAGGTGGTCAGGTAGAGAATACCAAGGCGCTTGAGAGAACTCGGGTGAAGGAACTCGGCAAAATAGTACCGTAACTTCGGGAGAAGGTACGCCCCTGGACGTGAAGGACTTGCTCCGTAAGCGTTTGGGGGTCGCAGTGACCAGGTGGCTGGGACTGTTTATTAAAAACACAGCACTGTGCTAAATCGAAAGATGACGTATACGGTGTGACACCTGCCCGGTGCCGGAAGGTTAATTGATGGGGTTAGCTTAGGCGAAGCTCTTGATCGAAGCCCCGGTAAACGGCGGCCGTAACTATAACGGTCCTAAGGTAGCGAAATTCCTTGTCGGGTAAGTTCCGACCTGCACGAATGGTGTAACCATGGCCACGCTGTCTCCACCCGAGACTCAGTGAAATTGAAATCGCCGTGAAGATGCGGTGTACCCGCGGCTAGACGGAAAGACCCCGTGAACCTTTACTACAGCTTGGCACTGAACATTGACCCTACCTGTGTAGGATAGGTGGGAGGCTTTGAAGCGTGTACGCCAGTATACGTGGAGCCGTCCTTGAAATACCACCCTGGTATGTTTGATGTTCTAACGTTGGTCCCTAATCGGGATTGCGGACAGTGTCTGGTGGGTAGTTTGACTGGGGCGGTCTCCTCCCAAAGCGTAACGGAGGAGCACGAAGGTCGGCTAATCCTGGTCGGACATCAGGAGGTTAGTGTAATGGCATAAGCCGGCTTAACTGCGAGACAGACACGTCGAGCAGGTACGAAAGTAGGTCATAGTGATCCGGTGGTTCTGTATGGAAGGGCCATCGCTCAACGGATAAAAGGTACTCCGGGGATAACAGGCTGATACCGCCCAAGAGTTCATATCGACGGCGGTGTTTGGCACCTCGATGTCGGCTCATCACATCCTGGGGCTGAAGTCGGTCCCAAGGGTATGGCTGTTCGCCATTTAAAGTGGTACGCGAGCTGGGTTTAGAACGTCGTGAGACAGTTCGGTCCCTATCTGCCGTGGGCGCTGGATGATTGAGGGGAGCTGCTCCTAGTACGAGAGGACCGGAGTGGACGAACCGCTGGTGTTCGGGTTGTGATGCCAATCGCATTGCCCGGTAGCTACGTTCGGAATCGATAACCGCTGAAAGCATCTAAGCGGGAAGCGAGCCCCAAGATGAGTCATCCCTAGAGCTTTAAGCTCTCTAAAGGGTTGTTCAAGACTAGAACGTTGATAGGCAGGGTGTGGAA
>NZ_BAAAEI010000037.1:0-769 GCF_039522935.1 Bowmanella denitrificans | reverse complement strand
CGACAAAATAACGCTCAGGTTGTTTGGCGGTATAACTGAAGCCAAGGAGTTCACCGCGTTGGCCGGGTTTGTTGCTGCGGATCAGGCCATCGACATCCACTGACTCCAGGCCAAACAGACGCTCTGAATACTGGCCGGTTTTAATGTTGTACAGGTAAATACCCGCTTTATCTTCGCCGTTAGTGGCTCTGACATAGATTTCCTGTGGGTTTTGTTTGGAGAAACTCAGGAAATCAAAGGTTTCCCTTTTCAGGGGCGAGATGCTTTTGACCAGTTTCCAATCTGCATCGGTGCTGGCACGGGCATAGAGTTCAATGGTGTTGTTGGCCGAGTTATAGCCTGACGCGGCACGAATTTCGCCCTGAGTATCGGGGATAAAGTTGCCACTTTGCTTCTCGTTCCCGCGCATAACGGTGACGGAGCGGCCGGTATTAATGTTGAGTCTGACGACATCGGGAATGCGGTTATCATTGATGTCGTATTCGAGCAGAATTTCATCATCGTTATCTGGCAGGATACTCAGCAGGTTAAACTCGGAGCGGTTGTCTTCGCGAAAAGGAACTAACCAGTCGCCTTTTCCGTCGGCGTTAACCACGGCATATTTTACCACCCAGTAGTTGCGGTTGCCGTCCTGAATATTCTGTCTGAACCTGACGCCCAGTTTTTTGTCGTTTAACCAGTTGAAGCTGGTCATTTCCATTTTATCGGCGCCGAGTCGGACCGGGTCAGCATTGAGGCTGCTGACATTTCTGACTTCAATAATGTAGTC
>NZ_BAAAEI010000036.1:0-1954 GCF_039522935.1 Bowmanella denitrificans | reverse complement strand
TCGGAATTACTGGGCGTAAAGCGCACGCAGGCGGATTGTTAAGCTAGATGTGAAAGCCCCGGGCTTAACCTGGGAATTGCATTTAGAACTGGCAGTCTAGAGTCTTGGAGAGGGGAGTGGAATTCCAGGTGTAGCGGTGAAATGCGTAGAGATCTGGAGGAACATCAGTGGCGAAGGCGGCTCCCTGGCCAAAGACTGACGCTCATGTGCGAAAGCGTGGGTAGCGAACAGGATTAGATACCCTGGTAGTCCACGCCGTAAACGATGTCTACTAGCTGTCTGTGGCTTTAAGTCGTGGGTAGCGCAGCAAACGCGCTAAGTAGACCGCCTGGGGAGTACGGCCGCAAGGTTAAAACTCAAATGAATTGACGGGGGCCCGCACAAGCGGTGGAGCATGTGGTTTAATTCGATGCAACGCGAAGAACCTTACCTACTCTTGACATCCACAGAACTTGGTAGAGATACCTTGGTGCCTTCGGGACCTGTGAGACAGGTGCTGCATGGCTGTCGTCAGCTCGTGTCGTGAGATGTTGGGTTAAGTCCCGCAACGAGCGCAACCCTTGTCCTTAGTTGCCAGCATTAGGTTGGGCACTCTAAGGAGACTGCCGGTGACAAACCGGAGGAAGGTGGGGACGACGTCAAGTCATCATGGCCCTTACGAGTAGGGCTACACACGTGCTACAATGGGCAGTACAGAGGGAAGCGAGACCGCGAGGTGGAGCGGATCCCTTAAAGCTGTTCGTAGTCCGGATCGGAGTCTGCAACTCGACTCCGTGAAGTCGGAATCGCTAGTAATCGCAGGTCAGCATACTGCGGTGAATACGTTCCCGGGCCTTGTACACACCGCCCGTCACACCATGGGAGTGGGATGCAAAAGAAGTAGTTAGCTTAACCTTCGGGAGGGCGATTACCACTTTGTGTTTCATGACTGGGGTGAAGTCGTAACAAGGTAACCGTAGGGGAACCTGCGGTTGGATCACCTCCTTACGAAAAAGCTGCGCTGTTTTAGCGAAGTGTTCACACAGATTGTTTTGTTGCCAAGAAGAACGAGCAAGATATTGGGTCTGTAGCTCAGGTGGTTAGAGCGCACCCCTGATAAGGGTGAGGTCGGTAGTTCAAGTCTACTCAGACCCACCAAATCATGGGGCTATAGCTCAGCTGGGAGAGCGCCTGCCTTGCACGCAGGAGGTCAGCGGTTCGATCCCGCTTAGCTCCACCATTCATTGCGATGGTGAAAGACTTAAGAAAAGCTCGTTGCTAAGGAAGACAGCCTTAATGAATGCGCACTGAGTAGTGTGGATTGATTAAGGTTTTTTAAACCTTAACTGTTCTTTAACAATTTGGACAAGCTGATAAAGAAAACATCCAGCTAAGTAAGCGAAAGCGAATTTAGCGATTGTATGTAGCGTCATTGGTATTCTCGAAAGAGAAAACAAGATGGTTGCTGGCTGTATAACACAAATTACGACGTGATTTGGGGTTGTATGGTTAAGTGACTAAGCGTATACGGTGGATGCCTAGGCAGTTAGAGGCGATGAAGGACGTGTAAATCTGCGAAAAGCTGTGGTGAGCTGATAAAATGCATTTGAGCCACAGATGTCCGAATGGGGCAACCCAATGCACTTGTGCATTATCGTTACATGAATACATAGTGTAACGAGGCTAACCGGGAGAACTGAAACATCTAAGTACCCCGAGGAAAAGAAATCAACCGAGATTCCCTTAGTAGCGGCGAGCGAACGGGGAGCAGCCCTTAAGTCATATCAAGATTAGTGGAACACTCTGGAAAGTGTGGCCGTAGCGGGTGATAGCCCCGTACACGACGGTCTGATATGGTGAAAACGAGTAGGACGGGACACGTGTTATCCTGTCTGAAGATGGGGGGACCATCCTCCAAGGCTAAATACTCCTAACTGACCGATAGTGAACCAGTACCGTGAGGGAAAGGCGAAAA
>NZ_BAAAEI010000035.1:0-1093 GCF_039522935.1 Bowmanella denitrificans | reverse complement strand
TAAAACTGTGTGGCCGCCGTTGATTGTAATATCCCAATAAATACCGACTGATGTGTGATGCCGCCTCACGATAATCCTGATACCCCATGGGCGGCACCCATTCGGTCTTCAGGCTGCGGAACAATCGTTCTGTCGGGGCATTGTCCCAACAGTTGCCACGTCGACTCATGCTTTGTTTTATCTGATAACGCCACAGCCGTTGCCTGAACGCCAGCGCGGTATACTGACAGCCTTGGTCAGAATGAAACAGGACGCCCTTGGGTTTACCCCGTTGCTGCCAGGCCATGTCCAAGGCTTCCAGGGTTAAGCGGGTATCCGCCTTATCTGACAAGGCATAGCCCACCACTCGCCGCGCATACAAGTCCAGAACCACGGCCAGGTAAAGCCAACGGCCCGCCCAGATATAGGTGATATCCCCTGTCCAGACCTGATTGGGGTGCATTGGCGTAAAATCCCGCGCCAGTGTATTTGGTATGTCCAGCCGCTCAGCCGTAGCCACTTTGTAGCGGTGTGGGCCCGGTTGCTTGCTGTGCAATTGGGCCTCTTTCATCAGTTGCATCACTTTATAGCGGCCGATACACACGCGCTCCTGGCGTAACATTGCAACAAGGGTCCGACTGCCCGCTGCGCCCTCGCTTTCCTTGAACAGGGCTACCACCTTCTGACGCAGTGCCTGGCGCTCTGCATCTACGGGCTTACTGAGCCGTGCGTAAAACGTCGACCTGGGCAGGTCAAACAACTGACAGACCAATGCGGTTGGATACTGCTCACTCAACTGGTCTGTCAGCGCATGCTTTTGAAGTCGTCCGACATTAAGAGAGCTGTAGCCTTTTTTAAGATATCTTTCTCCAGCTCCAGGCGTTTAATGCGCTTCTCGAGCTCTTGGATACGCTGTTGTTCTGGTGTCATGGCTTTGGCATCAGGTGTTATTCCCTGACGCTCTGCTTGTAGCTGTGCTACCCAGCGGCGCATTGCCGTCTCACCCACGCTCATCGCTGAACAGGCTTCCATTATCGAATAGCCCTGTTCTACCACTAATGCCGCTGCATCTCGTTTAAATTCCGGAGTGAAACTCCGACGTCCCATTGCCATT
>NZ_BAAAEI010000034.1:0-717 GCF_039522935.1 Bowmanella denitrificans | reverse complement strand
TCCACGTATTTGTGGTCTTTACCGAGTTTCTTAAGCTTTTCCACAAAAAGCCTGCTGTGTTCAACCGGTACCCGTTGGTCGATGTCACCATGGATAACCAGCAGTGGCACATTAACCTTCTCCACCAGGTCAAGGGGATTGACACCCTTGATTGTAGGGCGCTGTAACTCACGGGAGAAGCGGTTGTCGTTCAGGGTGGCATTGATGCGCCCCAGATCACTGACGCCCGCGCCGGCGATACTGCATTTGTACAGGTTGTTGTCACGCATGGAGCCGACGAAGGCAGAATAGCCGCCGAAACTCCAGCCGAACATGGCTAGTTTGTTGGGGTCGGCCAGACCTTTGGCGACCAGGAATTGCGCGCCGTCATCCATATCATCCTGCATTTTCAGGCCCCATTGCTGGTCACCGGCCACCCAATGATCCAGACCAAAACCCTCGGAGCCTCTGAATTGTGGCTGGATAACCAGATATCCGTGATGGGCCAGTAGCTGTGACCATTCATCGTAAATCACCACATCACGCGCCCAGGGACCGCCATGGGGCATCACCACGGTGGGGAAGGGTTTGTCGCCTTTTGGCAGGGTGACATACGCAGGAATTTTACGCCCATCTCGGGCTTTATAGCTGATGTATTTCACATCAGACAGTTGCTCGGGTTTTAAGGTTGAGGTTTGGCCAATCAGGCTTAAGTCTTTCTTGTCCTTCAATAAATAG
>NZ_BAAAEI010000033.1:0-47101 GCF_039522935.1 Bowmanella denitrificans | reverse complement strand
ATGCGGGGCTGCCACCAGTGAAAGCAGAACAACCTAAACTGGTGTCTGGAAATACTTGACCACTACAACACATCCCGTTTCTTATCTAGGGAGCGCTTTACGTTTTTGTGCGCAACCTGATAGTTGGAAAGTGTTCCATCTAACAGAAACGACTGCCTTCTGGTAAACGCCTTATCGAGCGTTCGTTCAACGGTGAGCGAAACAGCACTCTGAAATAGAAACGAATTGCTGCCATCATATTGATCAAAGTACGCCCGGAGATCATCGGGATCTAACCGAATAATGTGCTCGGCTTGCAGTTCCTCAAGGAACGCTTTTGATGTTTCAGTTTTACCTGCCCCTGGAGAACCAGCCATAAAAACTGAAACCGGATGGGGCTCGGGCAGATAGATATCGGTATCCGTCAACTCATTGGCGATACGAGTACGATGCGTCTTTGCAAAATCAATAGCTGCTCGCTCAAGCTGCTTATCCTGTTCTGTCACCCTGTTACCTTATCTTCCTGAGTCAAAAACCGTTTTCGCCAGACCTTATCCCTACTGTTTAAATAGTAGCATCATCAGTAATGGTAAATTAAAGGGACGTCCCTGAAACCTAAGTCTAGCAAGCCATTGGGGGCAGTTTCAGCAAATCGATGGTATGCCTGTCACTGTGTGGCGGGAATGCGCCGTATAGGGAGCTGATGGGCTGTGGTGATGCTGTCCCTGCTGCTGTATTCAATGCCTACTTACTTTTATTACTCACATGATTTGCGTAAATATTCAGAAGGCCTTCGAGAGGCTGAGGTTCGATGATTTCACGTGTTCTGACCCGTTTATCACAGCAGTCCATTTAGACTAATCCTGCTGCAACGCTTTGCATTAAGCCGTTGAGTGAGGGTGTTTATAATGGCGGGTTTGGTACGGAAGCAGTTCTTTAACCTGTTTCTTAAGGCTCTCGTGCACCCCCCAGCGTAGTGCTAATGCATCTGTGTTGGTTTGCGTTTTTGTTACGGCTTCAACACTTAACATTGGGTGTTGCTGTGCAACCTTTAATTCGAGTTGCGCAACTTTTTCTTTCAATTTTTGCCGCACATCAGGGGTGACACAGTTAAAGGCCATGAGTCTCTCGAGCAGGTAGCCTGCTTTAGCAACTTCATTTTGGCTTCTCAGTTTTGAAAGGTCTGGAACAAAATTCTCGTACCACATGGGCAGGGCAAAGTCTCGTACCGTCTCAAATGGGACAGCCGATAAATCTTTCCTAACCAGTGTTGTGAAAGCTCTTTGCGCCTTACTAGTTGCCATCTTTGTTCACAAATTACACGCCTCTAAAATTCTTATAGCATGAGCAATATTCCGGTTCAAGCTATCCGGAGTGGCGGAGTAGTCCAACGCCTCTTGGGCCAGCACTTTGAATTCTTCCAGGGTAAATTTTCTGCTTTTTTGAACTCGCCAGGGCATGGTGTTTAAAGGATAAATATACCATGGTTTAAGTGGCCAGCTTGCCATTGAATGGGCTGCTCCCGCTAATGCTACTTCGCTAGTTGCTTAAAGCGAGTCAATACCGCTGCCAAGCACGTAAAGATAGATAACCGTTAGATAAAACAGCGAGGCCAGAAATACCGTTCCAAGCAATGATCCAATTGCTGTTCCCTTAGGTTGGCCGCGCCAGCCGCGAAGCAGAATGACGAGTGAGAACAGTGCCAGGATCCAGTGCGAGATAAACCACAGCGTCTCTCCCAGTCCCAAACGGTAGAAATCATCCGAGTTAAGTCTTAGCAGATAATCTATTGCCACTATGGCTAGTAGGCCGCCAATCCATAATTGCAAAGCCTTTCGAATTGAATCTTTAGGAAAGGTCTTCATCTAGTTCACCCTGGGCCTTGGTTTCACGGTACAAACCGGTTCGAAGTAAGTACGGGGAATTTTCCTGGCATGGGCGTAGTCAAGCCCCCTAAAGTTCCCTGTTACCTTACCCGATGAGTATGCTATTACGGATTGCGCCCAGCTATTGCTGTTAAAGCCTAATCCCAAGGTTGGGTATGCAATTTTGTCCAATGACTGGTTAATCATGAAGGCATTGATGCGGAATAACACCAGGTCTGTTGCGACTTTTTCGGGGGTATTGCCAAAGTCAACCGTATGGAATTCTGCATCGAAATCAGACGAATACCATTTCACTTTTTTGCCGCCGAAATGTTCCAATGCAGCTTCGTGATCTGCCTCTTCGAAGAACTTAACGGCAAGGTGTCCTCTGTTATGAGCGCCAACGACCAAACCAAATGTGCCGCCGCCTAAAGACTTGGCCTTTACAGATATAGTTCCTACAGTTCTCTCTTCCAACAAGTGCTGCCCGGTTAATACAATAAACTGATGTGTACCAATTGGAACACCGCTTAGATCTCTTGCACCAACGAATACAGCCATAACACCTCCTTATGTTTGGGAATTGCACGATAAAGTCTAATAGCAATTGGCTATTAACTGTTGCAACAATTCGAAGAGTAGTTGAAGAGCGATACCATGGCAAAGTTGGTTTGATGGGAGTTGGTGACGAAGCTAAAAGGCGTAGCCCACCTGGGCCGTGAGATTATTACCCGCATTCACCGCTGGCGGATGGAGTGGACCTCCCCGGTCCAATCGCCTTTACTTGGAGTTCTGTAAATAACTGTACTTGGAGGAGATTAAAGAATTTTAGGTAACTGAATAGCGAAAAACGCTAGAAAAAAATGGATCGCTCCGATAATGACATATGTTGTCTCAAAATGTCGCTCGGCTTCTATTGTTAATTTGCCTTTTATTGTATTTATTTCTTCTTTTGAAATATGATTTCTTAAACGATTTGACCAGTCGTCAAACAGCTGGTTTTTTTGTTTTAATACGCTTTTTGAATGCCAGATCCTAAAGATGAAGCTGACAATTAAATAAATTGAAATGGCTAGGAATAGCAAAGAGGCATCTTCACTTTTAAAAATTTTTTCTCCGTAGGCAGTTGCCTTTGCAAAGGCTCCAATTGTCAATACAAACCCAATCGATAAGACATCAGTCATAAGACCTTTTGTTAGTTCTATGGCTTTATCTGAAAAAGTCTCAGAATAAACCTTGATATCATCATAAACTTCTTTTAGCTCCTTTCTGTAACTATCATTCCTTTCGGCGATAACATATTTATATTTACTTTTTGATTGCTGAAGAGTATCACTTAAAATTTTTTCAGGAATTTCAAGAATCGATGAATCTCTTTTAATCTCAAGAGATAATCTATCTGCAATTAGTGTTTTTCTTGTTTCAAAATCTTCTTCTGCATAGCACCAATTGACTAGCTCGGTTAATGCTTTTGCCAAATTAACTGTTAAGTTAGCTTTTCCTTCGTCATCAGATAAAGAAACCCTTATTTGTTTAACGCCTTCTAAAACAATTTCTGACATCGAAAAGTAATGAGTTGCCAAACATATATAAAGAGACTGAATGTATGCTCTTATAAAAGGGGTAGCGAGTTCAGAACCAGTGACACCCCAAGAAACTTCATAAGATTTTGGGTGGACAATTAAATTGTCAGAAGTTACAAAGTGAATGGATTTTTTAATGAGTTCGTTCGAAGGTAAGTGTAAAATTTCTTCTTTACTCTCGAAAGGGGAATCTTCTAGAGGAAACTCTAAAGGTATAATTGCCAAGTTAGTTCCCCCAAAAGCGTCCTCCAATCCGAATACTTGAATTCTTGTCTGACGACTGGGAGATAATTCCGTTTCCTTGAAAGGGTGAGAAAGGCCAAGTGTTGAATTGCAAGCCTGGGTAAATTCTTCTTTAGAAAAGAAGATAATCTCATTTTTTAGAGTTTTCTCACTGCTATATCCAAAAAAAATCTAAAAGCTTGCTTTTCTTGACTGTTAAAGAAAAACAAGCCCAATTTCCATTTATTTCTTCTAAGGCTGAACTTTTCTCTTCAGTATCTACTTTTGCATCATCTATATTAAGGATAAATGACTCTTGATATGTTTCAGAGAGAAATAAAAAAAGTAGAGACTCTAATATTTTTTTTGTTTTGGCAGAATTGTTGCCCTGTATAAAAAGGGCATTATTGTTTTCTTTGTGGCTCTGCCCTTCTGAACGCAAATGAGAAATAAGCTCACAGCAATCTTTAATCGTTAGTTTCGACATGATCGGCTAGAATCTCTATTTTCATTTGACCACTTTCTAGTTTTACGCGGTTTACTTTAGCTTCTTTTTCAGAGCCTTCAAAGCTAATTGTAACACCATAGTTCGTCTTTAATGTGGTGACCTCGTCTTTCTTAGCTAGTGAGTTTGAACGAGCAACAAATTGAGCACCTTTCAACTGGTACTCTTCTTTATCCATAAATGAATCAAACGAATTTTTTAATTTCTTGTATTCGGCTTGTGACTTTCTTGCGCAAACTTTATCTCTGATATCGTCTACCATTATAGACTGGCCGTCGCTGGCCTTAATCATAGCAACTACTATCGCCTTTGCTTCTATAGCGTCTACCAGTTCTTCCGTTTTCGCCCATCGGCTTACCGCGCTGGGTAGTCTCCTGCTACACGTAGAACCATTGACTTTAAGTGATACATCCAAAAATTGTCTGAAATATTTACTAATTGCATCCTCAGTATCAATTTTCTGTCCCACTTTGTTTCTTTCAACAGCAATAACATCCCATTCAAAACTGTCGTCTATATCGATAAGTGCGCGTTTTTGTATAGCTTTTTTATCTTCTGATAAGGAATGAACAATTTCATGAAAGCTAACAACTCCTGGTTTCTTCTTGTCCCGAATTTGCTCCAACACTTTTGTGTAATCGATTTTGAGAAGAGCAATAAAATTTTTGGTCTCCGTATTGACCTCCATTGTTATTCTTGAAATAACAATGATGCCATCCAAAGCATTGGTTGGATGAGTGTAGAGAAAATGTTCAGTTAATGTCTTAGAGCTAGATACAAAGTTGTTAGATGGATCTTTCGTGATTTTTGAACACTCAGTAACTACAAAGGAGTTCTTATTATCTCTGAAGGAATATTGAGTTCCTCTAGCTGCTTCAAGAATGATATCCCTAAAAAATTCTCTTTGGTTTTTTGTAAGAATGACTTCGTCTAAGTATTCTGGCCGAGTCTCACCTTTCCAAATTATGTGATAAATGAAGTCATGAATAGTGAATGTTTTTATTGCTGATTCAGTTAGAGATATCAGGCGCTTCTGGGCCATGCCACATTCCTTCGCGAATTGTTGAAGGTAATAACATAAAGCAATGTCACTAGCAGAACAATATGCTGTACATAAATACAGTAATCTAGTGTATATCTGATGTTAGATCAATCAATGGTTTGAAAAATATGTAGGGAAATCTTAAAAAGATATCCAAGCTACATACTTGCTACACAAACGAAGATTTGGAGTGTTTGTTAGTAAAGACTATCGCCTTAAAGCCTTTAAAAATGGTGGCCCCAGCTGGACTTGAACCAGCGACCTACCGATTATGAGTCGGGTGCTCTAACCAACTGAGCTATAGGGCCATTTTGAGAAGCGTTTTACGCCATTGCGGTGTAAAAGCGACGCGCAGTATAAGCAGTTTTGTCTGCGCTGTCATTAGTTTGCAAGGCTTAACAGGCACAAGCGGCGAATATTTGCTCAGGTGCTGGGTCTGCCGACATTCGGGTTGGGATTAGTTGATGTAACCACGGAGGCACAGAGGGCACAGAGAGGTTTGGGGCTTATGAGATGCTTCTCGCGGAGACGCTGTGGCGCGGAGGTGCACGGTGTTGGTTGTTGTCTCTGTTTTTGATGGTGGGTTCGTTTGTGGTTGTCGTTTTGATGCTATCAATATGTGTTTCACTAAGGCTGCGAGGCATCTGAGTCATTCTTCCTCAGCGCCCTTTGCCCTTTGCGTCTCGGCGAGAGTGAATTATTTGGTGTAACCACGGAGACACCGAGGGCAAATTGGCAATCACTAACAGAGCGCCAGGCTCTGTTAGTGATTTGGCAGGATTAAAGCGGCAGGGGCACGGGTTCGCCGTTAAGCAGGCCTTCGCCGTCTTTGAGGGTAAAGGTACTTTGTAAGCCTTCCTGGGTTTCCACCATCAAGCCTTGCTGCATCAGCATATCCAGCATTTGCGGGGCTTGCTGCTGGGCCATTTGCTTGGCCTGAGCCTCATCCAACTGTCCTGCAGCAATGGCCGGTTGCATTTGCTTGAGCATATGCTGCTCAGCGATAAACAGCAGTGCTTCGCGATCAGCATCGATTTTGGCATCCACCGCCACATGCGCCAGCCAGAATTCCTTATACGTCCATTCGCTGCCGTCCATATCTTCAACATTTACCACCTGACTATTGATATAGCCGTTGATTTTACCCTTGGGCAGGGTGACGCTGATTTTCGACAGGTTCAGGGCAGGGTTGTCCTGCAATAGAATTGGCAGGATTTCCTCTACATAATCCAGCATGGCCTCGGGGTCAGCGAAACTGCCGGATTTCGCCATTTGCTGATATTCAATCAGCACATCTTCATTCAGGTTTTGCAGTTGTACTTCCAGCGCCAGCTCGCTGGCCTGATACTCGCCAACATCCACTGCGTCGGCCAGATAGGCTACCAGCATTTCACCTGTGCCCTTCTCTGCGTTACGTTTGGTGGTCATGTTAATTGCCAGCCCTTTCAGTTCAGCCTGTTTGCTGGCGGTGCCGGGAATGGTTAACTGCATTTCGCCCACGCCCACATGTGCCTGGCTGTCATAGAAACCGCCTTCCATCATGGTGGCCATATCCACATCGGCGTCCATTTGAATACGCAGGTCTTTAACGGTTAAACGTCTTTCATCACCCTTATTACCACTTAAACTGGCAGCGTGTCCGGCGTATTGAATATGGCTTTGGCCAATCTCACCACTGCCCTGATAGCCACTGAATGTAAAGGTGGTGCCAGGTTGTGGCGCTGCGCTGAAGGCCGGGATCTGGTCGGTAAAGCGGTGGCCGCCAAACAGGCCAGTCAGGCCGCTTAGCCGATAAAGGGGCAGGTCGTCGGTCCAGGTCAGGTTTTTGCGCAGCGCCTCGCCGCTAATATCAGCCTGCCAACTGGCCAGGCCCAACAGGCCCTGGGACGACAACAGCACCGGGCCATGTTGAATATCAAGCTGAATATTCAGCGGCGGAAATTCGGGCAGCTCCTGGGCTGAAGTCGGGTCCAGTTCAGCCATATCAAAGTGCACATCAATTTGTGCTTGAGTGCTGAACCAGCCTTGCTGCCACTGCTTAATACTGGCCTGATAACCGGCCTGTTCATTCAGTTTGGCCACTTGTTCCTGTACCTGCTGATGCACATTCTGGCCGATAAATTTGGGCGCGATCAGGGCACCGGCCACCACCACGGCAACGGCGCCGAGCATGAGTCCTTTTTTCACAAAGATTCCTTGTGTGAGATAAATAGCGGACGCGCAAGCTACTAGATTCCGCGTCGCTTATCCAGCCCAATCATGCCACTGAAAGCCAAAAGCAGCAGTATGCCCAGTGCGCCGCCGCCAGAGCCACCACTGTTATTGCTGGCAGGTGGCGGGGCAGGAGCCACCACCTGAATATCAAGACTGTCTGAGCCACTGGCACCAAAGGGGTCGGTGACGGTCAGGGTCAGGGTGATCAGTGCGGCCTCGCCGGGGGCCACAAAACGGGTGATTGTGCCGTCGCTGGTCAGCTCAACCTGTGGTCCTGCGGTTTGTTGCCAGACGAGATGCAGGTCGGCCTGGTCATCCAGGGCGCTGGCCGATTGCACATTTACCACCGCGCGGGTATTGACCTGCATATCGGCGCCAGCATTCACAATTGGGGCGCGATTGCTGTCATCGTCCAGCAGGCTGATGAGTAAGCGGCTGGGTTCGGCCAGGCGGGTATCTGCCAGGGCGGTTAATACCAGCTCCAGACTTTCCGTGCTTTCGCTCAGATTGTCGTTGACGGGGGTTAGCACTATGCTGCGCGGCGTATTGTCACCGTCTTGCCAGTGCAACGTGCCAGAGGCGGCCACTATATCTTCCCCGGTCTGCGCGCTTTGACTGTTAAGCTGATAGCTAACCGACAGGGCGCCAGCGCTGCCACCGCTTCGCACTACTGCAACACTCACGGGTTGCTGGGTTTCCAGTAAACTCAACTCGGTCTGTGTAAAGGCAATCAGGCCGCTGGGCGCTTTACCACTGATATCAATACGGACCAGGCTTTGCCCCAATGTGGCGCCGTTACGCGGGTCGAATAAACGCACAAAAAAGCTTTCCTGTGGTTCATCATCCAGGCTATCCGCCAGGATTTGCAGATTAAGGTGCTGACTGTCGCTGTTATTGGTATCCCAGCTAAGGCGGCCAGCCAGGGCGGAAAAGTCCTGAGAAGTGGCCGAGCCGGGCAGGGTTTCGTACCCCACCTCTACCCAACCTGGGGCGTTTCGTTGCAGTTGCACCGCTAAGGTCAGGCTTTGCCCTTCCTCGCTTTGCAACTGATCGCTGGCGAAACCGATTTGCGCCAGTGCTGCTTGTTTGCTGTTGTCGCGCAGAATATACAAACCACTGTTTACGTCGCTGACTAAAATCAGGCCGCTGGGCAGAAAGGGGTAGACTCCCCAGGCACCGTTAAAACTGGTTTGATCAGAGGCGGGAAAGGTATCGAAGAATCCCACTTCCTTCGGGCTATTGGCATCGCTGATATCCAGTATGGTCAGGCCGCGTTCGTAATTGGACATATAGTAGCGGTTACCCCGCACAAAGCCGTTGTGATCGGTGGCGCGGGTCGGGCCTGTCCAGGTCGCCGCCAGGCGCGGGTTGCTCAGATCACTGATATCAAACACGCGCAGGGTGGTGTTCAAACCCAGGCGCCGTTCATCCAGTTCATCGTGCACCAGCATATAGCGCTTATCTTCGCTCCACCAACCGGAGTGCACATATTCGGCATTGGCGTAACTGGCCTGGCTCAGCTGGCTGACGACCTTATCGGTATATTGCCAGAGGCGGAACTCGTTTTCGTTAAAATCCAGCATAACCAGGCAGCCTGAAGGGTCAGCCTGACACTGACTGTCGGCGCGCTCGTCATTAATGGTCAGAGACGCGGCATCATGGCTGTAATCGCTGCGACTGGCCGACGGCGAGGCATAATCCAGCGTTAAGTCGGTGGGGTTAGCCAGACTAAAACCGTGCAGCGCGCCGAATCGGTTGCTGGCACCACTGATATGCAGTAGCGGCGTATGTCCGCCAAGGGCGATATTCAGGCTGTAGTCCAGTTGGCTGATATACAGATTATGCGCTGCGCCATGCAGCATCTGACGTTTGACCAGACTGACCTGGGCAGGCAACTGATTTAAGTCAATAATACTCAGCCCTTCACTGGCTCCATCGGCGGTGGCGTAAGCGTAAGCGCGCCATACTCCGGCGCTGCTGTCAAAATACTGGTATACCTTAATATCCCGCCAGATAGTGGACTGGCCGCTGATGCGGCCAACAAGCACAGGGGCACTGGCATCGGCCAGGCTAACCACCGCCACGCCATTAGCCAGCCCGATTAACGCATATTCGATGCCGCTGTTCAGATCCACATGCCCCCAGATATCATTGGCGGAACTGGGATTGCCCAATGCGGTTAATGGCAGATGACCGACAAGATCGACATTGTTGCAGGCATAATTGCCGGCCCGGCCATCCACACAAGATTGAGCGCTTTGCTGACTGTTTAATGATGCCAGGCGCTGCAGCTTTTGTTGCAGGGGCTGGTCGGGTTGCGGGTGCTGGTCCTGAATGGGCACAAAGCCCTGGCTGGATAATTGTTGCAGATAGTCTTTGGGCACCCCGCTGATAAAGGTCAGATGGGTATCGGGGGCCTGGCTCTGGTATAAATCAATTCGATTGTAACCAGCTGTTACAGACACCAGATTGCCCAGCAGCGCCAATAAATCTTCCTGGCTCTGTATCTGATAGCGGCCTTGTGCCACTAATACCCTGTCGCCCTTATTGGCGCGGCTGACGGCATAGGCGATAGTACGGCAAGGGCGCAGGCGATTGTCACACAGGCCCAGATCCTGACCGTTTTCAGCCACAAATCTGGCTTTATCGTGTTCACTATGGCTTAAAGCGCCTTGACTGAACAGCGCACAAACCAGCATCATAGAAAGAATATTCGGCCGCATGCCAAGACCTTGATTAAAACAGCAAAATGACGATTCACCCTGTGGCAAACATAGCAGCATTTCTTCGTAGTATAAAAAATTCAAGCCCGCGCATTATCGGCTTGATGAGCATGCTGCTGGTGTTGTCTGGCTGTGGCTTTTTTACTCCACCGCACCGTTTACAGGTAGAGCTGCGTTTTGACGGTCGCCCATTGCCCTGTGGTACCGCGCTGAGTCTGCAGGGCGCTCCCTGGTATCTGGAACATTCCAAGTTTTATTTAAGCCAGTGGCAGGACCAGGAAGGTAATAGCCTGCACCTGGAAAACAACAAATGGCAAACCGGCGAAACCGTGCTGGTATCCATTGAACAACGTGACTGCTGGCAGGACGGCGAAATGCTTGGTAATCATCGGGTGGTGTTTGACGCAGATGTGGATTTGGCCGACGTGCAGCAACTGCAATTCGTGCTGGGCATACCCTTTGCGCAGAATCATCACAATCCATTGGCTCAGCCGTCACCGCTGAATCTGTCCAGCATGTTCTGGACCTGGCAAAGCGGACACAAGTTTGCCCGCTTTGAACTAAAATCGGTGGCCGACAGCTGGGCCTTTCATCTTGGCAGCACCGGCTGTGCGGCCGACTCGGCCATGCGTGCCCCGGCCGAAGCTTGTGAACAGCCTAATCTGCTGGCGTTTTCCCTGCAGCGCCCTAAAGGTAAAGGGGAAACCCTGGTTTTTCATCTGGACAGATTGATAGAAGGGATTCGCGTCAGCCAGGAAAACAGCTGTACATTCCATCCAAATGAAACCGCCAGCTGTGAGCAGTTGCTGAGCAATCTGCGTCAGTCCGTGATTGAGTGGATCTAAATGCGCCTGGCAGCAACGTGGCTATTGCTGCTGTTGCTGGGATGCAGTCAGCCTGACAAGCCGTATCAGTGGGCATTGCCGCAAGGCTTTCCCGAGCCAATAGTACCAAATGATAATCCTATGTCTGAGGCCAAAGTGGCCCTTGGCCGGGTACTTTTTTACGATCGCAACTTATCCTTCAATAAAACTCAGGCCTGTGCCTCCTGCCATCAGCAAGCTTTTGCTTTTGCCCAACCTGCCAAGGTGGCCACCGGCAGTACCGGGCAGTTGCACAGGCGCAACAGTCTGGCGCTGGTGAATGTGGCATATAACACCACCCTGACCTGGGCTCACCCGGAATTAACCCGAATTGAACAGCAGTTACTGATCCCGTTATTTGCTGAACATCCACTGGAGATGGGGATCAGCGGTCATGATCAGGAAGTGCTGGCGCGTTTTGACAGCGCTGACTATCGCCCGCTGTTTAACGCTGCCTTTGGTGATGAAGTGCCAAGCTACGATGGCATCGTCAAAGCACTGGCCAGTTTTGTGCGCAGTCTGGTGTCTTTTGACAGTGCATTTGACCACTACGCCTACCAGATGCAGGACGATGCGTTGTCTGAGTCTGCCAAGCGCGGCATGGCGCTGTTTTTTTCCGAGCAATTGGAATGCCACCATTGTCATGGCGGCATTAATTTCAGTCAGGCCAGCCGCCATGCCGGGCAGCTTTTACAGATACGCCAGTTTCACAATACCGGCCTGTACAATGAGGACGGTAAAGGGATGTATCCCGCCAGTGATATGGGCTTGTATGAAATCACCGGGCAGGGCGTGGATATGGGCCATTTTCGCGCGCCGACCCTGCGCAATATCGCCCGCTCTGCGCCATATATGCATGATGGCAGTTTGCCAACATTGGAAGCGGTACTGGACTTCTATGCCGCTGGAGGGCGGGGGGCCGGCATCGACAGCCCGGTAAAAAGCGTATTTATGCGGGGATTTACCCTGAGCGTTGAACAAAAGCAGGATTTGCTGGCATTTTTACATAGCTTGACGGATGAAAACTTTCTGACTAAGGAAGAATTCGCGCATCCCTAGCTGTTGAGCTCGCTAAAACCCGGTTTTTTCTCATTAATTTGCCATAATAATGGGGTGCGCGGCGTTACAAACTCTGTTATCTTTTGCTCAAATAAGTATAACGATAAAGTCAGTTGCTACGGGGACGAACATGACTGAAAAGCCTTATCTGCTGAGTGGTCGCAACACCATTATCCACAAGTTGCGTAAGTTTGACTTGCTGATCCTCAATGGTGACGACAACCCACCTGTGCTGGTGACCTATAAAGGCATCAAGGAATATAACGGTAAGATTCCTGACAACAAGCGGGATGCCAAGCTGATGGATATGGAACTGCTGGATGTGACGCTGGGGGATTTCTTCGGTGAGGAAAAGATCCTGTTGTTTATCCAGACCCTGAATGGCAAGGAATACAAGATTGATTACAGCAAGGTGGGTACCGATTTGTTTATTCGTATCCACCAGGACAGCATTATTTAAGCTGTTTCTGCACAAAATGAAAAGGGCCGGATTCGGCCCTTTTTTGTTTTTGCGGTGTAGGATTGGCGTGCTGAACTGTATAGATGCTCTATGTTCGGCCACTACATAATATTGCTGGCAGTGTGATTTTGCCGGTGCTGGGGCGTAAGCCCTTGATATCGGGTTTAGTCAGCATTGTTGGGCTAAAGCCCAACCCACAGTGAGTCGCAATGCATTCCAACAGCAAACTGAGTAGCAGCCGTGGGTCGGAATTCATTCCGACAGCAAAACTAATTTACAGCCATGGATTGGAATTTATTCCAACAGCAAAACTTGTGTAAAAATGTGGAGCAGAGTCAATTCCGACGTTCTGACCCCTACCGAAAAGCCAAGTAAGTTCAGTTGCGTTGAGTGGCTGGTTTTCAGAGCCAGAATGCAGGCGGTTAGCGGCCTGCCAAGCACTGTTGTGGCTTGCACCAGGGTGGTGAAATCTGAAATATTTTCCTCATCAACCGTTATTCAAAGGTAAAATCTTCCCCGATATCTCACTATTCCCGGCTTTTATCCTTCGATACGCGCAATTCGTCACATTGCCACACAAATGCAACCTTTAGCTGGTTACACTGCGCAGGTTGGCGTAGTGAACCAACCTATACATGTTATTCCTAATGCATGTATTGTTTCCCTGATTGGGGGTCCGTTTGGTCCCCCGCTTTCCTCTCGCTGCCGCTTTTATTCAAGCCTAGTGATGTGCCCGCAAGTGATACTTACTGCAAAGTTTTACCAGTGTGTCTTTTTGCAACGGCTTTATCAGATAATGTTTGGCGCCAGCCTTGACTGCCCGTTGTACCATGGATTTTTGCTTATTGCCGGTCAAAACAGCAATCACGGTATCACTGTTGATACAGTGCATATTGGGAAGTTGGTCGGCAATCAACAAGCCATCGGTGTCTGGCAGATTAATATCCATTAAAATCAGTTCAAACTTTTTGGCTTGCAGTAAGGCCAGGGCACGTCGGCCAGTGGGGGCCCACTCAAAACTCAGGCCCATTCCTTCTATAAGCTTTTTGCCCATCATGGCGGCCAGATTATCATCTTCAACCATCAGAATGCGGGATGCTCTGGCTTCCTCGTTGATTTGCAGTGAGGGTGGTTGGGGCTTGGTGTCTGGTTCAGGTTCTGGCTCAGGCTCTTCAGCGACGTCGGTCACTGCTTCTGGCACTGCCAGTTTAAGTAATAAGGCATCAAGCAAATGCAAAGTGCGATGTTGCAGGCGAATCAGATTCGGTCTGAAGCTGTTTTGCTGAAGTTCCTGTAGCAACAAACGTAACAAACGGACGTCTTCATCGCTGACTTGTTCTTTGGACAGATGCGCATCGGCCTGGGCAATTGCCTGGTCAAACTGGTCGAGAAGCGATTCAAATTCTCCGCGTAGTTTTCGCTTTCGCTCCGCCCCTTCCTGCACCACATCAATGCTGATGTCATCCTGTGCTTGTGGTTGCAGCGGCACATCAAGGTTGGCCTTATGCAGATTAATGCCGAGCTTTTCCAGTTGCGCATAGCAAATGGTGATAGGGCGATGTAATTCATACAGGGGGCGGGCAACAATATAATCGTCAATCACCCGGCTTTGGAAATAATTAAACGCCTGCATTTCTTCATGTTTGGCACAGACCACTAAAAAAGCGTGTCTGCAAAGCTCTTCATCCGGTACTTCTAACAGGCATTGATAATAGAGCTTCAATGAACTCTCAAGACTGGGAGTGGCCAGCAGAATCAGTTTATTTACGCCATCTTTAAGTTTGTCTACCAGTTTGGCTTTGGAATTAGTGATTTCATAAATCAATTCGGACTGCTTAAACACCCGGAGGAGCAGCTCGTCGTCCTTTACATTGGTGCTGTACAGCAATAAATGCAGGGCCTTAGGTTCTGTCATGTCCAGCTTCCAATTGCTCTAACGCTTCAGCCAGAGCATGCTGCGCAGCTTGGCTGTGCTTAGTGAAACTGACCAGCCAGTCTTGTATCACATCAAGATCCAGTTGCCGGGCACCGGCTAACTGCTCGCCCTGTTCACAACAAAGATGTAATTGTTTGGCGCCATAATACAAACTGCTGCTTTTCAGACTGTGGGTAAGGGTTTTAAGACGTTGCCAGTCACGCTGCTTTACTGCATTGACCACATCCTGATGACGCAGGATCAGGCCGCTGTGAAAGGTACTGAGTAAATCCTGTTCATCTTCTGAGCTAATGTCGCCCACATGCCGGGATAGTTTGGACAGGTCGATGGCCATATTTGCCTCCTTGACGTTCCCTTAGCCGCGCCGGCCACAGGGCCGGGCTTGTTTAAGTGTCAGCCATAATCGGCAAAAATCAACTCCCTATAAGGTGGTAGCCTGCTGGTAAATAATGTCATTTTTGAGGGGGGCCAGCGCGGCCAGAATGCGATTTTCCTGTTGATAGGTCAGGCCAATCAGGCGCATGGCCTGCTGAACATGTTCCACCACCGCATAAAATTCGGCTTCGGTGACATTGCGTTCCTGATGAGATTCCTGCATGGATTTGCCGGAATAAGTACAAGGGCCGCCGATCAGGGCACAGGTTTGCTCGGTTAACATTTTGCGCAGATGGGACTTGGGTACACCGTTAAAATGTGGGCCAAGTTTTGGGTCGTTATAGATGCGATTGATCGCCAGTCCGAACACTTTGTCCAGTGTTTCGCTGCCACCGATTTCATCATAAAGACTGACCGAGGGTTGGCCAGCACAAGCCGTCAGAGCGACGATTAATAAAACTAGTAGGCCTTTTTTCATAAGTTCACCGTCGCAGACAGATACAAACCACTGGCTTTCTCATCAAAGGGCAGACGCCCCAGATCCACATAGGCTGCGGTTAATGACCAGTGTTTGTCAGGGAAGTAGGCAATAAACACATCCATCACGGTTTTTTCTTCTGCCAGGCCTCCGAGACGGTCGCTTTGCGTGCGCCATTCAATGCCTATCGCGGTGGAAGATGAGGGCAGCACTGCCAACGACCCTTCCCATTCCAAGTTATAACTGTCGTCGTTTGCTGACTCAAAACCCAGCAATCCAAAGGTATTGGCTTTGGTCATACGGGCGGTAAGGTTTAGCAGCAGATTATTGCCCATGGCCCCGCCCAGCCAAAGCTTGCTGGCTGACAGATAGATATCAGTGCCTGAATCCTTTGTCGCTCCCAGTAATTTAGGGACGCCGGTGTCGGGTAGCGGGATTGCACCATCAGATAAAGGCAGTGAAGTGGCAAAGTCACGGTTCTTCTTATACTGCACACCGGCAGACACCTGCGGCATCCAGGTATCCTGGGCAAAAATCGCATCACCAAACAACCTGACCTTAAGGCCGACAATGTCCTGCTCGATATCCGTGCCGGGCGCCGTTTGTATCGCACCTGCGGTGAGCAGGTTAAAGACGTTGCC
This sequence comes from Bowmanella denitrificans, assembly GCF_039522935.1. Taxonomy (NCBI): domain Bacteria; kingdom Pseudomonadati; phylum Pseudomonadota; class Gammaproteobacteria; order Alteromonadales; family Alteromonadaceae; genus Bowmanella; species Bowmanella denitrificans. The sequence goes on along the minus strand of NZ_BAAAEI010000033.1, from coordinate 31,156 downwards.
GACCACACCAGACTCTACTTTGAGGTTCTGGCGCTGCACAGACAATTCCACTCTGTCATAAATACCAATAGCGGCACCGAAAGTACGCAACTGATATTCGCCTAAATCCAGTTGCTGTAATGCGGCAGTGCCATTGATTTCTTCTGCACTGCCGTAGCCTGCAATAACCGCCCAGGGTGTAATACCGCCGCCTGCGGTACCTTCAAAACTGGTAATGCCGCCACTGGCCACCAGTGAACTGCCGGTCGCGACCACCTGAGTGCTGGTAGTCAGCACAAACAGTCCCATAATTTGCTTAAAATTCATATTCTTCCCGATTGTGTTTGGCAGCATCCAGTATGGAAGTAAATATCGGCACTGACCAGTTTTTGCAAAAAACGCCGGGTTTTTGTGCAGTTGTGCGAATGGACAAGATTATTCTTTGTTAAATAAAAGGATTGTTGCTATCAATAAGTTAGGTCGGCACGAAAATATGCTTTTCGGCGGACTGTCCCTGGTGGTCAATCGACCTTTTTGTAGAATCAGCAGGTTTCTTATATGTTCTCCGTACTGATTTGTGATGATTCGCAAGTGGCGCGCAAACAAGTCGCCAAGTGCCTGCCGCAGGATTGGGACGTTGCGGTACATTTTGCCCGTCATGGTGAGGAAGCGGTGGCGGCACTGGCAGAAGGCAAAGGACAATTGCTGCTGCTGGATTTGAATATGCCGGTAATGGACGGTTATCAGGTGCTGGAACATATTCAGAGTCATGGCCTGACAACCGCCGTGATCGTTATTTCGGGTGATATTCAGCCCGAGGCCCATGAAAGAGTAAAGAAGCTCGGGGCTTTAGAGTTTATTGAAAAACCTATTAAACCCGATGTGCTTAGCGCCTTATTAAGCAAGCATAAACTGTTTGCCAAACAGGAAGTTGCACCCGCACCACAATTAGACCGACTGGATCCTAACCTTCGCGACTGCTACCAGGAGATCACTAATATCGCTATGGGCCAGGCAGGTGACCATCTGGCCCGTATTCTTAATGTGTTTGTTAAGCTGCCAATCCCTAATGTCAATTTGATTGAAGCCTCTGAACTAACCATGATGTTGCAGGACATCGAAGACAAAGAAACCGTGTCCGGTATCTGTCAGGGCTTTGTGGGGGCTGGAGTATGTGGTGAAGCGCTGTTCATACTCAGTGACTCCAGTTTCAGTGACGTGGCCCAAATACTCAATATTGAAGATGAAGTGGACGACAGAGTTCAGCTCGAACTGTTAATGGATGCGGCCAATATTCTGATTGGTACCTGTTTAAATGGTCTGGCGACCCAACTGGATATGCATTTCAGTCAGGGCCACCCGGTGGTATTGGGGCAGCATCGCAATATCACCGAGTTGATCAATACCAATAGAGCACGCTGGCGGCGTACGCTGGCCATTGAGCTAAGTTACGGGTTGGAAGGCTACAAAGTGCAATGCGACCTGATACTGCTGCTCACTGAGGAGTCGTTAAAAGTGCTTAACCATAAACTTTCGCATTTGCTGGAGGACTGAGCATGAGTAAAGAGCTCCTCAGCGACATGACCGAGTTCCACTGGATGATGGACATGCTACAGACGGTGGATGTGGGATTGGTGGTGCTGGACAGGGCATTTAACATTAAGCTTTGGAATGGCTTTATGGAGTCCCATTCTGGCTTGTTGCCCAGTCAGGTGCGGGAAAAGTGCCTGTTTGATTTGTTTCCGGAAATAGACCAAAAGTGGTTCAGCAATAAATGTCGTCCGGTCTTCGATTTAAAAAACCGCGCGTTTATCATCTGGGAACAGCGGCCTTATGTGTTTAAGTTTTCCAACTATCGGCCATTAACCGGTACCGAAGACAATATGTATCAGAATATCACCTTGTCGCCGCTTACCAGCACAACGGGCAAAGTGGATAACATCTGTATGATGATCTACGACGTCACTGATGTGGCGGCCAGTAAGAAAATGCTGGAATCTGCCCAGGTGACACTTAACGAGTGGCATGAAAGGACCTGACAGGCTTGCCAGTTACCTCGTTTTTTATTGTGCTGGTCTGCTGTGCCTATGCCAATTACCAATGTCGGGGCAGAATATAAGCAGTGGCGACGAATTGGATATTGAATGTGAGATGGTTGTTTGTGCTGTTGGGCTTGATGGCGTTGCCGGTCCAGGCAGCCTTTAAATGCGAAGCCGATCTGCAATACGGCCTGGCGGTCAATGACCGCTATATTCGGGTTATCAACAAGTCACGTACGCTTTACCAGATTAACCAGAGCAAGCAGTTGATTGTGCGCGGCGAGTGGATTGAACTGCCAGCCGAGCAACAGGAAAAGCTGCAGGAGCTGGCCAATGGCCTGCATTATGCTGTGCCAAAGGTGATATTGCTGGCCAGTGAAGGGGTGGATCTGGCCATCGGCGCGGTGGATCACGTTTACGTAGGTTTGGTGGGCAGCGATCATGAAAGCTACGAACGTTTGCAGAAAGCGTTGTGGCGGGTCAAACAAAAGGTTAAAACCAAGTTTATCCGTGCCAGCGACAATTATTATATTGGCCCTCGCAGCCTGGAAAACGTTGATGAGTTAATGGATGCCCAGTTGGAAAGCGAGATTGAGGAAGCCCTGACCACCTCTGTCGGTGGCATTTTATCCGCCATTGGCGGTTTGCCTGCTCAGGGCGATGCCACGCTGGAAAAACGTATGGAAATGTTGTCTGCCAAGCTGGAAAACATGGGCGCTGAGATTGAAAAACACATTGCTCCACAAGCCAATACTCTGCGCCTCAAAGCCGAATGGTTCTGCAACGAAATTAAGCGGTTGGACGGGGTGGAAGAAGAATTACGCCGCAGTATACCCGCATTAGCGCCTTATGATTTGATCGTTACCGGAGATGCTAAACCGCTTAAGTGATCTTCGCCATGGACGATAACATTCCTGTTAGCCGTGACTAAAAACATGATATGTATCATGAATATCGGTTATCTTATGGGCTACTATTATCAGTCGCGCCCTAGATCGTTCAGGAGTGGGAATGTTTCGGGAACTCTATCTTTTTATTGAGAAGACTTTCTTCTTTACCCTTACCAGGAAGATAATCGGTAATCTGACCTTCCTCTACCTGTTTCAGGTGGTGGCCTTGTGGTTGGCATTTTCCGAGTCCGGCTGGGCTAAGTCCTCTGTACTGCATATTGTACTTGGGGTGCTGAGTGTACTGGTTTTTCTGTTTACCTTGTTTTACATGCATTACCTGATTGTGCGCCCAGTGCAGGCCATGGTTAAGAATCTGGATGAAATCAATCATAAGCAGGGCGATCTGTCCGGTCATCTGCCGGCGTTTACCCACGATGAGTTCCGCCAGTTGTCAGATGGCTACAATACTTTTGTGGACAATCTTTCGACGTTGTTGAAAGACATCAGTAATCACGCGCTTGGGGCCAGTACCAAAAACCAGGAGGTATTGCTTAAAGTCAATAACGCTTCAGCTAATGCCCGCCGCCAGGACAAAATCAGCGATGATATTTTTGCCTCCAGTAAACAGGTAAACGAAGAAATTCAGGCGATTGTCAATCGTACCGATGAGGTGGCCGATGCCACCAAGGACAACCTGGGTGCGGCACAATCTTCTATGACCCGCTTAGTGCAACTGTCCAGTGATATCAGTGACATCGACGGTTTGCTTAAGGAATTTGATACCACGGTCGGTGGTATGAAAGACAATGCCGACAATATTCGTAATATTCTGAAAATGGTGCAGGAATTTTCCGATCAGACCAACCTGCTGGCCCTGAACGCCGCCATTGAAGCTGCCAGGGCAGGTGAAGCTGGACGCGGCTTTGCGGTGGTGGCCGATGAAGTGCGTACTCTGTCGGTTAAAGTGAATGAAGCGACCGGCCAAATCAATACCTTTATTAATCAGATGGAAGGCCTGGTGAAAAACACCCAGCAGGAGTCGGTTAAGCTCACCGAAGTGGCAGGCAAGGCACAAGCGGATATCTCTCATACCAATGACCAGTTTGGCCAGATGGTGGAACAACTGGAACAAAATACCCAGCGCCTGGCGGCCATTGGTGAATCCGTGCATGCGTTGCGTCGCACTTATGATGCCGCGCATGAGTCTGTAGCGAATATTTCCACTCTAGGGGCGGAGATCCGCTACGACATGCAGCAGGTGGAAAACGAAATCCAGGAATTAAAAGTGGAAACCGAAACCACCCAGAAGAAACTGCATCGATTCTTGTAAGTCAGCTAAAATATCGCTGAGCTTTGGGGGTGGTAAGGCAGAATATCCATCCCCCTGCCAATCCGGCCAGGGCCTGGGCCAACAAACCTAATTCGCCACGAGCACCGGCAATTAGGGTGATATCCATAATTGGCTGCATGGCAAGATGTATACTCAGCAAGGCCACAAAGCCTGCCAGGGCATAAAGCCAGGCAGGTAAGCGCATATAATGTCGTCTGAGTAGCCCCACTACTACGAAGGCCAATGCTAAACCTATGGCAATGACGACCCCGTAAGTTGGCAATAATCCCCACCAGTCGCTAAGCGTCATCTGGTAACGATCAGAGAAGCTGATAGTAATATTCTGCTGGGCCAATCCGGCCAGTACAAACTGACTATGCATCAGGCTGGCCAATGTAAAACAGACCAACCAGGCCAGAAAAAAGCGAAACATCAAGACCAACCATGCAGGCATGGTACCCCCTATTTTATTGTAATTACGCTTCTTCCCTGTTTTGGTGGGGAGATTTAAACGAAAGTGTCTGCTCTGAAGATAAACCGCCCCTACTAATCCCCGAAATTGGTATTATCTTGAAAAACAAAGAATAAGTATCATATTGATGAGCAATTAACCAGCTCTGTATGTGTTATAAAGTGCTAGTGAGAGCGACAATGACATTTAACCTATACCTGCAAAAAGCCCTGGCTTTGCTTGTCAGTATCTTTGCTTTGCCTGCGCTGGCGGTGGATGAGCCGATGGGAGCCTTTCAAGTAGAGGTGCGGGCAAGCGGCCTGAACTATCCCTGGGCGCTGGCTGAGCTACCGGATGGGCGATTACTGGTTACCGAGAAAACCGGCGCACTGAAACTGATTGACCAACAGGGCCAGGTGACTAAGGTATCAGGCGTGCCTGACGTGTTTGTTAAAGGACAGGGAGGGCTGATGGATTTAGTTCTTCATCCGCAGTATGCCAGTAATGGCTGGCTTTATATCAGCTATGCCCATGGTAATGCCGAGGCCAATCACCTGCGGGTGATGCGAGCCAGACTGCAGGAAGGGCGTTTAACTGAGTCGCAAATACTCTTTACCGCCATGCCAGCCAAGGCCACCCCGGTGCATTATGGTGCGCGTATGGCATTTCTGGGGGACGGCAGTCTGGTCATTGCCAGTGGTGACGGTTTTGATTATCGCGAGCAGGCACAAAATCCTGCCAGCCATCTGGGCAAGCTGATACGGCTTAATGATGACGGCAGTGTTCCGTCAGACAATCCTGTGTTTAGTGACGGTGCGGACGGCCTGTACAGCCTTGGACATCGCAATCCACAGGGACTGGCCTGGGATCCGATTAGAAAGCGCTTATTTGCCAATGAACATGGGCCAGCCGGTGGTGATGAGATAAATCAGATAGTCGCCGGTAAAAATTACGGCTGGCCGGTTATTACTCAGGGTAAAGACTATTCAGGGGCCAACATTAGCCCTTTTAGAGACTACCCTGGTATGCAACATCTGCTGGTGGACTGGACGCCGTCTGTCGCTCCTTCCTCTTTGGTAGTGTATCGGGGGCAAATGTTTCCTGAACTGACGGGTGATTTACTGTCTACCACGCTGGTGTCCCATGACGTCAGACGTGTGGTACTGCAGCAAGGAGTCGTGGTTCGACAGGATGCACTATTCAGCGCCATCGCCGGTCGCCTCAGAGATATTCATATTGGTGCACAAGGCCAGCTATATCTACTGAGCGATGGTGAAAATGGCAAAGTGCTGGAAATCCGCCGCTGATTTTGTCATGTAAATGTCATAAAAGTTTCATCTTGGTACATACTTGGTTTAACGGTAAACCAAGGGTTCACTATGACCAGATGGATTTACATCCTGCTGATAACATTGTGCTTATTCTGGCCGAGAGGTTCAAACGCCGCATCGGAACAGTTTAATTTCTATGCCAAGCTGAATGTCTCTTACCTTAGTGCGGATGAAGGCGAGGGGCGTTTCAGTGACATTAAAAGCAACGCTTCCCGTGTGGGGATAAAAGGTGAAATGGCATTGGATGGGGATCTCAGTGCCTTTTATTTGCTGGAGTGGCAGGTGGATCTGGCCGACCTATCCGGTGACGACAATATCACCTCACGCAATCAATATGTGGGGCTGCGCGGAAACTGGGGCGAGGTGTCGCTGGGCCGCCAGGACACAGTGCTTAAGACCTCACAAGCTAAGATTGACCAGCTTAATGACCTGCAAGGGGATATTAAAAACCTCTGGCGTGGCGAAAACCGCCCTTCTGATACCCTGACCTACCGCAGTCCTAAATGGCAACACTGGCAACTTTCCGGCACCTTTATCGCTGGTGGCGCTGAGCAGGCCTCCACTTATTCCGCCGCGCTTGGCTATGGTGATGCAGAGCTTAAAGCAACACCCCTTTACCTGGCGGTAGCAATGGACAGCAATGTCGCCGGTTATGACATTCAGCGCCTGGCGGCTCACTACAAATGGCAGGACTGGGTGTGGGGAGCCATGGCGCAACACCAGAAAAGACAGAGCGATGGCGACAATCGAAATGGCTGGCTACTGAGCAGCGCCTATACTCTGGGGCAGTGGGCGTTCAAATTGCAGTACCAGACCATGGAAGACGATTGGAGCCTATCTGGTGCACTGGATTATAAGCTGGCCAAGCAAGTTAAGTTATTCACTTTTGTCACCAGGCAGGACAAACAGGCCTTACCGGACATGAACTGGTTGGGTCTGGGTGTAGAGTTGCGCTTTTAAACTCATTTTGGCTATGGCATCTGTCACAAAGCCAGCGTGTTTGGGGCGCGGTGCAGTCAGCAGAACTGTCTACAGATAGCAGGAGTAAGCTGTTATGACCATTAAGAATCGATTATTCAGCAATGCCGCCATCGTGTTGGTAGCTATTGTGCTGATGTTCATTTTATCCCGGTATTCTTCTTCTACGCTCAGTACGCTGGCACAAGCACAGGCCGAGGCCGAGCAACTTAATACTGGTATGCTGATGTTAAGACGCCATGAGAAGGACTTTCTGGCCAGAAAAGATCTGAAATATATCGAACGCTTCGACCTGACCTTGCAGGAGGTGCAGGCGCTGACCCGCTCTTTGCAGCGCTATTACCAGCAGTTTGACCTGCCAGACACAGAATTAATGCAGCTAAAGGATACCTTTGCCGCTTACGGGCAAAATATGCATGAGTTGGTGGAGCAACAAAAAACCATTGGCCTGGATCATGAAGATGGTTTGTATGGCGCCTTACGTAAAGCAGTGCATGGCATTGAGCAGGAACTTAAACGCGCCGACCAATCTGCATTGCTGGTCAATATGTTACAACTACGACGTAATGAGAAGGACTTTATGTTGCGTCGGGACTTGAAGTATTTACAGGACTTTCAGGCCAACCTGGCTAAGTTACGGGATGCTATAGGCCAGAGTAATCTGGACAATGCCAATAAAACAGCACTGCAGGAATTGTCTGTCGTCTATGCACAGGGTTTCGAGCAACTGGTTAAGGCTGAGCAAGCCATAGGGCTGGACGAAAAGTCTGGCATTCGCGGCAAATTGCGTAACACCATTCAAAGCACCGAGGAGGTATTGGATGCGGTTATGCAGCGCACCCGCGATGAGATTGAGCAGGCCATGTCGTTCAACAATCTGCTGGTCAGCCTTTTGACTCTTGTGATCACTGTTTTAGTCGCAACCCTGGCCTGGCTTATCGCCCGCAGTATTATTATCCCTATTCAGACGGTGAGCCACACCGTGCACCGTATCCGTAACGAGAATGACTTTACTCTTCAGCTCAAAGTAGAAGGACGTAATGAGCTGGCCAGCATGGCTGCCGATCTGAACCTGCTGGTAGAAGCTTTTCGCAATGTCGTGGTCGACATTAATCGCTCGGTCAGCATGCTTAACGATGCTTCGACCGAATTGGCACAAAGTGCTGAACAAACCGCTAATGACATGCGCAGCCAATTGCAGGAAACCGATATGGTGGCAACGGCGGTGACGCAAATGAGCCACACTATAGACGAGATTGCCACCAATACCGAAAATACCGCAGGCAAGGCCAGAGACAGCAGCAGTTTTGCCTCAACCGGTGCCAGTGAAGTACAGCAAAGTGTCGTGCAAATCCGTGACCTGGCCAATCAACTGACCGACTCAGCCAGTGCGGTGGCGGAGCTGGAAAAAGAAAGCCAGGTTATCGGTGCGGTATTGGATGTTATTCGTGGGATTGCCGAACAGACCAATTTACTGGCTTTGAATGCCGCCATTGAAGCGGCACGAGCCGGTGAGCAGGGCCGGGGGTTTGCCGTGGTCGCCGATGAGGTACGCAGCCTGGCCACCCGCACACAACAAAGTACAGAAGAGATCACCAAGACGGTCGACAGCCTGCAGCAACGTACCCAGGCGATTGTGCAGTCAGTTGACAGCAGCCATGGCAAAGGACAACAAGCGGCAGAGCGAGCCAGTACGGTGGGGGAGTTGCTAACCCGTATTACCGGTGACTTAAACAGTATTATGGAAATGGCCACTCAAGTGGCAACAGCCATTGAAGAGCAATCCTGTGTCGCAGCCGAGGTAGGGAAAAATGTGGTGCAGATTCGTGATTTGGCTGAACAGGTCAACACTGCCTCTATTCACAACAAAGAAGCCAGCGATATGGTGGCCGAGCAGGCGGCAAATTTGAAGGCGTCGGTTAATCGATTTAAGGTATGAAACGGATGGAAAAGGAGGACACGGCACGCCGTGTCCACAAGAATGCTTAGTTGCAAGCGTCTTTCAGGGCTTTACCGGCTTTGAAAGAAGGCAGTTTGGAGGCTGCGATGTTGATGGTGGCACCAGTCTGAGGGTTACGGCCTGTACGGGCAGCACGCTCAGATACTTTGAAAGTACCGAAACCCAGGATAGCCACTTCGTCACCGCTGGACAGTGCTTCAGTTACTGCACCAGTGAAGGCGTCAATAACACGGCCTGCAGAGGCTTTGGAGATGTCGGCGCGCTCAGCAATTGCATTGATGAGATCAGTTTTATTCATTGGATGCTTCCTTTTGTTTTATGTTGATAGTGGGCTGGAGATAAGCTACTCCATACCCAATTCATTGGCGACGCCTGTGAGGTATAGCTTTGCGACCCAAGGTCAGCATTTTTATACCTCAACTGGCTATCGGCACAGTCTTTAACACCTTTGCCACTCGTACAAAGTGTCACGAGTGGTGCAAATCTGCCGGACAGGTATGACATTTTTCATTAACGGCACATGCCATTAACGCACAACCAGCCGGATCCCGCAACCTTGCAGGTACTCCGCTTGCAGTTCCAAGTCTGCCACTACCAGAGGCGCATTCTGCAACCAGTCGTCGGCAAATTCCAGTATTAACTTATCTTGCTTGGTTTTTGCCCTGATCTGGGGCAAAAAATCATCCAAACGTTTGATATTTAACAGTACGCCGAGTTGCAAGATACAAACCAGTTTTTGTACCTGCTCGACACGGTACTGGGAAAATTCCGGAAAATCCGACGTTTTTATCTTCTTCCGATGAAAACGAACCAGGGTGGCCAACAAATCTTGTTGCTCCTGATTAAAACCCGGTAAATCAGCGTTTTGCAGTATATAACCGGAATGGCGCTGAACGCCACGGGAATTTATCTGTAATCCGACCTCATGCAGCAAGGCTGACCAGCCAAGCAGGCTTTGTAGCTCGGCGCTACGGATTTCCCAGTCATCGGCCAGTTGCTGATACAAGGCCATGGTTGTGGCCAATACCCGCCTGGCCTGCTCGGTGTCGACATCATAACGTACCGCCAGGCTTTCGGCGGTGCGCTCACGTATGTCCTGATGTTCAAGGCGATCTTCCATTTCGTAGATCACCCCTTCACGCAGGGCGGCCGTAGAAAACTCCATTTGCTGGATATCCAGGCTTTCGAAGATGGCGATAAGTATGGCGAGTCCAGCAGCAAAAATGGGCTGGCGGTCATCGCTGAGCTCTTTAAAACCAAGCTTATCCATATGTTCTGCTTTGACGCAGGCATCCTGCAGTTTCTTCAGTTCTTGGCGGGTGACGATGGCGCCTTTTAGCTCGGGATTCACCTCCTGAGCGAGACTGACGATGGTTTTAATGGTGCCAGAAGTACCGATACACACTTCCCAGCCCAATTGCCGATATTTACGGTCAATCATCTCCAGCTCTTGCTTGGCGGCAGTGATGGCGCGGTTAAAGGCCTTACTTTTCAACTCGCCATTTTTAAAATAATGCTGGGTGAAACTGACACAACCCATCTGCAGGCTGCGCATTAACAACGGTTTAAAGCCATTACCAATCACAAATTCGGTACTACCACCACCGATATCAATGACCAGACGCTGGCCGGTATCTTCGGTGGTATGGGCAACGCCCTGATAAATCAGACGCGCTTCTTCGACGCCGGAAATGATTTCCACCGGATAAGGCAATACCTGACGGGCAGCACGAATGAAGTCTCGCGCATTATGTGCTTTACGCAGGGTATGGGTGGCCACTATGCGCACCGAATCGGGGTTAAACCCCCGCAAGCTGTCAGCGAATTGCTGCAAGGTGGCAATGCCCCGGTCGATGGCGGCCTGGTCCAGGTATCCTTCTTTGTCCAGGCCGTCCGCCAGTCTGACCCTTTGTTTGACTTTGTAGAGGATTTGCACACTACCGGCGTTAATCCTGGCAACCACCAGATGAAAGCTGTTTGAGCCCATATCCAGTGCTGCTACATGGGTAACGTTTCTGGCCTCCACGTCGGAAAAGGCATTGGCTAATTGGTTCATGGATTATTATTGTCGACTTCCAGAGCCTTCAGATAATCGTAGATTTCTACCTGGGAACGCAACTTTTTCCTGTTGCCTCGCCGCACATACTTGTTGGTTTGTTCCTGATCTATCACTCTTGCCTTAATGGTGTCTTTAAATTGAATGTGCAGAATATCCAGGACGCGTTTCTTTAATACCGGGTCTAAAATCGGGCAACCTACCTCAATACGGTTATCCATATTGCGGGTCATCCAGTCGGCCGAGGAGATAAACACTTTCTGGTCGCCGGCATTTTCAAATACCATCACCCTGGGGTGTTCAAGGAATCTGTCCACTACGCTGATAATCGAGATATTTTCACTCAGGCCTTTGACACCTGGCACCAATGAACACATACCGCGCACAATGGCGCGAATTTTTACCCCGGCCTGGCTGGCGCGGTAAAGATCATCAATCAGTGGTATATCCACCAGATTGTTCACCTTGAGCAGGATCTGGGCCTTGTGTCCTTCTTTGACATTCTGCACTTCCTGGCGGATTAACAATTGGATTTTCGTGCGGGCGTTTACCGGCGATACCTGCAAATGATGGAACTTGAAGCGACGGTATGGGTATTGAATAAAATCAAACACATCCACAGCTTCCTGGGCCAGCTCCTGATCGCGGGTGAACAGGCTGAAGTCGGTATAAATTTTGGCGGTTTTTTCGTTGAAGTTACCGGTGCCAAAATGGGCATAATGGACGAGCTGCCCATGTTCTTCACGGCTGACAACGCAAAGCTTGGAGTGAATCTTTAAGGTAGGAATACCCAAAATCACCTTTATTCCTGCGTCGGTCATGGTCTTGGACCATTCGATATTGTTTTCTTCATCAAAACGAGCGCGCAGCTCCACCACCACTGTCACCTGTTTGCCGTTGTTTACCGCGTCTATCAGCGAGTTGACGATGCGTGACTTGCTGGCAACCCGGTAGATATTCAGGCGAATATGCTTAACGCTTGGGTCAAAGGCTGCCTGGCGCACAAATTCAGTGAGATGCAGGAACCTGTGGTAAGGGTAGTACAGCAAAATATCGCGTTTGCTGATGGCATCAAACACTGTGTGATGATCGGCAAATTCCCTGGTGTTAATGGCTGGCAGAGGTGGGTTTTCCAGATACTCACGGCCGACATTGGGGAAACCGATAAAATCTTTAAAGTTGCGATAGGCGCCACTGGCAATAAGGCTGTCGTAACTGGAGATCTTGAGCTGTTTTTTCAGAAACTCCAACATATCGGCTGGCATGTCACCGTCGTAGACAAAGCGCACCGGCTCGGCAATCAGGCGCTGTTTCATACTTTCCGACATCTTCTCCACGTAACTTTCATCAATTTCATCGTTGATGCGATATTCGGCGTCACGGGTCATTTTAAAGGAATAAGCTTCCAGTCTGTCGAAATCGATAAAGCCGCGGAATATCTGTTCCAGACACAGGTTGATAATATCGTCGAGCAGGATGATATGTTTTTTCTTACGACTCTTTTCCGGCGGAATCAGCACAAAACGCGACATATATTCGGTGGGCACTTCCAGCAAGGCATACTGAGTTTTTTGCTCTTCCTTACGAATGGCGACAAACAGGTAAGTGGCGGCATCATTAAGCCTGTCGACCAGTTTCACCTTGTTGCTTAGCAGCACCGGTGCCATATAGCGCAGAATTTTGTTCTGGAAATAACTCTTCAGCCACTGGGTCTGGTAGCCGTCCAACTCATCTTTAGCAATCAGAAAGATCTGGTACTTGGCCAGACGCGCCACCACTTCGGCGTGAATGCGCTCGAAGTCATCGGTCATGACCAGCACCCGTTCCTGGATCTTATCCATCAGTTCTTTGGTTTGCTGGGCGGCCTCGGTATTCTGGTCATTCAGGTGAATGTAGATCTGGCGTTTTACATCAGCCACCCTGACCCGGTAAAACTCGTCCATATTGTTAGAGTAAATGCCCAGAAAACGGATACGCTCAACAATGGGGTTACGCTTATCTGCAGCTTCTTGCAAGACCCGCTGGTTAAAGGCCAGCCAGCTCAGTTCCTTTGGATAGTAAATGGTATTGGTGTTCATCTTTTTCGCTACGGCGATGAAAATTCGCAAAATTCTAGCAACAGTGCCAGCCGGTTAATATGAAGCTTTTATGACGATGAGAGGAGGCCGATCAGCACTTTTGTGCTAAAGCGGTAACAGCATCTTGCTCCTCACTCCCAATCTATATCGACTATCAGATCATTGGCTATCTGTTCCAGTGCGTCGCTGAGTGGATCGGTATCGAAGTCTTGTGGGATCTCGATCACCACATTGGCTTTAAACAGATTCCCCCCCCAGTTGGGGGCTGGCTCACAATGGGACTGGAACTTGATAATGTTCAGGTTGAATTGATGCAGCACTCTGGTTAATTCCTGCACAATGCCAGGCTTGTCATTACCCATAATTTCCAGGTTAACCTGCTGCGTCTGGGTTTCTGCTGGGGCATCACCCTGCACCAGACGAATATTCAGCTCTGGCATCGCATCCAGTTTAGTTAATAGTGGTTGCACATTGTCTTTAGGTAACTGTACCTGAACAAAACCGGTAAACAGGCCAGCCATATGGGCAAAGTTACTGGATAGCCAATTTCCCTCCAGTTGTCTGACCGTGCGGGATATTGCCTCCATAATGCCGGGTTTATCTTTACCAATCAGGGTGAAAATTACTGATTCCATCTTATTCTCCTGTGCAACCTAAAGGCGGGACGGCGCATGGTGGGGACCTTTGTGCGCCGGATGAGCAAACTATAATACCAATTCACATAAATAGCAGCTTAATGCTTGGCTCGGCAAGCGGCGCAAATCAGCCAAGGGTCAAACAGTTAGTAATTCGCTCAGGTGGCCTTTACAATGTGGCCAGCTCAGTATTGACCGGTTGTTTTGTGCAAGCAGAATTTCAGACAGCATCACCAGGCCTGGGACGCCGTTTAACCCGGGATCGGCTGGCGGCGCGTATTATTACCTTTGGTGGTTTGACTGTTTTGGTCACCCTGGCCATGCTGATATGGCATTTGTTATACGTGACAGCCCCTCTGGTTCTATCTCCCTCATTGACTCCCAAAGCCGTCTGGCAATTACCGGCTCAAGAGGTACTGTTACTGGAAGACCTTCAGCAGGAACGGGCGCTGATAACCCGGGGCAATGATTGTCAGTTGGCGTTTTTTCAGGTGCAGGCCGAGCAGGGGGCGGAGCTTAGTCCTTTGAAACAATTGCCACTGGACTGCCATACCAAGGTCAAAGCGTTGCACTACCATGGTGGACGTTACCTGACGACGCTGACCAGCGAAGGTATGTTGCGGATGGAACGCCTGACTCGTGTCGGTGAGCAGGTGTTACGTGAACCACAATTGTCGCTGTATCTTCCCGAACTTCCGGAAAAAATACCGGCAAATACCTGGCAGGTTGCCTTGTCAGAAGACTGGTTGGGTATTGCCGTGCCCGGCCAGACACATTGGCAGCTTTACTGGGTTTCCCGTCTGCAGGCCGGACAGGTAATTAAACAAAGTTTGCCTGCCTCAGAGCACTTGTTGTTGCTGCCGTCGTTGACCTTGGCGGTCCAGGCCAATGCTGCTCAACTGACCTTTAGCAGCCCGACTCAAAGTAACAGTCTTACATTATCTGCGCCGGTACAAAAGCTGCTGTCTTTTCCCGGTGACAAAGCGTTTTTGCTGGGTTTTGCCGACGACAGGGTTGAAAAATGGTCAGGTTTCAATGATGCCGGCCAGTTTCGGTTCAGACCAATTTACGCATTAGCTAAACCATTAGAGGTTCAGGCGCTGCAAATGGCGCAGGGTAAGGATTTAGGGGTATTGCTTGGCAAACAGGGTGAGTTGTGGCTGTTCTTAAGCAGTACCGGTGAGGTTCTGGCCAAACACCAGGGCGTGGCAAACAGTAAGGGCATATGGCTGGTTGATGCGCGACTTTACAACTGGAATGAGCATGACGTGCAGCAATGGCGAATTGACAATATCAGTTCCATTGTCAGTTTTGAGAGTCTTTGGCAAAAAGTCTGGTATGAAGGTTATGCCCAGCCGGATTATGTTTGGCAGTCCTCCGCTGCTGAGGACATCAGTCAAGCCAAATACAGTCTTGTCCCTCTGGTGATTGGCAGTTTGAAGGCTGCCTTGTTGGCATTGATTATTGCGATTCCATTGGCGGTCGGTGCCGCAATTTATACCGCTTATTTTGTGCCTGCCAGGTTACGTAATTGGTTGAAGCCCGGCATTGAGCTGCTTGAGGCCGTACCGTCCGTGGTTATAGGCTTTATCGCCGCTATCTGGTTAATTCCCATTGTTGAGGATTATCTGCTGGGTATGCTGCTGTTCCTGGTTTTTTTACCTATCAGCCTGTTGCTGCTGGCGTTGGTGCAAAAGCCGTTATCCCGAGGTATGTCACTGCGCTGGCAATCCGGCTGGGAATTGCTACTGATGATACCGCTGGTGCTTTTTCTGGCTTGGCTGGCATTTGTGCTGGGCGGTGTGGCGCAGGACTGGTTATGGCCACAAGGCTGGTTCCCAGGACAGGACAATCACAGCAGTAAAAACGCGCTGGTGGTGGCTCTGGCGCTGGGCATTGCAATTGTACCCAGTATCTACTCCCTGGCAGAAGACGCCATTTACGAGGTACCAGGGCACCTGCGTCAGGCTTCGTTTGCGCTGGGCGCCACCAGAGCACAAACCTTGCGGCGTGTGGTATTGGTTGCAGCGTATCCTGGTATCTTTTCATCCATTATTCTGGGACTTTCCAGGGCCTTTGGTGAAACCATGATTGTGTTGATGGTCACCGGCAATACGCCGGTAGCAGACTGGGATGTGTTTGCTGGTATGCGGTCTCTTACCGCCAATATCGCCATTGAATTGCCCGAGTCTGAGGTCAACAGTATCCACTATAGGGTGCTGTTTTTTACCGCCCTGCTTTTATTTGTTTTTACCTTTATTATCAATACCCTGGCCGAATTGGTAAGGGGCAGACTACGGAAGCATTATCAAAGTGTTTAAGCGCCGCTTTTTCGCCAGACAAAAAGATGGCCTACCTATAGTCGGCGGGGCTGCGCTGGTGGCGATTATCCTGTTGCTGCTGTGTGGCATGGTCGGGATCATGCTGGTTAAAGGCATGCAACATTTCTGGCCTAATCCGTTGTATCAGGTGAGTTATGTGGATGAGCAAGATCAGCCACAACAGATGTATGCGACCTTATTGTCGCGGGACTTTATCACCACAAGAGGCCAGAAACGTTGGCTGTTCAACCAGGCAAAATTGTATCAGTTCAGTGACCAGCAGCATTTGCTCAGGCAAGAACAGATTATAACCTTGCTGGCATTGCCTGATTTAATTGATGTTCAGCTAAGAAGTGGCAATAGATTGTTTGCCAGGCTGAACGGTTTGACATTTGCAGGTAAGGCGGTGGACATCAATCGTCTGCCCAATGTGCTGCAAGATGTCAGTGCTGAGGTGGCGGCAATTTCAGCCATCGAACAGGGCAGATTAGCCGCCATACACCAGTTACTGGCCGAGTACGACCGACGCGGCGTTGAAGTGGATGCGCCAGCCAGAGTCAAGTTGGAGGATGAATTCGCTGCGCTGATGGCGGAACTTAAAAGCCGTCGCAGCCAAATGACCCAGTTTGAATTGCAACTGCTGTTTGATTCAGGCCAGTCTTATGCACTCCCCCTCTGGGAAGTGGAAAAGTATCAGCAAATCAACCAGCAAACCGCGGTGCAGCGGTTTGCGACCTTTTTGTCCAATATATGGGAGTTTGTCAGCGATACGCCTAAGCGCGCCAACAGCGCTGGTGGGGTCTTTCCTGCCCTGTTTGGCACAGTGGTAATGGTGTTGTTGATGACCTTGATTGTGACGCCTCTTGGGGTCATGGCAGCCATTTATCTGAATGAATATGCACCGGAAAACTCGCTGACTTCGTTGATTCGAATTGGTGTAAACAATCTGGCAGGAGTGCCATCTATTGTTTATGGGGTATTTGGCCTGGGTTTCTTTGTTTATCAGGTCGGTGGCAATATCGATAAACTGTTCTTCAGTGAGCATCTGCCAGCGCCCACATTTGGAGCGCCGGGCATTTTCTGGGCGTCGTTGACCATGGCCATGTTAACCCTGCCGGTGGTGATTGTGGCAACAGAAGAAGGTCTTCGAAGAGTGCCCAATAGCCTGCGGCAAGGCAGCTATGCCCTGGGCGCCACTCAGTTTGAAACGCTGTGGCGTACGGTTATTCCTATGGCCAGCCCAGGCATTATGACCGGCGTGATCCTGGCCATCGCCAGAGGCGCCGGTGAAGTAGCCCCGTTGCTGTTGGTCGGTGCGGTAAAATTTGCGCCAACTCTGCCTTTAGATGGTGAATTTCCTTACTTACATCTGGACCGGCAATTTATGCATCTTGGTGTGTTGATTTATGATGGTGCATTTCACAGCAACAGTATTGGTCACGGTTCTTCAATGATGTTTGCTTCTTGTCTGTTATTGCTGCTGGTGGTTATGACCCTGAATATTGTCGCGGTTATGGTGCGGTCCAGGTTACGCCGCCAATACCAGGCTATGGCAGGACATTGGTGAGGCTGGAGTAATGCATATGTTTGAGTATTTTGATTTGTCCAGGCAAGGCCTGGATCTCGACAGCCTGAGTCAGGAGCAGGTTGCCATTGATGTGCGCGACCTAACCTTAACCTTTGGTAACAAACGGGCTTTGCACCATATCAATATGCAGGTTCCTAAACGTCATGTCACGGCGCTGATTGGCCCGAGTGGCTGTGGCAAGTCGACATTGCTTAGTTGTTTTAACCGGCTGAACGACCTGGTACCCAATTGTGTGGTTGCAGGTGAAGTGCATATTAATGGCCGCAATATTTATCATCGTAAGGAAGAGGTGGCGCTATTGCGTCGACAGGTGGGTATGGTGTTCCAAAAGCCCAACCCTTTTCCCATGTCCATTTATGAAAATCTGGTCTATGGCCTGAAAATTCAGGGCATTAAAGACAGGCGCACCCTGGACAATGCGGTCGAGCAGTCGCTGCGGGATGTCGCGCTTTGGCGCGAGGTCAAGGACAGGTTGTTTGAGTCTGCGCTGACCCTGTCTGGTGGTCAGCAGCAGCGTCTGGTGATTGCCAGGGCCATTGCCCTGCAACCTGAAATATTACTGCTGGATGAACCGACCTCGGCGCTTGATCCGATATCCACCCTGACCATCGAAGAGCTGATTACCCAGCTCAAGGAAAAATACACCGTATTGATCGTTACCCACAACATGCAACAAGCGGCCAGAGTGTCTGATTTCACTGCCTTTTTGCATCAGGGCCATTTGATTGAATACTCGGATACCGACAGATTGTTCACCCGACCCAAAGAACAGCAGACCGAAGAATACATAACCGGGCGTTATGGCTAAAATGACGGATATCAGAGGGATGGGCAATATTCCTGAGAACTTGGCGTTCGTGGACATATAACAGAATTTGCAAACTCGAAACTCGAAACTCGAAACTCGAAACTCGAAACTCGAAACTCGAAACTCGAAACTCGAAACTCGAAACTCGAAACTCGAAACTCGAGGCTCGAAGAGGTAACCATGCAACAAGTAAAACTCAATACCCATATCTCCGGGCGTTTTAATCTGGAGCTGGAAAATCTGCGTAACTCCGTGCTGACCATGGGCGGCGTGGTCGAGCAGCAGCTTTGCGACGCCATCAGTGCATTGCGGGATAACAACCGGGCGCTGGCAGAAAAAGTCATGCTTAATGACCTGATGGTTAACAATATGGAGGTACAGATCGATGAGGAATGTACCCGTATTATTGCCAAGCGCCATCCCGCTGCCAGCGATCTGCGATTGGTGCTGGCGATTAACAAAGCGACAGTGGATATTGAGCGAATCGGTGATGATGTTGAACGAATCGCCAAACTCATTGTGAAAGGCAATTTACCCGTGTCTGAAGACATCAAAAACGGTATGATCGCCACCGGCAATCACGTAATGGAAATGTTGCGCCAGACCCTGAACGCCTTTGCCAGAATGGACGCCGATGCGGCTTTGACCATTCACATTGGTGATCAGGAAATAGATGAACAATACAAGCAGTTGCTAACCCAGGCTGTGGCTGAAATGCAGCAGGATATTGATGCATTGCCGCAATGGCTGGATATACTTTGGGCTATGCGCGCATTAGAACGCGTTGGCGACAGGTGCAAACACGTTTGTGAGTATATAATCTATCTGGTGAAGGGCAAGGACGTGCGGCATATCTCCCGCCAGGCGATGCAGGAGAAAATGCAAGAACTCAGGTAATAATGCCTGATTGTCATAAAACTGAAATATTTCATTCATATTTTGTGGTGTATCATGCGCCACCACCTTGAAGGTAGAAACAGTGCCATTTATGTCAAGTAATTCATTTCTAGAGGTTTTTGCGAAATCGCCGCTGAAACCACTGGAAGAGCATATCAACACAGTTCATGAGTGTAGCCAGGGTTTGTTACCGTTTTTTGAAGCGGTATTTACAAAAGACTGGAAAACTGCCGAAAAACTACAACATGATATTTCCCACCTGGAACGTAAGGCCGATGCCCTTAAGCGAGAGCTGAGAGTCAACTTGCCGGCCGGTATTTTTATGCCCATCCAGCGTCAGGATTTACTCGATCTGCTCAGCCAGCAGGATAAAATTGCCAACCGTGCCCGTGATATCTCCGGATTGATGCTGGGACGTGAGCTGGCCATACATGAATCCCTGCACGACTTGTTCCGTAATTTTGTGATGCGCTCCATTGACGCTACCCGTCAGGCACAAAACGTCACTAATGAGCTGGACGAGCTGCTTGAAACCGGCTTCAAAGGCCGTGAAGTTAAAGTGGTTGAAGATATGATCGATCAACTCGATCAGATTGAAGACGACACAGACAAAATGCAGGTGGTATTACGTCGCGAGCTGTGGAAACTGGAAAGCCAGTTAAACCCGGTAGACGTGATGTTCCTCTACAAGGTCATTGAATGGATCGGCGATTTGGCCGACATCTCACAACGCGTTGGGTCGCGACTCGAATTGATGCTAGCCAGTTAAAGGGCAGTTCTGATGGATATTTTAACTACATACGGCTTTATGCTGATAGTCACGGCTGCGGTCGTGGGTTTTTTAATGGCCTGGGGCATTGGTGCCAATGATGTGGCCAATGCCATGGGGACCTCCGTGGGCTCCAAGGCGCTGACCATTAAGCAGGCTATCATTATCGCCATGGTGTTCGAGTTCGCCGGTGCTTATCTGGCCGGCGGCGAAGTTACCTCAACTATCCGTAAAGGCATAGTAGACAGTGCGTTCTTTGTGGATGCCCCCGAGCTGTTGGTGTACGGCATGATTGCGTCGTTGCTGGCTGCGGGGATCTGGTTGGTGATTGCCTCTTACCTTGGCTGGCCGGTATCTACGACGCATTCTATCGTTGGCGCCATTATCGGTTTCTCTGCTGTTGGGGTGAGCTCACAATCTGTTGAATGGGCCCAGGTGGCAGGTATTGTCGGTAGCTGGATAGTGACGCCTGCTATATCAGGCTTTCTGGCATACATTATTTTTATGAGCGCACAGCGCCTGATCTTTGATACCGATTCACCCTTCGCTAACGCCAAACGCTATGTACCTTACTATATGGCCCTGGCAGGTTTTGTGATGTCGCTGGTGACAATCAAGAAAGGCTTAAAGCACGTAGGGCTGCATATTGGCAATATGGAAGGCTACCTGATTGCCATCGCCATCGCCGCAGTGGTTGGTGTGTGCGGTAAGCTTTATATCAACCGGATTAAGCTGGATCGCGAGGCAGACCGTAAGATGCAGTTCGCCAGTGTGGAAAAAGTGTTTGCTATTTTGATGGTAGTGACCGCGTGCTGTATGGCCTTTGCCCATGGTTCAAATGACGTAGCCAACGCTATTGGTCCGCTGGCAGCCGTGGTCAGTGTGGTGCAAAGTGGCGGCGAAATTGCCGGAAAAGCGAAACTCGCCTGGTGGATCCTGCCACTTGGTGCAGTGGGTATCGTAATGGGACTGGCGATTTTCGGTCACCGCGTTATCCAGACCATTGGTAAAGGTATTACGCATTTGACTCCCAGCCGTGGCTTTGCTGCCGAACTGGCGGCGGCCACAACCGTGGTGGTGGCATCCGGCACCGGTCTGCCGATTTCTACCACGCAAACCCTGGTAGGGGCGGTGCTAGGGGTAGGTATGGCCCGTGGTATTGCGGCACTGAACCTTGGCGTTATCCGTAATATCGTGGTGTCCTGGGTTGTCACGTTACCCATTGGTGCGGCCTTGTCGATTATGTTCTTCTTTATGCTTAAAGGGATCTTTGCTGCTTAATCGCAGTAAAGCTTAAAAACCCGGCCTTGGCCGGGTTTTTACTTTTCGGGCTAATTGCTTTTGGCCAGACTATCGATATAGTCTCGGGGTGTTATTCCATTCCAGGTTTTAAAGGCGCGATTAAAACTGCGGGCATCTGAAAAATGCAGGCGCAGGGCCACCTCCTCTAAGCTCAGATGCCTGGCCAGTAAGGTTTTGGCTTCCTGATTCAATACCTGTTCACGGCATTGCCGGAAACTGCTCTGGCTTTCGGCAAGTTTCCGGCGCAGCGTTGCCACGCTATAGCCAAGTTCGCTGGCAATGGCGTCCTGGCTCTGAATACCTGTTTCCAGCAGACCTCTTACCCGCCTGACCAAATGACCGGCATTGTTCTGACCCAAGTGAAACTGCAACTGATTATAGACATGGCTCAGGGTTAATGGCGCTTGCCATTGCAGAGCGTGATCGGCCATGCCTATCTGATAATGCAATACATAACATGACGCCCCGAATTTCAGCGGCAAATGGCCAAAGGCGGCCTGCAACACGGAATTGTCACCGTTGTCGGCACGGCTTTGTACTTTAACCAGGCTATGGGCCGCACTATGACCGCCTAAAGCACAAACCACACCATGCACATACAGAAGCACGCAGTCCAGGTTAAAGCGGATATGCTCCGGCTGACTTTCATCCAGATAGGGAAACTGGCGGTCATCGATAATATAGAGTATTTCTCTGTCCCGGCGCTCCACCTTGTTATAGGCGCCGCCATGAATGAAATTGTACGACGCCGCCAATTCCTGTAATGCATTTTGCAGGTTGTGGCATTTGCCCAAATGGGACAGAACATGATCATTGGTGCCAGGCAACAACGGCCGCTTTGACATATGCAGGGATTCGTCGCAGACCTCAATGGCGAAGGATTCCAGCAGGCGCAGAAAGTCGACAATGTCCAGAGTATCCTGATTATCCAAGCCTGACTTACGCAACATGTCCTGTAAACACAGGCCCGACTTCGACAGGATTTGGCCCAGTAAGGTCACCGCATTACGACGGATCTTAGGTAAGCTTGCAGCGTTTTTTTCCGGCACGGGAATACGGCACCCCATGGAAGACTGTTGGACGAAATAGAGCATAAAGGTGAGTCCTTATCAATCCTGCCAAAGTACAGTGCCGTTGCCATCAAGGTTAAGGTGCGTTCAGCCAGGCCTTAATTTGGCTGATGCCGGCACCCGACCAGCCCAGTTTTAAATGATTCACCGCAATAGTGGCAGAACCGCCGTGATTGCCCAGGCCGCTGGCATCATTACAGCTGGAAACAAACACCACACCGTCTGATGGTCCGGTATGCTCGTTGTGAATCAGGGCGATATCGGCCTTGTTGCCACACAGATTGTGAACCCTGACGGCCGGATCGGTCCCGGCCGCCCGTACTATATCCACCAACGATTCGGGTAAGAAGGCATCAATACCCTGGCCATGGGTGTAAAACCCCCAGCCGCCTTCATAAGTGGTGTACCAATCCTGCTCACTTACCGGCAAGGCATAAGTATTGTCCCAGCGTTTAAGCATTTGTACCGAGCCGGGAAAATAGCTGGAGGCATAACTCCATTGGTTGCCATTTTGCCAGATGCCGTAACAAAGAATGCTGTCATGGGCGGTCGGGCCATTGATCACGCCACCACAGCCCGGGTAAACGGCAAATGTATGGGTCCAGCCATGGCGAAATGACCAGTCAATACCGTTATTCGGGCCACCCAGCATAATCAGGCGCCTGACATCATTCTGATAGCTGGTACTCCAGGCTTGGGTAACAGAAGAGATATACATACGTGCGTTAAACGCACTTTTTGACCAGGTTACCAGGTCCACCTGACTGGCCCCGGTTTTGTTTTTGATTATATTGATGGCATTGGCGATCTGCTCGGCCCAGATATAGCCATCACCATTTTTATGCGCCAGTGACAAGGCAAACACCTTAAAGTCATCGGCTGCCAGGCTCTGCATCAGTCCGCTGGTCGGGCAATTTTGCTGACCACAACCATAATCACCGGCATCATTGGGGTTGGCCCAGGCCAGATCCGCATCCTGGTTAGCGCCGTGGATCAGCAATACCGGTACGGTTTTGCTGTTGGTACTCCAGCCGGGTGCGTGATACAGCAGAAACACATCAGAAGATGGGCTGGGATCGGCAAAAAAAGTAGCACGTTGACCCGTCTGATCACCGCGTCCGTCAGCGGGAAAGGCTTCCTGACCGATATGGCTACTGGTGTCCCGCCAGCGCTCTACTTTCACCCAGCCGTTATTAATGCCGGAATTGAAGCTGGCTTCCAGGCTGGTTGGCCCTGCATGAACGGGCCCATACAGGCCCATGGTGAATAAGAGCGCGGCAAACGCCTTCAGCAAACGACTTGTTGTTAGCATCATTTTCTCCTGGTGCGGGTTTAAATGGCCAGATCCCGTTTCAACTGTTTAGCCAGCGCGAGTCTGGCTTCCTGTGCTACAGGTAAATCGCCGAATGACAAAAAGGCATGGATAGTGCTCTCAAAGCTTTGAAAACGAAGTAACACATCGGCTTGTTGCAAGCGCCTTGCAAAGCGCTCGCCTTCGTCTTTTAGTGGATCAAATCCCGCAACTAATAATGCGGTGGGGGGCAGATGTGCGAGGTCGTTCAGCAACATGGGCGACACTTCCGGATTGTCGCTGCCAGCATTGCCACCCAGATACCAGTCGCGGGTACCGTCAATGGCGGCATTGGCCAGCAGGTAGTCACCGCCGCCGAACATCAGGCGGGATGGGTATTGTTCATGGGGACTGTGCACATCCAGTACCGGATAAATCAGATATTGGGCAGCCAGTCGTTTAACGCCTTGACTGTGCAGGCGATGACTGGCTGCCAGGGCCAGATTGCCGCCAGCGCTGTCGCCCATAATGGCAATATGCGCAGGCGACGCATTTAAAGTGTCAGCCTGAGTAAAGACCCAGTTCAATGCCTGACTGACATCGTCTAACCCGGCAGGGTAGGGATGCTCCGGGGCCAGACGATAATCCAGACTGACAAACAAACAGCCGCTTTTTTGGCAAAGATCTCTGACTAAAGCGTCGTAGCAATCCAGGTCACCCAAGGCCCAGCCGCCGCCATGAATAAAGAGTACCAGGGGCAGTGGTGCATCGTTGTCCGTCAGGGGCCGGTACAGCCGGGCCGGAATTTTGCCCTGCAGGCCGGGAATGGCCAGGTCGGTTACCCGGCAGTCCTGATTTACCGGCCCCTGCAGGCCAATAAACATGGCTCTGGCGCCGTTTCTGGATACCTCTATACCGCTGTCGCTTTGCTCGGTGTCGGGTACCTGCTGATTAAATTGCGCCAACAGCGCGGTGGTTTCCTTATCCATCATCTTGTTAAAACCTGTATTTAAGGTTAATTCCAAAGGTTCTTGGCGCACCGTAGTAACCCAGCTGTACACCAGGTGAGGCACTAAGATCAAAGCCATGCTGGCGGTAGCGTTTGTCGGTCAGGTTGTTGCCGTACAGACTCAGCTGCCACTGCTCGTCATCGGTAAGATAGGTTACAGACATGTCCAGTAAGGCGTAGCCGGGCTGGGCCAACACCTCGCTGGAACTGACGGTCAGATAGGTTTTACTGCGATAACTGCTGGATAACGACATGGTCAGGCTGCCGCTGTCCAGATCCAGCCAGTAATCCAGTGCGACCCGGCCATTCCATTTAGGTGCATTGACCAGTTCACGTTGATCACTGATTTCTGCACCAAAATCGCCGACCAGCTCGTCGTAGCCGCCCCCCAGGTAACCTGCATTGATATTCAGGGTCAGGGCATCACTCAGCACCGCCGAAAACTCCAGCTCGGCACCATAGATTGTGGCCTTGCCGGCGTTTTCAAACAGCGATAAAAATGCCCCGCTGTCTGGATCAATGGAAAAGCGGCTAAGCTGGAAGTTTTTGTAATCGTTGTAAAAAGCCGCCAGGTTCAGGCGGATATTGTTGTTATTCAGCAGGGATTTTGAGCCAATCTCGTAGCTCCACAGGGTTTCGGGATCAAAAGGCTGGGCAAATGAGGTCAGGCGACCATTAAAACCACCGCTTTTAAAGCCCCGACTGGCGCTGGCATAAAGCATATGGTCGCCGCTGAGCTTGTAATCCACTGTCAGTTTGGGTGAAAAGTTGCTCCAGTCCTGCTCTGCGGTAAACCCGGTAGGGCTATAGCCCACGCCTTTGCCAAAGGCCGCTTCCATGCCTTCGGCACTATCAATACCAGTACCGGCAAATTCTTCGCCACGACTGGTGACCTGCTTTTTCTCTTTGGTGTAGCGCGCGCCCAGCGTCAGCCCAAGTTGTTCGCTAAGTTCCCAGTTCAGGTTGGCGTAAATGGCGCTGCTGGTATTTTTTTGGTCGCGCAGTCCGGCATTGATCACCGGGAAGGGCAGGTAGTTTCCATCGCCAAGTGGCACAAAAAAGTCGGGAGCGACGGCACCGCCAAAGGTGCTGTCGTCTTCTTTAAAATAGTAAAGGCCGGATACCAGTGACAAGCCATCAGCATGATAGAGCCACTGCAGTTCCTGACTGATTTGGTCCTGATCTTCAAAGTTGTAAATGCCAAATGAACTGTCGGGGCTGCCGTCCAGATCCAGATGGGTGCGATAATCCATTTGCCGGTAGGCACTGATGGATTTAAAGGTGCTGTCACCCTGTTGATATTCCAGGGTAAGCGCTGCGCCGCGGGTTTCCAGGCTTTCCAGATCATTGTAATTGACGATCACTTTAAACGGGTCATCGCCCACCGGCAGCAGGCGCCCTTCTTTAATCGAATAAATAGGGGTTTCACGGTGTGGTGTGCGTGAATGCGACGGGGAACCGTCGGAGCCATCCACTACCAGATAGGCAGAGAGGTCGTCGCTGATGTGATACAGCAGGCTGCCCCGCCAGGCCAGCGTATCTTTGTCATAATCATCCCCGCCGTCCCACTGATTGTCCGCATAGCCGTCACGTTTGCTGCTGGCTATGGCGAAGCGGCCAAGCAGTTTGTTGTCCACCAAGGCACCGCTGATGCTGCTTTTAACCCCAAACTGGCCGTAGTTGCCTGCGTTCAGATCCAGATAGCCTTCGGTTATTTCCGAGGGCTTAGCACTGGTAAACTTTACTGCACCGCCGATGGTATTGCGGCCATACAAGGTACCCTGCGGGCCACGCAACACTTCAATCTGCTGAGGGTCAACCACATCCAGAAATGAACCCTGCACCCGGCCCATATACACGTCATCCAGATACACACCCACACCAGGATCGTTAAACGAGATGGAATCAATTTGCCCCACACCACGGATGTAGATCACCGCATTAGAGGCATCCCCCACATGCAGACTCAGGTTAGGTACATGGGATTCCAGATCGCCAAGGTCCAGGACCTGCATTTTCTCCAGTTCGTTGGCGGATAACGCCGTGACGGCAATGGCCACATCCTGCAGATTTTCGCTGCGCCGGGTGGCAGACACCTGGATAACTTCAATACCCTGTTCGGCCCGTTTACTGGCTGGCTCCTGCAATGCCAGTGTCTGAGGCGCCAACAGCATGGCGACAGAAGCAGCCAACAAGGACCGGGTATAAGGGAAGGTGTTCAGATTCATGAGGTTTGGCATGATGTGAAATTATTGTTAATGGTGGGCAAATTGTTGCGTTAGGTGGCTGTAACAACAAGGACAAAAAGCATCAATCTGAGAGGACAAATACGCTCAGGACAAAGCCATACAATACTGCTAGCATTAGCTAATCTGATTAATAAATTGTGTTTTAATAGGTTTTTATAGAGGAGCGTCTGATGAAGTGGCCTAACCTGAAACACCTGAATTATCTGGTGGTCTTGCACGAAGAGCAGCATTTCAACCGGGCTGCACAACGCTGTTTTGTCAGTCAGTCGACCTTGAGTACCGCCATCCAGAATTTGGAAGAGCAACTGGGCTGTCAGTTACTGGAGCGGGATCACAAGACCTTTATTTTCACCGCCCTGGGGCTGGATATGGTGGAGCGCAGCAAGGAACTGCTCAACGGCGCCAGCGAGCTGGTGGAATATGCACAGAGCGCCGGGAATTGGCAGGCTGGTAAATTAAAGCTGGGCATTATTCCCACTATCGCGCCATTTTTGCTGGAAGGCTTGATTGATAAGGTGGGTAAGGCTCTGCCCGACCTTAACTTACAGTTGCAGGAAAACACCACCAGTAATCTGTTACGAGAACTGAACAGTGGCGAACTGGACCTGTTGATTCTGGCCTTACCGATGGAAACACCGGGCTGCAAACAAATGGTGATTGGCCACGATCCTTTTCATTTAGTGGCGCATCCACACATGCTGGAATTGTTGCCGCAACCACTGGATTACAGCGCCTTACCGAAAGACAGTGTGTTTTTGCTGCAGCAGGAACATTGTATGACCGGCCATGCGGTGAGTGCCTGTGGTCTGAAACACAAAGAGCAGGTCAGTGCCTTAGCAGCCAGCAGCCTGTTTACTCTGGTGCAACTGGCCAACAGCAAACTAGGGCTGACATTTTTGCCGGAGCTGGCCCTGAAAAGCGATATTTTGCAGCACAGTGCTTTGGTGTCTTTTCCGGCCGAAGACAAGGCGTATCGGGAAATTGGTCTGGTGTGGCGCAGTGGTACTACCCGGGTTCGGCTGTTCCGTCGTATTGCCGAGCTGCTGCAACCCTTAATGCCCAAAGCCATGTTGTAAGTGGTTGACAAAAAATATTTTCAGATTCACCAAACTATTTTCTGCCCGGCCTCGACATTAAGGGCAGAGAATAACAAAACTGCAGCGCAAGTGGACATGATTGGGGTAGGCCTTGTTCGAACAAAGTGATGAAACGCTAATCCGTAAGGCCTTAAAGGGGAATAACGGTGCCTGGCAGAAGTTGGTTAAACGCTATGACAAGGCCGTGTACAACTATGGCCTGCGCATGACCGGCAATGCCGACGATGCCATGGATCTGCTGCAAGAGGTGTTCTTGTCGGTGTTTCGCAACCTGCAAAGCTTTCGTGGTGAAGGCAGTTTTAAGGCCTGGTTGTTCCGTATCGCCCATCACCGCATGGTGGAGTTTTACCGGCGTAAGCGTGATTACCAGCCGCTGGATGAGGAAAACCCGTTGGTAGACGAATTCGCTTGCGTCAGTCGCCTGACCATCGCAGACGCGCAGTCGCGGGAATTAGTCAGGGCAATGCAGCAGTTATCGCTGGAGCAAAAGGCGGTGGTGGAGTTGAAATTTTTTAGTCAGTTTACCTTTGAAGAGATAGCCGAGCAGTTAGGTGTATCCAGTAATACGGTGAAATCCCGTCTGTACGCGGGGCTCGGCAAGCTCAAAGACGTGATGGAGGTGCACTATGTCTGACAAACATGAATTATTTGCGCTGTGGCTGGAAGGCCGGTTGTCTGCCGAACAGCAACAGATATTTGAACGGCTGTGTGCCGAAGATGACGAATTAGCCCGGCAGGTTAGCCTGGCCAGGCAAGTTGAACAGGCGGCAACGCGCTATGAAGAACAAGCGGTGCCCAACTGGCAGATCCCTGCCATCGGCCCGCAGCCAAGGGCTGAATCGTCCTGGTGGCGGGGCCGGGCCATGCCCTCACTGTCTTTTGCTATGTCGATAGTGGCGCTGGCAATGGTGCTGTTTCGGGTTGAGGTACAAGTGCATGGCGGCAGCCTGACGGTAAGTTTTGCCGGGCAGGGGCGTGAAGATGAAATCCGCCGCCAGGTGGACGCTGAAATTGCTCAGTTCAAAGAGCAGCAACAAGTATTGCTGGCCAATTACAGTCGTGAGATGCGTGAGCAGCAACAGGACGTCAACAGTCAGTTAACCAGCTATCTACTGAGTGCCAGTCGTACCGAACGACGTGAGGATTTTGCCGAATTAATTAAGTTCGTCAATCAACAGCGGGAAGACGATCAACAGTTTTATGCCCGTCAGTTTAACAAGCTTCAGCAACAGGTTTATCTGGCGCCCGAGACTGGGCAGCGCGATAACCTGTCACCGATAAAATGAGGTCAATCATGAAAAAGTCATCCCTATGTTTGCTACTTGCCGGTATTTGCAGCGTGAGTGCCCAGGCCGCCACGCAGCTTGAAGAACTGAGTAAAGAGCTGGAAATTATGAGCAGCATTATGCAAACCAGCTACAAACAAAACCGCGATAGAAAAGGCATCAGTGTGCGTAATCTACAAGCCACTTATCTGGCCGGGCAGGGGGTATTGTTCAGGGTGCAAACGTCTGGCAGCAGCCAGTACCGCTTTTCCTTTAATGGTATTGATCATGTGATTCCGGTACCACCGGTGGCCCCGCATATTGAAATGAATGGCAACGCCATAGTGATAGAGAATGAGGGCCAGGTGATTGAATACGAGTCCATTGGCGATGAGTTGGAAAGGGTGCGTGAACTCTTTGTTGAGTCTGGCGAAAAGCTTAGTGAGCTGCACAGTAAACAGCGTGAACTGAACTGGGAAATACGTGAGGTGGAGCGTCGCAACCGCGACAACGAGTTTGAAAAGCGTCATGCCGAGGGCGAGCGTCGCAAGGAACTGGAAAAAGAAGCCCAGGAGCTGCAAAAAGAACTGGCGCAGATACGCGAGCGCCAGCGCGAAGTGGAAAAGTATGCGCAGCAACTGGAAGAGGAGCGACGCGATGTGGCGAATAAACGGGCCGAAGCAGCGCAGGAGCAAAGTAAAAAATTTCTTGCCGAGTTTGAACACAATACCGCCGATATCCTGTGTAAATACGGCAGTGGCCTGAAGAGCCTGCCTGACGGTGAACATATCACCCTGATGCTGGACAACTATGCCGGCGGCAAGGGCCGCAGCAAAAATCAGGATCGCATCTACGTGTTTGACTATAAAGATGTGCAGGCCTGTGTGGCCGGTAAACTGGATACCCAGAAACTGTTGAGTAAGGCTAATACTTACGAGTTTTAATGCTCTGTTATAGCGCTGCTTGCGCTGTATTATTCTGTTAACGCAGCCCACTATGGTTCATAGTGGGTTGTTTTTTTAGCTGTCACTTTTACACAGTCAAAATTATTTTTCATCTACCGTAAAACATAGAGAATAATTTGAAAGTTATCTGTAATCTTAAATTTTTCAACGTTTACATAAAGGTTGGTCATAGCAAGTGAAAGTTATCTTGAATGCTATTGTATATGCTTTGTTGATATTCAGTGGGAAAACGGCATTCGCTGAAAATGCCTATATGCAGGGCGTGAGCGCACTTTGTTAATTCCATTAGCCAAAGAGTAATTCTGCTCTGAAATTATCATCGAAGCTGGCCCTGACACATTTGCCTCGGATGGAATCTTTGCTTTTGCTGTGTTGCTTCACCATGTTGCGCACTACCCGCCTGAACAACGCCATATTCTGCGCACTTATCGGCTCCTGAATCTGGCATTCATCTTCTTTGAACACCACATCCAACACCCAGTGTTGCTGATTCTCGGTCAGCCAATGCTGGCGTATAGCCTTGGCTATGCTGTCTGCATGGTCTAATGATGTCAGGTAATAGTGGGTGCTGTAGCTGGTCTTTTGCCCCTGGCTACGCTCACGCTCAACCGCCACAATGCGCTTGACGCCCGGCCAGTGCGGCAGGATGTCCTGGGGCAATTGGCTGGCATCGAGAAGAGAAACCTGTCTGACCTCTTCGCGGCCATGCCCTTGGCTGTGCGATGAACAAGTCGAGGCATCCGGCTCCCCCGCCTGGCTAAAACACTGATTGATAGCGGTGTACAGTTTTTGCTGATT
>NZ_BAAAEI010000032.1:0-4013 GCF_039522935.1 Bowmanella denitrificans | reverse complement strand
TTATTGTTTCTCGTTTACCCCAACCGTCAGAACGCTAAAAAGCTGTCGGAATCAATTCCGACCCACGCCGGCTCAAACTTTAGGCATGGCCCGGGCGATAATTGCTCTGGCATCAATACATTCAGGCAGGGTACCGTACTGGTGGTAGTGTATATCGCTGAGTCTGGCTTGAATAAATGCTTCGGCAATGATGGGTAAGCCATATACCAGCAATGTTGCGGCTTGCCAGAGCAAGGCCAGCTGTTCCATAAGCTGACGGGCGCGTAGTTCAATGTTGTGTTGTTCGGTGAGTTCAGCCATTAACACCACCAGTTTCTGATCAAAAAGTGGGTGGCGGCCTTTTGCCTTTTGCAATTCAGCCAGCAGGACTTGCAGCGTATCGGGTTCGCGCTGTAACACTCTGAGCAGATCCAGACACTGTACATTCCCCGAACCTTCCCAGATGGCATTGACCGGTGCTTCCCGATACAGGCGACTGAGCACGTTTTCGTCCACATAACCCACCCCGCCGATGCATTCCATGGCTTCATAGGTTTGCTGAATGGCGCGTTTGCAGATCCAATATTTGCCGATAGCAGTGGAACTGCGCACCAGCGCGGCTTGCTGCGGGTCGTCACTGTGATCCAGCGCGTGAGCAATACGTAGCGATATGGCCAGCGCCGCTTCGGCTTCAAGGGCCAGATCGGCCAGCACATTCACCATCAGCGGCTGGTCGTGAAGGTTTTTGCCAAAGACGCTGCGCCTGCTGGTATGCCAGATGGCTTCCTTGGCGGCCTGCGCCATCAGTGCCGATGAGCCTAACATACAGTCATAACGGGTCAGGGCCACCATCTGAATAATCGTGGCGATACCGCGCCCTTCTTCACCCAATAGCCAGCCATGTGCGCCGCGAAATTCTATTTCGGAGCTGGCATTCGAGCGGTTACCCAGCTTGTTCTTCAGTCGCTGAATATGGATAGGGTTTTTACTGCCATCGTCGCGCCAGCGCGGCAGTAGAAAGCAGGATAGCTTGTTATCTACCTGTGCCAGTACCAAAAAGGCGTCACACATGGGCGCCGAGCAAAACCATTTATGCCCGGTCAATTGATAGAGCCGGCCTGGTCCGGCCTGCGCAACGGCAGAGGCAACGGTGGTATTGGCCCGCACATCCGAGCCGCCTTGTTTTTCGGTCATGGCCATGCCGATAGTCACCCCTTGCTTTTCATACCAGGGCTTATTGGTACCGTCGTAGTGGCCGGACAGGATCTTGGGCAGCCATTTGGCCGCGATATCAGGTTGTACGGCAATGGCCGGCACACTGGCAAATGTCATGGTCAGGGGGCAGCCGGAACCGGGATCGGCATGGTTATGCAAAAATGCCATCGCGCCCCGTATAACATGGGCACCGGGCTGGTTTTCGGTCCAGGCAAAGCTGCAGTGACCATTATGCACGGCATGGTGCATCAACTGGTGGTAGGCGGGGTGATAATCCACCTGATCCACGCGCTGGCCAAATCGGTTGTGGGGCTGGAATTCGGGTAGATGCTTATTGGCCTGAAAACCGGCCTGCAGCAATTCATGGCCAATCTGATGGCCGAAACTGGCTAGCTTACTGTCGCCCCAATGGCCACCAAACTGTTGTACCCAGTATTGCAGCACCTCATCGGCCTGGTAGGCGTTGTAGTCTTGCAGGGGCGCAGGTTGGTTAAAGACCTGATGGGTATCGCTTACATCAATGCTATGGGACATAACCACCTCTTAGCCGATTCAGATTATGGCACTGTTTGGTTAAGGCTGATTGGGTCAGTGTTTCATAAACTGGCTTGTGCTGGAACAGGTCGGGCCAGTAATTTTACCTAATCGCACATGTTGCCTGGTGTCCGCTATGCGTTGTTAAGCGAGCTGTGACGAGACGCGCAATGAGTAGTGATAACGACAGGAGGCCAGGAATTATATGTCCACGACAATAAACGATGCTGGCTACTCATCAATCCATTCTCGTGAGGTGGTGTTACCTGCACGATACTGGGTAATTGAGCGGTTTACGTGTTCTGCATTTTTCACAGAACGAAGTAAGTAGACGGTTTCCATTAAGCTGTTGTAGTAATCCAGCGACATCACCATGGCATCCTCGGTGTCACGGCGGGTAATCACCATGGTGTTGGCGTCATGACCACGCCGTCTAAAACCGCTTTAAGGCAGTATCTCGCTTCTGGAAAAGACACCACTTTCATGAGATTTACATGTGTACGTTTAACAGGGCAAGTATAGCTTCCCCATATTCACCTGTACGACTAGCAGGACATTATATGTTGGAAAATGGCTCTGAATGCTCCGCTTGCCACTGAGATGGCCCTGGGCTGTATTGGCAAGGCCAACTGGTGCGGCCTTGCCCTGCTGGCCTGTAGTTTTCAAACACGCCAGCAATCTTTAACCGACCGGGAATTTTTCAGCGGGAGTCAAAGCGGCCCGGGCCGCTTAGAGGGAGGTGTTTTTAACAGGTCTGCATTTTTGATTTCTAGGCTTGCTTATCAGCCGATGCAAAATTGTCTGCTTGTGTTATGAACTCGTGGCAAACCCAACGACCTTTATTGCTTAACCCACCCCAGAGCGAGACCAGGCATATAAAAAGCACCAGCGCCCAGGTTGGCAAATGCCCAGCAGACCAATTAAAACCAACCAAACCGCCACCGAAAAAAATCACCAGAAATAGCGCGACAGAATTCTTCTTCTTTTTCTCGTAATTAAGTTTGTAAGACATGATTAGTTCTCCATTCACACTAAAGTGGCAATCTATATCGCTCTTCACAATGCTATTGGCCACTAGTTGTATCTGATAGCTCTTCCCTGCATGTTCAAAGTTATGAATGGAGTTTCGGCTGTAGCTTTTCCGGTCTGAAACCACTTCACCATCCAAGGCGACTATTTCTCTACCTGTGAGTGAACTGCCCTTGAAGGTAATCACTTTTCCCTCATCAAAGAACGTAAAACTCATTCCATTTTTAACGGAACATTCAACATTTTCGTGGAGCTTCACATATCCTCCGGAAGCAGATAACTAGTGTTTGCCATTTCTCTTTATCGCGCGTCAGCTTCGCCGAACGGCAGCTACTGAAGAGAGCATCCCTGTCAGAATGGTCTTCAGTATCCTTGCTTGAAAGTGTTGTAGCAAGGTTTATGACCTCCTGATTTTTTTGTATCTTATGCAGGCGTTTAATTTGGATATGACCCTGCTTATCCTCAAATTTATATATCCAGTATTCTGTGCGCTATATATGCTTCTAAACTCTAGTTTCCCAATAATTTTAGTGCCTTTCCAAATGTGGATATAAAACCATTTTGGCTTGCTATAAGAAATTAACTTTCATTCTATCTGCGTGTGAACAAGGTCCAGTGTTTGATCAATTAGAGCTAGCAACTGCTCAGAATCATTTAGATCGTAGCGGAGATTGGAGAGAATTATGCTCATAGCAACATAAATTTCGCGCGGATCTTTCTCCAACAATTCTGCATCAAATGTGAGCTTATTACCGCTTAGCGGTTTTACATACTTAGCCATGATAGGAAACGCATTACCTCGTAGCATATTCCTGATCTCACTAATTCTCGATATAGTAACGTGTTTCTGCCATACATTCCCCAGGCTCTCCCTTAATTCAGTAGATTCTAGAAGACGCATATATCCTGTGTCTTTTAACTCTTCGAACGTTGCTAAATACACCTCAAAACTTCCCATAATGCTGGAGCTCTGCATTGCATCAAAAAGCTTCTGATAGTCCCCTTCCTCACGCGCCTCATTGCTGAGTATGGCTAGGCTGAGCTCCAATTTTTCTATGGACAATTCTATTCTTGCAATACTCTCGCTGAGTGCAGCACTGCTTCTCTCAAAGTCTTTTTCAAGCCTAACTAAATATTGTTGCTCTATCGCTCGGTTCTGCCGGTTGTTTTGCCATTGATTGGCCTGCAAACTGTAGTGGCATAGTTAATTTGGCCACCTAATTAGAGCTGCTATGATGCAGTCAGAACTTCATTAG
>NZ_BAAAEI010000031.1:0-371017 GCF_039522935.1 Bowmanella denitrificans | reverse complement strand
AGGGTCCAGATAGGCCGCGCGGATACCCTGCAACTGGGCCAGAATACCCAGCGGCACGGCCAGCATCATCAGAGCCAGCCACAGACGAAAATTGCTGATGCTTTGTGTCAACCAGTACCGGCTGATATCCACTAGTAGTTTCATACCCTTCCTTAGGCTGATAATGCACCGTCCTGAATGCGGCAGAGCCGTTTGGCCTGCCTGGCATAATCCATATCATGGGTAATCAGGCAAATGGTTTTGCCCTGCTGATTCAGGCTTTGCAATAAGGCAAAAATCTGCTCACTGGTGGCCGAGTCCAGATTACCGGTGGGCTCGTCGGCCAGGATCAGCGACGGTTCATTGACCAGTGCGCGGGCGATGGCCACCCGCTGCTGCTGCCCGCCTGACAGCTCGTCCGGATAACGGCGGGCATAGTCCTGCATACCGACCGCGCTTAGGGCGGCCTGCACTTTTTGCCGATAATCGCGCCGCCTGATTTGCGGGTTATAGGACAGCGGCAGCGCCACATTGTCACAGACCTTAAGATGGCTGAGCAGATTAAAATTCTGAAACACAAAGCCGATTTCACGGTTTTTAAGCTGCGCCACCGAGCGGGCCGTCAGCCGGGTGGTATCTTTACCCAGAATTCGGTACTGGCCCTGGCTGGGCGGGTTTATCAGCCCCAATATAGACAGCAGGGTGCTTTTGCCACTACCCGAAGTGCCAACAATGGCCAGATAGTCGCCCTGGTTTATTTGCAACTCAATATTGTTCAGCACATCCTGACTGGCTTTAGGGTAGCGAAAAGACAGGTTGTGGATTTGTATTAACGGCGTTTCCATGCCAGCTCCTTATAATGAAAATTCCTCTGACGACACCAGCGCCGTGGGTAACAACAATACCTGCTGGCCCTGCTGCAGATTGCCAGTCACCACCAGCAATTGGTCAGGCCCTTCCGAGATGGTGGCGGCGCTGCGCCGGGCTTGTTGATTGTCCACCTGATACAGGCTCCAGGCCGGGTATTGCTGGAAATTGTCCGGGCGGTGCAGCACCAGCAGCGACTGACTGACGCCGGTTTCAATATGCGCTTCCACCGACTGATCGGTTTTCAGCCAAGCAGGGCGCTGCGACAGGGTTAAAAAAACGCTGATTGCGCCATTGCGGATCACCGAATCAATATGCTCTACCACTGCCGCCACCTGGCCACCTGGGGTGCGAACAGTGGCAGCCAGTCCCAGCGCCATCTGCCCGGCACTGTACTGAGGTACCTGGATTTCGGCTATCAACTCGGCGGTATCCACCAGTTCCATCAGGCTCTGGCCCTGACTGACGCGCTGGCCAACACTGACTTCAAGATTACGGGCAATGCCGTCGATACTGGCGTATATAGTCAGGGCGTCGAGGCGCGCCTGTAAAAATGCCCGACGCTGCTCGGCGGCGCTGACCTTCATCTGCAGGGCGCGTAACTGCTCCTGGCGGCTGTCTTCAAACAGGCTGAGCTGCCTGGCGGCGGCTTGTTGTTCCAGACGCAGTTGTTCCACATTCATCTGCTCCTGGGCAAATTTAATTTTCGATACCACCCCGGATTCCGCCAGTTGCCGATTGGCATCCAGCTCCAGTTTTTGTTTTTTCAAAGCGGTGTCGGCGCGATTTAAATCGGCCTGGTACTGATAAGCGCGAATTTGCAGCTCGCTTTGTTGAAGCTGGGCGTCGGATTGCACCGACAGCAGTTCGTAGTCGGCCTTTTGTACTTCCTGTTCCAGTTGGTGATTAACAATTCTGGCCAGTTTCTGGCCCTGCTGCACCTGCTGACCGGGGCGGATTAATACCTCGGTGACCAGCCCTGCTTCCATCGCCGACAGCACCAGCTTATGCCTGGGCACAATAGTGCCAAAGCCTTTGATACTTTTGGCCTGCTGGTACTCATTCAGGGTCTGTAAGGCGGAGAAGTGAGCGGGTATGGCCGGACGGGTCAGCCAGTAAATTGCCGCTGCGCTTAGGGCCAGTAAAATTACCACAGCGGTGATAATTATGTGGCGATTAAAATGTCCTTTTTCTTCCAAATACTGATGCATTTACAACGTCCTGTTGGGTTTAAGCTAGCAGATTACAATCAGGTTCCAATATCTGGTGGAGTGGGATCAGGGATGTTTATACAAATCGGAATACACCACGTATCACCACTTGGCAAAGGGGAACAATACTCCTTACATGAAGATCCAGCATAAGCAGCAGTAGCCGTTGCAGCGACGATAATCGCCGCAATTATTTTCCTAATATTAAATATCTTTCGCATAACATTTTCCTTTTGTTTGGTGGTTACCATACAGTCCGTTGCAAATGCACAATTAAGTTAATCAGCCAACAATAATTTGTAAATATTTTTTACAAATTAATTATCGCTTTTTGCGATAACACAATTCCTGCCACTGGCTTTGGCCTGATACAGGCCATCGTCGGCCCGTTTAATCAGACTTTCAATTTTATCCTTGCTGCACAAGGCGCTGACCCCGGCGCTAACGGTAATGGAATAGGCCTGCCCCAGTTCCTTATGGTAATCGTACTGCCCTATGGTTTTGCGCAATCTTTCAGCAAGTTGGGTGGCTTCTTCCAGGTCGGTATTGGGTAAGAGTACGGCAAATTCCTCACCGCCGTAGCGACATAGCAAATCCTGCTGGCGTAGCTGCTTTTTGCATAGCTTAACCATGGCGGTCAGCACTTTATCGCCAGCAATATGGCCAAATCTGTCATTTACCTGCTTAAAGTGATCCAGATCGAAGATCATCAGCGAGGTGGGATGGTGATAACGCTTAAACTCGGCAAATTTTTCCTCCAACGCTTCCATCAGCTTGCGCCTGTTGTAGGCGCCGGTCAGCTCATCCAGTTCGGCCAGGTTCTTAAGCTGCAACTGCATGTTATGCCGTTCGGTAATATTGCGTGCCACCCATACCACCGCCCGTTCACCGTCAACCGGATTGGAGAGGGGCTGGATACGGCCTTCAAACCAGATGTCCTGTTCCGGCCCTTCGGCCAGTTCCAGGCCCTTTACATCGTGCGCGCCCAGCGCATATTCCACCGTGCGCAGGCGATTTTCTTCGATGGTCTGGCGAATCTGCTCTAAAAACCAGTCGGCCAGCTCTTTGGGTAGTACGTCGTGCAGACTGAAATTCACCAGGTGGGAGCCGTCATGGTAATACCTGGCATCATGCCCGCCAATCAGCGCTACATATCTACCGCTTTCAGACAGAATAAATACCGGATCGGGTAACGCCGCCAGCATCTCCATCAGTAATTCCAGATTTTGCTTCAATCCAGCTACGCCTCAAAGGTTCTAGCAATACCCTGATCCACACCATTTTGCGATATACCAAATAGTGGATACCACACTTGTTTATCCGGGCATCAATGCGGTAATACAAATGTAACATTCGGGTTAAATTTATATTAGCATTAGCTTGGCAATTGAGATACCCGTTGTAACTTGCCAGAAAGATGGATCGAACGCGAAGAAGGAAATAGATGTACATGAATCATTCTCTGCATTTGCTGACACTGCTACTCTGCTTGCTTCTCTGTCTTTCGTATACCACCCATGCTAAGTCCAGTCATACCAGAGAGCTTATTGAGCAGGCCAAACAGCAGCGTGAAATGGGGGAGTTTGGCCAGGCCGTTAAGACAGGGCAGCTTGCATTGTCGCTGGCCAAAGACAGCGGTAATCAGGCGGATATTGGTCGCGCCATGGTCGAACTTGGCGAAATCGCCAGGGAGCAAGGCAGACTTGACGACTCAATGGAACAGCTTGAAGCGGCGCAGGCGATATTGCAGCACACCAACGATATTCAGGCGCAGGCCAGAGCCATAGGGGCTAAGGCTGACAATCTGCGCATTCTGGGGCAGCATCCCAACGCCCTGATACTCAGTCAGAAGTCACTGGAGCTATATAAAAGTATTGATGATGAATTAGGCATGGCCGATGAGTATTCCGCCATTGGTGTTTCGCTTGAATGGCAGGGGGCCTGGCAGGAATCTCTGCTTGCCTACAACAATGCGCTGGACATTGCCAAGAAATACAATGATACCGTCAGACTGGCCACCGCTTTTTATAACATCGGCGAAATCCATCGTGATATGGGTGATCAGAATACTGCCCTGACCTATTTTCAGGATGCACTGCGTCTGGATATGGACTCCGGCCAACCCAGAAATATTGCCTATAGCCACACTAAAGTCGCCACGGTGTTAAAAGATCTCGGCAACATTGATGAAGCCAGACAGCATATCAAGCAGGCGCAAGCCCTATTCGAACAATTAGAAGCCAAGCGCGATGCACTGTGGGCCAAGCTGGTGCTGGCCAGAATAGAATTTACCGCGCACAACATTGCACTGGCAGAACAACTGCTGCTGGATGGTTTGCAGGGCCTGAAAGAAAAATCGGTACTGGATCTAAAAGTAGACGCCAAACTGCAATTGGCGGAACTGTACCTGAGCCAGAACAACCTGGAACTTGCCAAACAGCATATTGAGCAGGGACATGAATTGGCCGTCACTCAGCAAAGCAAAGATAAACAAGCCAGGTTTGAGGAATTCAGGGTGGCGCTGCTGGCCCGGCAGGAAGACTACAAGCAGGCCTTTTTGTCGTTACAGAAAGTTCAGAAATTAAAGGGCGAATTACTGGACCAAACCCGTGCCGAATCCCTGGCCCGCATGCAAAGTCAGGCCGAGTTTACCCGCCGGGCCCAGGAAATCCTGTTACTGAAAAAAGATCAGGAATTGCAACGCGCCGCCGCAGAACGTGAACGTATTCTGTGGTCGTTATGGATAGTCGCACTGGTCAGTGCCTTTCTGGTGTTGTTTCTGGCTTACGGTAAATACAGTCAGCGCCGTCAGACCCGCCAGTTGAGTGAACAGGTTGCCCAGCGAACCGCGCAGTTAAACGCCAAACATCAGGAATTGCAGGAAGCCTACAGTCAGGTCGAGCAGGCCAGTACCACAGATCCGCTCACCGGCCTGCGCAACCGGCGCTTTCTTGAGCAGAATCTGCAACCTGATTTACAGCGCAGTCTGCGTATACACCGCGATCGTCCGCATGACAGTGGTGATAATGACCTGCTGTTCTTTTTGGTGGATCTGGACGATTTCAAACGGGTCAATGACGTGCACGGTCACAGTGCGGGTGACCTGTTGCTGCAGCAGTTTGCACAGTTACTGCAGCAAGTATTTCGCAGCTCAGATTATCTGGTGCGTTGGGGCGGCGAGGAGTTTCTGGTGATATCCCGCTTTACCAGCCGCCAGCAAGCGGCTGAGCTGGCACAACGCTTATTGACCACAGTATTGGAGCATCCCTTTACCCTTAGCGACGGCACATTGTTGCCAAAGAGCTGCTCAATAGGTTACAGCTGTTATCCGCTGGCCCCTGAGTTTGCAGTGGAGATTGGCTGGCAACAGGTGTTGGAAGCCGCAGATGCTTGCCTGTATGCCGCCAAACTCTCAGGTAAACACTGCTGGATAGGCATTGAGGGGCCACGACAAACTGATTTACCTACCCTGCCCTTTTCCTGGTCAGCGCTGGCCGCTGCAGGTCAGTTGCGGGTGCGCGCTTCAATAAATAAGATTAACTGGCCACCGCAGCCAGATTAGTCTCCGAATACACGTTCCCAGAAGCTTTTTTCTTTGGGTGCTTGCTTAGCTGGTACTTTACCCGCACAGCCTTGCGGGGCGGGCAGTGCGTCGAGCACTGCTGGCACACTGATACTGTCGGGACAACCCGCTTGCAGGTGATGGCCATTATGCGCATCAAAGTGGGCTATCCCCAGGCCTTGCGGGAATGGCCTGACCAGGGATTTAGGATGCTGTAATTTCTGATACTCAATATATAACGGCAGCGCCCCGCTGGCACCAGCCAGGCCGGTACTTTGGTTATCATCCTTGCCCAGCCAGATGGTCACCAGGTTGTTGCGATCAAAACCGGCGTACCAGCTATCCCGGTAATCATCTGTGGTACCGGTTTTGCCAGCCAGATGCAGATTGGGGAAGGTCTGCTTCAGCACTTTGGCCGTGCCGTCCCGGGTTACTTTATTGAGGGCATAATTAAGCAGGTAAACCGCCTTGCGGTCGGCCCGGCGCTCGGCGTGCAGTTGTTGTTGCCAGATTAGCCGACCGTCGGAGTCGGTGACCGTATCAATGGCATGCAGTGGCAGATACAGCCCTTCGTTGGCGAGGGTCTGGTACATCTGATTGACTTCCAGCGGGGTAAAGGCCGCCGCGCCCAATGTCAGCGCCGGATACTGGCTGACATCCTCGTTAACCCCCAGGCGTTTTAAGGTGTAGGCAATTTCTCCCAGCC
The DNA here is from genome assembly GCF_039522935.1 of Bowmanella denitrificans. NCBI lineage: Bacteria > Pseudomonadati > Pseudomonadota > Gammaproteobacteria > Alteromonadales > Alteromonadaceae > Bowmanella > Bowmanella denitrificans. The sequence goes on along the minus strand of NZ_BAAAEI010000031.1, from coordinate 364,692 downwards.
CCAGCTGCATACCCAGGCTTACCGTTGGCACGTTTAATGAACGGCTAAGCGCAGTCAGCAACGACACTTCCCCCCGGTACTGGCGGTCTGAATTCTGCGGAGACCACATTTGCCCCTGGCTGCTTTTTAACTTAATCGGCTGATCTTTCAGTGGCGTGGCAAGATTGTAATAGGCCGGTTGTTCCAGCGCGGTCAGGTACACGGCCGGTTTAATAATCGAGCCGATTGAACGCCGGGCATCCAGCGCACGGTTAAAGCCATGATAATCGGTATCTCGACCACCAATCAAAGCACGAATTTCACCGCTGGCAATATCACTTACCACCATAGCCGCTTCTAACCCGGAGATCTTGCGCTGCTTTTCCAGGTTGCTCAGCCCCTGGCTGACCACTTGTTCTGCTTTGCGCTGTGCCAGCGGGTCTAGGGTGGTAAATATTTTAATACCGGCCTGATGCAGGGAAGGATCGGGTAAGGCCTGATTCAGCTCACGCTTAACCTGGTCCATAAAAGCCGGGTGCTTGCCCCTGGCCAGTTTGGAGCCCTGCGCCAGCCCCAGGGGGGCTTTAAGCCAGTCGGTATACTGCGATGCGGTAGCTTGCTGGTCATCAAAATACAGACGCAACACCAGGTTACGTCGTTCCAGCACCCGCTCTTCATGACGTCTGGGGTTGTAATAAGACGGCCCTTTTATAATACCCACCAGCATGGCCATTTCCGGCACGCTCAGTTCATTCAATGGCCGGTCAAAGTAAAAGTAGCTGGCCAGACCAAAACCATGCACGGCGTTGGCGCCGTTCTGACCGAGGAACACTTCATTCAGATAAGCCTCGAGTATTTCATCTTTGCTGTAACGCAGCTCAATCAGCAGCGACATTAAGGCTTCATTTAACTTTCTGGTCAGGGACTTTTCATGGCTGAGGAAGAAGTTTTTCACCAGCTGCTGAGTCAGGGTGCTGCCCCCCTGCACTGCCCGACCGGCGCTGAGGTTGGCAATCAACGCCCTGATAATTGACAATGGCGCCACACCAAAATGCTCGTAAAAGTCGCGATCTTCCACCAGCAGCAACATTTGCAACAACGCAGGCGGTACATCCACCAGTTCCACCAACATGCGATCTTCCTGGCTGTTGTTGGTGAAGCGAGTAACCAGCCAGGGCTCCAGACGTATGTTATCCTGGGCGCGGCCACCATCCAGTTGAATCGCCGCCAGTTCACCTTTGGCAAAACTCAGGGTCACCCGGACCTCATCTTCAAAGCCCTCGGCAAATTCAAAGGCACGACGATGAAATATCAATTGACTGCCCTGGCGACTGTACTGGCCACTGCCCTTAACCGCAGACACCCGCCGGTACGCCAGCCATTCCAGTTCTTCCACCACCTCGTCCATTGCCAGCGCCTGGCCCACTTGCAGTAACATTGGCCGGGCAAAAATCTGTGCTGGCACCTGCCACTTGTCGCCGCTGAATTTGTCTTTTATTTGCGCATCCAGGTACAAGCAATACGCCGTCAGGCTAACCAGCCCAACCAACAAAAATTTGCCACTGTGGCGCCAAAGCCATTTAAAAGGATTACGGGAAGGTTGAGCTGCCTTGCTTTTACGCATTACATCGCCTTTTTGGTTCGGGTGGTGGCTTGCGCCGTGGCCGGATTATCCGGCCAGAAGTGTTTGGGATAACGTCCTTTCATTTCCTTTTGCACATCCTTGTAAGAACCTTGCCAGAAACCGGCCAGGTCGCCGGTCTTTTGTAGTGGACGCCGGGCCGGGGACAAGAGTTCCACCAGCACCGCAATACGGCCATTGGCAATGGCAGGGGTGGTGGCCATACCATACATCTCCTGCATACGGACCGACAGGCATACCTGGCCATCCTCCTGGTAATCCAGTGTGCAACGACTGCCGCTTGGTACCAGCAGGTGGCTTGGCAATTCTTTGTCCACCAGGCTCTGGCTGTTCCAGTCCAGTCGATTGCGCAGCAGATTATGCCAATCCAGTCCCTGCAACTGCCGGAAACTGCGTACCTCACCAAGATAAGGTAACAACCAGTCGGCCAGACTGTCCAGCAGGGCGGCATCTGTCCAGTCTTGCTCAGCCGGCTGCCCCAGATAGCGAGCGGCCAGACGGATGCGACGCAGCAATTGAATGCTGCTATCCGTTAAGGGTAACCAGGCCAGTCCTTTGTCTCGGATGAGTACCGCCCAGATTTGCTCCAGTTCAGCCTTGCTGGGATGACTCATCACTTCGCTGCGTATTTCAATGCTGCCCAGCTTACGTATTTTACGGGCACGAATCTGTTCGGCCTGCTGGTGCCAGTCACAGCGCAGTTCTTCTGTGAACAAGTGGCCAACCGTCGCTTCAATCTCTGCCAGGCTCAGGGCAGCACTCAGCCCGGCGCGAATATCTCCGCCATCGCCGGTTTGCATTAGGTCCGCCACCAGCAGGTACTCATGACTGCACAGCGGATCCAGTTCGTCTAACTTGACGCCGATCCCCCTGGCCAGCAGGTAACGCCCGGCACCGCGTTTTTTGGCAATGCGATCGGGGAACGCCAAAGCCAGTAATTTGCCGGCTGCGCGGCTATCCAGCGTGGATGCCAATCTGCCACCCAGCCGCCTGGCCCAGTTGCCCGCCAGTTGCATAATAGGGTCCTGGCGGTGACGCAACAACCAGTCGATACGCTCAACCATATCCAAAGTGTATGACGGTTTAAGGGGGTCTTTACTTTCCAGCAAAGCTGCCAGCATACAGGCCAGGGTGAGTGCCTGCGTGCTTTGCTGTGACGCTGACAGCATCATATTGGCCAGACGCGGGTGACTGCCCAGCTTGGCCAGCTCACGACCGTGACGGGTGACACGCATATCGCTATCCAGTGCGCCCAGCTGTTTCAGTAACGTCGTGGCCTGCGCCAATTGCGCGTCTGAAGGTTTGTCCAACAAAGGCAGCGCTGCTAATTCAGTGCCCCAGGTCAGGGCTTCGAGCATCAATGCAGACACATCGCTTTGTAATATCTGTGGCTGGCTTTGTGCGGCCAGACGTGCTTGTTGCTCTTGTGGCCATAAACGGTAACAAACACCCGGCCCTACCCGACCGGCACGCCCCGCCCGCTGGGTGGCCGAGGCCTGCGAAATACGCTGGCTGACCAGATGGGTGACTCCCTGGTTCAGATCAAAACGGGCTATTTTTTCCAGCCCGCTATCCACCACCACGGCAATGTCTTCAATGGTCAGACTGGTCTCTGCAATATTGGTTGCCAATACCAGCTTTTTGCAGCCTGCAGGTAAGGGCTCAACTGCGGCCATTTGCGCTTGTTTGCCCAGTTCACCATACAAACAATGCAGGCGAATCGATGCGTCCAGATGGGGCGTCAGCAATTGCGCCAGTTTGCGAATGTCTGCTGCACCGGGTAAGAAGGCCAGCACCCCCTGGCGATGCTCTTGTAACGCCTGTAACACCAGGCTGGCCATCCAGGGCAGCCATGGCTGACTGGTGGGTACCGCTTTATAATGGTATTCAATAGCAAAACTGCGCCCCGCGCTTTGCAAGCGGATGGCATCAGGCAGCAGTTGTTCAAGGCCAAGCTCATCCAGGGTGGCCGACATCACTAACAGGCGCAAATCTTCGCGCAATGCCCCCTGACTTTCCAGACACAAGGCCAAGGCAAAGTCGCTGTGCAAATTTCGTTCGTGAAACTCATCAAAAATCACCACGGCAGTGTCGGCCAGTTCGGGGTCCTGTTGCAATTTTCGGGTTAGCAGGCCTTCTGTCAGGATCTCCAGCCGGGTGTTACTGCTGGTTTTACTTTCGCCGCGGATACGATAACCCACGGTCTGGCCCACCGTTTCACCCAATTTGGCCGCCAGATAGCTGGCAATAGCGCGAACGGCCACACGACGTGGCTGCAGCATCAGTATTTTTTTGCCGCTGAACTCGGCCTGTGTTAGCAAATGCAGGGGCACCAGGGTGGACTTGCCGGCCCCCGGTGGCGCGCTAAGGATCACATTTTGTTGTTTAAGCGCCGTCACCAACTCGGACAACACACTCATTACGGGAAGGGGTGAATCGGTATTCATCTGCCGGATAAACTTACATCAGTGCATGCATTCTATCATCGCTGTCTGGAGCGAGCTGAATTATCTCGGCATTCACCACAGAATCTATGCCCGGCAAGTTGCCCACTTGCGGTTATTCGCTAAACTGAAATAAATAACACCTTGTTCCTTAATAGGTTAATCAGTTTGGACGAGGCAAAGGCCCGCCATCTGCGGCCAACAAGCTCACTGGTCAGAAGACTTACACAGCTTAATCTCGCGGTGATGGCCGGGTGCATGCTGCTGGCTTTTACCCTAATCACCTTACTATTGTGGCTGACCGCCAGAGAAAGGCAGGCGGAAGCCGCCGAAATCAGCATTGCCCAGCTCGCCCACAATGTTTTGCCCATGGTGATTTTTGGTGACAGTACGGCAGCAAAGCATGAACTGTCATTGGTCGGCCAACAGCAACAGTTACTCTATGTGGCGGTGCGCGATCGCGAAGCCAAGCTGTTTGCTGAGTTAACTAAACCGGACTTTTCGCCGCCCACGCTGGATAACCAACCTTTACATTCAACACCTTATATCGCCTTCTCTGGCCTACAACTAATGCTTCACTACCCCATGTGGATGCAGGAGCAACTGGAAGGTGATGTGCTAATGGTGATGGATATCACCGGCTTATTGTATTGGTTTCTTCGTGTGGTTGTGATGCTGGCTTTTTTGCTGGCATTGCTGTTTGCGGGCTCTGCCATGTTACTGGCCAGAGTACAGCGTCAGGCGCTTGCCCCCCTTCTGTCACTGACCGCATTGGCTCAGCAGGTGGGGCAGGAACACAATTTTACCTTAAGAGCTTCAGTGGTAAGAGAAGACGAAATAGGCATCCTGACGCTTAGGTTTAATGACCTGTTAAAACGTCTGGAGAAGTGGCAAAAGGAACTTAATCAGCAGCTCCAGCAAGAACAGTTGCAGGGGCAGCAGCTCAAACAACTGGCCTACCGGGATGCACTTACCAATCTGCCGAACAGGCTGGCATTAAATACGCGCCTTAAACAGTTAACCTCTGACACCACGCAGCACCAGGTACTGAGCTGCCTGATGTTTATAGACTTGGACAACTTTAAGTATGTAAACGATCACTTCGGCCATGACGCTGGTGATGAAACACTGGTAACCGTTGCCAGGCGCATTCAGAAGATGGTTCGCGACACCGATTTGTTGTGCCGACTGGGGGGCGATGAATTTGCCCTGCTATTAACCCGTGTCAGTCAACCTGAAGCTGCTGAAAAGCTGGCTGAGCGGATTGTAAAGAAGATCAATGAGCCGATTGTGGTCAAAGAGAAGGTCATGCCCATCGGTATCAGTATAGGGCTGGCCTACTACCCAACTGATGCCACCTCTTCGCTAGACTTACTGAACTGCGCAGATGAAGCAATGTATAGTGCCAAACGGGCCGGAAAAAATGACTTCAGAGTCTATTCCAGAGGCGCAACATGAAAAGATACCTGGGCATTGCAGTCGTACTGATGTCAGCATTGACTCAGGGCCAGACTCTGCCCGATCTGGAAGCATTGCTGGCCCAGCCACTCCAGGAAATTCCGGAAGACACCGAGGTAACTTCAGCCTCACGTATGGCGCAAAGCAGCTCTGAGAGCATGGCCATTACCCACATCATTACCGACCAGGATATCTTGCAGTACAACCTGCGCTCCATGGCAGACATTCTGGCGCAGTTCAGCGGATTAACCACGCGCGATGACGACAGCTTTCTGTATGTAGGCGCCCGGGGCATTGGCCGGCCCAGTGATTTTAATGCCCGTATTCTGTTTTTGCTTAACGGCACCCGTATCAATGAAAATATGCTGGATGCCAGTCTGCTCGGCAATGAATTTTTTGTGGACGTCGAACTTATTGACCGGGTTGAATACAGCCCCGGAGCGGCCGCGGCCTTATATGGCAACAATGCGCTGCTTGGCGTAATTAATATTATCACCAAGTCTTCTGCCCAAATTGGCACACTGGAAGGCTCGCTCAACCTCACCCATGAAGGTGACAAGCACATGCGGCTGACGGCCGGTCACCGCTCTGAGCAGGGTAACGACAGTTGGTTTTCACTCAGTCATATTGGCCGGGACGATATTAAATTTGGCTTTGACCTGTTCTCGCCGGAAGACGCAGCCTTTGAACATCTGAATCAGGAAAAAAGCACCAGAGTCACCCTCAGCCATCAGCAAGGCGGACTGCATTTTAATGCGGCCGGTGTATGGCGTGAACGACAGTACCCGGAGCTAGGTCTTGTGCCTGATTATACCGAGGTGATCAGAGACAACAGTGACAGCTACTTGTTAGCCCTGACATATGATGCCCGCCTAACCCCTTACACAGATATTTACCTGCATGCCTCCACTCATGGCAATGACTACACACGCTCTATTCCAGTACAAGAGAGTGATAACAGCCTGGACAGAGTGGATAGTCTTTTTTCCGGTCGCTGGAGCAATATTGACAGCCGCCTGATATATCACGGATTGCAGAACCATCTATGGCTTGTGGGCCTTGATTTGCAGCAGGATCACCGGCAATTATTCGATGCCCGTTCACAAAGTGGTCTGTTACAGCAGCGTTTTACCAATAACGGCCTTCGCTACGGCATATACCTGCAGGATCACTGGCAGGTAGCCTCAGACCTGGCGTTGCAGTTAGCCCTGCGCTATGACCATACAGACAGGGCGGCGCATTGGTCGCCCAGCTTGTCCATTGGCTACCAGATAAATGCAGATAGCAGATTATTGTTACGCTACAACCGGGCTTACCGCGCCGCCAATCAACTGGAAAGTGGTAATAACCGGTATTTTTTTGCCCCGCGCTTAGGGGGGGAATCCATATCTACCAGTGAGGTCAGTCTGAAACAGCGCTGGTCCAGCTCATTTACATCCTTTGTGACCCTGTATTATTCAGATATCGATGACCTGATTACCGAATATCTCGACGCGCCGGTCTTTTATAACAGCCCGCCGATTAAAAGTCTGGGCCTGGAGGCAGGTGTCAGTAAACGCTGGGCGGATGGCACTAACCTGGTTGCTTCCCTGGCCGTGCAACGCACCACAGATGAAGAATTTGGCCGACTGGGCAACTCGCCCATGCTGATTGGACAATTACGTTACAACCGCCCAATTTGGCGGCCTGACCTAGTCTTCAGTTGGCTGACCCAGGGTATCAGCGAGCGCATTACCCCTTATGGGCGCCAGGGCGGCTACATTAGCCATGATTTGAATCTGGTCTGGACCCCAAACCGTTCGCTGGATCTGGCGCTCGGCATCCAAAATGTTGGCAACAAAAGGATAGAAGAAGTCACGGATCTTAGCGGTATTCCTACCCTGCAACGGCCCCGGCAGGCGCATTTGTCTGTGCGCTGGAGATGGGCACCATGAGGCTGATGCTGTTATTCCTGATGCTGCTGTGTCCATGTCACTGCCTGGCCAGTGGATTAAGTCAGAATCAGCTAAAGGCGGCTTTTCTATACCGATTCAGCCAATTCAGTACCTGGCCCCCGCCCCCCAAACAGGAAATGGTGTATTGCGTTGTTGGTAACCCCTCACTATTTACTGCGATCAGTGAACTGCTCAGTACGCAGCCAAGCAAGCTGAAGAGCAAAGTTGTCACCCCCATCGACAGCAAAGAGGCACAGCAATGCCAGTTGCTGTTTATCAGCCAGCAAGACCGCCAGCAAAGCCTTTACTGGCTTGAAGGAGTCAAAGATTCGGCTGTACTGGTGGTGGCTGACACCAGTGAAGGTTTCAGGCAAGGTGCAGCCATTGGCTTAATTGCCGACAATAACAGCCTCAATTTCAGCATTAACCTTACCGACGCCAGAGCCAGAGGGCTGGAACTTAGCGCACATCTGTTAAAATTAGCCACCGAAGTACGCTGAAATCCAACAGGTTGTTATGATGCGAATGTTTTTCGGGCTAGATTTGGCAGGGGCAGACAAACTCGCCATTGATACCTGGCGCAATAAGATGTTGCCCCCTCTGACCCAGCCCGTCAGCACGACGAATTTACATATTACCCTGGCCTTTTTAGGCGAGGTACCTTCCAGCCATTATGAGTCTGTCTTTATGGCTGCCCGACAGGTTTGCGGGCAGGCATTTGATTTACACATAAACCAGACTGGCTATTGGTCAAAGCCCAAAGTGTATTGGATAGGACCGGCCAGCATACCGGATGAACTCCTTGATCTGGCCAGGCAATTGCGCAGCCAACTGGCATATCAGGGGCTGCCAACAGACCCCCGCCCCTATCAGCCGCATATCAGTCTGTTTCGCAAACTGCGTGAAAATCCGCCCGCCCCTTTGTGCGAGCCAGATATGCGGCTATCGTTCAAATCCTTTTGCCTGTTCGAGTCACACTCTAGCAGCTCGGGCGTCAATTACCGGGTACTGGAGCAATGGCCACTGGCGGTTGCCGGCTCAGTGCGGGAAAGACTGGCAAGAGGTGAGCTGGATTAACTTTTGGTTATGCTATGCATCAGTAAACCGTTTTCATACCTTTTACCATGCCTCACCAACTGGTATAACGTGCGCATAACAAATAAAGGGACGCTGCCATGCAACAAACTTTTCGCCTCGTCATTGATTGCCCGGATCAGGTAGGTCTGGTGGCTGCCGTCAGCCAGTTTCTGGCCAGTCACAATGCCACTATTGTGGAAGCCAGCCATCATACCGATTTGCAAACCGGCCGCTTCTTTATGCGCCACGAAATACGGGCTGATTCACTGCCGTTGAGTCTGGAGGCCTTTCGCTCGGTGTTCCGGCCGTTAGCCGAGCAGTATCAGATGAACTGGCGCCTGACGGACTCCCATCAGAAGCAAAAGGTGGCGTTGCTGGCCAGCCATGAGTCCCATTGCCTGATTGATCTGCTACATCGCTGGCATACCAACGAATTGTATTGCGATATTCCCTGTATTATTGCCAACCACCCGCATATGCAGCAGTTTGCCGATTGGTACAATGTGCCCTTCCATTGGGTGGACTTTCAGGCCCTGGGCAAAGACAAAGCGTTTGAAGAGGTGCAAACCTTACTACAACATTATCAGGCCGACCTGACCGTGCTTGCCCGCTTTATGCAAATTTTGCCTAATCAGTTATGTGCAGCGCTGCGCGGCAAAGCCATCAATATTCACCACAGTTTTCTGCCGTCTTTTGCCGGTGCCAAACCCTATCAGCAGGCCTACGACCGTGGCGTAAAACTGATCGGTGCCACCTGCCATTATGTCACCTCAGATCTGGACGAAGGACCAATTATCGAGCAGGAAGTCATGCGTATCAGTCATAGTGATACGGCCGCAGATATGGTGCGAAAAGGCAAGAACTGTGAGAAACAAGCCCTTGCCAATGGTGTGCGTTATCACCTGGAAGACAGGGTGATTATCCACCACAACAAGACCGTGGTGTTTGCCTGAAAGTAACCCGTTCCATCAATCTGTCAAAAAACATCAGATTTAAACCTAAACATATGAGATTCAAAAACAAAATCTGCTAGCTGAAAATTTAAATCTGTTCATATACTGAGCTTCTGTGCCCAAAGTCACAAAACTGTCACCGGGCACATTCTTAAGGTAGATACGCTTATAATAACCTGGAGCACAATATGAACATGTCAGGCAACAAAGGCCTCAGCAAGAACTCCCTGCATCTGGCAATTCTGATGGCATTGACGGCATCCCCAGCGGTCAATGCTCAGGTGTCGTCTGACACACAAGCCGATAATGTAGAAAAAGTGGTTGTCACATCACGTCGTAAGGAAGAAACCCTGGTAGAAATTCCCATGTCGGTGTCCAGTATTTCCGCCATGGATATTGTCGACAGAAACTATACCAGCTCCACCGATATCTACCGCACTCTGGCCGGTGCAGCCATGCCGCGAGGCCAGTTGATCTTAAGGGGCTTAAGCGGCGGCAACACCACAGTGCCGGATACCACCGCCACCTTTGTTGACGATATTCCTTTTGAATTTACTAATCTGTCAGACGTTGAACGTGTGGAAGTACTGCGTGGCCCGCAGGGCACACTTTATGGCTCCAACGCCATAGGCGGCACCGTACGTATTATTACCAACAAACCCAAGCTGGACGAGTTTGAATTATTTGGCTCTTTGCAGGTTGGCGCCGAAAAGGACGTTGACGGCTATGACAACAACCTGACTCTGGGTATCAATGTGCCCCTACTGGACGGCAAGCTGGCCCTGCGGGTGAATGGCAACAAAGATTATGACCAGTTGCCATTTGTCAATATGCATACCGGCCTGCAATCTGACAAGGAAAACCGATTCTTACGTTCACAACTGCTGTGGCAGGTCTCGGACCAGATGGATATTACCCTGGGATTCAGCCGGGTTGAAAATCATGAACGAGGCGAAGATCTGGGTGACCGTTCCAAACCGGGTTTTTACTATGACTTTATTGCCACCGCTAATCCCGATGCCCCTTACGGCTATGACATTGAAGACATAGTGGTAGAATGCGACCCAGCACTGGAGCGCCCGGCCTGCCGCGGTGGCAATGCCCCCAAAGTGGCACAAAATGTTGCCCAGAAATACCAGGTTTGGGAGCGCCTGGATCCCTGGTATAAAAACAGTACTAATCTGTATACCCTGAATATCAATCATGACAACCTGTTTGATATTGCCACCCTTAATTATGCCGGCTCCTACCGTAAGTACAGCATGAGTTCGCTGGATAGCTGGACCAGGCTGGATGCAGACGATTTATTTCTGACCTGGATTATCAATGACGATTACGACGACTATCAGGAAAGAACCACCCACGAACTGCGTTTTCAGAACCTGCATCCCGGCCCGCTCAGTTGGACCGTCGGTATGTTCTACGACAAAAAACTCACCGAAGACTCCTTTAACAATCAGAACCAATATCATGAACAAGGGGACCTGGTGTCCGCATTGGCGCTGTATTGGTGGGGCGTAGACGTTACTCAACTGGGGCAGGAAAATTTCGGCAATCCGCAAAATAACTGGCGCTACTCGCTGATTAAAGACTATTACCGCGAGCTGGCCTTGTTTGCCGACCTGGCCTACACATTCGACTTGGGCGAAATGGGTGAGCTGGAGCTGAATGCTGGTATTCGTCGCTTTGATCTGAAAGACGATTTTCATGATCAAGCCAGTGGTATTTGGTCTGACGAAACCACTCTGTCCAGCGGTGATGAATCGGGTAACCGTTATAAATTCAGTGCGTCCTGGCGCCCTTCAAAAGACATGTCGGTCTACGCCTTGTATTCGGAAGGCTACCGTCCGGGCGGTAACAACGGCCCATTACCCGGCTCCTGCCAGGACGACCCCAATGCACCGCAACGCCAGAATCGTTATACCTCTGATGCAATTAACAACTATGAGCTGGGATTAAAGGCCAGCGCCTTTGGTGGACGCGTAGATTTCGCCACCGCCGTGTATCAAATCGATTGGACAGACATCCGTACCGATATTTATATGCCCACCTGTGGTTTTACTTTTACTGCCAACGCCGGTGAGGCCCGTTCAAGAGGCTTTGAGTTTGAATCCACCGCCAGACTGGCTGAAGAGCTGGAGCTAATCTTTAACACCTCTTATACCAATTCGAAAATCACCGTGGATAACGACGCCATTAAAGCGAAAAAGGGTGACAGTATGACCATGGTGCCGGACTGGAACGCCTATCTGGCCCTGGACCAGGGCTTTGAATTTTTTGGTAAGCAAGCCTATGCCAGACTGGATTACACCTACTACGGTGAGTACAAAACCCATTTTAATACCCGTGATGAAGACATTGTTGCAGCCTACAGCTACTTTAATTTGTCTGGACGTTTGGAAGTCACAAATGATGTGAAGCTCAGTGTGCATCTGAATAACCTGTTTGACAAAGAAGCCGTGCAATACCGCTCTGCCCGAAGCCGGGACCAGGACAACACCACAGCGCAGCAATATATCGAGTATCTGGCGGGCAGAACCCTGACCATCAGGCTGGATTATACCTTCTATTAATCATGCCATTCTTTGGCTGAAGCCCCGCATTGGCGGGGCTTGTTATTTTCGCTGAATTCAAGTTGGAAACACCGTCTATAATCCAGATATGGGTATTTTAGGTACGGTTTCATGACGTTACGGCTCACCGCACTTTGCTTATTTTGCACATCATCTTTTGCTCAAGCCGCCCAGGATCATTCCACCGCCCATTTGTTTGAGTTGTCCCTGGACCAGTTACTGTCGATGGAAGTCAGTGTGGCGGCACGCAAGGAAGAATCCTGGTTGTCGGCGGCCGGCACGGTTTACGTTATCGATAAGGACGAAATTGCCCGTTTCGGCTGGCGTGATATGAAAGAAATCCTCGCCGCCATTCCCAATATGGATACCTTCTATCAGTGGTCGTGGCTGGCCGGTGGGCAAAGGGGTTTTACCGGCAATATGTCGTCCACATTGCTTTTAATCGATGGCCGCGAAGTGCAAAACCTGTTGGCCAATGAAGCCTTTATGATGAACAACTTTCCTGCCCATCGCATTGAGCGGGTTGAGGTATTGCAGGGCCCGAATTCAACCTTGTATGGTGGCAATGCAGCACAGGGGGTGATCAATATCATCACCCGGCTACCGTCATTACATCAAAAAACGCAGGGCGATCCCGACAGGGTTTTTGAAATAGGTGGCCTGATCGGGGAAGTGGATACCCAACAAGCCAATCTGTTGTTCAGCGGCGGGCAAAATGCCTGGCACTATGGCCTCAGTGCCAGTTGGTTTAGCAGTGATTTGGACTATCAGGAAGTCAGTGATTTCGTATTTGATGACCAACGTTTCAGCCGCAGCCCGGAGCTGGATAACATCCGCGACCACGGCAGCCGGGGCTACCGCAATAACGAGCATAACTTTACCGTCGATGCCCGCCTGGCCTATCAGCAATATTATCTGGGCATGGATATGACCCGCACCTTCAATGTCAGTGGCATTGAGCGTGTGGCCTATGACTTTGTTACCGGCGATGACTCTTGGCGCGGCTACAACTTGCTGTTTGCCGGCAGGAATTTTCAGCCTGACGAGCACTGGCAAGGCTTTATGGAAGTCAGCCTGTTCCGCGAGTACAAGGAAAAAGCTAAACAACAGGGCCGCGTTCCAGACGATGCGCTGTCCTTTGATGATATTGAGGTGTTTGCTGAACGAGAGGACATCGGACCATCTTATCGCTACCGTTTTCGCACCCAGTTTTCCTACCAGAGCACCCCCGACCAGGACTGGATAATAGGTTACGACGGCTGGCGTACCGATATCGGCCACAAGATTCGCGATGTGGACAACGCCGGTCAGATCACCCCGATCATCCCTGCAGGCTGGCCAGTGGATAAAGAGAAATCGGATAAGCATGCGCTGTATGGCCAGTACGCCAGGCGCTGGGAGTTGACCCAAGGGGCCATGCTTAATCTCACCGCAGGCTTACGTTATAACAAACAGGATTTCACCGATGATGCCTGGCTTCCCAGAATCAGTCTGGTATATCAGCCTGATCAAGGTTCAGCCTGGAAACTCACCTACGGCGAAGCATTCAGACCACCCACCATCTTTGAATTTGACGGCGTGCAAGACAACAGCCTGGATTCACAAACGGTTGACATGTACGAGCTAAACTACAGCCAAGGCTGGCAATGGCAGGGTATGGAGTTAACCAATGTTGTGGCGCTGTACAGCATGACCATTAAAAACTTCTATCAACAGATATTTGATACAGACAGACGTCTGTGGCGCACAGAAGTGGATGGGAAACAACAGGCCAGAGGCGTAGAAAACCTGCTGCGCTTCAGTGGTGGACAGTGGCAGGGCTTCCTGGGCTTTCGCTACGTTTCCGCAGATGACCCGCAGCTTGATGGGCAGGACCATTTAGTCAATGTGCCACGCACTAAAGTTAAGCTGGGTGTCACCTACCATCAGGATGAGCATTGGCAGCTCAGCGCTTTTGTGGATCATTGGGCTAGCACCCTCACCGAGGCCAACCGCCTTGATGGTGCCGGCACCACATTGGAAAAGATTCCGGCCTGGACCACCCTGAACCTGCATCTGCGCTTTGCCGACTGGCCACTGTCAACGGGACAACGATTGAACATCGGCTTATATGCGGAAAACCTGCTGGATAAAACTTACTATCACGGCAATCCGCGTGGCACTGCGCCTTATCAGTTTATACAGGCCCCCCGTAATCTGAGACTGCAGTTTTCAGTGTTATTCTAGCCGATGTTGAAAAGCAGGCCCCGAAGCCGCCGGGGCCGCTAAATTGCTATAGCGCTTTAAAAATCGCTTCCACTGACGCTTTGGCATCACCAAACAGCATGGTGGTATTGTCTTTAAAGAACAGCGGGTTTTGCACACCAGCATAGCCGGTGTTCATGGAGCGCTTGAACACAACTACGTTCTTGGCTTTCCAGACTTCCAACACCGGCATACCGGCAATAGGACTGCCAGGGTCCTCTGCGGCAGCCGGATTGACCGTATCATTGGCACCAATCACCAACACCACATCGGTACTGGCAAAATCGTCATTGATTTCGTCCATTTCCAGCACGATATCGTAAGGGACTTTCGCCTCGGCCAGCAATACGTTCATATGCCCAGGTAGCCGCCCTGCCACCGGATGGATGCCAAAGCGCACCTCCACGCCCAGACTGCGCAGTTTCTCGGTAATTTCATACACCGGATATTGCGCCTGAGCTACCGCCATACCATAACCTGGGGTAATAATGACGGAGCTGGCATCTTTGAGCAGTTCGGCTACATCCTCGGCTTTTACCTCGCGGTATTCGCCCATCTCCTCGTCTCCCGTGCTACTGCCGTCAGAGCCAAAGCCCCCGGCAATCACGCTGATAAAGGAACGATTCATGGCTTTACACATAATGTACGAGAGAATGGCCCCCGAGCTGCCCACCAGAGCACCCGTCACAATCAGAAGATCATTGGACAACATAAAGCCAGCCGCAGCGGCTGCCCAACCGGAATAGGAATTCAACATGGATACCACCACCGGCATATCCGCCCCACCAATGGACGCCACCAGGTGCCAGCCGAACGCAAACGCAATAAGCGTCACCACAATCAACGTTGTGGTAGCCCCACCGGCATCCACATAGTTCAGCAACAGCACAAAGGAAATGATCACCGCCGCCAGATTCAGTTTATGCCGGTGTGGTAGCATCAGCGGTTTGGAAGACAGTAATCCGCGCAGTTTGCCAAAGGCCACCACCGAGCCGGTAAAAGTCACCGCGCCGATAAATACGCCAAGAAACACTTCCACCAGATGAATGGTCTGCATAGCCCCCACCAACGGTGGATGTTCAATATGGGTATTGAAACCGACCAAAACCGCGGCAAGACCAACAAAGCTGTGCAAAATGGCCACTAATTCTGGCATTTCAGTCATCTCGACTTTTTTCGCCAGGTGCAGACCGATGGCAGCACCTATCACCATCGCCAGCAGGATCCAACCCAGACCATCAGCAGCAGGACTGAAGATGGTGGCCACCAACGCGATAGCCATACCAATGATGCCGTATACATTGCCGGCTTTAGCCGATTCCTGTTTAGATAAACCTGCCAGACTCATAATAAACAGCAATGCCGCGACGATATAGGCGGCTTGTACAATTCCTGCAGACATCATTTTCCTCCCTTGCGGAACATTTCAAGCATGCGCCGGGTCACGGTAAAACCGCCAAACACATTGATACTGGCAATTAACACCGCAATAAAGGCCAGAAAGGTCACCAGCCCATCTCCCTTGCCGATTTGCAGTAAGGCGCCCACCACAATAATCCCGGAGATGGCGTTAGTAACCGACATAAGCGGCGTATGCAACGCATGCTTAACATTCCATACCACGTAATACCCGACCACACAGGCCAGCACGAATACAGTAAAGTGAGACAAAAACTCGGGCGGCGCGGAATTGGCTACCCAGGCAAAGGCAGCAATGCCAGCGGCCAGCAGGCCGTATTTTTTCCTTGGGTCGATTGGCTTGTCTGGCTGTTTTTCCTTAACTGGAGCCGCTTTGGGTTTAGATTGCGCTGAGACCTTGATGGGCGGTGCCGGCCAGGTCACCGCACCTTGCTTTATCACTGTGACACCGCGAATCACCAGATCGTCAAAGTCCAGGTCAATTTGCCCGTCCTTGTTTTTGCACAACAGCTTGGCCAGATTCACCAGGTTTGTCGCGTACAACTGCGATGATTGGGCTGGTAAACGCCCTGGCATATCCGTATAGCCAATGACCTTAACGCCGTTAGGGGTAGTAACAATCTTATTGGCCTTGGTATAGGCACAGTTGCCGCCGTTAGCCGCCGCCAAATCAACAATGACGCTTCCAGGCTTCATTGAATCAATCATGTCCTGACTAATCAACTTAGGGGCAGGTTTGCCAGGGATCAGCGCGGTGGTGATAATAATGTCCACCTCTTTGGCTTGCTCTGCGTACAGGCGTTCTGCGGCTTGATTAAATTCTGCCGAAGTTTCTTTGGCATAGCCATCGCTACTCTGTTCCATGCCCTTAACGTCCACCATCAAGAATTCCGCGCCCATACTTTGCACTTGTTCTTTCACTTCCGGACGCACATCGAAGGCACGCACAATGGCACCTAAGCTGCCTGCAGCACCTATGGCTGCCAGTCCGGCCACACCGGCCCCCGCTACTAATACCTTGGCTGGCGGTACTTTACCTGCGGCGGTAATCTGACCGGTAAAAAAGCGGCCAAATTCATGCGCCGCCTCCACCACCGCGCGATAACCGGCGATATTGGCCATGGAACTCAACGCATCCAATGACTGGGCACGGGAGATTCGTGGCACCGCATCCATGGCCAGCACATTGACCTGCTGACTGGCCAGTTGTTCTAGTAAAGCGGGATTTTGCGCAGGCCAGATAAAACTGGCAATAGTCGTACCGGGCTTGATGAGCTCGAATTCATCGATTTTCTTACGGCCATTTTTCATCGGTGCGTTGACCTTGAAAATCATGTCGGCCTGCCAGATTTCCTCGCGCGCCGCAATCTTCGCACCTGCATCCAAATATGCCTGGTCGTTAAAACTGGCAAGTTCGCCAGCGCCTTGCTCCACATGGACCTCGAAGCCGAGCTTTAACAACTGCTCGACAGACTTTGGCGTTGCCGCCACACGGGTCTCATTGGTCAGGATTTCCTTAGGTATGCCTATGATCATGCAGTGGTCCTTGTGTAGGATTGTTGTTTTAATAACCAGTTCTACCTAAGGGAAGGTCAGGGATCAACGATTTTCATCGACCTAACATGTCAGAGCCGAGATGCAACGGCACGAGCAGGCCCGGCAGACCGGCTTGCTGGCAACCAAACAGCCGGACAGATTATTGAATGTAATGCAGTAAAATTTGTGCACCGCCAAAATCATATTTCATATGCAGCACACCTCCATTTTCCAGCATCATTTCCAGTGGAATATTTTGCTGTGGTGAAAAACCCGGATCATTGCTGCTTAGCAAATCGATGACGTATTGCCCATTAGCACTGCGGATTTGCCCGGCATAATCGTAAGACATAAAATTTCCCCAGATATCCGCATAGGCAAGGTTAGCCCGCCAGTTAGCCTGTACATCGGACAGCACATTAAACAAGATATTGCCCTGCACGCCAGGCACATCAATGCCGGATTCCTGATAACCACTTAACTGCCACATGCCCTGCGGCAAAAAAACGGACTCCACATTACTATCCGTGGGCGTTATTGTTGGGGATACGGGTTGTGTCTGTCCATTGGCAGTTGTGACAGCCGGTACATTACTTTGCCCAGGAACAATTGCTTGGCTTTGGGGATTTGCAGTATTAGACGGAAGCAATATCTGCGGATTAACTGCGGAGTGTTCCAAGGACTTATTGGCGGGTAACAAACGCGGAACCAATAACAAGCCTACACCAGCCACAATGAGAATAATGGAGGGATTGCTGACATCCAGCTTAATACCAAAGCCTTCCAGGTAATTTTTGTTGCCGTCCCGACGACCAAAAACAAACAGTACCAATCCCACCAGGATTAGCGCACCACCCACCAGCATAAAGACCAGATCTGCACTGTCCACGACTTGTCTCGCCTAGTTTATCGAATCAAGTGTGGCACAAATACTAAGCAGGGCAACAAATCCGCTATATATATGAAAGCACATTGAATTTGTATATTTTTTGATCTATTAATAATCACTCACGACGACAGAGTATCAACATTAGGGATATTGTTATGTTCAAGGACAGAGCCATTGTAGCTAGATTGCTTTTACTCGCAGCAAGCTTAATATCTTCATCTGTATTTGCTGGCATTATCACGGCTGATATATCCGATATTAGCCTGACACAGGTAAATACCACATATTTAGCGGATGGAAGTACTAGGCACCAATACACTTCACTAACGCCTGAGCAGACAAGTTTAACTCAACAGTTTGATTTAGATTTTAGCAACCCAGAAAACAAAGAGGTGATACCTTACTTTGACGAGTTCTCTGACCCAAATACTGGCTTAACAACACAAACCTGGGGAGCGACCTATCAATTAGTAGATGTCTTGTATGCCAGTATTTTCAGGGATGCTCTGATGAGCCGTGTTGATATAAATGAATATACAGATACAGCCGTAGAACCTCTGCAATTGACGGCCAGGGGGACCAGTTGGTCATCATCCACTGACATTCATGAGTTGTTAGACATCACTGTTGGGGGAATGTCTGGTATCACTGAGCTTGATCTTGGAGATGGGTTGATGAAATTCTCTTTTTATTTTCAAGAAATAATAGCCTTTGGCAGCATTCTGGATGACGTTGATCGAACATTTTTCGATAAAAATGGTATTGAGTCGTTACTTAGAAACCCTAGTGCTCAGCCTTTCTACGCGGCTCAGCTAAGGATCAGCATCTTAAAAACCGATTATTCCGGGTCGATATTAGAGGGCGAATCAACTCATTTTGAATATTATAGTGATCAGGTTGCTCTCACTTACCAAAGCATTCCAACTCCTTCAGTATTGCTGCTAATGACAGCCGGACTGTGCTTGTTGCTATTTTCTAAAAAAAACAACACTGTAACAAGCCGTCAAAAACTGACTTGATAAGACAGGTGTAAGGCAGTTTCGGTGAAACCTTCTCCTGCAGATTGACCCGTACTAAACCTGTCCAGATAATTGGCATTGCTGAATGTCAACTTCATGTTTTGTCTATGGTTAAGCAGAAATTCGGCATTGATCAACCATCCCTGTCGACTACCTAACGCCATCGCCTCACGCTGCCCTAATTTTAACGTTCCCTCGCGAGAGAAATGCCAGCCTACCCCTATAGACAGATCATTTGTAAAACGCATCGTTGGCACCAGGGCTATATCCATTTCCGATACTTTATGGCTATTGGGACACGTGCTGAGGACCTTGTCTTTCTTACTTAGTTGTAAAGACAGGAATAGATCCTGTGTGACAGTATGCTGCCACTCCAATTGCTGCAGACGATGGCGGAAGTCTTGATTTCCTATATCCAGGCGCTGATAGCGCCAGGGATCTTCTGGTTTATGCCATTGGATCAGTTGCGCGGCAAAATCCAGAGGCTGCGCTAACGCGCTTACCGAGCAGAAATAGAGCAAAGCTGTACATCGCATAACCAGGCCTCCGCATTGGGGAAAAGCCCCCGACCTGTTACCAGCATAGCGCCTTTAAGCTGACCAATAGGTAAGCCAAGCCATACCTTATTATGGGACCCAGTTTTGTGCTTGTATTGGCTGTGTTTTTTTGATGAGACATCGCCGGTGAGTGCTCCTGCTACGTCGGAATACGACATAAAAAAAGCGCCCGAAGGCGCTTTTTTACAAAATCCCGAGAGGATTAAACCTCAGTGGATTTCTCAACAACGGCAACCAGAGTAAAGTTCTTTGTCTTAGACAGAGGACGACACTCTTTTACAGTGACGATATCGCCAATGCTGCACTCGTTGTTTTCATCATGTGCATGCAGTTTAGTAGTACGC
Source organism: Bowmanella denitrificans (assembly GCF_039522935.1). NCBI lineage: Bacteria > Pseudomonadati > Pseudomonadota > Gammaproteobacteria > Alteromonadales > Alteromonadaceae > Bowmanella > Bowmanella denitrificans. Next base: position 344,624 of record NZ_BAAAEI010000031.1, on the reverse strand, counting down.
TTGATGAACTTACCGTAAATTGGGTGTTTCACCTTGCGCTCAATAGCTACAGTGATGGACTTGTCCATTTTGTTGCTAATGACACGGCCCTGCAGTGTACGTGTATTTTTTTCAGTCATTAGGCACCTGCCTTCTGAGTCAGAATGGTTTTAACACGCGCAATGCTGCGACGCACAATCTTCAACTGGTGAGTTTTTTCCAGCTGACCTGTGCTGTGTTGCATGCGCAGGTTGAACTGTTCGCGCAGCAGGTTCAGCAGCTCTGCGTTCAGCTCTTCTACGCTTTTATCTTTCAGTTCAGTAGCTTTCATTACATCACCGTCCGAGTTACAAAGGTTGTCTTGAAGGGCAACTTAGCAGCGGCCAGCTCGAAAGCTTCACGGGCCAACTCTTCAGGCACACCTTCAATTTCGTAAAGTACACGACCAGGCTGAATCTGACATACCCAGTATTCCACGTTACCCTTACCTTTACCCTGACGAACCTCAAGAGGCTTCTCAGTGATTGGCTTGTCAGGGAATACACGGATCCAGATCTTACCTTGACGCTTAACGTGACGAGTCAGGGCACGACGGGCTGCTTCGATTTGACGAGCAGTCATGCGACCACGGCCAGTGGCTTTTAAGCCGAAAGTACCGAAGCTTACCTTACCGCCTGCAATCGCCAGACCGCGGTTACGACCTTTATGCTGCTTACGGAATTTCGTACGTTTTGGTTGTAACATCTCTTAGCCCCCTTGCTTCGCGCTGCGGCCTTTCTTCTTAGGTGCAGGAGCTGGTGCTTGCTCTACAGCGTTGGCTGCTGGCAGACCACCCAGAACTTCACCTTTGAAGATCCACACTTTAACGCCGATGATACCGTAGGTAGTGCCGGCTTCAGAGGTGGCGTAATCGATGTCAGCACGGAAAGTGTGCAGCGGCACACGGCCTTCACGATACCACTCAGAACGGGCAATTTCGGCGCCGCCAAGACGACCGCTTACTTCTACCTTGATACCTTTAGCGCCGATGCGCATGGCGTTTTGTACCGCACGCTTCATAGCGCGACGGAACATAACACGACGCTCAAGCTGGCTGGAGATGCTGTCGGCAACCAACTGCGCATCCAGCTCAGGCTTACGAACCTCAGCGATGTTGATCTGTGCAGGAACGCCGGCCAGGTTAGAAACGTACTTACGCAGTTTTTCTACGTCTTCACCTTTCTTACCGATAACCACGCCAGGACGCGCAGTGTGAATAGTCACACGGATGCTCTTGGCTGGACGCTCGATGACGATCTTGGAAACTGACGCATTCTTCAGTTCTTTGGTCAGGAACTGACGTACCTGATGGTCATTGAACAAGTTGTCTGCGTATTCTTTAGTATTAGCGTACCAGGTAGAAGTCCATGGTTTGCTGATACCCAGGCGTATACCTGTAGGATGTACCTTCTGTCCCATTATCTACTCCTAGTTATCAGCCACAACAACAGTGATGTGACTGCTACGCTTGAAAATACGGTCCGCACGGCCTTTAGCACGAGGCTTAATCCGCTTCATGGTCGGGCCTTCGTCGACGAAGATCTTCGCGACTTTCAGCTCGTCGATATCTGCACCTTCGTTATGCTCAGCATTGGCGATGGCAGACTCCAGAACTTTCTTGACCAGACCAGCCGCTTTCTTAGGGCTGTAAGTCAGAAGCTCCAGAGCTTTCTCAACGTGCATTCCGCGAATTTGATCCGCAACCAGGCGTGCTTTTTGAGCCGACGTACGGGCAAAACGGTGTTTAGCTAATGCTTCCATTATCCTACCCCTTAACGTTTAGCTTTCTTATCCGCGACGTGGCCGCGGTAAGTACGCGTTGGCGCAAATTCGCCCAACTTGTGGCCGACCATTTCATCAGTAACCAGTACTGGAACATGTTGGCGACCGTTATGGACTGCAATGGTCAACCCAATCATATTTGGGATGATCATGGAACGGCGTGACCAAGTTTTGATTGGACGACGCTCGTTCTTTTCCACCGCAGTCTCTACCTTCTTCAACAAGTGCAGGTCAATAAATGGACCTTTCTTGAGAGAACGTGGCATGGTGAATCCTCGCTATTACTTATTACGACGACGTACGATGAGTTTATCGGTACGCTTGTTACTACGGGTCTTCTTACCCTTGGTAGGTTTACCCCAAGGAGAAACTGGGTGACGACCACCAGAGGTACGGCCTTCACCACCACCGTGCGGGTGATCAACCGGGTTCATGGCAACACCACGAACGGTCGGACGAACACCACGCCAGCGCTGTGCACCCGCTTTACCCAACTGACGCAGCATGTGCTCGGCGTTGCCTACTTCACCAATGGTGGCGCGGCAATCAGCCAGGACTTTGCGTACTTCACCGCTGCGCAAACGCAGAGTGATGTAACCGCCGTCGCGGGCCAGAATCTGAGCATAAGCACCAGCAGAACGCGCCAACTGCGCGCCTTTACCAGGCTTCATTTCAACTGCGTGTACAGTGGTACCCACAGGCATATTGCGCATTGGCATGCTGTTACCCGCCTTGATAGGCGCAGCAGAGCCAGACAACAGTTGATCGCCAGCGCTGATTCCTTTAGGAGCCAGGATGTAACGACGCTCACCGTCTGCGTACAATACCAGTGCGATGTTGGCAGAACGGTTTGGATCATATTCCAGACGCTCAACTACAGCAGGGATACCGTCTTTGTTACGTTTGAAGTCGATAACACGATAGTGCTGCTTATGACCACCACCAATGTGACGCACTGTGATGCGACCATTGTTGTTACGACCACCAGTTTTGCTGTTTTTTTCCAGCAATGGGGCGTAAGGTGCGCCTTTGTGCAGATCAGGGTTAACAACCTGAACAACGTGACGACGACCGGCTGAAGTTGGATTCGCTTTCAATAATGGCATGTCTAAATCCCCCTATTATTCAGCGCCACCGACGAAGTCGATGTCCTGACCTTCTTTCAGCTGTACGTAAGCTTTTTTCCAGTCGCTGCGCTTGCCCATGCGCATACCGTGACGTTTGGTTTTACCCTTCACGTTAACGGTACGAACTGCATCGACTTCAACTTCAAACAGTTTCTCAACCGCTTGTTTGATTTCGGCTTTAGTCGCGTCTTTCACAACTTTGAAAACCACAGTGTTGGCGCCTTCGGCAGCCATGGTGGACTTTTCAGAGATGTGTGGCGCTAAAACCACTTTCAGTAGACGTTCTTCGTTTATCATGCCAACGCCTCCTCAAGTTGTTTCACTGCATCGGCAGTGATCAACACTTTTTCAAACGCGATCAGGCTGACAGGATCGATACCGGCTACATCACGCACGTCAACCTTGTACAGGTTGCGGGCAGACAGGAACAGGTTCTCGTCTACTTCTGCAGTCACGATCAGCACGTCTTTCAGATCCAAAGCTTTCAGCTTAGCCAAAAGTTCCTTGGTCTTAGGTGCTTCAACACCGAATTTCTCAACAACAATCAGACGCTCCTGGCGAACCAGTTCAGACAGGATGCTTTTGATAGCACCACGGTACATCTTCTTGTTAACTTTCTGATCAAAGTCACGAGGCTTGGCTGCAAAGGCGCGACCACCACCAACCCAGATTGGGCTGCGGATAGTACCGGCACGGGCACGGCCAGTACCTTTTTGACGCCATGGCTTCTTACCGCCACCGCTAACTTCAGAACGCGTTTTTTGCGCTTTAGTGCCCTGACGAGAGCCTGCACCGTAAGCTACAACTACCTGGTGTACCAGAGCTTCGTTAAACTCACGTCCAAAGGTAGCTTCGGATACTTCAAGAGCGCTGTTCGCGTCTTTCAATACTAATTCCATCACTATTCTCCCAGACGTTACGCTTTAACCGCAGGCTTGACGATCAGATCGCCGCCTGTTGCACCGGGTACTGCGCCACGAACCAACAACAGGTTGTTGGCAGCGTCAACACGTACAACTTCCAAAGACTGCACAGTGACCTGCTCGTCACCTAAGTGACCAGCCATCTTCTTGCCTTTGAAAACCTTACCAGGTGACTGGTTCTGACCAATAGAACCAGGGGCACGGTGAGACAAAGAGTTACCGTGCGAGTTACGCTGGTGACGGAAGTTCCAACGTTTAATCGCACCGGCGAAACCTTTACCTTTAGAGGTACCGATTACGTCAACCTTGGCATTCTCAGCAAAGATTTCAACAGTGATTTCACTACCGACTTCAATGCCTTCGCCTTCATTGTCATTCAGGCGGAATTCCCACAGGCCACGGCCCGCATCAACACCAGCTTTAGCAAAGTGACCTGCTTCAGCTTTAGTAACGCGGTTAGCTTTCTTGGTACCTGCAGTGACTTGCAATGCGCGATAACCGTCTTTCTCTTCAGTACGCAACTGAGTGACGCGGTTAGGCGTTGCTTCGATAACAGTCACAGGGATGGACACGCCATCTTCAGTGAAGATGCGGGTCATACCTACTTTACGACCGACTATACCAATCGCCATTGTTAAAACCCTCTCTTGTTAGCCCAGGCTGATTTGAACATCAACGCCGGCAGCCAAGTCCAACCTCATCAGCGCGTCTACTGTTTTATCAGTAGGCTCGATGATGTCCACCAGACGCTTATGGGTACGGATTTCATATTGGTCACGCGCATCTTTGTTTACGTGAGGAGAAATCAGAACCGTATAGCGTTCTTTGCGGGTAGGCAGAGGAATAGGACCGCTAACCTGAGCACCAGTGCGTTTGGCAGTTTCAACGATTTCAGCCGTAGACTGATCGATCAACTTGTGATCAAACGCTTTCAAACGAATGCGAATTCTTTGATTTGGCATCGACCAAGCTCCAATCAAAAGAACAAAAAAATTCACCCTCACCAACCTGAATAACCAGGGGGAGGATGGGTGTAAACCGCCGACCCAAAATTAGGGTCTTGTATTCATCTTCGAACCGAAAATTTCAATTTGAAGACGCATGCCTTTTTGGCAGTGGGCGCGAATTATACCTATGCGGGATTTTTATGCAACCTCAATCATGCAAAAAATCACTATTTTGATGGCCGTATCAGTCGCAGCCCATCGGGATAAAATGCCGCTTCGCTATATTCAGCGCCATAGCTGTCGGCTATAGTAGCATTAAGATAGTAAGTCCATGATAACTTTGTAAAACATGATCACGAATAAATCCGACCGCCAGCTAACCCAGATTCGCCAGTTGCTGGACGATAATATCGGGCTGATGGACGCCTACGAAAAGCTCGAGCCTATCGTACTGGGCATGTTTGATGCCGAGCGCATGAGTATTTTCCAACGTCGCCGGCAACATCAGGATTTGGTCGCGCGCTTTAAAACCGGCCGTGAAATTCGTGAAATTAAAGTACCTATTACACCGCAGTCCATCGCCGGTTATGTGGCACTAAGCCAATTGCCTCTGCTGATTTCTGACCCTTATAACGCCGAAGAGCTTGCCGCTATCCACCCCCGTTTGCGCTTTGCCGACAAATTCGACAAGTCTTCTTCCTTTATTACCCGCAATATTATCTGTGTGCCGGTCATGAATGCCGGCGTTCTGTTGGGCGTTATGCAGATTATTAATAAACGCCAGGGCGACTTTAATTCTGATGATCTGGAACTGGCCAATCAACTGGGCGGTATGATAGGGGAAAAGTTCCGCTTTGAACTGGGCGGTACTAACAAACCCTTCCAATATCTGGTGCACAAGGAATTGATCTCGGACGCCAACCTTGATGCGCTATTGGAAAGTTGTAAAGACCCCAAGCAACTGGTACAGCGTTTAATCAGCGAACATCGAATCGCCGAGAATGAATTGGGGCACGCTCTGTCTGTACATTATCAGGTCCCCTACTTACCCTACTTACCAGATAAGTACCATGTCTATCAGGGCAACAGTAAGCTGAATCTGTCTTACCTTAAGCGCAATTACGTGGCGGTGGTGGCCGACGTCTCAGACAATCCCATTATTTTGATGGCAGAACCCAACAACGCTGCGCTGCTGATGGAGATTGAAAGCGCTTTGGGTATCGACAGTTATGATATTCATGTGTCTCTGCCTAATCAGGTGTTGCAATATCTCGGCGAAAGCGGCGGTGGCGCAGTGGCACCAGGGGAGATGGATGAAATCCTTGACGAAATCGGCGGCGGTGGCGATGACCTGGAAGAACAGCAGGAAGATTTGTCAGACGATGCTCCAGCGGTGGTCAGGCTGGTTAGCCGTATCCTGCATGATGCCAAGCGACTGAATGCCTCAGATATTCACGTAGATGCTGAAAAGAATGGCCCAACCCGGGTAAGAATGCGGGTTGATGGTGTGTGTCGCGACATTACCCAAATCCCTGCTTCACACCACAATGCGGTGGTAGCGCGAATTAAAATTCTGGCTAATCTGAATATCGCCGAGAAGCGGGTCCCGCAGGACGGCAAGCTGGCCGTCAAGATGTCAGGGCAATTGGTGGAAGTGCGTGTAGCCACAATTCCCACTGTCGCCGGTGAAGGGGTGGTGATGCGGATCCTGGCATCCGGCGGCGCGATGCCCATGGACAAACTGAATCTGGCACCAGGTAATGCGGCCCGCCTGAAGGAAATGATTAAAAAACCCCACGGTATCATTCTGGTGGTAGGACCCACGGGCTCAGGTAAAACTACCACGCTGCACGCGGTGCTGGGTGACTTGAACACCCCGGAAAAGAAAATCTGGACCGCGGAAGACCCGGTGGAAATCACCCAGGCCGGCCTTCAACAGGTACAGGTCAGCCCTAAAATTGGTTTTACCTTTGCCAATGCCTTGCGTGCATTTTTGCGGGCCGACCCGGATATAATTCTGATCGGTGAAATGCGGGATAAAGAAACCGCCCATGCCGGTATTGAAGCTTCGCTAACCGGTCACTTAGTGTTATCCACTTTGCACACCAACTCAGCGCCAGAAACCATTACTCGTTTGTTGGATTTGGGACTGGACCCGGTGAACTTCTCTGATGCCTGTGTGGGGATCCTGGCGCAACGCTTGATCCGGACCTTATGCCCGAATTGTAAGGAAGAGTATGAAGCAACCGACGCCGACCTGGGCTTTATTCACAGGCAGTATGGCGAGGAATATCTTGATGAATTAAACCTGCCAAAACCCTTGAAACTGTTCAGGGCCAAGGGTTGCGAAGCCTGTGGCGATATTGGCTACAAAGGTCGTACTGGCGTGCATGAATTGCTGGCTATGACCCCGGAACTACGCGCCTTGGTATATAAGGAAGCGGCAGTGTCGGCCATGAAGGAGCAGGCCATGAAAGACGGTATGCGCACCTTAACCCAGGACGGTATTTATAAGGTACTTAAAGGCGACACAGATATTGCACAGGTACAGATTATCAGTGGCACCGAATGACCCCAAGTTGTTCATGGCTTGGCGATCTGAAGGCAATGTCTCTGCTACACTAGCCTTATCCAAGGCGCCCAACTGAGAATAAAAAATGGCGGACGAGCTGGAAAAGTCTTTTCAGGTACTTAAACAAACCATCCCACTGCTGATTAAACATCAGATTTCCGCCATCCCCACCAATTATGCGCTTTGGTACACCTATGCCAGCAATCAGTCTGCGCCGCTGAACGCGGAAGTAGACAAACTGACGGTAAACAATCAGCCAATTTCTGCGGCAAAGATTCAGGAACTGTATCGCCAGCATCTGGCGGATACACAGGAAGTAGAAGCCTGGCAATTACGCCAGACGGTAGAGGCCATGTTGATTGAATTGTCGCAATCACTTGGCGATACCCGCAGCGATACGCAGAACTTTAAGCAAGCTATAGACAATCGCTTGTCAGATTTAGACAAAGTGGAACGCGAAGGCTGGTCGGTTGAGGAAGTGATGCAGTTGGTGCGTTCCCTGGTAAAGGAAACCCAGCATGTCAAACGCAGTACGCTGGACTTTACGGCCGCTCTGAGTAGCGCTGAAAAGGAAATCAGCGAACTCAGGGCTAAATTGAAAGACAGCCAACAAAACGCATTATTTGATGCTCTGACCGGCCTCTACAACCGGCGCTATCTGGATGAAGAATTAAAAGTGATGCAGCCCGATAAAGGCACCTGTCTGGTGATGGTGGATATCGACCACTTTAAGTCCATTAACGATCAGTTTGGCCATCAAATGGGCGACCGGGTATTAAAAGCGGTTGGCAAGAAACTGAAAGACAGTTGCAGGGACAATGCCAGTGCTTTCCGCTTTGGTGGCGAAGAATTTGCTGTATTGCTGAAAGACAGTAAGCTCAAACAGGCCATTCACCAGGCTGAAGTGATGCGCCGCGCCATTGAAAAGGTCAGTGTGGTGGACAGACGCACCGGCAAGAGCCTGGACGGTATCAGTGCATCCTTTGGTGTGGCGGAATTCAGCGGCGCCATGCGTAGAAGTGACTTACTTGAACAGGCAGACAAGCAGTTGTACCAGGCCAAGACCCTGGGACGCAACAGGGTAATGCCGCTGGGTTAACCGCACTGACGAAGTGCCGCATTGCTTCGGCCTGCTTATTCAAACGTCCCGAAACAGGGAATATCACTCCTGAGTGCATACCAACTGGCTTTATCCGCCACCCAGATATGCTTAGCTTCCCGACTGCCCGGATCGTCATCCAGTGACCCCAGGCGTAAAATCACATGTTCAGTGTTGTCACGCTTGGCATAAATCTGCGTGCCACATTCTGTGCAAAAAAAGCGGCGCTTGCCTGGTGATGATTCAAATGACTTAAGCAGCGCCCCGCCATTGAGCTGAAAATCCCGGTCCTGTACCGACGCCACGCTGGAAAAAGCCGCGCCATGGGCCTTGCGACAGGTTCGGCAATGGCAATGCACAATCTCGCCGACCGGGCCATTGATCTGATAACTGACCTGCCCACACAAACAACTGCCTTTAATCACCATCCCTTCCTTTATTTAACATGCAATAGGAAACACATTAGACCCGCACAAGCGCCATGGCCTTTCAGCCAGAGACAAACATATTAACTGTGCAGAGCCAGAAACTTATCGTAAAGCTGTTCCTGAGTTTCCTTATGGATTGGGTCAGGTTCAATACAATCCACCGGGCAACAAGCCACACATTGTGGTTCATCATAATGTCCGACGCATTCCGTGCAACGATTCACATCTATCTGGTAGATGTCGGCCCCCATACTGATGGCCTGATTCGGACATTCCATCGGACAGATATCACAATTAATGCATTCCTGAGTTATAAGTAGCGCCATAAGATTAACTCCCGAGCTGGTAAAAGGGCTGCCTGGTGGAACTGTGCTGCGGCAAGTTACGCATTAATATACCGTAACCAACATCCATGCCTTTAGGTGCTGTGATACAAACTCTGTAACCTGCGCCGGGTGCAACCTGCATCGGCAGGCCTGACTCGGATTGCATCTGGGTCAGCACAAAGTCGCAGTTACCGCCTGGTGTCATTAATTCCAGACTGCAGCCCAGCATAAATTTGTTTTTTACTTCAATCAGCAGTTGGCCGTCACCCAACTGCTTGAGTACTTCGCCCACCAGTTGCTGCGTATCACTGATTGAACTGCCCTCGACGTAATTCTGATATTCGTCATGTGTATGGCGGCGCAAGAAGCCTTCGGTATAGCCGCGGTTAGCCAGCTTCTCCAGTTCAGACATCAGCCCAGGATCAAAGGCCTGACCACTGACCGCACTGTCTATGGCACGACGATACGCCTGTGCGGTACGAGCACAATAATAGAAAGACTTGGTACGCCCTTCTATTTTTAACGAATCCACGCCAATTTCGGCAAGCTTGTGCACATGCTGAATGGCGCGCAGATCCTTGGAATTCATAATATAGGTGCCGTGTTCATCCTCGAATACCGGCATCAGTTCATCCGGGCGCAACTCTTCCTGCAAGAATGCCTGTGCAAACTGCCCTTGAGCGTCAGTTGCACAACCACCTTGTTGCACACCCTGCACCTGATATTTCCAGCGACAGGCATTGGTGCAGGTGCCCTGATTGGGGTCACGCTTATTGATGTAACCGGACAAAAGGCATCGCCCCGAATACGCCATACATAAGGCGCCATGCACAAACACCTCTAATTCAATATCCGGACAGCGTTGACGAATCTCTTCGATTTCTTCCAACCCCAACTCACGAGACAGTATCACCCGTTTAATCCCTTCCTGTTGCCAGAACCTGACCGTGGCCCAGTTCACTGCATTGGCCTGCACGGACAGATGAATATCAATATTTGGAAAGGTATCTCTGGTCAGCATAATCAGTCCGGGATCGGACATGATCAGTGCATCCGGTTGCATTTCCACCACCGGGCGCAAATCGGCTAAAAAGGTTTTCAGTTTACTGTTATGCGGGGCAATGTTATTCACCACGTAAAGCTTCTTACCTTGCTCGTGCACTTCTTCGATGGCTTGGGCCAGCAAGGCATGATTAAACTCATTATTTCTGACCCGCAGAGAATAGCGGGGCTGACCGGCATACACAGCATCGGCACCGTAGGCCAGGGCAAAGCGCATATTCTTTAAACTGCCAGCCGGGCTGAGAAGCTCGGGCTTGCCTTTTCAGGCCGTCATACAAGGCTCCTTTGGCAACAATTAAATGAATGGTTGTAATTACAGGGGATGCTAAAGCAGATTTCCGTAGCAGTATTTAATCCGGATCAATAAACTTGGGTTAAACTCTATGAGCCGGTTCGGCCGTTACACAAGCAGGGTGGTTAAAACCAGGCAAAACAAGTGCAAAGCGCATATTTGACGGTCGACATTGACGGATTCGATAACTTTTGCGCAATTATTTAGCAGAAGACGGGTTTTTAACTGCGTTTTCCTGTATACTTGCGCGCGATTTTTTTCCCTTAAAACTTTGTGAAGGAAACCATGGCAGATTTATCCCTCTACAGAAATATTGGTATTTTCGCCCACGTTGACGCGGGTAAAACTACCACTACTGAACGTATCCTGAAGCTCACCGGTAAAATCCATAAAACAGGTGAAGTGCATGATGGTGAATCCACCATGGACTTCATGGAACAGGAAGCCGAGCGCGGTATTACTATCCAGTCCGCTGCGACCACCTGCTTCTGGAAAGGTCACCGTTTTAACGTTATCGACACTCCCGGACACGTTGACTTCACTGTTGAAGTATATCGTTCACTGAAAGTACTGGACGGTGGTATCGGTGTATTCTGTGGTTCAGGCGGCGTTGAGCCTCAGTCTGAAACCAACTGGCGCTATGCTAACGATTCAGAAGTATCTCGTCTGATCTTTGTAAACAAGCTGGACCGTATGGGTGCAGACTTCTATCGCGTCGTTAAGCAGATCAAAAACGTATTGGGCGCGAACCCTCTGGTGATGACTTTGCCTATCGGCCGCGAAGATGACTTCGTTGGCGTGGTAGATGTACTGACCAAGCAAGCCTATATTTGGGACGACACAGGTCTGCCAGAAAACTACAAGGTAGAAGATGTACCTGCTGACATGGTTGACCAGGTTAATGAGTACCATGAGCAACTGGTAGAAAGTGCTGTTGAACAGGACGATGACCTGATGATGGCTTACATGGATGGCGAAGTGCCTTCTATTGAAGACCTGAAGCGTTGTATTCGTAAAGGTACCATCAACCTGGCATTCTTCCCCACTTTCTGTGGCTCTGCCTTTAAAAACAAAGGTATGCAGTTGGTATTGGATGCAGTAGTTGACTACCTGCCTAACCCAACCGAAGTACTGCCTCAGGATATGACTGATTCAGAAACCGGTGAGCCTACCGGCGAAACCGCTACTGTATCTGTTGATGAGCCTTTCCGTGCCCTGGCATTTAAGATCATGGATGACCGTTTCGGTGCCCTGACCTTCGTACGTGTTTACTCAGGTAAGCTGAACAAGGGTGACACCATCCTGAACTCTGCGACAGGTAAAACCGAACGTATCGGCCGTATGGTGGAAATGCACGCCAATGACCGTAACGAACTGACTGGCTGCCAGGCTGGTGACATTCTGGCCTTCGTCGGTATGAAAAACGTGAAGACAGGTCACACCCTGTGTTCTCCTGATCATCCTTGTACACTGGAACCCATGATCTTCCCTGAGCCGGTCATCTCTATTGCCGTTGCACCAAAAGATAAAGGCGCTTCCGAGAAACTGGGTAACGCACTGTCCAAGATGATCGCAGAAGACCCAACCTTCATCGTTGAAACCGACGAAGATTCCGGCGAAACCATCCTTAAAGGTATGGGTGAGCTGCACTTGGATATCAAAGTAGACATTCTGAAGCGTACTTTCGGTGTTGAGCTGGTTGTAGGTAAACCTCAGGTTGCTTACCGTGAAACCATCACCAAGGCCGTTGAAGATTCCTACACGCACAAGAAGCAGTCTGGTGGTTCTGGTCAGTTCGGTAAGATCGATTACCGTATCCGTCCTGGTGAGCCAGGCACAGGTTACAAGTTCAGCTCCACTGTTGTGGGCGGTAACGTTCCTAAGGAATTCTGGCCTGCCATCGACAAAGGCTTCAAGAGCATGCTGGACGAAGGTACCCTGGCCGGTTACCCGGTACTGGACCTGGAAGTAGAACTGTTCGACGGTTCATTCCACGCGGTTGACTCATCAGCCATTGCGTTTGAAATCGCAGCTAAAGGCGCTTTCCGTCAGTCCATTCCAAAAGCGGGTCCTCAATTGCTGGAGCCGATCATGAAGGTTGACGTATTCACTCCTGAAGATCACGTAGGTGACGTTATCGGTGACCTGAACCGTCGTCGCGGTATGATCAAAGACCAGGAAGCTGGCGTAACTGGCGTGCGTATCAAAGCAGACGTGCCTCTGTCCGAGATGTTCGGCTACATCGGTTCTCTGCGTACTATGACATCTGGCCGTGGTCAGTTCTCCATGGAATTCTCACACTACCTGCCATGCCCGCAGAACGTGTCTGAGAAAGTCATCGAAGAAGCCAAAGCCCGTAAAGCCGCAGCCAAGAAATAATCAGGCTGACGCTGACACAAAAATGCCGCTCAATTGAGCGGCATTTTTTATGCAAATCTGCAAAATAGAAACGCACTCACTGCCGTTTGACCATTCTGCTTGCTTGACGAAATCTACCAGTTCCGTGCTGGCATACTGAATCACTCCGACAAGCACAACCAGTTTGCGATGGACGCTATTGCTGGCAGTTCATCGGAAAACAATTAATCTCCACAGCAATATTATGCCGCCAGTCATGACTGGTATAGGGAAATTATTGCACCGGGGCTAAATCCAGGCCATCAATAATATATAAGGTGTTGCCATCTATCTGGGATTGATTGCTGTCCAGATACTTTTGTTCCAGCACGCCATTGCTCGACCAGGTAGCAAAATCGTCGTCATTGATCACCCCCAGACGTTGTCCGTCTATGACCCATAGCCCTTCCATCTTATCGTGAGGGTAGCCAACTTCGGCCACCATATCCACGACCAGACTGCTTTTTACAACAGGCTGAATATTATGACTGGCCAGTAACTGCCACCCGGCATCGGTATTACCATCCTGCCTGTTTTCATCTATCAGTTGCTCCAGGCTCTTACCATTTAGCGATAAGCCGACTTCAGCATCCTGAACCAGCTCACCGCCAGTGATGCTTTCCAAATCCGTCGCCTGGCTGATGTCAATTTTATACACATGCTTCATGGCATTGGGATTGGTGTTGTAAAACGCGCCATCGCGCTCCAGTACCAGGAAACTAGTATCACTCAGCGCTTTGATGGCCGAGTTTGAATTCTGGGTTTTTTCCTGGCGATATAAGTACTGGCTCACGGCTCCGCTTTCCAGATTAATCGTGACGATGCGAGTCAGGTCAGTACGATGCTTAGTGGGATTGTCCAGACTGGACTGCATAATACCCACCAGGGTTTTCTCATCCGGGGTGATAGTCAGGCCTTCCATACCACGGTTGGCCCAGCGATGGCCAAACTCTGCTGGCAGGCTATACAGATTGCGGCTGTCCGTGGCAAAAGGGTTAATCCGCGCTATTTCCACACCGTCGGCATTGTAATGCACCATATGCGGTCCATACTCGTCACTTACCCAGAAGCTGCCATCACTCATGGCAACCAGGCCTTCCGAGTCCAGACCATAATCATCCAGTTTGATGGGGTTGGTGTTGGCATCATAAGGTAAATCCGGATTTATCCGAATCACATTACCCTGTGCATCGTAAGGGGTCTCACCTGTGCCTCCCAACGCTGCTGTATTGGGTAAACCACTGATAGGATTGCCATCACGGTCTTTAAGCAGAATGGTTTTTAGCAGACGGATATTGCCCGTGGCCTGAATCTCAAACAAACCGATACGTGGCACATAATCTGGCGTGGGGAACATTTTGCCACTGCCCTGCTCACCGGTGAAATTGGCATTGGGTCCACGGTCAGTAATCGCATAAAACTGCATAGGGTTGGTGGGATGGCCGTCCATGTCAGAACCAAAGCCACCATTGCGGATCTCGAATGTAGAACCGGGAATGGCACCATTTTGCAAATCGTTGCGCAGTACAGAATAAGGCAAAGTTACACCGGCGGCACTGAAATTGTCCGGCTGGCAAACGTAGGACGTATCAGTGATTTCGGCACTTTCCAATGTGCCATTGCTGTCTTTATCCAAGCCGGAGTCAATGCGTACACCGCCCATCCAACACTGCGTATCTCCTGCAGCCAATTCAGTTTGCACGACCAGGCTATTCAGACCGCTCGCCCCTTTTTCGCCTGCCGCACCTTGGGCACCATCATCGCCGTCGTCACAGCCTCCCAGCGCCAACATCACCGCCAGGCTTAATCCAGAAATCACCAACTTTTTCATTATTCGAGTCCCTACAAAGGTTGTAAACAACTCAGAGTAGGGTTCGAATACGTCACTTTAGTGACTGATTAATGAAGGATTTATTGCAAGCCTGAGAAAAATGCGCGGCAGTCACCGCGCACCGGTCAAACTTATATGGGCGACCCTGGTGGTAAGGCCAGGGGTTTAAAACCAGGTTGCCATTCACCATTGTCTTCGAATGCTTGCCATTGTTGCAGCAGCATCTTCAGATTGGCATCTTTGTCATGCTTATCCAGCCAGTCTGCCAGGTCATCCATCTGCAGGTATAACGCCGCACGTGCTTCTGGGGCTAAATCCTGACTGGTCAGGCTTTTCATCAATTGATAAAAAGCTACATGGCGAACTCTTTGCTGAATTAACGCCCGTTTTCCCTTGTGGTCTTTCCCTTGTATAACCGACTGTCGCAACTGACTCAGTACCTCAGTCAGTTGTCCCTGCGACGATAATCGGTTCAGACGTTGCGGGTGTAACAACATACTAAGGCTATGATTGGCCGCCGCTTCCGCTGCCGATAATGGGTCAAACGCCAGCCCCATGCGCCCTTTAAAACTCTCGCGGCCGTCACTGTCGCCATAGGCCTTAGGCGGAATTAACGCCAACAGATTGTCAGGCAATGCAAGAAACTCCGGTTGCACTGTGTCGAGCAGCGCCTTTACTGCCTGCTGTTGCTTTTCAGTTTCCACCCACTTGAACCCCTTGGCTTGGGGGTGTTCACCTTTAAGTTCATACTCATAAAAGGCCCCACCCACCATTTTGCTAACGGCCTCAATCTGATAACGGTGTAACAAATAGATTGGCACCAGCGCTTCGTGCAAACTGGACAGCGGTTGCCCGCTGGCAATATTGTCCAAGCCAAAGTGGCTCAAGGCAGTCTGTCGAACCCGCATCAAACGCTTCAGCTCTTCCACCGGGTCAGCGCCATTATCCCATAAATGGCCAATGGCACTGACACCACCGGCAGGCCGGGCATCTTCATCAGCCATATATTCCAGCCCGTCGGCTTTGGCCTTGGCCACCAATGCAGCCAATTGCTGGTCTGAATAGTCGCCATAGCCATATTGTATGGCGTACATATCCCATTCTCCCAGCCCTTCCCGATAGGCATGCTGCAAACTGATTTGCTGGTCTTTCAGTTCCACCAAAGGATGGGGGTAATCCATCACCGAAGCACGCCCGTTAGCACTGGCAGCAAAGTTATGAATAAGGCCAATGGTATGCCCTACTTCATGGGCAGATAACTGGCGAATACGGGCCAGCGCCATGGCTTTCTGCTTCTCCACATCGCCCTGATTGCCCTTAAATGGCCCGGTTAAACCGGAAGCGATCAGAAAGTCCTGCCTTACTCGCAAAGAGCCTAGCGTGACATGCCCTTTAATAATCTCACCGGTTCTGGGATCGGTCACACCCGCACCATATGACCAGCCTCTGGTGGCACGGTGCACCCATTGAATAACGTTGTAGCGCACATCCATAGGATCAGCATCTGCAGGCAAAGTTTTTACCACAAAGGCATTCTTGTAACCCAACTGCTCAAAAGCACTGTTCCACCACATGGCCCCTTCATACAAAGCGGTGCGCACAGGCTCTGGCACCCCAGGGTCAAGATAATAGACAATAGGTTCTATGGCCTCGCTGATGGCAGCATCAGGGTTCTTCTTTTGCAATCTATGGCGCGGCAGCAGACGCTTTACCATTGGCTCGTCAATGGCGGCTGCATAATCCATGTATTCCACTTTCCAATAACCTGAATAGGGGTGAAACTCACGGCTCTGATAACCAGCGTCGGGCAATGCCACCAACGAATGATGTAAATGCACACTGATGGCATCCGGCTCTGGGGTAACCTGGCGGACAAACTCACCGGCTTTGCTTCCTGCGTAAGTGACCAACGCTTCCAGCTCGGTATTCAGGGGAAATGCTTTGGAACGCTTCAGGTAAACACCACTGCGCTTAGGGTCGACCTTATAGCTGCCCTGATTTTGTGCCGCCAGGCGTGGCCCTATCTGATGAATATCGCTGAGTAGAAAATCACTGTAGTCCACCAGCCATTTATCTGCGTCACTGGCTACCACAGGCAAGCCTGCTAATACAGAACTGGCAAAAGCTTGGTCGATGCTGGCTCGTTCCGCTGCATTGTGACTGTCAGCACGATAATAGGTATTGAGTTGTTTGAGCATCAGCTTGTTGCCAAAGCGCTCAAACTGTACCAGGCGGGTTTCACCCAGTTGACCGCGGTCCAGACCAATATCATTAGAGCCAATTCCCCGCGGCAGAGAACTCTGGAAAATAAAAGGTTGCTCTAGTTTGTCCACCAGCAGAAACAGCTTGCCTTCACTGGGCTGATAGTAAAAATCAAAATAGCCCTGACGATGCTCCATGCCTTTAGTAAAGTCCTTAATCCCTGCTGCCAGGGTGAGTGGGCTGACTAACAGACAAAGTAATATTCCCCATCTTTTCATTCTTGCCTCGGATATTGTTGTTTTTCCTGCACTTACCATATCCCAGCCGGATTGACAGATAAACTGCAAGTCGGTCGAATTCGCCAGATTTACTGTTGAAGCGCAAACAAAAAAGCCCGCAGAAGCGGGCTGATATATTCAATGGCTGCAGAAATCTAATTCAGTCGCTCGCCATCCACTTACGCACCGCAGAGGCCAGCTCGTCGGGATGAAATTTGGCAATAAACTGGTCGGCCCCTACTTTGCGCACCATGGCTTCGTTAAATACGCCACTCAGCGATGAGTGCAAAACAATATGGACTTTACGCAAATCGGGATGCGCTTTAACAGCCGTCGTCAGGGTATAGCCATCCATCTCCGGCATCTCAATATCTGAAATCAACAGTGGCACTTTTGCGGTAATATCACCGCCCATTTCTTTGGCCTTGTCTTCCAGCCATTTCAATGCCTGACGTCCGTCATTCACCAGCTCCACATTGACCCCGACCGACGACAGTGCCCGTTTAACCTGATTACGTGCCACCGATGAATCATCCGCCACCAGCACGGTAAGTTCTGATAAATCCACTTCCGATGCCTGCTTTTTCACATCCTCACTGACTTCCTCATCAATGGGTGAGATTTCGGCGAAGACCTTCTCTACATCTATCACCTGTACCAGCTTATTGTCGACCTTGGTGACTGCCGTCAGATAATGATTAGCACCAGCGCCTTTGGGCGGTGGCATAATCTGCTCCCAGTTAATATTGACGATGCGGTCAACGCCGCCGACCAAAAAGCCCTGGGTGGTACGGTTATATTCCGTTACCAATACGAAGGCCGATTTCAGATTTTCAATGCGCTTACCGCCTGTTGCTTCGCTGAGATCAATCACGGTGATGGGCACACCACGTAAATGAGCAATGCCGCGAACACAATTACTGGCACCGGGCATCTCAGTCAGCTCAGGGCATTGCAGAACTTCCCTGACCTTAAATACGTTAATACCAAAAGGTTGTTCGCCGATAAGGCGGAAGATCAACAGTTCCAGACGATTCTGGCCAACAATATTGGTTCTTTGATCCACTGACGCAATCAACTTGCTCATAATCGCTCCGATTGGCTACTTAAGCTAAACAATAGCAGGTACAAAGATAATACCAACAAAAAGCCCGCATAAAAGCGGGCTTTAATAAATCAGTTGGCAGGTACTACATACCTACGTTGGTGCTTTCGAAGATTTTATCTGCCGAGGCAGCCACAAAGCCTGTATATAACTTTCCATTGGGCATGGCGTAACGCTGGGCAAATTCGTAAAAACAGCTGGGTATCACCAGGCTCTTGTCACTGAAACGCACTTCCATTTTATCCGCCATGGTAGAAGATTGGGCCAGATGCACTTCAGGGCCGCCCTTAATTTCACCGCCGGAGGTGTTCAGTTCAAAACCAGCTTCTTTCAGCTTGTCATTCACATCTGACAACAGAGTGTAGCGTTTCAGGTGATTCAGACTGACGGTAAAGTGATTGGCACGGAATCCCCAGGCCGAAACCCAGGCGGCATATTCTGACTCATTCAGCAGTGTTTGGTACTCTTCACTGCTGACCTGCCAATGCGTTCCAGAGTACAAAAAGTTTTCCTTGTTCACCGCATCAGCAGGTACTGCGTCAACCATTTTACGGATTATGGCTTGAACTGGCGCAGAAAACTCCTCAACCAAGAGTTCGCTGATAAAGACTTTAGGCTTAGTGTCGTCAGCATGTTCGAAGTGTTTCGCTTTGAGCTTTTTCTGTTCAAAGTTGTACTGACCCTTTTCTTCGTAACCCAATGCCAGGAAGTGCGCCGCCAGTTTTTCCAGACCGACTTTATCGATATTAAAGGTACGGAATGCGACATGGTCATTGATCAGTTCATCGCCATCACCCAGTAATTGGTGAACTTTTAAGGCGGAAGGGGTCATGGCAACGTAGTCTTGCCAAAGGTTTGCAAACAGGGTCTCAACGTTATTGTGCATGATGCTTCTTACTCAGTCCTAAGGGATTGAAAAACGTAAATTCAATGCTTTTTGGCCTAGGGTTTTACGCCATTGGGCCAAGGCAGCTTCTTGCGGCGGCGTATTATACAGCACTTTCGAACAAAAAACAGACAGTGATGTATTTGTCAGAAAAAGCGTAGCAATTTTTCGCTCGGACGGCTTTGATTCAGATCAGAGATCATGGCCGGGCGTTACCCGGCCAGACTCATTCAGAACGACAGGCCTGGGCTCAGGCTGGTCGGCATAACGGACTTATCCAGTTCCACCGAGGCAACCGGGTAAGCACAGTAGTCAGCCGCATAATATGCACTGGCTCTATGGTTCCCGCTCTCGCCTATACCGCCGAAGGGGGCGGCACTGCTGGCACCGGTGATCGGCCGGTTCCAGTTGACAATACCGGCACGGATGCGACGGAAGAAGTGCTGATATAGCTCGGTATCATCAGACAGTAAACCGGCTGACAGACCAAATACCGTATTGTTTGCTTCGTCGATAGCCTGATCAAAATCCGTGTAACGAATGACTTTAAGCAACGGACCAAAATGCTCTTCATCAGGCAGGCTGGCAAGAATACCGGTCACGTCGACAATACCAGGGGTGACAAAGCCTGACTCCACATCAAGGTGTTGCATTGCCAGTAACGAAGTAGCACCCAAATCCAGCAATTGTTGCTGAGCTGCCAGCATCTGTGCGGCTGCGCGGGCAGATATCATTGCGCCCATAAAGGGCTGTGGCTGGGCGTCGTAGTCGCCCACTTTAATCTGGCGGGTCACTTCCAGCAAACGGGCCAGAATGGCGTCGCCCAGCTCGCCTTTCTCTATAAATAAGCGACGCGAGCAAGTACAGCGCTGACCGGATGTGATAAAGGCAGACTGCACAATATCATGTACCGTGGCGTCGATGTCAGAAACGCTCTTTACCAGTAACGGGTTATTGCCGCCCATTTCCAGGGCCAGGATCTTACCCGGATGACCGCCAAATTGCTCATGCAGTAATTTGCCAGTGCGCGAACTTCCGGTGAAAAACAGACCGTCGATACCAGGGTGACCAGCCAGCGCCTTACCGGTTTCCACTTCCCCTTGCACCAGATTGATAACACCAGCCGGTAAGCCGGCTTTTTCCCACAGTTCGACCGTCTTCTGCGCCACTAAGGGAGTGAGTTCACTGGGTTTAAATATGACCGTATTACCGGCCAGCAGCGCTGGTACAATATGCCCGTTTGGCAGGTGACCGGGGAAGTTATAAGGCCCAAACACCGCCACCACACCATGAGGCTTATGACGGATAAAGGCTCGACCTTGCGGCATGGGGTTTTCTACCGTGCCGGTGCGCTCCTGATAGGCTCGTTCGGAGATTGCCACTTTTCCGACCATGGCCGCGACTTCTGTCGCAGTTTCCCACAGCGGTTTGCCGGTTTCACGGGCGATCACCAGTGCCAGTTCATCTTTATGTTCACCCAAAAGCTCAGCAAAACGCTTAACAAAAACCAGGCGCTCTTCAAAACTGAATTCCGCCCAGGGTAAAGATGCCTGACGGGCTGCGTTAATGGCTTGTTCAACCTGCTCAGCAGTCGCTGACTGGGCCTGCCAAATCACCTGCTTCTTAGCCGGATCTGTGGAGCTCATTGGGTGGCCATGGCCTTCCAGCCATTGGCCTGCGATAAATTGTGCTTTGCTCATTTCTACCCCTTTAGCAACAAGGATGCAAAACGCACCTGGTCGCCTTCATCAATTTGCAATGCCGTCAAAGCGGCCTGAGAAATAATTGCCCGTTGTTCGTCTTTACTGACCAGCAAGGGGGTCACCACGGCGCGAAAGCCCTGCAACTTGGTATTAATCACCATATGCAACTTTGCCCCCTCGGGATCACCGACTGCCGCCGCCAGTTTGCGGCTGATACGGGCTGTACGAATATGTTGAAGATCAGCTTCAACTGTCGGACCGGCATCAAAGATATCCACATAACCACGATTACGGAAGCCTTCCGACTCCAGCAATTGCAGCGCTGGTCGGGTTTTATCATGTACCTTGCCGATCACCGCCTGGGCTTCTTTGCTGAGCAGATTGACGTATATAGGATACTTCGGCATCAACTCGGCAATAAACACCTTCTGGCCAATTCCCGTCAGATAATCAGCGGTAGGAAAGTCCATAGAGAAGAAATGCTCTTCCAACCACTGCCAGAATGGTGAATTGCCATGCTCATCAGACACCCCGCGCATTTCAGCTATCACGGTTTCAGCAAAGCGTGACGCATGCTCTTTCAGAAACAGGAAGCGAAACTTAGACAAAAAGCGGCCATTGTTGCCTTTACGCGCCTGTTCACGTAAAAACAATGTGCAGATTTCCGTAACCCCGGTGTAATCGTTACACAAGGTCAGAATATCCACCAGATTATAGATATCCAGCTCCCTGGAAGCGTGTGCAACCTTGCTCAGGTGGTAATGATAAAAAGCATCATCCAGTCCGACAGAGGCTTGGATACCACTGGTTCCAACCACCTTACCCGTCTCGCTGTCTTCCATCACAAACAGGTAACTTTGATCACCGGGCGCATCCACATCCTGGGCAAAAGATGCCTCCGAACCGGCAATCTTATTACGCAGCAAGGTTTCATTAACCGGCAGGGACGTAAAGCCGATACCGGACTCCACGGCTATATCATGCAGTGACCCATAGTCACTGGCTTGGATTGGGCGAATCACCATCATAGTCGCTTACTCCGCTGTTACTGAGGCGGTTTGTTAACACTCTTTGGGAAACCGGAATATCCGGCAAACAGAAACCGGTGCCAGGCTGCGGCACCGGTCAATCATCCATCCTGGATTAAGCAGGACATCGTCCTGCCCGCTAATTTATCCTTGTACGACTTTGGCCACGGCGCGTTCAAAACGTGCCAGACCCTCTTTGATGTCTTCGTCAGAAATAATCAGCGAAGGGGCAAAACGCACGACGTTTGCACCGGCCACCAAGCACATCAGATGTTCAGCCACGGCGGCCACCAGAAAATCTCTGGAACGGCCCAGGTACTTGTCGTTCAATGCTGCGCCCAACAACAAGCCTTTACCCCGTATTTCACTAAATACATGGTATTTGGCATTAATGGCATTCAGGCCGTCACGGAACAGTTGTTCCTTATGCTTAACACCATCCAGCACTTCTTTGCTGTTGATAACATCCAGCACAGCTTCTGCCACAGCACAGGCCAGCGGGTTACCACCATAAGTACTGCCGTGGGTACCCACTTTCAAACTGGCAGCAATGTCTTTGGTCGTCAGCATAGCACCAATGGGGAAGCCACCACCCAACGCCTTGGCGGTAGTCAGAATATCTGGCGTGACACCCAGGCCCATATAGGCATACAGTTCCCCTGTACGGCCTACGCCTGATTGCACTTCATCAAAAATCAGCAGGGCATTGTGTTGATTACACAGTTCGCGCACGCCTTGGATAAACTCGTTAGTGGGACTGATAATGCCACCTTCACCTTGCAGTGGTTCCAGCATTACCGCACAAGTGTTGTCTGAAATCAGCGCTTTCAGGCTGTCCAGGTCGTTATATACGGCATGATCAACCGCAGCAGGTTTTGGTCCGAAGCCGTCAGAGTATGCTGGCTGACCGCCCACGGTAACGGTGAAGAAAGTACGGCCATGGAAACCTTGTTTAAAAGCGATTATCTGATTTTTGCTTTCACCATGGTGTTCCAGCGCCCAGCGACGCGCCAGTTTCAAGGCGGCTTCGTTGGCTTCCGCACCGGAGTTGGCAAAATAAACGCGCTCGGCAAAAGTCATCTCGGTCAGCTTTTTAGCCAGACGCAAAGCAGGTTCGTTAGTGAATACGTTGCTCAGGTGCCACAGTTTGCTGCCCTGTTCATTCAGTGCGGCAACCATGGCTGGATGACAATGCCCCAGAGAATTCACCGCGATACCGCCAGCAAAATCCACATATTCGATACCTTCCTGGTCCCACACTCTGGAACCCTCACCGCGAACCGGAATCATGGCGGCTGGGTTATAATTGGGGGCCATAACGTCGTCGAATAATGCTCTGGTCACTTTCATTCTTGATACCTCTTGCTTTGCTTGTAGAAGGGCAATGGCGAAAAAATCTGCCGCCATTATTGCAGAACTGCTCGTCAGTGTCTTCCCGTCAACTTGACGCAAACGCCCAGAATACAAGGCATTGGCCTAAGTTTGCAGGAATTCTGAATAACTATATTTGGTAACTGTTGTAAAAAGCCAACGCTGTCTGTTACCACCAAAGAAACGAGCCTGACATTTTAGCCCCGAAACGGGGCGTGCATGAATATGTAAAAAAAAATTTAGCGATAATGGCTGAAATCCATCGTCTGGCCGCTCAAATCGGCCAACAACAAATTAATTTTCTTCAAAAGTCAGATTCAGATGGCGTAAATCCGCATCCTTCAGTGCCGCAAGGGCACCGGATGGCATTTGTATACCCCGTAAGAACAATTTGGCTTCATCCATATTAATCAGACGATGATTTTTCAGCATGCGGTACTGGTTGTAGCTGCGGCCCTGCATCAATACTCTGGCCAAAGGCTGCATATTCCTGATTGGCAGGAATTGCGCCACCTCTGACATGGCTGGAGCGATCATGACTCTTTTCAGATCCATGCGTTCGATCAGCCAATTGCTGGTCTGCAGCGAATACTGTTCCATTACATCGCTCAGGCATTGCCCTGAGGGTTCAATTTCCCCTAAAGCGGCATGCTCTTCCTTCATCTTTGCTTCATGCGCCTCGGTAATCGCATCGCGCCGAACCTCCTCAAACAAACGGAAATACAGACGGATAACAGCAATACGGCCAATTTCATGCAACATGCCCAGGGTAAATGCCGACGCCGCATCAACCCCAGCCACTTCAGCCACCTTTTTGCATGAAAGGGCACTGCCCATGGCATGTTCCCATAAACGCACTTTTATATTGGGATAGGGATCCGTGATCTGCGGAAGCCAGCGCCTGAATGCCAGTGCCGGAATCACTAGTTTCAGGTTTTCCAGTCCCAAAAAGCTCAATGCCATGCGCAAGCTCTCAACCGGAATGACCTTGCCTTTTTTGTCTGTGCGCCGGTACTTGGGCATATTGACCATTTTGATCAGGTCATTAACCAGCCAGGGAATCGTTGCCACTAAGGGTTCAATGCGGCCAATAGAGGCGGCCTTGACCGGCATAATATCCAATACCTCAGGCAACTGTGGTGGAATACCAATGAGTTTATTGTATAAGGTATCAGTATCCACCAACTGTTCGGCAATACGGCGCTTCAGCTCTTCGTTCAGTTGGCCTTGCAGTTTATCCAGAAAATTCTGCTGGTAGCGTTCATTGAGTTTTTTGTCACGTTGCGCCTGTTTTTCTACGCGCAATAACTGACGTCCATCCCTGTCCTGATCAAGAAATGCAGGTAGTTCGACGTCCTTGTCTTCAATTACAGTTTGTTTGGCCATATCCAGGCCAATCAGCAGGCTGCTGAATCTGTGTGTGATGAGTTGTGAGACGTCTTGCTGCTCTGTCATTAGTTTTATTCGAGTTTCTTCTATCGGGTTTATCGGAATGAAAGATGCATCATATAGGAAAAGATGAAGCGGGTTGAGCGAATTCTAAATCTGAACAATACAGGCTTTACCTTGTTCCTTGGCTTGATACATGGCTTTATCAGCACGACGTCTGAGGCTATCCACACTGTCCTGCGCGCGAATTGCGGTCAGCCCCATACTGACAGTGAGTATAGGCAATGAATGTGGGGTGGCATCCGCAATCTTTGTCATCAGGCGTCTGGCAACGTCCATCGCAGTATCCGGAGCGACCCGGACCAACAGAATTTCAAACTCTTCTCCACCACTGCGACATACTATGTCTTCGCGTCTGGCGCTTTCACTTAATACTGCGCCAAGAATTTTTAGTACTTTGTCACCCATGGCATGGCCAAAGTCATCATTAATTTTTTTAAAGTCATCTACATCCATCACCAGCAAACAACCCCGATGAGGCTCCTGCCGACGAAACAATAGGTGTTGCTGTAAGGCTGTATCAAAATAGCGTCGGTTGTGTACCCGGGTGAGCTTGTCCAGTGTGGACAGCCGGTATGTAAAAATCACCCACAAGGTGATGCCACTTGCCAGAATCAGCGCCCCTAGCAGGAACAGCACATCTTCAGCTAAGTCCATCCCTTGTCCCCGCAACAGTAATACCTGGTCCAAACCATCCAGATAGCGGGCTTGTTGAAGCAGCAAAAGACCAAGTAGCACTGTTACCTTAATGTGCCGTTTGAGCAAGATAAAACTAACCAGCACGTAGCTAAAACCAATAGCCAAAGCTGATACCCAAGCCAGACTCGCACCTAACCAGTCAGAGGCAATTTGCTTATCCGCGTCGGCCAGCACCCAGACAGTTATCAAGCAAGTCACCAGGGCATTGACTATCAGCCAAGCGCCAACGCCAACGCCAACGCCAACAAAGAAAGGCCGACCAGAGTAGTGGGCTGACAGGATCAGAAAGCGCAAATTAGTTGCTGGTCGCTGTTGCATGTATAAAGGGGGCTTTTTACTTCTGCTGCTGTGTCAGTAAATATGGACCAGTTTCAGCCTTTTGCCTTATATAACTCGAGAAAATTCTTAAGAATACAATGGCCTGCCAAAGTCATCACTGACTCAGGATGAAACTGCACCCCACAGAGTGGCAGGCTTTTATGTTCGATCGCCATTGCCGTAGAGGCCCCCATTTCATCCTCTACCCAGGCACTAACGGTAAAATCTTCAGGGATAGACTCAGGCGCCAGCACCAGAGAATGATAGCGGGTCGCCACAAAGGGATTGTCTACCCGGGCAAAAAGCCGCGACTCATTGTGTCTTAGCATGGATGTTTTGCCGTGCATGACCTTCGCCGCCCTGATGACTTTAGCACCAAACACCTGACCAATAGCCTGATAACCTAGGCACACGCCCAAAATGGGTAACCTGCCGGCAAAATAGGCAATGGCACTCAGGGTAATACCGGCATCATCCGGCGTACAAGGACCTGGCGAAAAAACCAGATAATCAGGGGCGAGCGCCTCTATCCCGGCAATATCGATCCGATCATTGCGCACCACCCGCACTTCCTGCCCCAGTTCCATAAAGTATCGGGCCAGGTTATGGGTAAAGGAGTCATAATTGTCAATCAACAGCAGCATGAAGCCAGTCAGCAGGAAAAAACCGGGCAGGGATAATAGCGGAACTTGGCAGAGAACAGAACCACACGCATCCGATTAAAAATTCTGGTATCGTCTGGCACCAAATATTGTCGGTCGATTAGAGATAGGGCGTAACATGAACCTGGCAAACAGCAAAGACATACAAAAATTGACATTGGAGACGACCGACTTAAATGCCAGTTTTCATATGCCTTACCACTTTCAGGTGCGCTTTACCCAGAATCTGTTCAGTCCAGACAATGATACTCTGTTAACAACCCTCACTGCGGATACAGATCAACCAATCAAGCTGCTTTTTTTTATTGATGCAAACCTCGCTGCCGCGCAGCCTAACCTCATCCGGCAAATTGAAGACTATTGTGCTGCTCATCCTCTGCACTTTAGCCTTATTGCTCCATGTATCGAAGTACAGGGTAGTGAAGCCGGTAAGCAATTGACCCAGTGGCAGGCCTTGCATCAGACCTTGTTAAACTTAAGAGTCGATCGTCACAATCTGGTTTGTGCCGTTGGTGGTGGTGCATTGCTGGACCTGATTGGCTTTGTTTGCTCCAGTTTTCACCGCGGCGTCCCGTTGGTGAGAATCCCAAGCACGGTACTGGCACAAAACGATGCCGGCATTGGTGTCAAAAACGGCGTAAATGCACTGGGGCACAAGAACCTGCTTGGAAATTTCTGCCCACCAAGAGCGGTGATTAATGACTTCTCACTGCTAAGCAGTCTGGCAGCGCGGGACAAAATCGCCGGTCTTGCTGAAGCCGTGAAAGTGGCACTTATTCAGGATCAGGCGTTTTTCCTCTGGTTGGAAGAACACGCACAAAGACTGGCCAACTTTGATGCCGAACCCAGCCAGTATGCCATTTGGCGCTGCGCTCAATTACATCTGAATAAAATCACCCTGGGTGGCGACCCTTTTGAACGGGGTAACGGTCGGCCATTGGATTATGGTCACTGGAGCGCCCATAAACTGGAAATATTATCAGATTATCGCATCCGCCACGGTGAAGCGGTCGCGGTGGGCATGTTGCTGGATGCCATCTATGCCAATCTGAATGGCATGTTGGAACAAAGCTCGGTAGAGCGCATTCGAACTTTACTGCGCACACTGGGTTTTAAGCTCTGGTATCCAGAATTAACCAGCCAGGATGGCTTATTGCAAGGACTGGAAGACTTCCGTCAACATTTGGGGGGACGCTTGTCGATTCCCCTGCTGACCAGTATTGGCCAGTCCAGGGATGTGCAACACATAGACACCGCGCAAATGCGTCGCGCATTAATGCTGCTACAAGAAACGGAATCGGCAGGCACAAAGGCTGAATCATGACACCTCATACTTTTTTAACTCTGACCAGAGCCTCTAACTTACCTTCCGTATGGACTAATTTACTAGTCGGCGGTAGCCTTGGGCTGGTTGCCGGCATCCAGGTCCACGCGCCGCTATGGCAGTGGTTAACCTTGTTGGTTGCTATGTCGGCCATCTATATGGGCGGCATGCTGCAAAATGATGCCTTTGATGCTGATTGGGACAAACATCATCAAAATCGGCGCCCTATTGCATTGGGACTAGCCCGGCAAACTACGGTTGCGCTGCTTGCCAAGCTGTTTCTTGCTGGCGCACTGGTGTTGCTGATGATTCAGGCCTGGTGGTCTGGGCATGCGCAGCCCGCACTGATTCTGTTATTGGCCGCTGCGCTACTGTTCACTATCTGGAGTTACAATCGCTGGCACAAACAGCAGCCTCATTGCGCCTGGCTGATGGGTCTTTGCCGGGTCCAGGTTTATTTGCTGGCAGCCGGTATGCTGGGACAATTCAGTTGGATGTTAGCTGGCTGTGCGGCCATACTGGCGGCCTATATTGCCTCAGTAACTTACCTGGCCAGAAACGAACATCTGGCCAATATCAGCCTAAGCCCCCGTGAACACTGGCCGTTATTGCTGCTGACTGCGCCACTTGGGGTGCTCACTTTTTCTCATCCCCACTGGCTGCTTTATCCGCTGTTACTACTGTTTTGCGGCTGGGTTATCTGGCACTTGAAGCTGAGTTTGTTGAGTCAACAAGCGCCCCTGCGTAAATTGATTGGCGCACTGCTGGCCGCTATCAGCCTGATAGATGCCCTGATACTGGCGGCGTTAAACCACCCAATTGCCAGCCTGGCCTGCGTCGGTGCTTTCTTATTGATGCCCAGACTACAGCGCTGGGTTGCCGCGACTTAGGATTATTATGCACTTGCAACAGAACCTGCTTGCATCACTTCAGTCACAGCTATACCAACAGTTGGACGAACAGGTTGGCCTGCAACTGACAGCAATGCTGGAGAAGATTCGCCAGTCCCCTTCATCTTTTGACAGCTTCTCTGTTAATTCCGCCATGGCCAGGCGCAAGCTAGGTGAAACAAAGATAGTGGAATGCGATCTGGACGGAGACTGGGATGTCGCGCAACTGGCCCGGGTGTTGTTGTTGGCGGAGTTATTGTTACAGAATAACATTACCGATCGTGCCGCAATTTTTGTTAAGGTATATCAGCAAGGTGACGAGCAGGAGCGATTGGCCTGGCTGAAAGCCATCCAGCTACTGGATGCGCAAGGCGAGATGCGGGATTTTGTCATCCATGCAGCCCGCACCAACAGCCATCAATGCTTCGCTGCCATTGCCCTGAATAACCCCTACCCGGCCCTACATTATGACGACGAGGCCTTTGAGCAATTAGTGCTGAAGTCGTTGTTTATGGAGCTGGATGTGCGTCAGATCCTCGGCATATTGCCAAGGCGGACGGCACGCATGCAGGCTCTGGTAGAAGATTTGCGGGAAGAACGTCTGGCTGCCGGGCGCAGTGAGACCCCTGGTATTTGTTGGCTATTAACTCAGCACCCATAAAGGATTTTGTCTATGACGGTATATTTTGATCCCCACATTCATATGATTTCCCGCACTACAGATGACTACCAAAATATGGCGGCTGCCGGTATTACCGGCGTTATTGAACCGGCATTCTGGCAGGGGCAGATCCGTACCCACGTGGGTAGCTTCATTGATTATTATGACAGTTTGATCGGCTGGGAGCGCTTTCGCGCCAGCCAGTTTGGTATTCATCATTTCTGTACTATGGGGCTAAATCCCAAGGAAGCCAATGATAAAGCCCTGGCCGAGGAAGTCTTGGCCGTGTTACCCCGTTATTTGGCTAAAGACGGCGTGCTGGCGGTGGGAGAGATCGGCTACGACGATATCACCCCTCAGGAAGAACATTGTTTTGCGGCCCAACTCGAATTGGCCAAAGAGTTTGATTTACCGGTATTAGTGCATACCCCGCACCGGGATAAAATTGGCGGCACTAAACGCACTCTGGCGCTAATTAAAGAGGTCGGGGTAAAAGAATCTATGGTGGTAGTGGACCATCTGAATGAGTTGACGCTGCCGCTGGTACTGGAAACAGAATGCTGGCGTGGCCACTCCATTTACCCCAACACCAAAATGTCGGAACAGCGCATGGTGGCGCTGCTAAAACAGTACGGTACAGAGAAGATGATTGTTAACAGTGCTGCCGACTGGGGCGTCAGTGATCCTTTGAAAGTCCCCAAAACCGGCCAGGCCATGCGTGATGCAGGTTTTAGTGAAGCAGATATCGAAAAAGTGTTGTTTGACAACCCCATTGACTTTTTTGCTCAAAGTGGGCGCCTGGACAAGCAACAGTTGCGCCAGCCACTACCGATTGACCAACGTCAGTTGTGGCAGGAAAACTCCGCCTTACGCGGACAGGATCCCATAGTGCAATGAGGTATCGCACCGAGCAGATAGGTTATTGCAGTAATGTGCATCCTGGCGAATCACTGGCGAAGATCCTTTGTAATCTGGATCAGGGATTGCTAGCGGTAAAACGCCAGCGAGGCCTGCAACGGATGCACTGCGGACTATGGTTAAGCGCTGACGCCGCCAACACCTTGCAAGACCCTATTTGCAGGCGGGATTTTATTCAAACTCTGCATGATCAGCAGTTACGTCTTACCACCTTAAACGGTTTCCCATTTGGCCAGTTTCACCTTACCCGGGTAAAAGAAAAGGTCTATTTACCGGATTGGAGCCAGGATAGTCGCCGCCAATATACTCTGGCACTGGCGGAGCTTCTGGCCGATTGCCTGCCAGCGGATGAAAGCACCGGCAGTATCTCAACCTTGCCACTTGGTTATGCTCAAACCTGGTCAGCTGAAAAGCATGAGTCGGCGGTCCGCCAACTGACTGTGTTGAGCCAGGCGTTAGCAGCACTAGAACAGCGCAGCGGCAAGCTTATCCGGGTATGCCTGGAAATGGAGCCCGATTGTGTATTGGAGTCCAGTCAGCAATGCCTGGACTTCTTTACCTTGCTGCAGGCGCAAGGTGCGAATATGCGCTATCTGGGGATCTGCTACGACGTCTGCCACCAGGCCGTTATGTTCGAGGACGCCTATCAATCACTGCAGCGTTTGCATCAGGCCGGTATTCACATCGGCAAAATACAGCTGTCCAATGCGATACGGCTGCCATTACACAACAGTCAGCCGCAACAGGGTATGAGGTTTCTGCAACAATTTGCCGAGTCTACCTATCTGCATCAATGCAAGGCAATCACCACAGGTAAGCAAATTGTGGTTTGGCCTGATCTGCCGGCACTGTTCAATACCTTGCCCACTCTGGATGACTGCGAGGAACTTAGGGTGCATTTCCACGTCCCCTTGCACTGGCATGGAAATGAAGACCAGAGCTTACAAAGCACCCAGCACAGTTTGTTGCGCACCCTGGATTTCTTATCTGACCACCCAGACTGCCGACCTCATCTGGAGTCTGAAACATACACCTGGCAGGTGATGCCATCTGAACTGCGTCCTGTCGATCAGCAAGGACTGACCGACAGCTTGTGCCAGGAGCTCGGCTGGCTGGAATCGCAAATGCAGGCCAGAGGTTTGCTGGAGTAATAATGCAATCAACACCACTAATTGTCGCCAATGTTGTCGGCTTAACTGCCAGCATGCTGGGGAACAACACCCCAAACATCAACAGGCTCTTAAACGATGGCGAACTTTGCCATTTGCAGGGCACCTTTCCGGCCCTGACCACCACAGCTCAAGCCTCGATGCTGACCGGCACCCCACCTTCCGGGCATGGCATAGTGGGTAATGGGTGGTATTTTCGCGAACTGGCGGAGGTCAAATTCTGGCTGCAGCCAAACCAGTTAATGCAGGGTGAGAAAGTCTGGCAGACCCTGAAACGCCAGTTGCCAGGCTTTCGCTGCTCGCAGTTGTTCTGGTGGTACAACATGTATGCGGATGTCGATGCGGCAGTCACGCCCCGCCCACATTATCCGGCGGATGGTCGCAAGGAATTTGGTCTGTACTCCCAGCCAGCCGACCTGCACAAGCAACTGGAAGCACAAGTTGGCACCTTTCCTTTCCATACCTTCTGGGGGCCTGGGGCGGGCATCGCCTCCAGCCGCTGGATAGTGGATTGCGCGATTGCCGAGCACAAACTGAATCAGCCACATTTGCAATTAGTCTACCTGCCGCATCTGGACTACAACCTGCAAAAGTTGGGGCCATCTCACCCCGACACAGCCAAAGATATCCGGGCCATTGACCAGGAAGTAGGCCGCTTGCTGGATTACGCCCAGTCCGCTAACACGGTGGTGATGCTGGTATCTGAATACGGCATTGAAGATGTGCAGTATTCTCTGTCGCTGAACCGCCATCTACGCCAGGCCGGTTATGTCGCCGTGCGCCAGTCATTGGGCTGGGAGTTGCTGGACCCTGGTGCTAGCCAGGCCTTTGCGGTGGCGGACCACCAGATAGCCCATATTTATGTCAAAGACCCGGCGGATATAGCCCAGGTGAAAGCGTTGCTGGAAGGCTTGGAAGGTGTTGAGCAGGTTCTGGACAAGGCAGCCCAACAGGAGCAGGGACTGGCCCATGAGCGCAGTGGTGAACTGCTTGCTGTGGCTCAGTCAGGATGGTGGTTTAATTACTATTACTGGCTGGATGACAAGCTGGCCCCGGACTTCGCCCGCACTGTAGATATCCATCGTAAACCTGGGTATGACCCGGTGGAAATGTTTATTGACCCGGCTATCCGCTTTCCCAAGCTGAAAATTGTCCAGCGCCTGCTGAAAAAGAAACTGGGCATGCGCATGCTGATGGATTTGATTCCACTGGACCCCAGCCTGATAAAAGGCAGCCACGGGCGACCGGCAGCCAGCCCGGAAAAGGGTCCCTTGCTGATTACCAGCCAACCTTATAACCTGCCCCGGCAAATGCCTATGACGGGTGTACGGGACGTGATTTTAAAGCACTTTCTCAGCAGTCACATCAGCTTCCCCGACTGAGAGGCACTCGGCCCAGGCACACCTATGGCTGGGCCGTATTAAGCACTTTAAATGTCTGTCGGTGCCAAGATACAGCCTGACTTACATCAGACAATGTTTCATCACTTTTCGTTAAGTGAATCAAAGTAGTTGCATCCCCTATACTGTGCACAAGCAAGATATTGGTACAAATCGACAAACAGATTCGCTACTTTGGCGAAGAGTTTATGGCTTCACCCATGAACATAGGCTGCGTCTCAGACACAACACAAACTCATTCACCTATTTGCCACATACTGCGGGTAGAATGAGCTTACTCAGCTAAGTAAGGTACAATGTTTTTGCAACGCAGAGATTTTCTTAAAGTTGGTCTGGCGACGGTCGGCATGATGGCCAGTCCGATGGTATTTTCCCTGTCAGCCGACCCACAGCGTCCCAGACTAATTACCGGAATCAGCGCCGGAGATGTGAGTTATGACGGTGCCGTCATTTGGGGACGCACCGATAAACCGGCCTTGATGCAAGTAGAAGTGAGCGCTGATGAGACCTTTACCAAGGCAAGCAGGTTTGTCGGTGGAGCGGCACTGGCTCCCACTGACTTTAATGCCAAAACCCTGTTGCATGGCCTATTGCCCGGTCAAATCTGGTATTACCGGGTCAGCTTTGCCAGCCTGGAAAATCCGGGTGCCGTCAGTGATATCTGGCAGGGGCATTTCAAAACGGCTCCGGTACTGAAAGGCAATGTGCGTTTTTGCTGGTCCGGCGATACCGCAGGACAAGGCTTTGGTATAGATAAAAATCGTGGCGGCATGCAAACCTATGCGGCGATATTGCGGCAGCAACCGGATTTTTTTGTCCATTGTGGCGACCTGATTTATGCCGATAATCCTATCGAGTCAAGCAAGACCCTAAGCGACGGCAGTCAATGGCAAAACCTGCAAACGGAGGGGGTCAGCAAAGTCGCCGAAAGCGTACAGGAATTTCGCGAGCACTATTACTACAACTTTCTCGATGAGCATGTGGCAAAACTGCATAGCCAGGTCGCCACCTTCCAACAATGGGACGATCACGAGGTGCGCAACAATTGGTTCCCTGGCCAGATACTGGATGACCCAAGGTATACACAAAAAAGCATATCGTTACTTGCGGAGCATTCACGCCGGGCCATGCTGGAATGCAACCCGATACGCCTGAACAGCCTGGACGAGCGGCAGATTTACCGCAAAATTGCCTATGGTCCGCACCTGGATATCTTTATGCTGGATATGCGCAGTTACCGTGGCCCCAACAACCTGAATCGGCAAACAGAATCCAGTGCGCAAACCGCTTTTCTGGGTGCTCAGCAACTCGCCTGGTTGAAGCAGAGTCTGAGCCGTTCTGATGCCACCTGGAAAATTATCGCGGCAGATATGCCGATTGGCCTGAAGGTTACCGATTGGGGCACAGAGATAGCGGAAAATATGGCCAATATCGACGGACCGCCACTGGGACGTGAACTGGAAATGGCAGAACTGCTGCGGCACATTCGCGACAACCACATTTACAATGTGCACTTTATTACTGCCGATGTGCACTATTGCGCTTCGCATTATTACGCCCCCGAACAGGCGCAGTTCAAGGATTTTATGCCATTTTGGGAATTTGTCAGTGGCCCCTTACATGCCGGTACCTTTGGTCCGGGTGAACTGGATAATACCTTTGGCCCGCAGTTGGTGTTTAAAGGTATTCCTGATGATTTGCAACAAGGGGCAGAGCCTTCACAGGATTATCAGTTCTTTGGGCAGATGGACATTGATGGAGAAAGTGGTGCCCTTACTGTCAGTCACTTTAATCGCAAAGGAGAACGACTGTGGCACACCCAACTGTTACCGACCTGAGAGGTCAGTAACAGTTGGATTTCAACTAACCTATCGGGCGGGCAATAAAGCCTACCTTTTCATAAACCGCCGCCAGAGTTTTCGCCGCTCTGGCGCTGGCTTTCCCAGCCCCTTCCAACATAATGCGGTCAAGTTCGGCCTGGTCATCACGCAGTTGGTGGAAGCGCTGTTGAATGGGCTCCAGCAGAGCCACCACCGCATCGGCCACATCGCCTTTCAGATGGCCGTACATCTTGCCTTCATACTCAGGAACCAATTGCTCGATAGACTTGCCGGTAGCGCCACTTAGCAGGGTCAGTAAGTTAGACACTCCAGCCTTTTCCTTAGGATCAAAATAGATACGCGCCTGCTCATCTGAATCGGTAACGGCCTTTTTGATCTTCTTAGCGATCTTCTTGGGATCTTCCAGCAGGCCGACAAAGTTGTTGGGATTGTCATCAGACTTGGACATTTTCTTGGCCGGATCCTGCAGACTCATAATACGTGCGCCGAACTCGGGAATATAGGGCTCTGGCACTTTGAACGTCTCACCATGCTGATTGTTGAAACGAATCGCCACATCCCGGGTCAGTTCCAGGTGTTGCTTCTGATCATCACCGACCGGTACCTGTTCGGCCTGATAAATGAGAATATCAGCGGCCATCAGTGTTGGATAAGTGAACAACCCGGCATTGATGTTGTTAACGTTTTTTGCCGACTTGTCCTTAAACTGCGTCATGCGATTCAACTCGCCCATTTGCGTGTAACAGTTCAGCACCCAGGCAAGTTGAGCATGCTCCGGAACCTGAGACTGGATAAACAGAGTACTCTGGTTGGGGTCGATGCCACAGGCCAGATATAAGGCCAGCCCGTCTAAGGTGGCGTTACGCAGGGCCAATGGATCCTGGCGCACGGTAATGGCATGCAAATCCACCAGCATATACAGACAATCGTACTCCTGCTGCATGCCCACCCACTGTTTAAGCGCACCCATATAGTTACCAATGGTCAGTTGTCCGGACGGCTGACAGCCACTTAATACAATGGGTTTATGCATAACAAAAAATTCCTGCTGTGTTCGCAAACGCTGATGCGCCGTTACTGTTACTCAATATTTGCCCTGGCCAGCTCCTGACGCATAGCGTCTATTACCTTGGCATAATCAGGCTGGTTAAATATGGCTGAACCGGCTACAAACATATCTGCCCCCGCTTCAGCAATGGCGCGAATATTATCGACTTTTACGCCGCCGTCAATTTCAACACGGATTTCACGACCACTAGCCTTGATTCGAGACTTTACTTCCCGCAGTTTATCCAGTACCGACGGAATAAAGCTTTGCCCGCCGAAACCTGGGTTGACTGACATCAGCAGCACATAATCCAGCTTGTCCAGCATATAGTCCAGATAATGCAGCGGTGTGGCCGGGTTTAGTACCAGGCCAGCTTTACAACCCGCCTGATGAATCAACTGCACACTTCGGTCAATATGCAATGAGGCCTCAGGATGAAAACTAATCATACTGGCCCCGGCATCGGCAAACATACCTATCAGGGTATCCACCGGCTGCACCATTAAGTGCACATCAATATCGGCGGTCACGCCATGTTTGCGCAGCGCACTGCAAATCATGGGGCCAAAGGTCAAATTGGGCACGTAGTGATTGTCCATCACATCAAAGTGCACCAGGTCGGCACCGGCGGCCAGCACCTTGTCGACCTCTTCCCCAAGCTTGGCAAAGTTGGCAGAAAGTATGGACGGTGCGATTAAGAATGGTTGCATGACAGATCCAGCTGATTGCAGTAACGCCTAAGATACAAAAAAAGCCGTCGGCTTGCACCAACAGCTGCACCTGCGCCCATTTATGGTGCAACGGGTATTTGCATGTCCTACGGTCTTGGTCTCCAGTTTCCGACCAACCATCCAAGTAACAAAAATTAATCAATAATAATCAAT
Organism: Bowmanella denitrificans; assembly: GCF_039522935.1. Classification (NCBI taxonomy): domain Bacteria; kingdom Pseudomonadati; phylum Pseudomonadota; class Gammaproteobacteria; order Alteromonadales; family Alteromonadaceae; genus Bowmanella; species Bowmanella denitrificans. Next base: position 307,984 of record NZ_BAAAEI010000031.1, on the reverse strand, counting down.
ACCTTAAGAAGAAATTAATGGTCAGTGTGTTTTTCTGCACAGGGCGGCATCAAGCTTGCTCAGGTTTTCAACAGATAGACAGAGTCAACATCAAAAAACGGAGCACACACATGAAAACACACAACAAGTTGTCACTAATCACTGCCCTGTTGGGTTTGTCGCTGGCCAGCCCGGTATGCCTGGCTGAAGTCAGCGCGAATATCGGTGTCACCAGCAATTACCTGTGGCGTGGTGTCACACAAAGCTCTGATGGTCCGTCCATTTCTGGCGGTCTGGATTACAGCCATGAAAGTGGTTTCTACGCAGGCACCTGGGTCGGCTCTATCGATTGGGGCAATGGCAATGGCGTGGAAACAGACTGGTATGCCGGATACAGCGGTGAAGCTGGCGATTTTGGTTATGATGTGGGTTACATTTATTATGCTTACCCTGAAGAAGAATATGATGATTCCAACTTCGGTGAATTGTATTTCAACGGCTCATTCGGTGACCTGGGGTTTGGCCTGGCTTACACAGCCAATAGCGACGCCGATGACGACGCCCCTTTTGGCAAGGGCGATATGTATTATCATGTCAGTTATAGCTTTGCCCTGCCCGAAGACTTTTCATTGGGATTGACCTACGGCTACTACAGTTTCGACATTGACGAAGCCGTGCATGGTGATAAGGATTACGGACATTTTCAGTTAGATCTGAGTAAAGGGGATTTTACTTTTACCTTGTCCAAGGCAGATGAGGAGTCCGGCGATGACGATACTAAATTTGTGGTGAGTTGGGGAACCAGTTTCTAACTGAGGTACTCTTAGGTCAGCATAGTTTGCCAGCAGCTTGATTTTACCGATGTTGTTGGCCGTGCTGGCCTATTCCCAATTGTTGTCTAAAATTGCGACAAATGAACCACTCAATGGGATAAGGCTGGTTGTTCAAACTTTCTTCTGGCGTATAATGTCGGGAAGCAGATAGATTTGGATTTATCATGACCAGCAAAATCAGGATGATGTACTCAACCGCAGCGGGAGCCACGCTCCTGCTTATGGTGTTTATGGTGCCCGCCGCTCAGCAGGAGTACGTGCAGAGTTACGGCTCATGCAATTGTGATTCCGGTATTGAGCTGGATAACAGTTTGCCACTTAGTCATCCCACTAATCGCTGTGCCACCGGGCAACAGCAGGATGTCAGTTGGCTGTCCTGGCTTAAGGGCGGCAACCAATCAGTTCAGTTCCATTTTCTTGATTTACTTGAGCTGTTGTCCAGGCACGCAGAGCCAGGTAAAGATCAACGCACTGCCAGCTAATGAGCCAACCAAGCTGGACTCAGGTTTTGAAGAGCGTGGTAGCCAGTGCCTTTGGCGTGCAGAGTGCCAAGAACCGCCAACAAGACTTTGAAAGCAGCCCCAGCGTTTTACCCTACCTGATTGTCGGTGTTGTGTTTGTCGCGATATTTGTTGTCAGCCTGGCGGTGTTGGTCAACTGGCTGGTGAAATAAAGCCAGCAACTCATCCACTTTCTTGCGTTTATGCCCTTTCTGACTGATATAACGGCCCACCTTTAGCTCAGACAAACTTGCCTGGGCATAAATTTCCCTGGTGAGCTCTGTATCATGGTTGCTAATCAACACTGGCACACTGCTGCTTTGCATAGTCTGTAAGGCGTGTTGCGCCAAACTGCGCTGCTCAGCAAGAGGAAAGCCACTTCCCGCGTAACTGGTAAAATTGGCAGTACGGCTGATAGGCGCATAGGGCGGGTCGCAATAAATCACGTCACCTTCTGAGGCTAATGCAAATACTTCCGCAAAAGGCATGCAAACAAAAGTAGCGTATTGCGCTTTAGCGGCAAAAAAACGCAGTTCAGTCTCTGGAAAATAGGGCTGCTTGTATCGGCCAAAAGGCACATTGAACTTTCCGGATAGGTTATAGCGGCAAAGGCCGTTGTAACCATGGCGATTCAGATACAAAAACAGTAAGGAACGATAATAGCTGTCGTCACTTTGATTGAACTCGTCGCGCAACTGATAGTAGGTATCTGACTGATTGCCTGAGGCCCGAAAGAATTCACGCGCATCCTGAATATATTGGTCTGGTGTTTGTTGCAGAACTTTATAAAGATTAATCAGATCCGGATTAATGTCATTGAGCAAATATTCAGTGTAATGGGTGTTAAGAAATACCGAGCCGGCCCCGACAAAAGGCTCTATCAGCCGCTGTCCATCGGGCAAGCGACTACGGATCTCATTAACCAGTGCGTATTTGCCGCCTGCCCACTTCAAAAAGGCGCGACACTTCTTATTATCCATTCAGGCTGAAAGCTACGATACAAAGGCAGGATTGTAACTGAAAGCGCCGCTCAATTGGATTAAATTTATTGCGCTGCGGTGCGTTGAATTTCTTCCTGTACCTGCTTTGCCGTTTTGGCAAAGGGATTTTCCCTCTGCACAACCTGAGGCAATCCTGACACCGCAGCGCGGGCTAGTGCAAGGCTGGCAAACGACTCACCGGCCAACAACACATACCAGGGACCACCATAGCGAAGGGTTTGATATCGCCAGGTGCTCGGCGCCAGTTGATTGGCCTGAATAAAGCCATTTAACACAGTCACATCACTGGCAGCAGAAAGCTGCAAAAGGTAAGTGTCAGGGGGCAACGCCAGTAATTTTTCCTCATCCCAGGCAAAAGCTGACTGAGCCGGGACAGACCCGGCTTGGTCTGCAATCCGTGCAGATTCCATATCAGGCTGCTGCACGGGTGGCGCAACGACCTGAACAGGCTCTGTTAAGGATGCATCTGATTCGGGCTGAATGCCCGGCGGCTCTGATTCGACAGACTCCTCAGCAGGCTGCATCTTTTCAAGCTGGCTTTGCCAGTCACTGACCAACTCATCCGCCTGACTGCTTTTATCTGGCAATGTCTCAACAGCAGACACAGAGGCGAGCTGGATATCTTCTGCAACCGGAACATCAGTAGTTACAGAGTCTGATAATGCATCTGAAGTGGCTTGCTTATCCTTCTGAGCCTTATCAATTGGCGCACTGCTATCCTTAACAATTTGCGACGATTGCAGCCAAATGGAACTCAATGAATCCCGGTACAAAAACGCCATCAACCCGACAAAAGAAACAACAAATATCAGACTCAACGCGACTTTCATCCAACCAGATTGTAAAGCGCTACGCGCTTTTTCCATGGGTGGCGCATTTCTGGCCGCCAGCCTGGCATTAAAAGCCTTACGCTTTTCAGCAATCAGCCGGTCCAGTTCAGAGCCGCTGACACTTTCTAATCCGGCAAAGTCATGGGTTAACAAAACAGGTTGGCCGGGACCCGGTAATTTCTGTTGTGCATAGCTGGCCCAGTCATTACTGCCAACCAGTACCACACAAAACTGCTGTTCACTAAGCTGCTGAACTGTATTCCAAAGCTCCAGGATAAGTTCGACTGGCAGATGATTTGCACCAGTAATAAAAATCAGCACGGGTTGCGGATCCCGTTCCAGCAATTTCATCAAACTGTGGTTAAGAGGTCGACGGGCGTCTAGGCTGATATTGCCCATTAGCTGACTGGCCAGTTGCTGACGATAACTGGCAGCCTCTTTGCCGGCTGTGGCCTTAATGTAAGCCAAATTGCAGTCAGAGCCCTGGCTGGCCAGAAATTCTCCGGCAAAGGCCTGTTGGTGCCCCTCCCCCTCTGCAGCCAAAACAATCATACCCGACACGAAGCTGGTCAGGTGTGACAGTCTCTTATGTAAGTCCTGATATGCCTTATGCACAGCGCCTTCTTAGGAGGCGTCGAGCAATTGTTTAAGCAGCGCCTCGTCAACATCGTCAGTTACCACAGCACTGCCAATACTGGTTGGGATCACAAAACGGATACGGCTGGCCTGCACCTTTTTGTCATGACGCATATGCCGCATAAAATCTTCATAGCCCATGGTTTCCGGTGCCTGCACAGGTAAGTCAAAAAACACCAATAAATCACGAATACGACAAAGATCTGACGCCGACAACCAATTCTTGTGCTGTGCTACCTCAGAAGCAAGAACAATGCCCGTTGCAACAGCCTCACCATGTAACCAATTACCGTAACCCTGCTCAGCTTCGATAGCATGACCAAAAGTGTGGCCAAGGTTCAGTAATGCCCGCAATCCGCTCTCACGTTCATCTTTGGCAACAATTTCGGCCTTAATTTCACAACAGCGCCTGATGACTTGCTGCAATAAGTCCTGACGTTTGGCTTTAAGGCCTTGCTGATTGTTCTCCAGCCAGGCGAAAAACTCAGCATCATAAATAACGCCATACTTAATCACTTCGGCCATGCCAGCTGCGAACTCGCGGCCTGGCAGACTGCACAAGGTCATGGTGTCGATCACCACGGCCTGGGGCTGATAAAATGCACCAATCATATTCTTACCCAGAGGGTGATTGACTGCGGTTTTACCGCCGACCGAAGAATCAACCTGGGAAAGCAAGGTTGTTGGCACCTGAATAAAAGGAATACCACGCTGATAGCAGGCTGCTACAAAGCCGGTCAGATCGCCAATCACACCGCCGCCAAACGCGATCAGGGTCGTATCGCGGGCCGCCTGAATCTCCAGCAAACGGCTGCATACCGCTTCAAAACTCTGTAGTGATTTATATTGCTCGCCATCCGGCAGTACGATGGTTTCGACCTGCATACCGTCCAACAGCTCTCGCATCAGAGCACCGTACAGGACTTCGACCACCTGATTGGTGACCACCACCACTTTATCGGTTTTTAAATGCTGTTTAAGCACATCGGGCTGACGCAATAAGTTGGCGTCGATATAGATGGGGTAGCTACGCTCACCCAGTTCAACATTCAATTGGTTCATGAGCGTAGCCTCGCGGTAGGAAAGCGTTACAGTCCGATTTTCTCAATAATCTGGGTAGCCACAGCCCTGGCACTCTGGTCATCGGTTTGCACCACGTAATCGGCCACTTCTTCATACAGCGGGTTACGTTCGTCAGCCAGGTTGCGCAGTACCTTTTCTGGATCATTGTTTTGCAGCAGCGGACGACGTTTGTCACGCTGTGTGCGGGCAACCTGCTTGTCGATAGTAGTCTGCAGGTATACCACTATGCCCCTGGCCGCCAGACGGTTGCGAACATTTTTACTGATTACCGAGCCACCGCCTGTTGCCAGAACGATGCCCTGCTTTTCAGTTAGGTCATTAATGACGTCTTCTTCACGTTGACGGAAACCTTCTTCACCTTCGATATCAAATACCCAGGCAATATCGGCACCAGTACGGCGTTCGATTTCCTGATCAGAATCGAAGAATTCCAAGTGAAGTTCATCTGCAAGGTGTTTACCAATGGTGCTCTTACCGGCACCCATAGGTCCAACTAGAAAGATATTACGTTTTTCGGCCATCTCTGCTTATGTCACACAACTAAAATTGAAAATGGATAAACTCAACCCCCGGTCGAATTTCAGGGGCGGGATTATCTCAGTTAATTCGCCATTTATGCAAGTTTTGATCACCTTTTAGTCTCAGCCTATCTACAGATGGTCTGTTGCGATACAGCAAATAAAAGGTAGTAAAAAACGACTAAGGGAGGCAAGTGTGCCTCCCGATGCGGACTAGAGTTGCTCAGTCATAATTCGCGGCGTGACGAAAATCAGCAGTTCGCGCTTTTCATTAAAATCTCTGGAATTCTTAAACAAGTTGCCTACCAGCGGCAAATCTCCGAGTAATGGCACCTGGCTGACAGCTTTGATCAGATTCTGTTGAAAGATCCCGCCAAGCACTACGGTTTCGCCATTTTCCACCAGCACCTGAGTGGAAATCTCCTGGGTGTCGATGGCCACCGCAGGGCCCGTAGATGTTTGTACAGTGTCGCCGCGGGTATCCTGGGTGACAACCAAATCTAAAATAATCCTGTTGTCCGGCGTGATATGCGGTGTCACTTTTAAGCTAAGTACTGCCTTTTTAAACTCAACCGACGTAGCACCGCTGGATGTGGCCTGCACGTAAGGAATTTCCGTACCTTGCTCGATATAGGCTTCATGCTGGTTGGCCACGGTGATGCGCGGGCTGGCAATGATTTCGCCTTTGTTTTCCTGTTCAAGGGCTGACAGTTCAAGGTCCAATATGGTGCCATCGGCCAGCTTGGCGATATGAAAACCAATTCGGCCTGCCGATGTACCCGCCACCGGTAGATTAACGTTCAGTCGGTTGGCAAGAGCTGGGATCTGCCCACTGGCAATGGCCTGCGCCCCTTCAAGTGACCCCGATACACCATCGGTGTCCTGCTGATCACTGAACCCCCAGCGAACTCCCAACTGCTCGTCCACATTGTCCCTTACCGTTACCATGCGCGACTCAATCAGCACCTGTTTGATAGGGATATCCAGTTGCTTGACCATTATTTTGGCTTCTTCTATGTATTCCTGACTGTCGCGGATCAACAGCGAATTAGTACGATTGTCCACCGTAACGGTGCCACGAGCGCTGAGAATACCTCCTTCTCCAGACTTCAGAATAGTGGCCATCTCTGCGGCTTTTGCGTAATTAATTTGAATGGTTTCGGATTTTAATGGCGCAAGATCTGCCACTTGCTGCTGGGATTGCAATCGTTGGGTCTCTCTGGAGGCCAGTTCTTCTGCCGGAGCCACCAGCAGGATGTTGCCCTCCATACGCTTATCCAACCCCTTGATCTTGAGAATCATGCCAAGGGCCTGGTCCCAGGGAACATTATCCAGATTTATCGTGACATTACCGGACACGGTGTCGGTGGTAACCAGGTTGAAACCGTTAATTTGGGCAATCACCTGCAGAACCTGACGAACCGGTACATCCTGGAAATCCAGTGAAATTGGCGCGCCACTGTATTGCGTATCGGTCACTGTTTCTACCCTGGTGGTCTGCTTAGGCGGGTCAATTTCCACCACCAGGCTGGCGGCATTCTTCTGATGGCGGAACTGCATGTCACCTTCCACGGCAAATAGCACTTTGCTGCCTTTTTCACCCTGAAAGGTTTCCAACCATTGTACCGGCGTACCGAAATCTGTGACATCCAGCTTATACAGCAGGTCTTCTGCTAACTGACTGCCTGGTAACATCAATTCCAAACCGTCTTTGCCTTTCGCCAATGCAGCATCAAAGCCTTCCCGGTCAAATTGCATTTGTATCCGGGCTCCACCTGCCTGGCTGCGTTTAAAATCCAGCGCTGTTAACCTGTAAGGCAAGGCTTTATTGGCATCCGGGTCGACAAGCTGCATGTCCTGAGCCTGGGCCGAGATAGACTTGACGCCAAGCACGCCAGCCAGAACAACCAGCATACAAGGTAGTAACCGCCTACGCTTATTGAGTTTCTTGTTGAATATAAACCGCTCAGACATTCTTCTGTTCTCCTGCCGCTTCGGACACCGTCAGCGTGGCCTGTTTTTCCTGCCAGCATCCGGTGCCGTCGGGCAGCATTTCTGTGATAGTTACCTGACCTTCCCTGATGGATATAATACGTCCAAAAAACAGCCCCAGCCGATCCCCGGCTCTGGCTTTGTGTAAACTGCCATCATTGGCCTGGAACAGTGCCCAGGTATGCTGTTCACGGGTAAAAAAGCCCTTTATTGATAAGGCGTCAGTACCATAGTGCTCCAGCTGCTGTTTAGCCCTGGCAAAATCGGGTTGTAAGCAATTTGCCTTGGCTGTTTGCAAGGTTTCCGGGGTGATACCCGACAACCGTTGAAACGGACTGCGTATATCCGCCACTTGATACTGAAAGGGCGGGGTTTTGCTAAAGGTGGGATAAGGCTCAATATTCACTTGCGTGGTCTGTTTTACCTGTACCACGAATTCCTGCAAATCCTGCATATTGGGCTGACAACCCAGCAAGGTTGTGGCCACAGCCAAACTCAACAACCAGCGTTTCATTTACTGCCCCCTTGCAACCCAGTATTAGAAGTCCGGTAGGTCTTGGCTTGCAGGCTAAGCTTGAGGCTGCTCCCTTCCTGGCTCATATCAAAATCATGCACAGTCACAATACGCGGTAAACCTGCCACGTTAGCCAGAAATTGCCCAAACTCGTGATAACTGCCACTGACTTCCATCTGTATCGGCAATTCAGTGTAAAACTCTTTGGGAATTTCCTTTTGCCAATTCAGCAACTTGAAATTCAGGCCGGCAGAGGTGCCAACAAAGGTAATATCGTCCAGTAATCCCGGCGTTTCATTGCTGGTAGGCAGGGATTTAAGCATGGAAGAAAAGTCCTGCTGAATCCGGGTTAACTGTTCCTGATAGGCGTCCAGATTGACGGCAATACGATATTTGGCTTCAAAGGTTTGCTTCAGCTCAATTTCCTTTTGCTCGGCGCTGGTTAATACCGGCAACTTGTCATTCACCAGCATATAATAGCCCAGTACACTAACCAGTATGGCCACCACCAGGGCCACTACAGCCTTTACTTCAAATGGCCAGACTGCCACTTGTTCGAAGTCCAGTTCATTCATTTCCTTAAGTTTGTTGAAATCGAACTTCATTTCTTTTTACCTTCAGCCGTGCCAGTTGCCAGCAACTCAGGAGCAACACTGGGACTGATATTAAAGGTCAGCTTAAACTCACTTACTGCGTCAGATTTGCTGGTATCAGCAACAATGGACGACAAGTCACCATTGGTAAAGACTCTCGACTCTTCCAGACGACGCATAAATTCGGATAATCTATTGTTGGATTCGCTGATGCCAGTGACATCCATCCGATTGTTTTTGCGGCTCAGGGTAATAAATGACACCCCAGGTGGTAGTATTCTGGCCAGTTCATCCAAGACATGCGGCGCGGCATTGCGATTCGCCTGCAGTTGCTCTATCAGGGCCATGCGCTGCTCAACCTGTTTCTTTTGCTCTTTAATATCCTTAATCTTGGCGATTTGCCCATCCAGCACGGCAATTTGCTGATTCAGGAAGTCATTACGTTGTTGCTGGGCCGTGATCATATTGTCCACCACCGCACCAATCCCCCAAAACAATGCCAGTGCGCACAGCGCCACCATAGCCAGCGTCGCCACATATTCTTTCTTATGTTTCTGACGCTGAACTTCGCGCCAGGGCAAAAGGTTTATATGTGCCATGGGGTAAAACTCCTGTGCGCCAGACCGACGGCAATAGCCAACTGCGGCGCCAGCCGGTTCAATTCACTCTCCCCTTTGCTGTCTTTATTTTGCATAGTGTCAAAGGGATTAAAGATCTTCACTTCCATCGACAACTCCTGCTCCAGGTCAGTTGCAATACCCGGCAAATTGGCACCGCCACCACTGATCAGCAAGGTTTGCGGGCGCTGACGGCCGGTTGATGCCACGTACATTTGCAGGGAACGACTGATTTGCTGTTGCAGGTTAGCCAGAAACATCGCGCCATTTTGTTGCCGCCAGCCATCGGGCAGACTGTTGTCCATCAACTGGCGCTCGGCTTCGGCCAGTTCGATACCGTATACCAGCGCCAGATCGCGCACTAAGGTGTCCATACCAAAAGCATGTTCCTTACTGTAAATCACCTGACTGTTTTCTATCACTGTCAGTAACAGCTGGCTGGCTCCCAGGTTAATGCAACAAAGCGGCACATCTTCTTCCACTGCCGGGCCATACTGCAGCAGCGCTGTTCCCAATGCATAACCTTCCACATCGATCACTTTAGGTTCCAGTTCCAGCTCGCGCAGCAGTGTCACTCTGGAATCCAGCATATCCCGGTGTGCGGCACTAAGCAGCACGTCGACTTTGCCCTGGTGCAACTTGCTGGGCCCCAATTCTTCAAAATCCAGATAGACTTCATCAAGGGGGTATGGAATCAGGCTGTCGGCCTCAATTTCGATCTGAGTTTCCAGTTCGTGATCAGACTGGTCAGGGTCCATAAACACCACTTTTGTGATCACAGATGAGCCGGAGACTGCTGCCGCCACGGTTCTACATTTACTTTTCAGCGACATTTTAACTTTGCGTATGGCATTGCTGACCGCATCGAAATCTTTTATTTCCCGGTCGGCAAAGGCATTACCGGCAATGGACTCACAGGCATGAGCCACAATCTGCACCTGCCCCCCCACGCTGTTCAGCAACACGCCCTTAACCGAGCGCGTGCCTATATCTAACCCCAACATGGCAGGCATTTTTTTGCTGAACAGATTATTAAGCACGCGGGCTTCCTATTTTTGTTAAACTAGCCGAAACCATTATTCACTAAAATTAAATAGTTAATGGTTCTAATAACTGTACATAGGTATAAAATATAAGCCATTTCTTTGGAAATGCTCTGAAAGCATAAATTTGTGAAGTACCTCAAACCATTTATTTTATTTATCTGTTGCTCGGCGGTGTTGGGAGCTATCTCTTTGACAGCGCTATACTTTTACATCAAACCCGAGCTACCGAGTGTTGCCATTCTGAAGGATGTCAGGCTACAAACGCCGATGAAAATATATTCACAGGATGGTCAGTTGATCTCACAGTACGGGGTCAAACGTCGCATACCTTTGGAATTAAAAGACATACCTGAAGGTCTGAAGCAGGCCATTCTGGCTACCGAAGATTCGCGTTTTTATGAACATCCCGGCGTCGACCCCATCGGCGTAATGCGTGCTTTTGTCAATCTGGTGCTGACGGGTGAAAAGGGCCAGGGTGCCAGTACTATCACCATGCAGTTGGCCAGAAACTTCTTCCTGACCCGCGACAAAGCCTGGATGCGCAAGATTAAAGAAGCCTTTATTTCCTGGCATATCGAACAACTGCTGAGCAAGGATGAGATCCTCGAGCTGTATTTAAATAAAATTGAGCTGGGCCATCGCTCCTTTGGGGTCGGCGCCGCCGCTCAGGTTTACTTCGGTAAAGATATTCGCGACTTAAGCCTGGCCCAACTAGCCACGATTGCCGGACTGTTCCAGGCACCGTCGGTGTTAAACCCCATCAGTAACCCCAGCCGCTCAAGAGAGCGTCGCCGCGTGGTATTGGCGCGGATGTTGGACGAAGGCTATATCAACCGCGCAGAATTTGAGCAGGCTGCTAATGAAGATATCCAGGCCAAGAAGCATGGCGCTGAAATTGAGTTGGATGCACCGTACCTGGCCGACATGATTTATAGCGAGATGGTGGCACGCTACGGTAAGGAAGAAGCAGAAACCGGCGGCTACCAGGTTTATGCCACTGTACCATCCAACCTTCAGCGATTAGCTCAGCAGGCCACCATTCGCAACCTGCACGATTACGATGAACGACATGGCTACCGTGGTCCGCAACAACAGCTTTGGCAACATGATACCCAAGATCAGGAACAGGGCCAGAATCCTGCCTGGACAGAGGCGCAGATGCTGGAATTTTTAGCCACTCAGCCAAGCTTTAAGCCGCTGCAACCGGCCATTGTCACGGCAACAGAAGAACAACAGATCCGGGTATTTAACCAGCAGGGCCAATACCTGGACATCAGTTGGGATGGCTTAGCCTGGGCCAGACCTTTTGTCAGTGACACCAGTCAGGGCGATGAACCTAAAACCGCTGCCGACATTGTTAAGCCGGGCGCATTGGTATGGATACGGTTTAATCAGGAAACGGCTATCTGGCAATTGTCACAATTCCCCGATGCCAGCGGTGCTTTTGTGGCATTGGACCCAATCACCGGTGCGGTCAGAGCTATTGTTGGCGGCTATAGTTTTTACCAGAGCCAGTTCAACCGGGCTACGCAGGCCAAGCGCCAGGTGGGCTCTAATATTAAGCCCTTTGTGTACTCGGCCGCCCTGGATAATGGTTTTACTCTGGCCAGCATTATGAATGATGCGCCCATTAACCAATGGGACAGAAAGTCAGGCGTTGTGTGGCGGCCGAAAAACTCGCCAGAAGTGTATGACGGCCCCATTCGTATGCGGGTCGCCCTGGGCAAATCTAAGAACGTTGTATCGGTACGTTTGTTGCGTGGCGTAGGCATAGATAATGTCATTCAGCATATGGCCAAATTTGGTTTTAATCCCAACGACCTGCCCCGCGATGAGTCATTGTCCCTTGGCAGTGCATCCCTGACGCCAATGGAAGTGGTGACCGGCTTCTCGGTATTTGCCAATGGTGGCTTTTTGGTCACCCCCCATGTTATTGAGCGGATTGACGATGAGTTTGGGGAAACACTCTGGCAGGCTGCCCCTGTCGTTGCACCACCCGCTATTCTGCCAAGCGCACCGGTGCAGGACGCGTCTGTCACTGCTGCTGAGCAAACAGAGCAGCTTGAACCGCCTCCGCAACCTAATTATGCCCCGGCGGTAATTTCCCGCCAGAACGCTTTTCTAACCCGCGAAATGATGAGCACCGCCATCAGTGGTGGGGGCAATTGGTCTAAGAAGACCTACTGGCAGGGAACGGGCTGGCGAGCCAACAATTTGATGTCGCGGGATGATCTGGCTGGAAAAACCGGTACCACAAACGATTCCAAGGACACCTGGTTCAGTGGTATGGGAGGCAATCTGGTTGCTACTGCCTGGGTCGGTTTTGACGATATGAGTCGCTCACTGGGCCGTACCAGCCGCAACCAGTATCTTATCAACTTGAATCCGCAGAAGTTTAACTGGATGGGCAATGCCATGGTAGGTGGCGAAGACGGCGCCAGAGTGGCGCAACCCGCCTGGATCCGTTTTATGCGCGAAGCGTTGGAAGGTGTGCCAGAGAATTACCCACCGGTACCAGAGGGCATAGTCACTGTGCGCATAGACCGCACCAGCGGAAAACTCACCCAGCGCACCGATCATACGTCCAGATTCGAGTATTTCATTAAGGGCACCGAACCCACTCAATATGTGGATGATGAGGAATTTATCGATCCCTTTGAACAGGATACGCCGGTGCAGGAGAGTGAAGATATCTTCTAGGATCTGTTGACCTTCTGGGTATGGCAATTAGCCTAGCGGGTCATCTTCTTAACAAATACCACAACAAACAAAGCCAACGTAAAACTGCCAATAAAGGCTTCAATGGCGGCCAGGGTACGGGTGATGCCAAATGGCGTGACATCACCATAGCCCAGTGTCGTGAACGTCACCACACTCAGATATAAGCTGGTGAAATAGGCGTTTAGGTTGGTGCGCCAGTCCTGCTGCCAGGCGAATGCCATCAGATGCTCACCATTATGTATTCCTAGCATCACAAACAACAGGCTGAAGGTAAAAATCACCAACAGCGAGAACAACATAACCCGTATTGGCTGTTCTCCATAACCACAAAACAGGTCCACTAGTTTGGAAACCAGGCGTTTGGCAGAGTATCTCGGCATCAGCATCCGCCGCACCACCATTTCACGCTGAAAGAAACGCCCGGCATTTTCAAACAGGCCCTGTTCCTCGCAGACCTTGCGCAGATTGCGATAGGTTTCTTCGGCTTGCTGATAGTAGTCCCGCGCAATGTCTTTGCTCTTAGCCTGACGGGCCTGGCGCTCCTGAATAATTTCCATCCCCCAATTCACCTGTTCGATGCGGGCGTGGGATAGTCTGGCACCTAATAAATTGCAATCGCGTAAATCTGCATAGTGCAGATTGGCATGCTGTAAGTCGGCTTTCATCAGCGAGGAGCCGGACAAATCCAGCATAAAACAGTGTGCATTGCGCAGATTGGCGCGATAAAGATCAGCCTGGATTAGTCGAAAACCGGTTTTTGCCCCGGCGTTAACCAAATCCAGGCCTTCAAGGTCAGCCCTGGCCAGCTTAAATCCCTGCATGGTCTGCCCGGTTTTGGCCCTGGCTTCCAGCATTGTTTTAACCTGTGGCGCGCTGGCAAGCTCGCCACTTTTCCACGCCTCATCATTCACAGGCGAAGCTGTATTGGTCATCGTCCAGCCCCCACAATAATCGGTGGCCCGACAACTTACGGGCAGATTAAATCCCCAGCATCAATACCTTGGAGTTTCGCTGGTAATTATATAAGCGTTTTTTACCTTCTGGCAGTTCATCCACCGAGGAAGGCAAAAAGCCCTGTTCCCGGAACCAGTGGCCGGTGACGGTGGTCAGCACGAAAATCCGGCTCAGCCCCAAGTCCTTGGCTTTTTCGATAATGGCGTTCATCATACGTTCGCCGCGGTTGGAGCCGCGATAGTCCGGATGGGTTACCACGCAAGCCAGTTCACCTACCCCTTCATCGGCGTAAGGATAAAGGGCGGCGCAAGCGATAATCATGCCGTCGCGCTCAATAATAGTGAACCTGTCTATTTCGCTTTCCAGTAACTCTCTGGAACGTTTGACCAGCACCCCTTTTTCTTCCAGCGGATTGATCAGCTTCAGAATACCGCCCACATCATCAATGGTAGCCTGACGCAATTGCTCATAGTAATAATGGGATACCAAGGTGCCCACGCCATCACGGGTGAACAATTCCTGCAACAGGGCCCCGTCGCGCTGATAACTGACACAATGACAACGACTGACTCCGGCATCCAAACTGGCAGCAATGGCCGCCAGAATATTGGTGGTGCGGATTTCGTGTGGCCTGTCCATCTGTTTTTGCAAACGGTTACGATCCAGGTTGCGGATCAGGGTGCCGTTTTCATCCAGCAGGCCATCTTCTTCGGTGAACACGATCAGCTTTTCTGCCTTCATATGAATGGCGGCCTGAGTGGCAACATCTTCATGGGACAGATTGAACACCTCACCCGTGGGTGAATAGCCCATGGGTCCAAGCAACACAATCGACCCGTCGTTAAGATGATCGTTAATACCGCTGACATCAATGCGACGAACCAGTCCGGTCAGCTCGTAGTCCACCCCTTCACGTACGCCCATGGGCATGGCCACCACCAGATTGCCTGAACATACCCGGATCTGCGCACCATGCATGGGTGAATTGGCCAGCCCCATGGTCAGTAAGGCTTCCACCTGGGAACGCACCGAGCCGGCCGCATCTTTGACCGACTCAATGGTTTCCTTGTCGGTAATGCGCACATCGTTGTGGAAGCGCAGCGGGCGATTGCGCAGGGCTTCGCGCTGATCAATCTGCGGTCTGGCCCCGTGTACCAGCACCAACCTCACGCCCAGGCTGTTCAGCAGGGCAATATCGTTGATGATATTGGCAAAATTAGGGTTTTCCACCGCTTCGCCGCCAAACATCAGCACAAAGGTTTTACCCCGGTGCGAATTGATGTAAGGCGCCGATTGACGGAACAGTTTTACATTGTCGGATTCAGCTAGCACCACCAGATAGTCTCCCTTAATCGCGCGCCTTGGCAAGCTCGGCCAGTTCCCTGTCCAAGGCTGCAAACACAGGCCCTTTACCGGTTCCACCAAGAATATTGCGCTTATCCACCAGATAGTCCAGTTGCAGCACGGGGTATACATCGTCACCAATAAGCTTCGAATGCTGCTGCAATTCTGCCAGGCTCAGTTCTTCAATGGCTTTACCCTGGGCCAGGGCGGCCAGCACCACCTGACCAGAAATATCATGCGCAGTACGAAACGGAACCCCTTTGCCCACCAGATAATCCGCCAGTTCAGTTGCATTAGCATAGCCTTCCCGGGCCGCCTGAGCACAACGCTCGGTGTTCAGTTCAACGCTGTCTACCACTTCGCAGGCAATCATCAGACAGATATGCCATTGATTTACCGCGTCAAATGCCCCCTCTTTATCTTCCTGCATATCCTTATTGTAGGCCAGTGGCAGGCCTTTCATGGTGACCAGCAACGCCTGCAGACTACCAAATACCCGACCACATTTGCCGCGTATCAGCTCCAGCGCATCCGGGTTTTTCTTTTGTGGCATGAGTGAAGAACCAGAAGTGACATTGTCACCCAGGCGCAAAAAGCTGGCTTCGCCGGAATTGAAGAAGATCATATCCTCAGCCATTCGCGACAGGTGCATCATGCTGGTACTGGCGCAAAATAGCAGTTCCAGCACATAGTCACGATCAGACACCGCATCCAGGCTATTGTGGCAGGGGCTGTCAAAACCCAGTTGCTCGGCAATATCCTGGCGGTCGATGGCATACACTGTACCCGCCAGCGCCCCACTGCCCAACGGGCATTGGTTCATACGCGCCAGCAAATCTGCCATGCGGCTGATATCACGCTTAAACATTTCCACATAGGCCAGGCACCAGTGCGGATAGCGCACCGGCTGCGCGCGCTGTAAATGGGTGTAGCCGGGCAAAATCACCTGTTTATGGCGTTCGGCCGATTTGACCAGCGCGGCTTTCAGTTGCAGCAGATCCTGCTGCAACTGTTGGCAGTGTTCACGCACCCATAAACGAAAATCTGTCGCAACCTGATCATTACGGCTGCGGCCGGTATGCAATTTACGGCCAATGTCACCCAGCTCTTCAGTTAGCGCGGCTTCAACAAAACTGTGAATGTCTTCCTCGCTGCTGGCGGCAAAATCCAGTTCACCGGCCTCGGCTTTAGCCAGCAGGCCGTTTAAAGCCTGCTCCAATTGCTGCTGCTCGCTCGTGGTTAACACCCCGGCTTTGGCGATAGCCCGCGACCAGACGATAGAGCCACGAATATCCTGGCTGGCCAGCTGTTGATCGAAGGGCAGGGAGTCATTCACCTGCCGGAACATATCACTGCTTCCGCCCTGGAAGCGTCCGCCCCACAAAGCCATCAGGCTTGGCCCTTGTCTTTCAGCGCCTTAATCCGGCTGGCCAGGCTGTACAAACGAATAAAGCCTTCGGCGTGACTCTGGTCATACACATCATCCGCACCAAAAGTGGCAAAATCTTCGGAATATAAAGAGTTAGGTGAACGACGCTGCACGACAGTGGCCTGCCCCTTGTAGAGCTTCACCACCACATCACCGGTAATCTGCGCGGCAAAAGCCTGTGCGCCGGCCAGAATAGAATCCTTAAGCGGTGTAAACCAGCGACCGTCATATACCAGGTGAGAAAATTCCAGGCCCAGCTGTTCACGGAATTTCAGCGCGCTCTTGTCCAGCACCAGATGCTCCAGAGCCTTATAGGCGGCCATCAGAATCGTGCCTCCCGGCGTTTCATAGCAGCCTCGGGACTTCATGCCCACCAGACGGTTTTCGACGATATCCAGACGCCCTACACCATGGGCAGCACCCAACTGGTTTAGCTTGATAAGTGCCTGATAAGGGCTGAGCTTGTCATTGTTGACAGCAACCAGACGGCCCTGTTCAAAGCTAAGTTGCACACGCTCGGCCTGATTAGGTGCATCTTCCGGATCCACTGTCATGGTCCAGACCTGCTTGGTTGGTTCACACCAGGGATTTTCCAGCTCACCACCTTCGTGGCTGATATGCCAGGCATTGGCATCGCGGCTGTAAATTTTGGTTGCGGATGCGCTGGTTGGCACATTGCGCTCAGCCAGATAGGCAAGCAGATCTTCACGGGAATGCATATCCCATTCGCGCCAGGGTGCAATCACTTTCAATTGCGGCGCCAGTGCGGCGAACGCGCCTTCAAAGCGCACCTGATCATTACCCTTGCCGGTACAACCATGGCACAGCGCATCGGCACCGACCTTCAGCGCCACTTCCACCTGAGCCTTGGCGATGATGGGGCGGGCCATAGACGTGCCCAGCAGGTACTGACCTTCGTAAACCGCACCGGTCATCACAGTGGGGTAGATGTAGTCGGCAACAAAGCCTTCTTTCAAATCAACAATATGGCATTCGCTGGCACCACTGCGCAGGGCCTTTTGCTCAAGGCCTTCCAGCTCTTCATCCCCCTGCCCTACATCGGCAGCAAAGGCCACGACCTCACAGTCATAGTTTTCTTTCAGCCAAGGAATGATGGCGGAGGTGTCCAGACCGCCAGAATAGGCCAATACCACTTTGTTCACTTGAGACTTTGACATTCTGTTTTTCCTTTAATTTTAGCCACCGCCCAGACCCGGATTGATGCCCTTATTCTGGGACGGAAAATAAAAAGTGCGATGATGATTTTCCTGCCCTATTCAATATCTTTTCAGATATCGAATATACGCATTCACTGCAGCA
Source organism: Bowmanella denitrificans (assembly GCF_039522935.1). NCBI lineage: Bacteria > Pseudomonadati > Pseudomonadota > Gammaproteobacteria > Alteromonadales > Alteromonadaceae > Bowmanella > Bowmanella denitrificans. The sequence continues at coordinate 290,074 of NZ_BAAAEI010000031.1, read as the reverse complement.
AATTAATGTGCAGTCAGCAGGCTGATTAAAATCGCATTCTGGGCGTGCATTCTGTTTTCTGCTTGCTGAAGCAAAAGTGAACACTCGCCATCAATAAGTTCACTGGTAATTTCCAACTCCCGATGGGCAGGCTGGCAATGCATGGCGTAATCCGCCCCACACTTGTCCATCAGTTGCCGATTTAACTGGAACGGCTGGAACTTATCTTTAATCTCAGCCAGCGGCGTGGTGTCGCCCATGGACAACCAGGTGTCGGTATACAGGAACTGACAACCTCTGGCGGCATCCAAATCAGTGCTGGCAACAATCTTAGCGCCGCTTTGCTGCGCCAGACTATGCGCCTGGTCGAGAATTTGCCCTTTCACCTCGTGGCCCTTTGGCGTAATCACGCGGATATCCGCCCCCAGTATGGCCCCCATCAGCAACAATGAATTACTGACATTATTGCCATCACCAATATAGGCCAGGCGACACTGACTGACATCCCCCAGCACCTCTTGCACGGTCAGAAAATCTGCCAGCGCCTGGCAGGGGTGATACAAGTCACACAGCGCATTAATGACCGGCACCTTGGCCGTTTCAGCCATTTGCACCAGGGTGTTATGGCTGTATACCCGGGCCACAATCGCGTCGGCCCAGCAGGCCAGATTGGCCCCCATATCGCGGGCATCCTCACGCCCGGCCAATTTACCGGCCTGACTGTCCAGGTACACCATATGGCCACCCAGTTTATTAATACCTATGTCAAAACTGACCCGGGTTCGCAACGAAGGTTTTTCAAACAGCGCCGCAACCGCTTTGCCATCCAGTGCCTTGCGATAGTCGGCTGGATTTTGCTTAGTCTGTTGAGCCAGCTTCAGCAGGCTCAGTAGTTCTGCTTTGCTCCAATCAGCAAAAGTCAGCAGATCCTTTTTCATAGGTACGTCCCCAGTTTCCCCGGATTGGGTGTTCAGTCAGGATAAATACGCGTGCCGGCCGACTGATTGTCGGCCAGCCGCAACAAAGATTCAGGTTGTTTCCAACTGGCGATGGTTACCGGCAGACCAATGTCCTTGGCGGCGGCCAGTGCCGCTTCCACTTTGACCGTCATACCGTCGCGGATAACGCCAGCGTCAATCAGCTCGCGGATTTGTGCGGCGCTAAGTTCACTCAGCAGTTGTTTATCGGCATCCAGCACCCCGGCCACATCAGACAACAGCAGCAATTCAGCATGTAGCAATTGCGCCATCACAGTGGCGGCCTGGTCGGCGTTAACGTTTAACAGTTGCCCGCTCTGATCGGCGCCAATGGAGCTGATTACCGGCAGGAAGTCCTGACTCAGCAATAACTTCAGTAACGTGGCATTGCCCGGCGTCACCGACCCCACCGCACCATATTTGGCATCCATGGGTTGGCAATTGACCATGGCACCGTCGGTCAGAGCCAGGCCCACCGGATTCAGTCCACAGGCAATGGCCTGGGCCACCAGTTGCTTATTGGCGGTGCCCGCCAGTGCCCCGACGATATAAGGCATCTGTTCAGGAGTAGTGACCCGCAAACCGTCAATTTTGACGGTTTTCAGATTCAGTGCCTGCATCCACTCTTCAACAATCGGCCCGCCGCCATGCACCAGCAGTACCGGACGACTTTTTTGTAACTGCGCCAGCACATCCAGTAACGCCTTGGCGGCCTTGGCATCCCCAATAAAGGCACCGCCGACTTTAACAATTAATGGCTTCATAGGGCCTTCTCCGCCAGACCGGCTTCGGGTGCAAAGCCAAAACGGATATTGGCGCATTGCAGCGCCTGCGCTGCGGCACCTTTGAGCAAGTTGTCGATGGCACTGGTCACCACTAAATGGCCAGACGCTTCATCCAGTTTCCAGTGCAGATCGCAATAACAGGTGCCGGCCACTTCATCGATTTTTGGCCAGGCACTGCGTATCCGCACCATAGGATTGCCCTGATAGGCAGATTGATAGGCTTCGTCAACCTGGCTGGCAGTAACACCGGCTTTTACTTTGACCGTGACGGTGGCCAGAATGCCACGCTTAAAATTACCCAGGTGCGGGGTAAAGATCACCTGACGCCCCAGTTCGGCGGAAATTTCAGGTTGATGGCGGTGCCCAAGCACACCATAGGCTTGCAGGCTGACCTCACAAAAACTGCTGTTTAAGGCGGCCTTGCGCCCTGCGCCACTGACGCCGGATACCGCATTAATCACCGGCCATTGTTGTTCATCCAGCAGCCCGGCTACCTGCAAAGGCTTTAACGCTGTCAGTGACGCGGTGGGATAACAACCCGGAACGGCCACCAGCCTGGCCTTGGCAATCTTGTCTGCATGCCAGTCCGCCAGACCATATACCGCTTCCTGCAACAATTGCGGTTGTTCATGGGCAAAACCGTAAAAACGGGCAAAGATATCTTTGTCTTTCAGGCGAAATGCACCGGACAAGTCCATAACCACCGCTTTTCCTGCACTCAGGGTGGCCGCCCATTCGTGACTGGCTTCATGGGGTGTGGCCAGAAACACCAGATCATAATTCTGCGCCAGCTCGCTCAGCTTGTCTTCAGACAAGGGCTGCAGCGGCATGTCCAGCAAGCCGCTAAAACGCCCGTAGAGCGCACTCAGATTTTTACCCGCATCCTGACTGCCCTGGGAAACAAACAATGCAGCAAGTTCAAATCCCGGATGTTTCGCCACTAAGGCGGCCAGCTCGGCTCCGGTGTAACCACTGGCTCCAACAATACAAGTTTTAATCATGATCAGAATTTTCAGTGTGTTAAAGACAACAAGTGTAGCAAAACCAAATGACAAGCCCGCGAAAGCGGGACAAAGGCTAATGTCGTCGCCGGGCGAGAATTAAGAAAGAAGGCTGCAAATTCTGCTGCATTTAGGGTTCTGGATGCACTAAAGTATGAATTGTGAGATACTTTGCCACCAAACACATATTTATTCAACAATTGTGCATATTTATTTTGTGAATTTATTATGAAAATGCCGCCATTTCTGGACGCTTACAAACAAATCATCGCACATCCGACCATCAGTGCATTCGATGAAAAAATCGACCAAAGCAATTTGCCTTTGTTGCAGATGCTGGGGGCCTGGCTGGAGGATTTCGGCTTCCACATAAGTATTCAACCAGTACCGGACGCCAGGCATAAATTCAATCTGCTGGCCAGAATCGGCAGTGGCGAAGGCGGCTTACTGCTGGCCGGGCACTCAGATACTGTGCCTTATGATGAAGGCCGCTGGCAGTTTGATCCCTTTAAACTGACCGAAAAAGACAACAAACTCTATGGCCTGGGCACCTGTGATATGAAAGGCTTTTTTGCCTTTATTCTGGAGGCCCTGCGCGAGATTCCGCTAAATAAATTAACCAAGCCGTTGTACATTCTGGCTACCGCCGATGAAGAAACCTCCATGGCCGGAGCACGTTTTTTCGCCCAGCAGCAACTGATCAAACCGGATATGGCCATTATCGGTGAACCCACCGGCCTTAAACCTATCTGCAAGCACAAGGGCCATATGGCCCATACCCTGGACATCACGGGCAAGGCAGGTCATTCCAGCGATCCGGATAAAGGGGTTAATGCCATAGAGATCATGTATCAGGCCGTGGGTGAACTGATGAAACTGCGTGACCAACTGGCCGCGCAGTATGTGGATCCGGCCTTCAGCGTGGCCAAAACCACCATGAATCTGGGGCATATTCATGGTGGTGACGGCGAAAACCGGATTTGTGGCCACTGCCGCCTGAATTTTGATTTGCGCGCGGTGCCCGGCCTGAGCGATGCCGAAGCTATCAGCCGCATTGATCAGGCCCTGGCACCGATTATGACCGCTTATCCGGGCAGAATCAGCCGGGCATTGATGTACGACACGGTGCCGTCTTTTGCCAGCCGTCACGAAACCTCGCTGCTTGACCTGGCCGAACAATTTACCGGCTTTAAAGCCAGCAGCGCCAACTACTGCACCGAAGCGCCCTTTATCAGTTCATTGGGCTGCGACACCCTGGTACTGGGGCCAGGCAGCATTGACCAGGCCCATCAACCGGATGAATTTATTGCCCTGGATTATGTGAATCCGACCATTAATTTATTGCGCCATCTGATTGGCCAAGTCTGTTTGAAATAACGGAGAGACGTTTTGCAGTTACAAGCAGTGATTTTTGATATGGACGGCCTGCTAATCGATTCTGAGCCTTTGTGGCGTCAGGCCGAGCAGGAAGTGTTTGCCACGGTGGGAATACGCCTGACCGAGTCCATGTGTTTTCAGACTACCGGCCTGAGTACCGAAGAAGTCGTGCAATATTGGTATAACGAATTCAAGCTGGACAGGCAGGATGTCAGTGATGTGGCGCGGCGCCTGGAAGACAGGGTAATCGAGTTAGTAGAGCGTAAAGGCCAGGCACTGCCCGGTGTTTATACTTTATTGGCACGTTGTAAGGCGCTGGGATTAACCCTGGCGGTGGCGTCAGGTTCAGTGAGCCGCCTGATAGAGGCGGTATTGGATAAATTGCAACTACGCGACTATATCAGCCTGTATCATTCCGCAGAGCACGAAGTGGCAGGCAAGCCCAACCCGGCCGTGTATCTGACTACCCTAAACAAGCTGGCCCTGAATGCTTCGCAATGCATGGCCTTTGAAGATTCGGCCCGCGGCGCGCAGGCCGCTAAAGCTGCGGGGTTGTATACCGTGGCGGTCCCTGAAGCAGGCCACAAAGACCCGCAGAAATTCACCATGGCCGATGTGTTGCTGGATTCACTGGAACAGGCACTGGAACTGTCTCAGTTTCAATGGCTTAATAATCAGAAAACGGCCTGATAATAATCCACTTTTGGCAGGAACAAGCTATGCAGAAAACCCTGGCGCTGGTCGCCCATGATCATAAAAAGCCTGACCTTATCGAATGGGCACAAAAGCACCGCGATATTCTGGCCAGGCATAACCTGGTCGCCACCGGCACCACCGGGGGGCTGTTGTCTGATGCGCTGGGACTGCCGGTACACAGGTTTAAAAGTGGTCCATTAGGCGGTGACCAGCAAATCGGTGCATTAATTGCCGAAGGCACCCTGGATGCGCTGTTTTTCTTTTGGGACCCGCTTAACCCGGCGCCCCACGACCCGGATGTTAAAGCCCTGCTCAGGCTATGCAGCGTCTGGAATTTGCCGGTGGCTTGTAATGAAGCCACCGCAGATTTAATGATCAGTTCGCCGCTGTTTGAAGATGCCAACCATCAGCGCAAGCTGCCTAATTACGAGAAGTAGAAGAGTTATAAGAATGCCGTATAGCTAGCAGATATCTTATTAGATGATCTTAGCGGTAAGTTGATAAATACTGTGAGTGTAATAATCAACCAAGGACCAATTATGATTCAAGTGGGCCAATCCTTGCCCCAGGCAGTACTCAGCCTGCGTAAGAACGGCGAAACCAAGCAGCTCAGTACCCATGAACTATTTAAGGGCAAGAAAGTTGTACTGTTTGCCGTCCCGGGTGCCTTTACGCCAACCTGCTCCAACTCTCACCTGCCGGGCTATATCACCCTGGCCGATAACCTTAAAGCCAAAGGTGTGGACAGCATTATCTGCGTGTCTGTCAATGACGCCTTTGTGATGGAAGCCTGGGGTAACAGCCAGAACGCCGAAGAGTTGTTAATGCTGGGTGACGGCGATGCCAGCTTTACCATCGCTCTGGGCATGGACAAAGACACCGGCGTTTTTGGTGGGGTGCGTTCAATGCGCTATTCCATGCTGATTAATGACGCAGTGGTGGAAAAGCTCAACTTGGAAGTAGCCGGCATGTTTGAAGTCAGTGACGCCCAGACCATGCTGGACCAGCTGTAACAAACAAAAGAGGCGCCGTCAGGCGCCTTCTGTGGAACTTTTGCCTATTTATTAGTTGGCGTTCAGCCTGTCCACCAGGGCAACCCCTGTGGCGGTTTTTAAATGGCCATTGGCTTCAGCCCATTGTTCAATGGTCTGGCCGTCTTTTTCCGGCTTGCTTAAATCTCCCCTGGACATGGATTTGACCATATACTCGCCAGCATCATCGGCATTGTTCATCATGGCATAGCGGATCAGGCTCTGATTTTCACAACTGATACCGTCGTAGTAATCCCCCAGCTTAAGATTGTAATCGTCCCTGACTTTTTTCATTTTTTTACGCAGTTCGGATTTGTCGTTGTTTTTGACAATGGTACAGATGTTCTGCAAGTCGGCGTTTAAGTCCGCCCAACCTGGCATGGCAATGCCCAGTGCCAATACTGCTGTAGCAACGATTCTCTTTTGCATAGTTTGTTTCCCGTAAGTGATGGTATGCAAGAAAGAGATTAGCGACAGTTACAAAATCTGCCAGAAAAATAGGTGCTAAAAGTAAAAATATTTCACGCGCATGCGATAGGCAGATTCGCTATACTCGCGCGATCTTTGTCTGCCCTGTGGCCGGGCTGAATTAGCGGGAGGATTCGCTTGCTGAAGCTGGATGTTATCGTAATTGGTGCCGGTGCCGCCGGGCTGTTTTGTGCCGCACAAGCAGGTCAACGTGGCCGCTCGGTGCTGGTGCTGGACCACGCCAAACGCATCGGTGGTAAAATCCTGATGTCAGGTGGTGGACGCTGTAACTTCACCAATATGTACGCCAGTGCAGAAAATTATCTGTCTGCCAATCCGCATTTTTGTAAGTCCGCCCTGAGCCGTTATACCCAGTGGGACTTTATCGCGTTAGTCGCCGACTATGGTATTACCTACCACGAGAAAACCCTGGGCCAGCTGTTCTGCGACGATTCGGCCAAAGACATTCTGAATCTGCTGCTGCGTGAATGTGATAAAGCCAAGGTACAACTGCGCCATCCGGTCGAGATTCAGCACATAGAAAAAACCGCTGACGGCTTCACATTGCAAACCAGTCAGGGCCTGTTCGGTTGTGAATCGCTGGTGATAGCCACCGGCGGCCTGTCTATTCCCAAGTTGGGCGCCAGTCCCTTCGGTTATAAAGTGGCGGAACAATTCGGCTTAACAGTGCTGCCGACCCGCGCCGGTCTGGTGCCCTTTACTTTGCATGAGCAGGACAAACAGGTGCTGGCAGAGCTTAGCGGTGTTGCCCTGGATGCCAGCGCAGCGGTGGACGATACCAGTTTCAGGGAAAATATTTTGTTTACCCATCGCGGCCTATCCGGCCCGGCGGTGCTGCAAATATCCAGCTTCTGGCAGCCTGGTCAGACGGTCCATTTTAATCTGTCACCACAACATAACCTGCTTGACTGGCTGCAGGCCGAACAGAGCAGTCATCCGGATGCACAGTTGAGTACCGCGCTGAGTAAGCTTTACCCCAAACGCTTTGTACAAATTGCCCTTGAGTATTTTGCCCTGACCAATAAGCCCCTGAAACAATACCAGGGTAAACAGCTTGAACAAGTGGCCAGCGCTTTTACCGACTGGGCGCTGAAACCCAATGGCACCGAAGGCTATCGCACCGCCGAAGTGACCCTCGGCGGCGTCGACACCCATCAGTTGTCATCCAAAACCATGCAGGCCAACAACGTGCCCGGCCTGTATTTTATTGGCGAAGTGATGGACGTCACCGGCTGGCTGGGCGGCTATAACTTCCAGTGGGCCTGGAGCAGTGGCTGGGTGGCCGGCCAGGTGGTGTAGTCGCTAACTCACCTCTTTAGCCAATTTATCCGCTGTCAGGGCGATGGCTTTGCGAATCCGTACGTAAGTGCCGCAGCGGCAGATATTGGTCATGGCCTGTTCTATTTGCGCTTCGCTGGGATTGGGATGCTGCTTAAACATAGCGGCGGCGGCCATAATCTGTCCGGCCTGACAATAGCCGCATTGAGGCACATCTATCTCCATCCAGGCTTCCTGCACCGGGTGTAACTTATCTTCAGAGGGTGCCAGGCCTTCAATGGTGAGGATATCTGCGCCCTGAGCCTGTCCCAGGGTGATAGAGCAGGAGCGCATGGCCATGCCGTTATAATGCACGGTACAGGCTCCGCACTGGCCGATGCCGCAGCCAAACTTGGTGCCTTTCAGGCCCTGCTGTTCACGAAGATACCAGAGTAGCGGCATGTCCTTGTCACGTTCGGCAACCTCAACGGTCTGCTGATTAAGGGTAAATTGTATCGTCATTATCTGGTCCTTAAATACGAATGGCATCAGCGATGGGCAAACGGCGGATCCGCTGGCCCGAAGCGGCAAAAATGGCATTGGCCAGCGCGGCGGCGGCCGGACCAATGGGTGGTTCGCCAACCCCGGTTGGCATGGCCTGGCTTTGAATAATGCTGACCTGCACATCTGGCGGGGCCTCAGATAAGCGCATAAAGTGGATTTGGTGGAAATTTTTTGTCACCACCTCACCGCCCTGCACATCCGCCTTATTAAACAGTGCGGCATTTAAACCGTCGATAAATCCGCCCTGCATCTGATTTTCAATATGGTTGGGATTAACCGCCAGACCGCAGTCAATGGCGCCCCAGGCCTGACGGATATGCAGACGGTTTTCAGCGCTGAGGGCCACTTCCAGTACAAAAGCCGCATAACTGCCAAAAGTGAAGTGCCCCGCGATACCCAGGCCGATTCCTTTTTGCCGCGGGCGTTGCCAGTCGGCCATCTCTGCCGCCTTTTCATAGCACTTGGCCATGCGCCCCGAATCAATAAGCTCTCCACCAAAGCCTTCGTGTGGGTAGGCCTTATGCGGTTGCATCAGCTTTAGCCGAAATGCCAGCGGGTCCTGCTTAGCCTGATGGGCAAGCTCGTCCAGCATCGACTCGGCGGCAAAGGCCCATTGCAGATGCCCGGGCGAGCGCCAGGCACCGGTGGCAATTTGCGAAAGATAATCAAGGTGCTCAGACAGATAATTGGGCACCAGCTTGAAAGGGAAACAGCGGTCTCTGGCCCCGCCGCGGGTTTGGGCCTGGCGATGGTGCCAGGCGATAACTTTATTGCTTTTGTCCATACCGGCACGCACCCGCATTACCATGGCCGGGGCGAAGCAGTCCTGCTCAAGTTCATCTTCGCGCTGCCAGGTGACTTTAACGGGCTTACCCACCTGCTGTGACAGATACACCGCTTCGAGCACATAATCCACCTCCCAGCGCCGCCCGAAACCGCCGCCCATACGGTGGCTAATCACCTCAATATTGAGAGGAGGCAGACCGGTGGCTTTGGCCACATCATTTACCACCTTATCGGGAAACTGATGCCCCACCACAATAGTGGCGCTGTCGCTGCGCACATCAGCAATACAGTTAAATGGCTCCATACATAAATGTGCAAATAGCGGTACTTCATAGGTGGCATCCAATACCGTGGCAGCACCTTCAAGAGCGGTTTTGGCATCCCCTTCCGCCAGTCTGACCTTATGACTGATCCCGGATTGTCCGGCATAGTCGGCATCACTGACCAGCCGGTGAAACTCGGCCAGTTGCGCCTCAGAATCTTGTGATTTACCCTCGGCACCAGCCTGCCATCTGGCCCGTAATGCTTGTTTGCCTTGCATTGCCGCCCATAAGCTGTCAGCAATCACCGCCACGCCCGGTGCCATCAATTGCTTGGTGGTACCGTTATAGCTGGCTTCGGTTCGACGCGGCACATTTACCAGTTGCCGCACGCCCGCAACCTGCTTTGCCGCCTTCGCTTCCTGACTCAGCAACTGACCGTCAATAAACGGACTGCGGGCAATCACCGCATGCAGCATGCCTGGGTATTCGGCATCCATCCCAAACAAGGGCTTGCCGGTAACAATCTGGCGAATATCCACTGTGGTTCTGGCCGTGCCGATAATACCAAAGGCATCGTTATGTTTGAGTTGCACCGCTTGCGGCTTGACCTGGCGGGCAGCGGCCTGTTCAGCCAGTTCACCATAACTGAACTGTCGCTGGCCATCCGGGTGATATACATAACTGTTGGCGGTGCGCAGGTCATCAGCGCTGACCTGCCAGCGCGCCGCAGCTTCTTCCACCAGCATACGCCTGACAGTAGCACCGGCCTGGCGCATATAATCCCAGTTGCGCCGCAGCGCATGACTGCCGCCGGTACTCATATCCGAATAGGCATATTCTGCTTGCCCGTCGGCATTCAGTTTAAAGTAAGCCGGGCAACTGTCGGCAAATTCGATTAACGACCAGTCCAGGTCCATTTCTTCGGCCAACAGCATGGGACCAGCGGTTTTCATATGCTGGCCCATATCCATCACCGGCGATGCCATCAGCACTGAATTATCAGGGCGAATGCTGACATACACGCACCATTGGCTGGCCGCACCTGGGCTTTGGTTAGCCTGCGCTTTGCCCGGCAAATTAAGGGTCAGCAACATTGCGCCGCCGTAAGCACTGGTTTTCAGGAATTGGCGGCGGGTCAGGCCCGGCCCGGCCCCCTTGGTATGCATTGACATAGTTGGCTCCCTGTTATTATTTCGTTAACAGAAATAACAGCAGAGCCAAAGGTGAATAAACAGGCAGCTAATCGCACCTGCAAGGTGTTGGTCTCAAGCAAATCCGTTTAACTTGTTTGGCCGCATCTGGGCTTACAGCTAAGACCGAGGTTGGTGCAGATAATCGCAGATCCCGGCAGCCGCCAGTCGACCGGTAGCAAAACAGGCCGTCAGCAAATACCCGCCGGTGGGCGCCTCCCAATCCAGCATTTCCCCGGCACAAAATACCCCAGGCAGCTGATGCAACATCAGGTCGGCACTGAGGCTTTGCTGGCAAACCCCACCAGCGCTGGAAATCGCTTCCTCAACCGGTTTGGTGGCAAAAAAACCTACCGGCAGGGCTTTGATACAGGCCGCCAGTTGCGCTGGGGCTAGCTGCTGTGGGTTGGATTGGCATTCGTATAACAGCGCGGATTTGACACCGGTTAATCCGGTGCAGCGCTTCAGATATCTGGCGAAGGACTCTTTACTGCGTTTATTGGCAAGCTTGTGGCTAAGCTGAGTCAGACTCTGGTCGGGCAGCAAGTCGATATGCAGTTGAGCCTGACCGGTACTTTCTATTGCGTCACGCAGGTATTTGGAAAAGGTGTAGATCAGGCTGCCTTCCATGCCGGTTTGACTGATAACACATTCACCGCGCTTCTCCACCCGCTGGCCACCCGCCTGAAAGCTAAACAGCACGTTTTTCAGCGGACTGCCAGCGTGATGCTCCTTAAGGTATTCACTCCAATGGCACAACATGCCGCAATTGGCGGCCCGCAGCAGTGACAGCTGGATGTTGTTGTCGGCCAGTATAGTTTGCCAACTACCATCTGAACCTAACTTAGGCCAACTGGCGCCACCCAGCGCCAATAAAACCGCATCGGCATTCACCTCAATCTGCTGACCTTCATGGACAAAGCCAAGCCGGGTGCCGTCCAGTGCAGTCAGGCGATGGCGCATATAAAACTCCACTCCTGCCCCACGCAAGCGCTTTAACCAGTTGCGTACCAGGGGCGCCGCTTTCATTTGTTCGGTAAATACCCGGCCCGAGCTGCCGACAAAGGTCTCCACGCCAAGGCCCCGGCACCAGTCACGCAGTGCATTGGCATCGAAGTTGCGCAGAGCGCTATCCAGCCAGTCGGCCTTGTCATAATAGCGCTGAATAAAATCGCCGTAGGGTTCGGAATGGGTAATATTCATACCGCTGGTACCGGCCAGCAAAAACTTGCGACAGGCACTGGGTTTGGCATCAAACACCTGCACTTGCAAACCGGCCTGGCTGAGACACTCAGCAGCCATCAGCCCGGCGGGGCCTGCCCCGACAATAATCACCCGTTGTTTACTTTGCACCGATAACGCCCGCTGATTTAGGCGGCGCAGGCCGCCTGTGCATTGATTAGCATGGAATTATCGCATTGCTTGCTCTGAATGTCCGCGCTGGCTTGCGGCAAAGCATAGAAAGCTTAAAACAGCGCGTTAATGGCAGCGAAATTCAGCGCCGGATAGTCTGCATCCTGCAGATTCACCAGTTGCTGATAAGCCTTCACAAAAGGCACAGGGCCCATACTAAAACGCCGGATCCCCACCTTGGACAATTCCTTGATGGGCTCAGAAGAGGCGACTATAAGGTTAAGGGGCATGGACAGACTGTCTGCCAAATATCGGGCCGTTTGTGCATCCTGCAAGCCTGGAATAAAACCGCCATCGGCTCCGGCTTCACGATATAGACGCAGCCGTTTGGTGGCCATCTCCAGCGCAGCTTGCCCTTCAGCCAGCCCCCGTAAATACACATCGGTACGCGCGTTAATATAGATGCTCTGGCCGACTTTGAGACGAATGGCTTGTATTTTCTCAGCCAACAAAGCGGGGGCTTTGGTGCCGTCTTCGAGGTTGATACCGGCTACGCCCAAAGCTTGCAAACCGGCAACCAGCTCGGCAACCTGTTCTGCTGACTCGCTGTAACCCTCTTCAATATCTATCGACAGTGGCACCTGGCTTACCCTCAAAATACGCCCAACTGCGTCAAGCAGCTCGTTATTCGGTAGCTGATTACCGTCTGCATAGCCCAGCGACCTGGTTAGAGCGTGTTGACCTTTTGAGTATGATTTTGCAGCAGTTTGTGGGCCCTTTTATACAAGGCAGCGCGAACGTGGTGTAGTTAGTCTACATGAGAGAGTAATAACGCCGTAGAAAGGGCCCACAAGCGCTGCCCGAAGGGTTCAACCCAGCCCCTCTTGCTCGGTGTTGCCGGGCTTTGACTTAGGCCCACTAGGCCTGCAGCCCGGCGTCGTGACCAAAACGGGCTGGATTTGAACAAAATCTATACTCAAAAGGTCAACACGCTCTATATCGCACTGCCGGTGGCAAGTGCTTTGGCACCGGCTGCTTGCAGCAAAACGGCACCGCCCGCATCCCAAATATTAACCAATACCAACGGCGAATCGGCATGATGCAACTGCTTGAAGGTGGAAAAGTGCTCAGCTTGCATGATTATCTCCTTTGCTGATGGAGCGACTAAGTTAGCAGCATTTTGCCCGCCTGGTATGACGAAAGCGGAACTCAACAGATAAAAAATCCAACTTTACGGGGCAACAGCTCTAGCGGACGTATTCCTGGCACAACTGGCAAGTTGTGCCTGAATAAAGGCTTGTTCACCGCTTTGATACACCAGCAGATACTTTTGTACCATCTCGTCAAACCGGCGAATGTACTCACATTGGTAGGCTTGATTAGGCGGCAACCATTGATCCGGCCCCTCCGCGCCTTTTGCCCGGTTAAGGCTATTACTCACTACCAGCAGGTTGTCCATATCGTTGGCAAACTCACGTTTACGCTCTCTGTGCCAGGCACCGCCGCCGTGGGCGCTGGCCCATTTCAGCGGTACGATATGATCAACATCCAATTCGCTGGCCGATGACAGGATTTGCCCCGAGAAGGGATCAAGCCAGGTACCCTGCAACACCCGGCAGGTTTCACCGTCGTCGAAGCTGACTTGCAGGCGTGATTGAGCAATCAGCACCTCGGCACGGGTGTTTTGACAGTCGCCGTCACTGTCGATCCAATGCGGCCAGTCGTTGCGATCATAGTTATCAGCAGAGGGAGGCGTGGCGGCCTGGCTGGCAGACTCTGGCAACCTGCCACCATTGGCCAGACAGGCTTCCAGGGTGGCAAATGCGCTAAAATGCAGGGTGCGGCTGTAAAATCGGCTGCCGGGTTGGTGACATAACCCGGACTCAGACAACTTAACCGGCTCATCGGCCCATACCGACACACAAACCAGCCACAGGGCCAACACTGTACTTAACCGCATTTAAGCTTACCAACCAACTCCGAGCCTGGCGCGATCCTACCCGAAGCTGAATGGCACCGAAAGTATCAAAAGCCAGCCTGAGGTATAAGTCAGCAGCACATTGCATACAGGTTTCATCGTATAGCCAGCCCAGGCAATATCAGTGACTTGCTCAAACTGCCGCAGTCCTGCCCACAGCAGCGCTCTCGGCCAACTGACCGTTTTCCATCTGTAGCACCTGGTCGGCCAGATAAAACAGGGACTTGTCATGGCTAATCATCAGCACCAGCTTGTGTTTGGCAATCTCCCGCAGCTTGTTCATCAGTTGCTGGGCATTGGCTTTATCCAGCGCCGAGGTGGGTTCGTCTAACAGCAGCACATCAAAGGGCCTGACCAGCGCTCTGGCCAGGGCAAAACGCTGCTTTTCGCCGCCGGACAGTTGATGGTTTTGTTCTGTTAACGGCAGTTCCAGATTGCCCCCGATGCGGGTCAGCCAGGGTTCAAGGCCAGCTTCAAACAGGGCCTGATAGACTAATTCACTGGCAATGCCCGGCTGACCCAGACAGAGGTTGTCCCTGACCGTCGCCTGAAACAGCGCAGGCTCTTGTTCCACCCAGGCCATACGAGCGCGCAAGCTCGCCAGTTGTTCGGCCTGCAAAGGGACATCATTGACCCTGACTTCGCCCTTATCCAGCGCATACAATCCGAGTAGCACCCTGAACAGGCTGGTCTTGCCGCTGCCGCTGGGGCCACTGATAATCACCAGGCCTTTATGCATTCTGGGCAACTGCAGTTGCCGTAAAATCCGCTGCCCGTTCAGGCTTAAATCCGCGCCTTGTACCTGCAAGGCGCTGATGTTGTCTTCTGCTGCCGTTTTAAGGGGAGACTCAAAGGGTAAGTCCAGCAATGTTTGCAAGCGCGCAGCCGCGCCGCAGGCCTTTTGATAATTGGCGAAGAACATGCCCATGCTAATCAGTGGAAAAGCCAGACCAAACAAATACAGCAAAAACGCCGTAAAGGTGCCCATGGTCATACTGCCATCGGCAATCCAGTAAGTGGATGTGGCAATCAGGATAATCAGGCTGGCCATCAACGCCAGATTGCTGATGGGGCCTATCAGCGAAAGTCCCCTGGCCTCACGCAAAGCCAGATTGCGGTATTGTTGTAATGATTGACGAGCCTGGACATCCACCTGATGGTCAGCCCCATACACTTTTACCAACTCATGATGCCTGAACCATTCGCTGCACTGACGAGTCAGGTCGGCATAGGATTGCAGAATCTGCTTGTTCAGGCCGCTCATGGACAAGGCGATGGGTGTGATCAGTATGGCTCCACCCAATAAACAGCCCAGGATCACTAACGTCAGCCGCCAGTCCAACCACAGCAGCACGCCAAGCACCGCCACAAATGACAAAACACCGCCAACCAGTGCTGCCAAATCAGTACTGAATACCTGATTCAGCTCTTCGCTATCGGCCATCACCCTGGCGGCCAGCTCGCTGCTATGATGTTGGTGCAGATTGATGGTTTGCGCTCTGACCAGGTGACCAATCAAACGAAAACGCAGCCCTTTAACCGTATCCAACCCCATGCGGCTGGCCTGTACCGAAGCCAGATACTCTGCCAGCGCCGCCAGAATGACCAGAAGCGCAAGGAACGATGTGACCACCAGGTCATGACTACCAACGGTTAGCTGGTCAATCAGATCCCGTGCCACTATCGGCACACTCAATTCCAGCACAGTAGCCAGCAGTGTCAGCGCCAGCAAGCCAATAAAAGCCCGGCGTTCTGGCAAATAGGCACGGACAAACCGAAATGCCCCCGGGGTTGTTTCAGAAGACATAATGTTCCCCACAAGTGACCAACTGGTCAAAACCTTAATTGACCAAAAGGTCAAAGTCAAATGACTTGATGGTCAAAATGACTGTGTTATTGTGCCCGCTGGAGGAAACACCATGACAGATAAACGCACTCTGATACTGCAAACTGCCGACAAGTTGTTTGTCGAACAGGGCATTAAAAACACCACGATAGCCCAGATAGCGGAGCTAGCTGGTATCGCCAAAGGCTCGGTTTATTCGTATTTCAAGAGTAAGCTGGACATTGTTAAAGCCCTGTTTGTGCAGTCGTTTGAACGTAGCCAGCAAGCGGCAGAAGCGTTACTCGCCGATCAGCGCCTGCACGGCCCGGCGTTACTGGAGGCGCATGTGATGAGCCAGCTACATCAGGTGGAGGAGGAGCGTGCCTTTCAACAGATGTGGATGTCGGATGACTCTCTGGTCATGGATGATGACCTGCTGCAATTGATTCAAACCTGTCGGGCAGAATTTTGTCAGGTGCAACTGGCTATCCTGCAGCGTGCCCTGGGCGACGATGCCAGTCCCTGGCGTTACGATCTGTTAACCCTGATTAATGGCCAGATTCAGGAATTTTCCCTGCTGATTACCATGGACAATATGACCTTTTCCCACGTCCATTGTGCTGCCTTTATCAGCCGGTCAGCATGCTGGACCTTGAACGGCTTACAGCAATCGCAGTCTGAGCCGGTACTGACCGAACAGAACTATGTGATTAATCCTATGCCGGGAGACCGGCAGAGTCAGATCCAGCGCAGCCTCAAACAGCTACGTAGCTTGTGCATTAAATTGGACAGTGACGAGCAGACACTGGTCAGCCAAACCCTGGATTTAATTGAGCAGCAATCTAGCCTGGAGAATCCCAGTGTTGCCTTGCTAAGAGCGCTAATTGCCAACCTGCGCCCCTACCCGGAACTGGCTGAGGAACGCGCCAGGCTGGCAGAATTGCTGGCAGTTGAGCTGATTTAATCAGGTTGTGCCGTTTTCGCTCCTGTCACTGACACAGCTGTTCAGCTTCGCGGGCCTGGTGTTTTATCTCGGCCACCAAAGCGGGCGATAAACGCAGTTGCCGGGCCAGTTCGTCCAGATAGCTGCGTTCCATATAACTTTCTTCGTCTACCACCAACACACTGGCCAGATACATCTCGGCAGCCATTTCTTCGCTGGTGGCCAATACTGCGATACGTTCTGGATCCAGCGGTGACTTTATCTCAGCATCCACCCACTGAATAAAAGCCTGATCACGGGTAAACTTGGCCACCTCCTGGTCTATCAGCTCGCGTTCACGGTCATCAATATGTCCGTCCGCCTTAGCAGCAGCAATCACCGCTGCCAGAATGGCGCGGCCGTGCTGCTCTGCCTGAGGCGCGGGTAAACGGTCTATGGTTTGTGGCTCCGTTTGTGCCCCTTGTTGATTTTTCTGCCAGTTACCGTAGGCCTTATAAGCCACCACGCCCAGCGCAGCCAAACCACCATAGGTCAGTACCTTACCGCCCAGCTTGCGGCCTTTTTTACTGCCCAGCAGCAATCCCAGTGCACCACCACCCAATGCCGCACCGCCTTTGCCGGACAACATTTGCGACAACCCGCCTAAACCACCAGTATTGCCCAGCTTACCTTTAAGCTCATTGACACTTTGGCCACTGCCGGATTTCAGCAGTTGGTCGAGCAGTTTTAATGTACTCATCGCTACTCCTTGTTGTTTACTTATGGGTCGAGACTATCTTTTCAAACCAACAGTTGAAAGCCAGGCTTCTAGTTAAATTGTTAATAGATAAGACAACCACGCCGTAAAGGATCAACACACAGGCCCGGCACCATATCCCCCTTAGTTACAGGCTTAACGCCGAAACCAGCACAGAACGCTGCATTTTCAGACACTCCCACAATGCACTGGCTACCGGACCAACGGGTCGGTCAGATCTGCGGGCGACAACCAGTTGTTCATGGCTGCCCTGTAAAAAATCACCGCTGAGCAGATGCAGCTTTCCCTGTCGAATTTCATCTTCAACCAGATAGCGGGGTAAATGGCCCCATGCCAAACCATGCAGAATGACCTCCTTTTTCATCAGGTGATCGGCGACCGAGCAGCGGGGTGCGCCGGGTACTAAAAAGTGGTCATTTGGCGGTGAGTGGTTAGCAGTATCCCTTATTACACATTGTGTCAGGTGTTGCATCTGTTGTGGGCGAATATCCGCTGTGACGGCAAAGGGCAAAAAACCAGGGGCGGCCACCGGAACAAACTGTATTCTTCCCAAGGATAACCATTCCAGGCGCGTGTCATTGGTATTCACCTGATGAAAAATCAAATCGGCCTGCTCGTCATGCAAACGTTCCTCTGGCCCTGATACAGCTTCAAAATACAAGCTCAGCCTGGTGGCAGCATGCCCGGCAAAAAAGTCACTTAACCAGGCCAGTAACACAGGGCGTGGGCAAAAGTCCCCCAGGACAATGCGCAGCTCGGTTTCGGTCCCCATCGCCAACTGGCTGGCATGCAGACTTAGTCTTTCTGCTTCCTGCAACAACAGCTGTGCCCGCTGATTAAAGTCGAGGCCCGCCTGAGTTGGCTTAACCTTGTAGCCATTTCTGTCCAGCAGCGAAAATCCTAACTGCTTTTCCAGTTTACCTACCGCGGCAAAAACCGCAGGATGCGAGCGGTTTAAGCGGCTGGCGGCGGCCTGAAATCCACCGGCCAGGATGACCGCATTGAAACATTGAAGGTCGTGAAGGGTAAAGGCCGACATGTCAATTTTTCCTACAGTGATATTAAAAACTTTGTAATATCAATAGAGAATGAATGCAATCAGAATTCCTGCCTGACTTGGCTGAAGAGTCTCTCTGCTAAGTCATCCATTAACATTGCAGGAAACAATCCATGAACCAATTACGCGCTTTCTTGACCGGTGATGACTGTGAGATTGCCTTTCAAATTGAAGGCCCGACCAACAAACCCGTCCTGATGCTTTCCAACTCTATCGCTACCACGATGCAGATGTGGAAAGAGCTCATACCTTTACTGCGTCCGCACTTTCGCATTCTACGCTATGACGCCCGTGGTCACGGGGTTTCCAGTGTACCGGCTGGTGGCTATGGATTGGACCGGCTGGGCCAGGATGCACTGGAGCTGATGGACCATCTGCAACTGAATGACGTGCACTTTTGCGGCTTGTCCTTAGGTGGCTTTGTTGGCCAGTGGTTAGGTATTCACGCTCCGCATCGACTGGCCAGCCTGATACTGGCAAACACTTCTTCCTACCTGGGACCTACGCCACAATGGGACAGCAGAATCCGCGCAATATTGACGGCTGAAACCATACAGGAGACCGCCACAGGCTTTATCAATAACTGGTTTTCCAGCAGCACCAGGCAGACCCAAGCCACCAGAGTTGAGGAGTTCTACCATGACCTATTGACGCTCTCTGCGCAGGGTATTGCCGCCAACCTGGCAGCCGTGCGCGACACGGACATGCGTCGCACCGTCAGCCTGATAGAACTTCCCACTCTGATTATTGCCGGTCGGCACGATCCAGTGACGCTGGCCAGTCATAGTGAACTGATGGCCAGCACAATATCTAATGCCAGACTGATGACCTTCGAAGCCGTGCATATGACGCCGGTGGAGCACCCTGAAGCTTTTGCTAAGGCCCTTGTGGATTTTATCAACAATGGGTAGGCGACAATCAGACACATAGGCGGTATAAAAACCGCCACCTTGCAGTCGATAAAATAGCAAGGGGGATAGTATGCAAGTCACATCTTATCAGGCACAGTTGACACTGGCGCAGCAGCGGGATTTCCGGCAGGAGCGTCAGGTACTATTTAATCCTCCAAGCTCAGATGCCTCTGTAGCAGAGATGCCCAGTCTGTTGCCAGCAACAGGCACTGGCATTACGCAGCCTGCTGTCGCAGAGCGCAGCAATGACGGACAGGAAATAGACGCAGACTACCGTCAGAGCATCAAAAAACGTCTGATTGAATTACTCAGTGGTAAAAAGTTGGACTGGTACAGCGCCAACATACAGCCAAAACAAGGCTCAAGTCAGGCTGACACCATGCCAGACACGGCAGACAAGGCAGACAAGGTGCAGCGTCAGTTACAGATAGTTGAACGCACCCATGATTACCAGGCCTATCAACTGGGTCTGGCCATGACAATAAATACCGCCGCTGGTGAAACCCTTTCACTTAATGCTGAGCTTTACTGGCAGCAATTAAATGTGCACGAGCAAACCTTAATGATGACCCAAGCACAGCTACAGGACCCACTAGTGCTGAATTTCGACTGGCGGGCGGTGGAATTTAGCGGCCACACTGGTTTTGATCTGGACCAGGATGGTAATGCTGATCGCCTCCCCACACCTGTTGGCAACAGTGGTTATCTGATCCTGGATCGCAATCAAAACGCAAAAATGGATGACGCGCCTGAGTTGCTTGGCCTGCAAAGCGGCGATGCCTGGGCAGATATGCGCGCCATGGACCAAAACCATGACGGCTGGCTGGACAGTCGCGACAGCCAGTTCCAGCAACTTTACTGGTGGCAACCGGGCACTGGCAGGATATTTTCCCTTGCCCAGATGCAAGTCAATGGTTTGCTATTGCAAGGTGCCGACACACAGGCAGTGATAGCCCCGAATGGCGAGAGTCAGACCAGGCTCAGACGCAGCGGGGCCTTTATTCACCACAACAACCAGTTAGGCTTAATGCAACAGTTTGATTTTTATGTTTAAACAACATCAGGACAAGACCAGTATAATTGACGCCAGATAACAAGATAAGGTCTAATCTTGACTCAGATTGTCTGATTTAGCGCCGAGGCCCAGCCAATAACTCGCTGGCCCCGAAATACCAAGGAGAGTGCATGAAAAGCCTGGTCGGCATCACCAGCATACTAATGTTGCTGCTGGCAGGTGGCTGCAGCACCTCACCATCAGATTCTGTTACTCAACGAACACCTCATCCTTTTTGCGCATTGCCCAACGACATGGCCAAACGCCTCGATCAGGCACTGGCAGAGGAGTATCAGCAAGGTACTTTCAGCGGCACCGTACTGATTAGCCGTCAGCAACAGCAAGTGCTGGATTGCAGTTACGGTGAGGCGGATAAACAAGGCCAGCAATTAAATAACGATCAGACCCTCAGTGATATTGGCTCAATTGCCAAAACCTTCACTGCCGCTGCCGTTTTACTTTTACAGGCCGAGGGCCAGTTGCAGCTATCAGACTCTGTCGGGCATTTCTATGCTGATGCCCCAACAGACAAGCAAGATATCAGTATATTGCAACTGCTGACCCACCAAAGTGGACTGGATAATTTTCACAACAATTCTGACTTTGAGGCCATAAGCCGCGAACAGGCCGAGCAGCGTATTTTAGCTATGCCGCTAATTAGCCCGCCGGGCAGTGATATTGCTTACTCCAACGCTGCCTATACCTTGCTGGCAGCCATAGTGGAACGCGTCAGCGGCCAGACATTTGAACAATTTGTGCAGCAACGTTTGCTCAGCCCCCTGGCGCTGCGCAGTACCGGCTTTTATACCGACCCACGACTGAACAGCCAACCTATTGCCAAGGGCTATGGCGGACAGCACAGTGGTGAGCGCACCTACGATAAACCTTTGACCTGGGCCCTGAAAGGTGCCGGTGGCATGCTGTCCACCAGCAAAGATTTACAGCGTTGGTTCAGGGCATTGCAAGACAGTGAGCAATTACCTGCGGCACTGCGGCATCAGGTATTTTTGCCTGCCAATAAGAAATGGACCCTGGGTAACTGGGCCATCAGCGGGGCCAACGGTATGTCCATCTGGCAGATGGGCGGCAGCACAGACTTTGGCTATACCGCGCTGGTGCAGTATGTTCCTGAACGCGACCTGCTGATAGTACTGACACTCAACAGCTATTCAGACAAATATGCCAATGCCACTCACCACAGAATCAGCCGAAACCTGTTGCTGCCCTTACTGTTATAAGTTCAAGTATCACCATCAAGGAGAAGTATCAGCATGGAAATATTGGCGCTTAGTGGTCTGCTGGCCTGCCTTTGGATGTGTTTTGGTGTTGCGCTGGCAGCCAATTTTTACCCTGGTTACAGCCATCGCCGCCAGTTCTGCAGTGAACTGGGGGCAGCCGGAAGCCCGACACAAAAGCTGTCGCCGCGGCTCAACAACTATCCGCTAGGATTTCTGTTTATCCTGTTTGGACTGTATATCCTGCTGTTACCGGATGGTGCTGCCGCACTGCAATGGATGGGCGTGATGATTGTGCTGCATGGCCTGGCCACCTGGGTGGCGGGCTGGTTCCCGATGGATGCCGATCCCTACACGCTATCGCCAAGTTTGCACTGCAATATTCACTCCTATGCGGGCCTGCTGATGTTACTGAGCTTATTGGTTGCCCCGCTGTTAAGCTTTTTGTTACCGGCAAACGGCTATCTGCCAGGGGAGTTTAAATGGTTTTCACTGCTTTGCGTGATTGCCAATGTGCTGTTCAGTGTCACACTGGCTAAGGCCTATAAAGCCAAAACCCAGCCAGGATTACACCAACGTTTAAGCTATGGCGCCCAGTTGTTGTGGCTGGGTGGACTGTCCCTGCAACTTTGGCAGGGCTGATACCTGACGATTGTTTATAGGGCAATAACGACCAGGCAATAGCATAAAACGGCTAAAAATATTGCCTGAGCTGTCGAACCTGTGCGGTTGGCTTCGACTATAACAAGAAAGTTGTCACGCTATTCTTAATCGAAACAGGAGAAACCCATGTCAGGCAATACCATACGTCTTCATCGCGTGCTTCGCGCCGCACCAGATAAAGTTTACCGCGCCTTTATTGACCCCGATGCCATGGTCAAGTGGTTACCGCCGCACGGCTTTACCGGCAAGGTACATGAAATGGATGCCAAGGTTGGCGGTGGCTATAAAATGTCTTTTTGTAACTTTGCCACCGGCAAAAGCCACGCCTTTGGTGGCCGCTATCTGGAACTTAAGCCCGGCGAACTGATCCGCTATACCGATCAGTTTGACGACCCAAACATGCCCGGCCAGATGCAGGTTACCGTTCAGTTGCGGGAAGTGCTGTGTGGTACCGAGCTCAACATCTTACAGGAAGGGCTTCCCGAGGCGATTCCAACGGAATTTTGCTATGCGGGCTGGCAGGAATCGCTGGCGCTGCTGGCCTTGCTGGTAGAAGCCGACATTCCGGATCAGGATTAAGCCATTATCGAATGACAAAGGCGCAAAGATATGCGCCTTTTGTCGACAATCTGCACTATTATCCCTAAGTCTAATGCCAAAATACCGCCACTTTGTCTACAGTTGCATAATAATTATTCAGCCCTCGCCTTAAAACGGGGCCAACCCTGCAACCAGAGTAATCAGACCATGTCCTATCAAAGTGAATACCAACGAGCCTTAGACGATCCGCAGGCTTTCTGGCGTGACCAAGCCGCCAACCTGCCCTGGTATCAAGCGCCCCGGCAGATACTCAGTAAGGATGAAAACGGTATGCACAGGTGGTTTGCCGACGGCAGTATGAACACCGCGTATATGGCATTGGACTGGCATGTGCAGCAGGGCCGGGGGGAACAGCTTGCGGTGATCTACGATTCTCCGGTCAGCGGGCAAAAACTCAAGCTCAGCTATGCGGATTTACTCGAACAGGTTGCCTTGTTTGCCGGGGTGCTGAAAGCCAGGGGGGTGGAAAAAGGCGATCGGGTGGTGATCTATATGCCCATGGTGCCAGAGGCACTTGTCGCTATGCTGGCGGTTGCCCGGTTGGGCGCCATTCATTCAGTGGTGTTTGGTGGCTTCGCTCCCCATGAGTTGGCATTACGTATCGACGATGCACAACCCAAGATTGTGGTGTCGGCATCCTGTGGAATCGAAGTCAACAAAATCATCGAATACAAACCTATGCTGGATGCCGCCATAGAAAGGGCTACCCATAAGCCGCAGCACTGTATTGTACTGGCCCGTGAACAAGCACCGGCGCAGCTTATACCTGGCCGCGATCTGGACTGGCATGAGGCAATGTCAGATGCCAAAGCCGCTGACTGTGTGCCGGTACAGGGCAGCGACCCTTTATATATTCTGTACACCTCAGGCACCACCGGCAAACCGAAAGGGGTTATCAGAGACAATGGCGGCCACGCCGTGGCGCTGAAGTACTCTATGCAGGCTATCTACAATATGCGCCCGGGGGAGGTGTTCTGGGCTGCCTCGGATGTAGGTTGGGTAGTGGGCCACTCCTATATTGTGTACGGCCCATTACTGGCTGGTTGCACTACAGTGCTGTACGAAGGCAAACCGGTTAAAACGCCGGATGCCGGGGCATTCTGGCGGGTAGTACAGGAATATGGGGTTAAAGCACTGTTTGCGGCGCCCACCGCATTTCGTGCCATCAAAAAAGAAGATCCCGAAGCGCGCACGCTGGCGCGTTACAATCTTGGTCGCTTACAAACAATTTTTATGGCCGGTGAACGGCTGGATCCCCCGACCTATGACTGGGTTGTTAAACATACGGGTAAACCTGTGGTTGATCATTGGTGGCAAACCGAAACCGGCTGGGCTATTTGTGCGAACCCGGTTGGTATTGAAAACATGCCGCCCAAACCCGGCTCCGCTACGCTGCCGGTACCCGGCTTTGATGTGCAGATTCTGGATGGGAACGGGCAAGCACTGCCGCCCGGTCAGCAAGGTGCTATCGCCATTAAGTTACCTTTGCCTCCCGGTTGTCTGCCCAGCATTTGGGGCAACCATGAACGTTTCTGTGCCGGCTATCTGCGTGATTATCCGGGTTACTACTGTTCAGGCGACGGGGGCTACAAGGACAATGACGGTTATGTCTTTATTATGGGCCGCACCGATGATGTGATTAACGTGGCCGGGCATCGGCTGTCCACCGGTGAAATGGAAGAAATTCTGGCCGCCCACCCTGCTGTAGCGGAATGCAGTGTTATCGGTATGCAGGACGATCTTAAAGGCCAGGTGCCGGTCGGCTTGGTGCTACTTAAAGACGGTGTGCAAATAGATGAGCAACAATTACAGGACGAACTAGTGGTTATGGTACGCAGTGAAATCGGCCCTATTGCCTGTTTCCAGCGGGCCATCATTGTTCAGCGTCTACCCAAAACCCGTTCGGGTAAAATACTGCGCAAATTGTTACGACAAATTGCCGATGGTAAGGATTACACTGTACCTTCCACTATTGACGATCCTGCCAGCCTGGCTGAAATTGAAGGCCTGATGCGGCAACGCGGACTGGCCAGGGTCTGAATAAACTGTGAGGAGCGTGATGTTTGATATAGAAGCCATAGACCATCTGGTGTTGAGGGTCAGAGACTTATCCACCAGCATCGATTTCTACCAAAAGGTGCTGGGCTGTGACATAGTCAAGCGCCAGGAACATTTAGGTCTGGTGCATCTGCGCGCCGGAACTTCCATGATCGATTTAATCAGCCTGGATGGCAAGCTGGGACGCCGCGGCGGCGCAGCAGCGCAAACAGAAGGACGCAATATGGACCACCTTTGCTTGCGTATTCACCCATTTGACGAAGCAGCCCTGATTAAACATCTTCGGGACTTTGACATTCAGCCGCTTGGCCCCGCTGAAGTTAACTTCGGTGCCAAAGGCGATGGTTTGTCATTGTACTTTACCGACCCCGATGGCAATGTCATTGAACTCAAGGAATCGAGTCATTCACTTTGACGGTTACTTAAGCTGTTGCTAGTTTTTATTAGCCAGGAAGTAAAATGGCAATATTTCCACTTACACAGGAAGAGTAAGATTATGAAGATAACAAGAAATAGCGGCGCAATTGGATTAGGTATTAGCTTTGCTGCCATCATGAGTTGGTCAGTGTTTGCTAGCGGGTTTTACAATGTAGTCTGCACCGGGGTTAATCAAGGTGCTGACTGGATTGATGGTGCCCGAACTCAATCTGAGGTTGATGCACTCTTTGAGCTTTGCCTCAGCCAGGGCGGATCCCCTTCTATCTTCGCTGACTAACGATATGGTGGGAGCCGATTGCTCCCATCTTTCTTTTTAACTTAATACCGCAAAAAACTCACCGCTCTACTGTCAACATTGGTTATTTCAAACATATGTGCTGAGCCAAAACGCCCAACAGCAGCTTAATTTGCGCTTTCAGCAAGGGGCCAACATACTCAGGATAAGTCACTGACAAGGAAGTTACGCCCGCCATGACCACAGACTATAACGGCATCGCCGCTGAATACCGCCGCGCCAAGCTGCAACCCTGGCGACAACATATCGAAATGTTTATGTTATCAGAACTGGTAGGCGACCTGAGTGGCATGCGGGTACTGGATCTGGCCTGTGGTGAAGGTTTTCATACCCGAATGTTGCGTTATCGGGGCGCAGCACAGGTTATGGGGGTGGATATTTCCGCCGCCATGGTGGTACTGGCAAACGAACAGGAAAGCAAACGCCCGCTGGGTATCGACTATATTCGCTGCGATGTGCGCGAGCTGGCCCTGGCGAAGCAATTCGACCTGGTATTTGCCAGTTATTTGCTCAACTACGCTGAGTCTGCTGATGATCTTAGCCTGATGTGTCAGGTGGTGGCCGACCATCTGAAACCAGGCGGACGTTTTATTGGTATCAACAGTAACCCGGACTACAGTGGCGAGCTGCTCAGCATGCGCCCTTATGGTTTTACCCGTGACCCTGCTCCCACTGAAGAAGGCATGCCATTTAGTTACCGTTTCTTTTTACCCGGTGATCAGATGGTGGCCATTACCAATTATCATCTGAGTCGTCAGACCCATGAACAGGCCTTTAAACAAGCCGGGCTAACAGAATTGCAGTGGCTGGAAGTACAGGTGTCCCCCGCCGCCCAGGCAGATTATCTGCCTGGCTACTGGGATGCCTTTATTCAACACAAGCCGGTGGTTTGTTTCCAAAGCCACCGGATATCCTAGGGGCTATTAATCTTGCAGGTATAGATTTCGTTCAAATCCAGCCCCTAGTAAAAGAGCTGTAAATTGACCGCCTCAGCCATCGCCTGATAACCACTATCTCCCGGATGCAGATGGTCTCCTGAATCAAAATGCGGCAGGAAACGAGCTGGGTGCATTGGATCCCTGGTCAGGGCGTCAAAGTCTAATACTCCATCAAACTCACCAGAGTGACGGATCCAATGGTTTACTTGCTGACGAACTTGTTCTTTGTCATCGGAAAAATAGCCCCGCATTGGGGAGTCATGCAAAGCCCCTTCAAATGGGGTCAGGGTTGCCCCGATGATACGTAAGTCATGCAAGTGCGCCAATGTGATCAACTGCCGGTATGCGGTAATTAGCTGCTCCGCGCTTGTCGGCTCTTTGTGTGGAGCTAAGGCCGAGCCAGGCCAACCTATGTCGTTAATTCCCATCATCACTATTACGCTGTCTACGCCAGGGTGAGCAATAACATCCTGCTCAAATCTGGCCAACGCATTTTCTCCCAGACCAGTGTCGAGTAAACGGGCACCAGAGATACCGGCGTTGACAACAGCGATATTGGCTTTTAACAGGCGTTTGGCTAAAAAATCCGGCCAGCGATGATTCCGGTTAATACTTGATGCATTGCCATCGGTAATCGAGTCCCCAAAGGCAACGACTGCTTTAGCAGGTTCGCTACGCTGCACTATGACGCTACTGACAAACATACGGGTTTCTGACGTGTCGCTAACCTGCATATCAATGTTGTTCACCTGATTACCAGAACCAATATAGGCCGTTTGCAAACCATCCCAATGAAAGGTTTGAGGAGCCGTGGGCTCAGGAAAATACAGGCTAACAGCAACGTCTGCACTGTCATCCACACTTAACTCAATAGGATCACTAATGACTGCAGCGCCAACGGGTACAGTGAGATAGGCCTGCCCATCAAACAGTGCCTGCCTGGCTGTATCTGGCTGTATGGCTCCGCCATTTGCTACTAGTGCCGCAGATACGGCGCCAATGTGCAGCGGCTTGGTGCCATATCGATTCGATATGCGTAACCTAAGTCGCTGACCACCGAGACTTAGGCGCAACACTTGGCGCACAGTTTGATTCCAGAGCTGATTGGGTACTCTTACCGGCAACGCAAAGTCACCGTCCCACCTTGGCTGAGGGCTTGCAGCCCAACTGGTGACCCAATTACTTTTTGCTCGCTGTGCAGCGTGACTCACTAAAGGAACACACACCATTAACAATGCCATCAATGCGCAAACTGCACGATGAGAAACGTAGCCTCTTGCTTTCATACTTATTCCTTAAAGCTCCTGATTTATTTACAGACACAAGGATTGGTCTGCATAGAAGTTGAACGGGGAATGGGTGCTTCCAGATAGCGACTTAGCAGCGCAGTAGCGACAGCCGCCAGCGGCACCAGTGCAGCTACCCAGGTAATTGCCGCTAATCCTGGGCCAGACTCAATAACCCAGCCGCCCAACCAGGCTCCTAGTGCATTACCAAGGTTAAAGGCTGCGATGTTGAAACTGGAAATCAGACTTTGGCTGCCGCCCTGGGCTTTGTTCAGTACCCACATTTGCAATGGTGCAGCAGTGGCAAAGGACGCTACCCCCAACAGCAGCACAAACAGCAACATCCACATCGGGCTTTGCAACACCAGACTCATCAGTGCCATCACCAGCGCCAACAGCAACATGCTACCCAGCACAGCTGGCATCAGGCGCTTATCGGCAGCCCGGCCACCGAGCAGATTACCGACAATCATACCCAGACCAAACAACAGCAAAATCGGCGATACCGCACTTTCGCTAAAGCCGCTTAACTGGGTCAGCAACGGGGCGATATAAGTCAGCACGGCGAACACACCACCAAAGCCCAGCACCGTAGTCAGCAAGCCCAATAACACCGGGGCCCGGCGCAATACCTTCAGGTCTTGCTGCCAGTTAACCCGCTCTGTCTTGGCCTGCTTGGACGGGACAAAACGCCACAGCACCAACAATGCCAGCACCCCAATGATACTGACGGTCCAGAAGGTGGCCCGCCAGCTCACCATTTGGCCAAGCCAGGTGCCAAAGGGCACGCCGAGAATATTGGCGACGGTCAGGCCGGTGAACATAATAGCAATGGCCGAGGCTCTGCGTTCAGGAGCGACCACAGAAGTGGCAACAATGGCCCCCACTCCAAAAAAGGTGCCATGAGCAAAAGCCGTTACCACCCTTGCCAGCATTAGGGTGCTGTAATCCGGCGCCATAGCACAGCCAATGTTACCCAGGGTAAATACCAACATTAACGCCAGCAGTGTCCGCTTGTGTGGCCAGGCTGCCGTTAAGCTGGTCATTAATGGTGCACCAACTACCACACCCAGAGCGTAGCCGGAGATCAACATGCCGGCGTCCGGTACGCTGACCTGCAGATCCTGGCTGACCTCCAGCAGCAATCCCATAATTACAAATTCGGTCACGCCAATACCAAAGGCACCGACAGTCAGGGCCAGCAAAGCAGCTGGCAATCGGGGGGTTTTGGTATGATTCATAAGTCAAAACCTGCTGAAGCAATCTGACACTTGTACATAGCAATCTCACTCACAAAAACAATCTGGCTATTGTGGATGCGGCCGGACCAAATGATAATTGCGGTATTAAATAAAACACTTTCAAAAAAATATTGAAAATGAATCGACTGGATGATCTGCAAATGTTTGTTGAAGCAGCCCGTCAAGGCTCACTCAGTGCTGCAGCAAGATTACTTGGGCGCACACCGGCTGTGGCCAGTGCCAGCCTTAAGCGCCTGGAAACACAGCTCCGGGTAAAATTGGTGGAACGCAATACCCGTAATTTACGCCTGACCCCTGAGGGGCAATTGTTTCACGACAAAATTGCCCAGGGTCTGAGTTTGCTGGAAGACGCACAGTATGTAGTCCACCATGATTGTGCTGAAATTGGCGGAGAGATTCGCCTGACCGCATCGGTAGATTTAGCCCGGCAATGGTTAATACCATTGATGGATGAATTTCAGTCAGCTCATCCGCAGGTTTACTTTACCCTGCTGGCCGGTGATGCCGTGCGCGATCTGGTATCGGAGCCGCTGGACTTGGCCCTGCGCTATGGTGAGTTACCCGACTCAGCCCTGGTGGCCAGACGTTTACTGGATAACCGCCGAGTTCTGGTGGCCAGCCGGAGCTATGTTGATTCGCATCCGCCACTGCAACATCCGCAGGATCTACTTAATCACAATTGCCTTATTTTTCAGAGCCAGGAGCGAGCTTACCGCCGCTGGGCCTTTCATCAGGGCAGTGATGCGGTGGTGGTAGAGGTAAAAGGTGACAGGGTATGTAACGATGGTTCATTTGTGCGTGAATGGGCCTTGCTGGGGCGCGGAATAGCCTATAAAAGTCATCTGGATGTGTATCAGGACCTGCAAGCAGGGAATCTGCTACAGTTGCTGCCTGATTGGCTGGGCGATTCCGCCCCACTCAGTGCCGTCTATCCGGGCACCGGGCCGAGACCGCCGCGGGTTAAGCGATTTGTTGAATTTCTGGCCGAGCGATTTAAAACGCTCTGATTTTTCCCAACAATCACACAGTAGAAATAAGAAGGAACAGGTATGTTTGTTGTCTTGCTCACTTATATTCAACCATTGGAACAGATTGAAGCCCTGCTGGCAGAGCACATTGAATTTCTCGATCGCCAATACGCCGCTGGCAGCTTTATTGCCTCAGGTCGCAGGGTACCGCGTACCGGTGGCGTTATACTGGCCCGCGGAGAAGAGCAGGCAGCGCTGGAAAGGATACTGGCACAGGACCCTTTTCAGCGCGAAGGTGTCGCCAGCTATGACATTTACCCTTTTGTACCGAGCAAGATGCAA
This sequence comes from Bowmanella denitrificans, assembly GCF_039522935.1. Taxonomy (NCBI): domain Bacteria; kingdom Pseudomonadati; phylum Pseudomonadota; class Gammaproteobacteria; order Alteromonadales; family Alteromonadaceae; genus Bowmanella; species Bowmanella denitrificans. The sequence continues at coordinate 259,716 of NZ_BAAAEI010000031.1, read as the reverse complement.
CCCGGCTTTGAGCTGTTTTTATAATGCAGCGGTTTTCAGCCTTCACACCTCCTAACAAATAGCGGCTTAGCTGGTCGCACCATAGGGGCATTTATGTATATAGGAAAAGTCGCCAGCCTGACCGGGCTGACTATTAAGGCGATACGACTGTACGAAGCCAAAGGATTGATTACACCACCCAAGCGCCTGGGTAAGTACCGGGTCTATGAGCAAAGTCATATTGACGCTCTGCACCTGATCCGCGAAGCCAGGCTGCTTGGCATCAGCCTGGCGCGTCTGCAGCCGGTGATGCGTGTAAATGACAAGGGCCTGGATTGGCCACAAGTTCACCGCTTCCTGCAGGAAGTACGGCAAGAGCTGGAAACCGAGATCAAACAAACCCAAGCTCGTATTAAGCGACTGGACGCGTGTTGCCAGGAAATTGGCCACTGTGCCTTGACTCTGCCCTAAAGGGTAGAGCCTAGACTGCCCCTTCCGTTTGCAGGAAGGAGCAACTATGAAAAAACGTATTCTGGTTATCAGTGGCAGTCCACGCACAGGCAGTTTTAGCGAACAACTGGCGACGGCTTATCAACAAGGGGCTGGCTCACTGCACGAAGTGCAACTAAGTTATCTGTCACAGATGGACTTCAACCCTGACCTTTGCCACGGCTATGCAAAGGCCCAGCCCCTTGAACCTTGTCTTCAGGAGTTTCAGCGCCAGTTGGCCTGGGCGGAACATATAGTGATTTATACCCCTGTTTGGTGGGGGGCCCTGCCAGCCAAGTTCAAGGGCTTATTTGACCGTACATTATTACCCGGCTTTGCTTTTAAATACGAAAAGGGCATGAAAATGCAGCAAAAATTGCTGAGCGGCAAAACGGCGCGCATCACACTGACATTAGACACCCCAGCCTGGTATTTTCGCTGGGTACAAGGTGCGCCCGCCAGCAAGCAACTGCAAATCACCACCCTGGCGTTTTGCGGCATCAAATCTGCCAGGCCCAATTTGTACGGCCCGATGATTAGCGCCACAGAGCAGCAGCGACAACAGTGGCTGCGACAAGTCCGCCAATACGGACAACAAGCCCTGTAACCCCTTGTAAAGATAGGCAATTATCGATAGTTTGTGGCAACAACTCAGATTATCAGACAGCCAATGCTTAAAGGACTAAACCATATCACCGTAGCAGTGGCCGACCTTGATCGGTCATTGCATTTTTACCTTAAGGTGCTCGGCTTTAGCGGTCATGTACGCTGGGACAAAGGCGCGTATCTGAGCCTGGGGGAACTGTGGTTGTGCCTGTCGGTGGATACACCCGTACCGGCACAAGACTACAGTCACCTGGCTTTTACCCTGGCAGCAGAGGATTTCGCGGCATTCCGGGAACGACTGCAGCAAAATAACACTCCCATCTGGAAAGATAATCACAGCGAAGGCGACTCGGTGTATTTTCTCGATCCTGATGGCCACAAACTGGAAGCCCACGAAGGTAGTCTGGCCAGTCGCCTGCAAAGCCTGCATCAACAACCCTATTCGGGGTTGAGCTGGCTGTGATAGATTGAGCTTAAACGGCATAAGGAATCGGTTATGAGAAATTCACTGTTTTGGTTATTGCCCTCGTCGCTGCTGTTTGCCTGCAGTCCGGCGCAAAACCCAGAGCCACCAGTCGCCGAGCAGGATTTTCTGCCATCAGTATCCTACCAGTGCGAGAGCGGCAATATGGTCGACGCCGCCTATGCCACAGCGCAGAAAGCCAGTATCCGTTATCAGCAAAAGATTCACCCCTTGCAACTACGCCAAAGCGCCAGCGGGGCAAAATATCAGGGCCAGCAGCTCACCTGGTGGACTAAGGGCAGCGGCCCGGGCAGTGAAGCCATGCTGATGGATACCAAAGGACAAACCCTGGAGCGCTGTAAAGAAGTGTCAATGGTGGTACATCCGGTGGCAGCTCAGGTAGTCGGGGAATTTGTGATTCCTAAAGCCGTGGGTTCCTTTGATGGCAGACGACTGGAACTCAATCTGTTTAAGTATGATCCCAGACTGGCCGATAAGGCCGCCGATTTGGTGGATAGCCTGATGATTGAAGATTTTGCTCATGTGCAGGAGTTTGTGACCAGGCAGAATTTCGTGCTGGGCCAGAATATTAAACTGGCCCCCGAGCAAGGTTATTATCTCACCCTATTCGTACTGGATGGCCAGCGTCGTACCCATATGGGCGAGTGTCAGCACAGCCCCAACAACCTGTGTAAAGTTCTGACACAGGGCCAACCTTTACAGATTGAGATATTGGTCACCCCGGTAGACAAGCGTGGCGAGCCTGAGTAGTCAGCATATGTACAATCATCAAGTCTCCGTCAGCACAGCGTGGCTGGCAACACACAAGACAGATGCCAATCTGGTGCTGCTGGATGCCAGTATGCCAATGCCTGGTCAACCGGCCAGCAATGAGATTCGCTGCATTGCTGGCGCCATACGCTTTGATATAGATAAGCAGATTTGCCAGCCAGACTCACCGTTACCTCACACCATGCCTGAAGCTGAGCTGTTTGCCGATTTGGTCGGCAACCTGGGGATTGGCAACGATAGCCTGATTGTGGTGTATGACAATCAAGGTCTGTATTCAGCACCACGCGCCTGGTGGATGTTCAAATGTATGGGCCATGAGAAGGTTTATGTATTAGATGGTGGATTGCCAAAATGGCAGGCAGAAGGTGGGGCGCTGGCCGCTCAATATGCCGAGCCTGGACCAGCCAGGCCTTACCTGGCGACATGGCAGGCTGATGCATTGCTCAGTGCTGAGCAGGTATTAACTGCAACAGCGCGCCCCGACTATCTGGTGCTGGATGCCCGCTCTGCCGGACGCTTTACCGGCACCCAGCCGGAACCGCGCGCGGGATTGCGCGCTGGACATATTCCCGGTTCTGCTAATTTGCCCTTTACCAGCTTACAACAGCAAGGTTGCCTATTGCCGGTTAGTCAGCTGCAGGCGCAGTTTGCAGCTGTGGGGCTAACCGATGAAAAACAACTGGTGTGCAGTTGTGGATCAGGGGTAACGGCCTGTGTGCTGTTGCTGGCGGCCTATGCTTGCGGACATGGTGCGCTGAGTCTTTACGATGGCTCCTGGACCGAGTGGGGAGCACGACTGGATTTGCCGGTAGCTTAACCTAAATTGCGCAAGATGGGTCAAGCAGCAGATAAACACGCCGGGTAAGCTTTGGGCAAAGTCAACGAGTGACACCTATGCCAAATCTGCAAGCTGTTTGTGAATATATCGAGCGTCATCTGGCTCAGGATCTGCGCCTGGAGGAATTGTGCCAACTGGCGTATCAGTCCCCTGTTCACTTCAGTCGGCTATTTTCTGCTCAGATGGGTATTGGCTTAAATGCCTACATCCGCCAATTGCGTCTGCAGCGTGCAACCTGGCAGTTGGCATTTCGCCAGCAGCTCAGCATTACTGACATCGCCCTGGATAATGGCTACCAGAGCCTGGAGGGATTCTCACGTGCCTTCCGTCAGGCCAGTGGTCAGAGTCCTTCTGCGTTTCGCCGTCATCCTGATTGGCAATGGTGGCATCAACCATCTGTTAAGGAGACAAGAATCATGTCCACTTCCGATTACCAGGTTGAACTGGTGCAGCGCCCGCTTACTCCTATCGCATTATTGATTCATCAGGGGCCTGCGCAGCGGCTTGGGCAGAGCATCCAGCGTTTTATTGACTGGCGTAAGGCAAATCATCTGCCGCCGTCTAAAAGTGCTACCTTTAATCTGCTATACGATGATCCCACCGAGACGCCCCCCGATAAGTATCGCTTCGGCCTGGCATGCGAGTATAAGAATAACGAGCACGTAACAGGGCAAGATATTTGCACCAGCGCCCTACCGGCCGGCACCTATGCCCGGCTGAGCATACAAGGCGGGGACCAGCTACTGGAAGCGGCGATTCGGTACTTGTATGGTCAGTGGTTACCAGAACAGTCCTATAAAGCAGGGGACTATCCTTTGGTTCTGCAGCGTCTTAGTTTTTATCCTGATGTACCGGCCAGCCAGGCTGCCAGCGATATATTTCTCCTGCTGACACCTAAACAATGTGAGAAATCGGGATATTCAGAAATTCAACATGTTAATTAACAACAAAATAAGATTGAATGGTTTGTTAAATTAGAACATCTTGTGTTTTAGTCCTCTTTTTGCCCGGAGGATAAAATGTTGAAATGGTTAGTAGCCAGTTTGTTTTGTATAACGCTAGGTGTGGGTGAATGTCAGAGTGCCCCCAATGCACAGGTTATTGAGCGTAAACACTATGCGCCTTTTGAGCAGGAAATCGGTTTCAGCATGGTCAGCAGAGTCGGTGATCAACTCTATTTGTCTGGCATTGTTGGCGCCGGTGGCGATGTGGCAGCACAACTGCAAAGTTGTTATCAGACTATTGGCGAAATTCTGGCCGACTATGGCACTGATACCAGGGCCATCATCAGGGAGACCATTTACACCCTGGACATGGAAGCGTTGAAAAAGGCGCAGGATTTGCGCAAAACCTTCTTTACCCATGGCAGTTACCCAAGTGCTACCTGGGTTCAGGTGGAGCGCCTGTATAGTGAAGAGCTTTTAATTGAAGTGGAAGTACAAGTACTACTGGCAGAAAAAGGAGAAAATTGAATATGAAATACCTGGTGTTAGTGTTTGCGCTGTTTGCCAACAGTGTACTGGCCCATTCCCTAAAAGGCAGCTGGCAGTTGGTGTCCGGATTTTATGTGGATGAGCAAGGGCAAACCATTGATTACGAAGGACTGAAACTCAGCGCCATTAAGGTGGTATCGGATAATCACTTCAGCTTTATCACCATGGCCGATGGCAAATTCTGGGCGGCCGGTGCCGGCGATTTTGAGGCTACCGACAGCACGTATGCTGAGCGCCCGGTGCATACTTCTTACCCCGTCCCGGCCGACGGCCAGTTTCGCTTTGACTATGTGTTAGACGGCGACCTATGGCAGAAAAAACGTTGGCAGGACGGCAAACTGGTTGAGCAGGAAGTTTGGCGGCGCATGCCTTAGCCTGCCCATGGGCTGTTTATCGTTCGAGTACGATAAGATAAACAGCCCCTAAGGGCATAGAAGCACTTTACCGTCACTTTTGTGCTCAGCGTAATGCTCCAGGGCCGCTATAAAATCGTCAAACCCGCATTGGGCATAAATGTCAGTGTGGAAAGTGCCGTCGGCAAACAGCTGCTGTACCTTGCGGTTCAGATTCAGCACTTTCCAAATGGGGGCATGTTTGAGGGTGCGGGCCAGCCAGAAGCCTTCAATGCTGATGCCGCGGAAGATGACATCCGCCACGCTGAATTTTCCGCCCAGAGGATCCTGACTTTCCTGCAAGCGGCCATACACAATGGCGGTGCTGCCGGCGGGCATCTGCCTGAGCACTCTGGCGGTGTCATCGTCAGCCACGGCATCCATTAATACCGACGCGCCACTGGCCTGCACCGCCTGCTTTAACTGTGCAGGAAAATCCTCGGCGCCGGTCAGCAGTACCCAGTCTGCCCCAAGCGCTTTGAGTGTCTCCACATTGGCTTGACTACGCACCGTTGCCAGGGTCTTGATGCCGAGTTTCTGTGCATAACGAATCAAGCCCTTGCCAACCTGACTGGCCGCAGCATTGATCACTATTGCTTTGGCCCCCAGCTCTCTGGCTCTGTCCAGCAAACAAATAGATGTCAGCGGATTGACAATTAATGTAGCGCCCTGGGCATTATCAATGTCTTTTCGCAGGGGCAAACAATAACTGGCCAGGGTACAGGCATATCTTGCCCAAAGGCCGTCCTGACCAGGTTGCGCCGACAAAGCGACCCGTTTGCCCACCAGCCAACGCCCATATAGTCCGGCATTGGCGGCTATTACCTCACCACAGCCTTCAAAACCTGCGTAGGTACCATCCTGTGGAGGTAAGCCATATTGACCACGCAGATACACCAGATCGGAAGGGTTAACAGGGCTTGCCAGCATTTTCACCAGTACCTGGCCTTTTTTTGGCATGACCACAGGTTTTTCAACCAGTTGCAGACGCTGTTGAAAGGGTGCCTGGGTATCTTCAAGCAGTTTCAGGGCCAGGCCCAGGTTGGTTTCCATATTGGCAATCCTTATGGTTTTTTTCAGATTAACCGTATCGGCATACGGGCACAATGAATAGCTTCAGTGGCATTGATGGTGGAAACACAGCTGGCTATAGTAGGCGCCAGGTCTGAATATCAAAACCCTGGTTATGCCTGCAGCATCTCATCCGGTTCAACACCACTTTTGGGCGATCTTTGCTGTGTTTTTACGTCTGGGACTGACGTCTTTCGGTGGCCCCATTGCTCACCTGGGCTATTTTCGTCAGGAATTTGTGTACAAGCGCCAATGGCTTTCCGAGCAGGCTTATGCCGAGTTGCTGGCGTTATGCCAGTTTCTGCCCGGCCCGGCCAGCAGTCAGGTAGGTATTGCCATCGGTTTGCAACGTGGTGGGGCTGCCGGGGCATTGGCCGCCTGGCTGGGATTTACCCTGCCTTCAGCACTGGCCTTGTTTTGCTTTGCCTTGTATCTGCACGATCTCAGCAACAGCTTTGGCTCAAACTGGCTTCATGGCCTTAAAGTGCTGGCTGTCGCGGTGGTGGCCCAAGCCATACTGGGCATGGGAAAAACGCTTTGCCCGGATATACCACGAAAAACGCTGGCATTCGTTGTATGCCTGATCTTGCTTTGGCTACCAGGGGCGGGTTGGCAATTGCTGGCGATTGGACTGGGGGCACTGGCAGGTAAATTTATACTCACTCTTCCACCTCTCAAAAACGACAGCACCCCGCTGCAAGCGGTTATCAGTAAACCCCTGGCGGGCTTGTTGCTACTAACGTTCTTTCTGCTCCTGCTGTTGTTACCTGTCCTGGCCAATCTGTTTCACCAACCTGCATTGTGGTTATTTGACAGCTTTTACCGCAGTGGCGCTTTAGTCTTTGGTGGCGGTCATGTGGTGTTACCCCTGCTTGAAGCGGAGCTGGTACCTGATATGGTCTCGCAGGATACTTTTCTGGCCGGTTATGGTGCCGCCCAGGCCGTACCTGGGCCGTTGTTCACCTTCTCAGCCTTTCTGGGGGCCTTTGCCGTTCCCAATCATTCCCCCTGGTTAGGGGCCTTAATTGCGCTTAGCGCTATCTTTCTACCTGCGTTTATTCTGGTATTGGGGGTGTTGCCTTTTTGGTCTGAACTGCGAAAGCGCCATGGGGTTCGCCAGGCGCTTAGTGGGGTCAATGCAGCAGTGGTGGGGGTGTTACTGGCCGCGTTTATCCAGCCGGTACTCAGCAGTGCTATTTTATCTATGCAGGATTTATTGCTGGCGTTACTCAGCTTCGCGCTTTTGCAGTTTACCCGGATACCGCCCTACTTACTGGTGCTCTTGTGTGCTGTGGCGGCAGGTCTGGGCTGGCATTAAGCATTGTCGTTAGCTCACCAATCGCTCTATTTTCTGGGACAAACGGCATCATATATGCCATCCTGATTTGACTAAATCGAATACAATAGCCGGTTCGGCTGTGCTGAAGATGATCGGCACTCTGGCTATCCCAAACAAGGTGAGGCAGACAAGATGCTAAAAACAACCCTGGGACAGTGGCGCATGTTTCGTGCGGTGGTGGAACACGGTGGTTTCAGTCAGGCCGGTGATGCGATTCATAAAAGCCAGTCCACTATCCATCATGCCGTGCAGAAACTGGAAGACTCGCTGGGTGTTAAATTGCTTAAGGTGCAGGGGCGTAAAGTCCGGCTGACCCAGGCCGGCGAGTTAATGCTGCGCAGGGCAAATTACCTGTTGGAAGAGGCAGCCAAGCTGGAAGCCGTGGCGGCCGGTTTAGGCGCAGGAACAGAAACGCAGTTGAAAATTGCGGTGGACGAAGTCTTCCCTCAGGCATTGCTGTATAGAGTGCTCGATACTGTGTCGGCACAATTTCCCCTGCTGCGCATAGAATTGATGGAGACCGTGCTTAGCGGTGCCCGGGAACTGCTGGAAGATGCCAGAGTCGATATTGCCATATCCCCGGTCACCCTGGCCAACGGCTTTAACGAAGAGTTTTGTCAGATCGAATTTCTTGCCGTCGCCAACCCACTGCATGCCTTACACCAGCAGGAACAGGACTTAAGTTTTGAGGATCTTAAGTCACACCGACAGATTGTGGTCAGGGATTCTGCCAGCACCAGTGGCAAGGACGAAGGCTGGCTTGGTGCCGACCAACGTTGGACAGTAAGCCATATGCGCACCTCTATCGATATGATCAGTAAAGGTTTTGGTTATGCCTGGTTACCGCTGCCGGCCATTGAAGCGGAGCTGCAATCCGGCCTGCTGAAGCCATTACCTCTGGCGCAGGGCGCAAAGCGCACCGCTCAGCTGTACCTGTGCTTTGCCGATGGCGACCGCCTGGGACCGGCGGCCCGCACCTTTATTGGCGAGCTGCGTTATCAGTCAGAATCCATGTTAACGGCTGAGCAATTGGAAGCATCTGATTAATTTCAGGTTACTGGGTATCTGAACTAAGCGTTAATTTGTTAATCTGCCAATTCAGACAGAACAACCAATCAGCATAAATAGGGAAGTTAATCTAATGATGTTAACAAGGAGACGTTTTGTATTGTCCGGCAGTGCAGCAATGGCAGCCAGTTTGCTACCACGTATGTCTGTAGCGGCAAATAAAAATTGGCAGAATCTGGCTCCCATTCCTGTGCCTTTACAAGAGATTTATCCTTGTATATTTAAAAACCGAATAGTGATTGCTGGCGCTCTGGAACTGGCACAGGAAGGGGCGGGACTAATGGGCAATATGAGCCCGTCAAGGTCCGTTCACCTTTATGACTTCCAGCAAGACATCTGGCACAAAGGCCCTGAATTACCAGAGCCACGACATCACTTAGGGCTTGCAGCAAACCATCAGTCCTTATTTGCTATTGGTGGATTCAGTTCCGATAAACAGGATCCCTGGAAGATAGAAAGCCAGGTTTGGCAACTTAGCTCCCTGTCGGATAGCTGGCAGTCAGTTACTGCACTGCCAGGGCCTCAGGCAGAAGCTGGCTATAGCTTTTTAGGTAAAGATTTGCATGTTGTTGGTGGCCGCACCCTTATCAATGGCCATTCAACTGACACCGCAGCACATTATTTTTATGATGACACTTCGTGGCAGTCAGCGGCACCACTGCCCTTAGCCAGAAACTCTTTTTCCTGTCTTGTGCATAACGATGGCTTGCTGGTAGTAGGAGGGCGCATTTATAAAAAACGACATGAAAACCAGGCCCGTGTTGATTTCTATGAGAAGAAAACCGACCGTTGGTTTGAACTTGCCCCCATGCCCAAAGCCAGCGCAGGTACCGCAGCGGCGATTTGGCAAGGCGAGTTGTTTGTCTTTGGCGGCGAAGCCTATCATTTCACCCAGCAAGGGGACAAATGGGCATTAACCTCCAGCGAAGCCTTTGATCAAATTTGGCACTACCAGTTTTCCAGCGACAAATGGCAAACCCTGCCGATAACCATGAGCTCGACACGCCATGGTTTAGGGGCTGTCGCGACCAGCCAGGGTATTTACCTGTTAGGCGGGGCAAAACAAGCCGGCAGTGGGGAAGTCACTACGCTGCTGGAAAAATTCACTTACCTGGGCTGACGTTGTATTTCAGCCTCAGATAGCAGCTGTCGCAGGGTAACGAACACCGACAACATTCTAAATAAACGAATTAAGCCTCGAATATTATCTAATTTAAGTTCTCTAAATTCGTTTCTATAGTAAGGCCATGTGAACTTCAATCCGAGGAATAATCATGGATTACATCAGACTTGCCGACAGCCGCGGGCGCGCCAACTTCGGTTGGCTGGACAGCCGCCATACTTTTTCATTTGGCCATTACCATGATGCTCAGCATATGGGCATCTCTGCACTACGGGTGATCAACGATGACAGAGTGCGGGGTGGAGCTGGCTTTGATACGCACGGCCACCGGGATATGGAGATTATATCCTATGTGCTGGAAGGGGCTCTGCAGCATAAGGACAGTACCGGCAATGAGTTTAATATTCCTGCCGGAGACGTGCAGTTAATGAGTGCTGGCAGCGGTATTCTGCACTCAGAATATAATGCCTCGCGCACCGACACAGTGCATTTCCTGCAAATCTGGATCCAACCCAATGTACGGGGCGTCAAACCTGGCTACCAACAGGCGACTATCCAGCAAATGGACAAACTGACGCCGCTGGTTACTCCCGATGGTCGGGACGGCACCTTATCCATCCGCCAGGATGCCACTCTCTCGCGCCTGGAGCTTCGGGCCGGAGAGAGCATTGAACTACCAGTGGGTGACCGCAGTGGTTACCTGCATATGCTTAGCGGGCAGGCGCAAAGCGGTCAGCAAAGTCTGCACAGCGGTGACGGGGTTGGCCTGGTGCATAGCCATGCCCTGCACTTGCAGGCGAAGACAGATCTACAGGCCTTGTGGTTTGACTTGCCTGCTCAGGCAGTCTGAAGATGCTGCAGGAGTTGGCCCCGCTCAGCCTACTGCTGATTGCTGTAGTGGTGGTGCTGACTGGGATTTCCAAATCCGCTTTTGCCGGGGCACTGGGGATTTTCTCAGTGCCATTACTGCTGCTGGTTTTGCCCCCCAGGCAGGCCGTGGGGCTAATGTTACCCTTATTACTGCTGGCGGATTTATTCAGCCTGAAAAGCTACTGGCAACAATGGAACCGACAACATCTAATGCAATTGCTACCCGGTGTGGTGCTGGGGTTGTTACTGGGCACGTTGCTACTTAATAAGTTATCAGCACAAAGCCTGCAAGGCATAATTGGATTACTAAGCAGCCTGTTTGCTTTGCGTTATCTGCTGCTGCGCAAACTCAAGAGCCAATGGTTGGCGTCCCGCCCTGCCGCATGGATACTTTCAACCGTATCGGGACTGAGCAGTACCTTGTTGCATGCTGGCGGACCTCCCCTGATGATGCATTTATTGTCCGTCTCTTTAGCCCCAGCAACTCTGGTGGCCACCAGTGCTGTGGTCTATGCCGGTATGAATCTGGCTAAACTGGGCCCTTTTATGTATTTCAATGTACTGGATTGGCAACTAGCCGGCTTAACCATGCTGTTTGCCCCTTTTGCCTGGCTGGGCACTAGGCTCGGTGTATGGATTCGCTCGCGACTGAATCCTGCGGCCTTTATGGGTGCTCTACATATACTGCTGTTGCTGATGGGTGTGAAGCTGCTTTACACAGCGATCGGATAGGCTTCACTGCATAGCTCGTTAGACGTAAGATGCTAGAAAGTTAACCTTGTCTCAACCAATTATGCTCAAAGCACTGTTGTGGTTATCTGGCTTTGCCTTGGCTTATCTGGGTTTAACCTTAATTCCCGCTGTAAATAACGTCCCACCCCATACTTATTATCAGCAACAGGGCTTTGAAACTATTGCCCATGGCGCTGGCCAGGGCCTGAGGCCGAAAAACACGCTGGAAGCAGCACTCAATGCCTGGCAACTCGGTGCTGATGTGATTGAAATGGATATTCATGCCAGTGCAGATAATCAACTTGTGGCCAGACATGATGACACGGTAAATGCCACCACCAATGGCCAGGGATACATTAGAGACATGACTCTGGCACAACTTAAAACACTGGATGCCGGTTATTATCATCAGCAAGGTGGCATCTACCCGTTCCGTGACCAGCATGTGCAGATCCCCGCTCTGGCAGAGGTATTTTCTGCTCTACCCAATGCCCGCTTTATGCTGGAAATCAAACCAGACACGCCAACGGACAGTGACTTGTTGTGTCAACTGATCAAACTGCATGGTAGAAGCCAGCAGGTATTAGTGACCTCCTTTCACACCGAGGCGCTGCTGGCATTTCGCCAAGCTTGCCCCGACGTTGCCACATCTATGACCAAAAAGGAGATCACCTGGTTTGTGTTGCTGCACAAAATCGGCCTTTCCCACCTTTACCCATTAAAAGGCGTCGCCATGCAGGTCCCCGAATATTCAGGGCCAATTAAAATTGTCACACCTGCTTTGATACGCGCGCTGAATAACAGGGGGGCTAGACTGCAGGTTTGGACCATCAATGATGAAGCCGCAATGCGGCGGTTTCTCGACTATGGTGTCAACGGCATTATTACCGATTTTCCCGACAGATTGATGACCCTGGTTACAACAGCAAAATAGTCGCGCTTTAATTAGTTGAGGATGGTTTGGCGAGTTCTCGTCTCAGCGCCAACTCTACCTGGTGCATCAGTCTGGCATGGCGTTTATGCAGGAAGTGATAGGCCGCTTCATTGTGAATAGACACCTCAGCGAGTTGCAGGCGACTGGCGTCAAATGGAAAGTCTCGATTATCTATGTACGCAGTCAACCCATAATCAATGCGGCCCATTTCCAGCATATCCAATATTTGTTGGTTGGAAGTGAACCACAGGGCCTTAAGCTGATTTTTTTTAACAATATCGGCTGCCATGCGGCTTCCCTGAGGTACCGCAATTTGAATGCCAGTGTGATCAAGCAAGCCATTATCGCATTCGATGCCAAGCCGGCACACCAGCCTCACCTGTACTTTAAGCAACGGCACCTTAACCATACGCATGTTGTCCAGCATAGGTGCCATGGAGGATAGCCGCACGGCAATGCCATCCAGTTCGCCGTTAACGGCCATTATGCGCTCACGCTCTGCCGCCACCTTAACAAATTCCAGCTCGATCCCCAGTGATTGATAGCTGCTCTTTAGCAGGTCGGTGACAATGCCGACCTGTGGATGCTCGATATAGCTGAAGAGAAGTTTTGTTGGCTCGGCCAGCGCGGCGGCTGGCCCACAACACAAGCAAAACAACAGACACAAAGAGGTGAACTTTGGCATATACAGATTGATTAGAACATGTATAGGCCAGTGTAGATGAGCTTTTCTGCCCGCGGCAAGTTACTCCCTTATCTCATCTGCTATTTATTCTTGTTTAATGTTTCTAGACGAGAAAGATATTTTTCTGTACAAGGTGTTCTTCCAAGATCAACCTCAGACTCAAGGTTAAGACCTTGTAAAAAAACAACTAATTCACTATTTCTATATTGATAACTAGCAATATCCTGCTGGAATAGCCTTTTAACAGCTTCAGGTGGACGTTCAATGGTAATAGATTGCTGCTCACGAGCTTTTTCAATAGAGTTATCCAACTCCAAATAGCGCTTCCTAATATCATCTTCAGCGTCAGAAAGAACAATAGAGGGATTAAGATAACTCTGAAACAGTTCGTCTCCTGAAATATTTCCACTAAACGCTGTTAGAGCACTGACGCTGTAGTCTTTCAGACCAAGCATAGTATATGCCGTAGCATTAATGAGGTGCTGCTTCGCATTCTCGTCAACCTTACCTGCTTTTCTATAGCTGGATTTTGCAGAAACTAACTCCTGCATTATTAGGTACTCTATTGCGTGATAAGAGGCTCCCATAATTAACAATTTGTTGGCAATCTCTTGCTGCAAATCTGCTTTACCATACCAACTCTGAACATATGCAATCATGGCCCACTTGTCACCACTTTGCGCTCTTTCTTTTAGCTCTTCTATGGGCAACTCTTGATAGGATGAGACATAAGCATTATTTGGATAATTCCTATCATCAGAGTTTATAGCACTAGGCCCCTTGATAGCTGCTTTTCCTATAACTTCATGCCAATCATTCTCTAATACTCTGATATACTCCAGATCTGCTTGGTTAAGTTCTTCTTCAGCCACACACCATTCTTCATCAAGAGATTTTCTACTGACAGATGAATTATGCTTATCTGCAGAAATATATTTATCAGTAAGTTCAACTTTATTATTTAAAACCGCTGGTGAATTTATAGGCTTAGTTTCACCAGTCTCTTCCCCTATATTGACAATGTCAACACCATAACAATCCCCGTTACAGTCAATTGCTTCTTTTTCACCAAATAAACCAGGCACAAAAAATATTAGAAGCCCAGCTATTGCAGTGAGTACAATAAGAATAAAGCTTTTTTTCATTTCTCAACTCTATTCCTACCAGGAACAAACCGTTGATATTCTTTCATAAATAGCTCAGCATAAGCTTTGCATTTTCCTTACACGTCATGCCGGTTATATTTGCACTGCTACAAATTCTATCCAATTAACAACTTGGTCTGACAGGCCGAATGGAGGTGCTGTTTTTCACCAAGCTCCCTCCCCCTATAAGGTTACTATACAACTTGCTATCGGTGAGCCTAATATCATTTAGCAACTCTAAATGTTGGCTTTTAAAAACCGCACCTTTCTTTCGTAAAGATTTCACATAGTACTCGCATTCCACTGTTTGACTACACAATTCCAATGCATAAATCAAAGAGTCTGTATAACTACCATTAACTTGAACATCAACACCACTGTCAATTAAGAAATCAAACACACGTCTTGATGCATTGACCTTTAAAGAATAGGAAATGGAATTATTAAAATCCTTACTAACCATATGAATATCCAAACCTAATGGAATTAGCGACTTAAGAAGTGGCACATTGTCTTTTATAGCTAAGACTGATAAGGACTCAGGAGTAAAAAATGCTCCTTTATTTAGTAGTTCTTTTATTAACTCCAGAGGAGCCTCAAAAACAAGCGATTGAAATAAGGCATAATTTAGACTCTCAGGCTCGATTATGCTGGCTTCTTCAATCACATCAGTAAATCCTTGCCAATCTTTTATTTTTGCTTTCTCACTCATATTCACCAGATCATCCATAATTATTTTCGCCTCATAAGTTTCCTTTTCTGAGAGGGAGATATCACTATAAACACCATTTTCAATGCCAGACTGATTATTAACATGCAATTCTTTTAGAATGGAGCCAGAATTAACCCCTTCATTATTTACATGCTCATCATCATTACCACTTTTTCCAGAATCGATAACACTAGGTGCTTCATATTTAGAAGTCTGGTTATCTTTATAATTGGATTTAGAATTATTAAGAAATCCAAATTCGTAAACGAAAAACATTACAACTATTGTTATAATTACTAAGCTAAAAAAACTCTTCGCTGTGACTTCCTTATCAATCTTGCCACAAAAAGCTCCTACACCCACAGCCAACAACACATTGAAGGGCCCAAATTCAATTGAAGAATTAGACAAATGAGAAACCACCAGTTGTAGCGCAAGCATATAAGCCGTAACCGCTGCGAAGTTTTTGATTTTAAACATGCGCATTCCAATTTCTTTGTGGCGACATACATTGCCGCCATATTTCAACTATCGTCGCCAATATCACTTCAATCACACATTGCAGTTGCTTGAGCAAAGCTTTGTTCACAAGCCGACTTCGCATCTTCATATCCGATCCAAGAAGCTCCTTCACAACCAGCTATCGCAACTGGATTTGTAAACCCCAAACATAGCAAAGCTGATGATGCATAGATCCCGTTCGCAGTATTAAGACATACGCGTTTGCTATCAAGAGCATTCAATTCACATTGTTCTTGTGCGTCAATACTTCCAGTTCCACTGCCATTACCGCCACCACCTTGTCCCCCAGGAACCGAGCCAATTGGTGATGAATTACCTGGTACAGGGGACCCGGTAACTGGAATATGCTCTACATTTCCTCCTCCACCTTCAGTCTTTGCTGTGTCAGGGTCATGCTGAACCCCCAGGCTTATATGAGATATAAAAAGTAATGTAATAAAAGGGAATATTTTTGTTTTCATATGCTGATTCCTTGATGCTGATAATATTTTCAAGGAATCGCATGTAAGACGGCTTTGGCTACTAAGACGATAGCTTTACCCAAAAAGAACGCTGACAAGGGACTACAAAATAATCTAGTAAAGGTCTTCCTTAACCATTTGTTCTATAAATCTTCCATGCAAACAATGCACTAGAATAAAGTGTGCGCAACAAACTAATCAGATTTCTATTGATATGTCTACACTTTTAACACCAACAAAACATTAAGGTAACAGTATTGCTGAGCCAGTCAGTTTTCTGGCCTCCAGATCTTTATGGGCCTCGGCGACGTCAGCCAATGCATAACGCTGACCTATCAAAGGTTGTAGCTTGCCAGCTTCCAGCATGGCAAAGAGTTCATTGCACATGGCTTCCAGATCAGCCCGTTTAGCTACGTAGTCAAATAATCTTGGTCTGGTAATAAACAGTGAACCGCGCTTGGTCAATTCGCTTAAGGCAAATTCCGGCACGGCCCCGGACGCATTGCCAAAGGACACCATCATGCCCAGCGGCGCCAGACAATCCAGTGAATCCTCAAAGGTACTTTTACCGACACTGTCATACACCACAGGCACCCCTTCTTCGCCGGTCAGTTCCCTGACTTTTTGTACAAAGGACTCTTCGTTGTAATTAATCACTTCCGTGCAGCCGTGCGCTTTTGCCAGTTCAGCCTTGTGCGCATCGCCCACTGTGCCAATCATTCGCACTCCAAGCGCTTTTGCCCACTGACAGGCCAGCAGGCCGACACCGCCGGCGACGGCATGGAATAATATACTCTGCCCAGCCTGCACCCGATATGTGCGACGCAGCAGGTACTGCACGGTCAGGCCTTTCAGCATCACAGCCGCCGCGGTTTCAAAACTCAGGCTGTCGGGGATTCGCACCAGATGTGCTGCGGGCATCACCCTGACCTGCGCATAAGCGCCGGTGGGGCCACCAGCGTAAGCAACCCTATCCCCGGGTTTAAGGAAATCCACCCCTTCGCCCACGGCTTCCACTTCACCGGCCCCTTCCAGCCCCAACCCGCCTGGCAAGGGCTGCGGATACAAACCGGTTCTGAAATACACATCAATGTAATTAAGGCCAATGGCATGCTGGCGTAATCGCACTTCACCGGCAGCAGGCTGACCGGGGTCATGTTCCACCAGTTCCATCACTTGTGGACCACCATTCTGGTTAATTTGTATGCATGTTGTCATATGGCTTAATCCAAATTCCATTGCCAAATCTGGCAGGTGGTAATGCCGGTACGGCGAATCGCATGGCGCTGTTTTTCGGCTTCCCGTTTTCGTTCAAACGGGCCAAGAATCACTCTGTACCAACGACCATTGGCACCATCACTGGGCCTGACCTGAGATTCCAGACCAGCAAAGGCAATCTTGGCACGCATTTCCTCGGCTTGCTGCGACTGACGGAAGGAGCCACACTGCATCAACCAGCGAATCCCATCGTCTTCTTGTTCCGGCACATCCACTTCCACTGTCTGGTTTGGCAGTACTTCAATAAACTCCCACTTTTCCTCGGGCAGCTTAGGCAAAGCATCAGCTTGTTCTTTTACCTTAACCGGGGCGGGCTGACTGTTTTCGGTCTTCTTGGCACTGCCATTAATATTCCACAAAAAATAAGCAAAACCTGCAAATAAGGCCAGCGTAATCACAATACGCAGCCAGGGTAAGGGTGGCTTGGGAGGCGGCGCTTTGTTCGCTCTGCCGCGGGAAACGTAATCTTTATGTGCCATAAATCAGCTATAACCCTACAAAATGCAGCGGGGTAACTTACTGCTGTTTTGAAAAAGAAGAAGAAAAACTGCTACCCCGAGGCGATGATTCTACCTGTTGTCCCGGCACAAGCAAATCAGGTGAAGTCCTGCGGATCCATATCCAGCGACCAGCGCACCTTATTGGCCAGCGGCAGTTTTTCGATTTGTCCCATCAGGCGATTAAGCTGCTGTTGAATCCCCGTGCGTTGCTGCGACTGCAACAATAGCTGCATACGGTAACGCCCCTGACGTTTTTCCATCAGCGCCGGAATGGGCCCGATGGCCGCCAGGTCAGGGCCAATGGCCATTAGCTGCCGTACTTGTAACAGAAATTCATGGGCCTGGGCGGCCTGGTTAGCCTCAGCACGGAACAGTGCCTGATAACTGTAGGGTGGCAATGCAGCAAACCGGCGCTCTTTTAAGGCCAGTCTGGCAAAGTGCTGATAACCGTTATTCAGCAGATCCTGCAATAACGGATGAGCAGGATGATGAGTCTGCAGCCATAACTCGCCCTGAATATGGGCCCGCCCGGCACGCCCGGCTACCTGGGTAATCAACTGGGCCAGTTTTTCCGGCGCGCGGTAATCGGCACTGAATAGAGAACCGTCCACATCCAGGATCACCACCAGCGACACATTGGGAAAGTGGTGCCCCTTCGCCAGGATTTGTGTACCAATCAGCAGCTGATGTTTACCCTGGTTAATGTCCTCTAACAACTGATGCAGCTTCTGCTTGCCGCGCGCCGAATCGCTGTCGATACGAGCGGCCTGATAGCCAGGAAATAAACTGGCAATCCCTTGCTCCAGTTGCTCGGTACCCATGCCCACCGGCTGCATGGGTGACGCACCACACTGGACACAAGCATGGGGAATCGGCTTGGCATCTGAACAATGGTGGCACTGCAGCTTGTTCAGGCTGCGGTGCAGGGTATAACTGCGATCGCAGCTGTGGCACTCCTCCACAAAGCCGCATTGATGGCAAATCAGGGCCGGTGCATAACCGCGCCGGTTGATAAATAGCATAACCTGATTGCCTTGCTGCAAATGGGCCTGGATACGCTGGCGCATGCCCCTGGCCAGCCCAAACTCAAGCTGCTGCCCCTTCAGGTCCAGTAGCTGATGTTGCACGGGTTTGGCTTCCCCGGCCCGTTGTCGCAACAGTAAATGCTGGTACTTGCCAGCCAGGGCATTGTTAAGGCTCTCCAGCGACGGCGTGGCACTGCCCAGCAACAATGGAATATTCTCGAGCCTGGCCCGCACCACCGCCATATCCCGGGCATGATATCGCCAGCCGTCCTGCTGTTTGTATGAGCCGTCATGCTCTTCATCCACAATGATCATGCCAGGACTTGCCAGTGGGGTAAAAATGGCGGAACGGGTGCCGATGATAATGCCCAGTTCTCCGGCTTTGGCCTGGCGCCATACCTGCATACGCTCATTGTCGGTCAGCCCCGAATGCAGCACTCCCACGTCCACGCTGAAACGCCGTTGAAAACGCCTGACGGTTTGTGGGGTCAGGCCAATTTCCGGCACCAGAATCAGTATCTGCTTACCCTGCTTCAGCAAAGGTTCAATGGCCTGCAGATAAACTTCGGTTTTACCCGAGCCGGTTACCCCCTCAAGTAAAAAACAGTTGAAGCTACCGGCTTTATGCGCAATGGCGCTGATGGCCAAGGACTGTTCCAGATTCGGCCTGGGCTTTTCTGCCAGCTCAATACCGGCTGGCCACTGCTTATTGGCATCAGGGATTAAGGTTGTGGCTTCAATCAGTCCTTTGTCAGCCAGAGCACGATATATTGCGGCGGAGTAGCGGTTGCTAAGCTGTTCCTGTGCCACCGGCCCGCTTTGCAAAGCGGCCAGCAGAGCCTGCTGTTTGGCGGCCCGTTTTAGTTCGCTGGGGTCAACATCATGCCCCATTTCGGTTAACTGCCAGGCCTTAAGTTCAACCTCAGCCCCCAGACCTTTGCGCAGATATACCGGTAGCGCGGTGAATAAGATATCCCCCAATGGGTGCTGGTAATACTGACTGGCCCAGGTCAGCCATTGCAGAAACAACGGCTCCATCACTGGCTTGTCATCCAGCAAGGCTTCAACCCTGCGCAGTTTATCCGCTGGCATATCGCTGTCTGCTTTACAGGCCATCACCAGCCCCACCAGTTTGCGCCGCCCAAAGGGCACCAGCACCCGGGTGCCGGCCTGGGGCACCATACTGTCTGGCAACAGGTAATCAAAGTGGCCGCGCATTGGCACGGGTAGGGCTATTTCGGCAATTAACATCTTATTCTTTGCAGTTGAGAAGGCTGGCTATAATTTCAACAAATACTTGAACCCTCAGGAGGGATACATTAATATGCGCGCCTCCTGGCGGCAAGCTGCCATTTTTTGTAAATAGCGTATGGTTCCGGTCAAGACATTGTTACTTGGATCGGGTGGCGATACGGCCTGTTGATGAGGTAATCCCATGAAACAAGGTATCCATCCTGAGTATCAGGAAATCACTGCAAACTGCTCTTGTGGAAACAAGATGGCGATCCGTTCTACTCTGAAAAAAGACATCTTCCTGGACGTATGTTCAGAATGTCACCCTTTCTACACTGGTAAGCAGCGTAACGTTGACACCGGTGGCCGTGTAGATCGTTTCAACAAACGTTTCGGCATGCTGGGCAAAAAGTAAGCCCGCAGACTGCAAGAAAAGGCGCCAATCAGGCGCCTTTTTTGTTGCTCGCAAAGCAAATTTTGCCAAGGTGACCACGTATATGAAAGATAAGCATGGCCTAGACAGAATTGGCTATGCCGAATCGCGGTCTGATCTGATATGTTGTACCCAGGTGTTGTGATAGATTGCGCACCCATTCCTGCCAGCGTTCAGGGATAGATAACAATAACATTCCTTACTCGTACCCATACAATATCACTCAGAGGCTACTATGTCTGACTTTCGTCAAAGAGCACTGGATTATCACGCCAAACCCGTCCCCGGAAAAATCAGCATTGAGCTGAGCAAACCTGCCGAAAGCGTCGGCGATCTGGCCCTGGCTTACAGCCCGGGTGTGGCCGAGCCGGTCAAGGAAATCGCCGCTGACCCGGATAATGCTTATAAATACACCGCCAAAGGTAATCTGGTGGCGGTGATTTCCAACGGCACTGCCATTCTCGGCCTGGGTAATTTAGGACCGCTGGCATCCAAGCCTGTCATGGAAGGCAAAGCCTTGCTGTTCAAGCGCTTTGCCGGTCTGGATGCCATTGATATTGAAGTAAAACACCGCACCACCGAAGAATTTATTAATACCGTGGCCAATATCGCAGATACCTTTGGGGGTATTAACCTGGAAGATATTAAAGCGCCCGAGTGTTTCGAGATTGAACAGGAACTGATCAAGCGCTGTCGGGTACCGGTATTCCATGACGACCAGCACGGTACGGCTATTGTGACCGCGGCGGGTATGCTCAACGCACTGGAGATCCAGGGTAAAAATATTCACGATGTGACTATCGTCTGTATGGGCGCCGGTGCCGCCGCCGTCGCTTGTATGGAACTGCTGATCAAATGTGGTGCCCAGCGTGAACGTATTTACATGTTGGACAGAAAAGGCGTAATTCACACCCGTCGAGATGATCTGACCCCACATAAGCAGTTGTTTGCCAATAACACCGACAAACGCACGCTGGAAGATGTGATGCAGGACGCCGATGTGTTTGTGGGCGTCTCCGGCCCCGACGTGCTGCCGCCTGAAGCTCTGAAACTGATGGCCCCCAATCCGGTGGTGTTTGCCTGCTCCAACCCGGACCCTGAAATTAAACCCGAGCTGGCCCATGGTGCCCGTGATGACCTGATTATGGCTACCGGTCGTTCCGACTATCCTAACCAGGTTAACAACGTACTGTGCTTCCCTTTTATTTTCCGCGGTGCCCTGGATGTACGAGCCTCCACCATTAACGACGAAATGAAAGTGGCCGCCGTTGAAGCGATTCGCAGTATTGCCCGTGAACCTGTGCCCGAATCAGTACTGAAAGCCGCCGATGTCACAGAGCTTAACTTTGGCCGGCAGTACATTATTCCCAAGCCGATGGACCCGCGTTTATGTCAGCGCGTGGCCAAAGCTGTTGCTCAGGCGGCCATTGAGACCGGCGTATCGCCTTTCGAAGCGCTGCCTGACGGCTACATGGAATAAATGTTCCTGGGCTCTGCATGAAGAAACGTCGCCTCTCGCGGCGTTTTTTTATGTGTAAAAACAGGCCCTGCCAGCCACTGCTATCGGGTATATGTTTTTGCTGAGTGTCGATTGCACCAACCAAGGCCACTGGCATAAATTGTCCCTATGCACAGCACGTTAGGGCAAAGTAGGTTACCATCCCGCAACTAAACTAAAAGAGCGAGCTTGGTGCGCACCTATCAATTTGGCGAATTTGAATTCGATCCAGATCAGTTAGTCTTAAAACAACATGGCCAGATCGTTTCACTTAACGAAAAGGCCTGTCTGTTACTGGCGTTGTTGTTGGAGAATCGGGATAAGATCCTGAGCAAAGACACTATTTTAGATAAGGTTTGGACGAACAGGGTTGTCACTGAGCAGGTGATTTTCCAAAACATCAGTTTACTGCGCAGTATATTTGGTGAGACCGCCATTAAAACCTTTCCTAAAAAAGGGTATCAGTGGCAATCCCCTATTATAGATAACTGCCATCAACCTACTGAAGTTACCGGCCAGGATAAGAATAAAGATATAGCGCAAGTGCCCAAGCCGTTTGGAGGTTTATCCAGACCGACTGTTTATGGATTGGGTATCGCGATACTGCTTATCGTCTCGGTGCTTTGGTACAGACTCTATACTTTGTCACCCCCAGCGGCGCTACAACCCGAGCAAATATTTGTCCTTGCGCCAGCCGCGCAGGAATTTAGGGTACAAAGTCTTCAAGCCGGCCTGTCGGCACAGGCGCTGTTTGACTCGCCTCATCGCACTTATGCTCAGGCAGCCAACGCAGAAGAGTTACTTGTTGCTACCAAAAACTTTCCGGTGAAAAGCGGTATGGTGGTCAGTTTCATTGTTCAGGGGCCGCAGCGAAGTTGGCAGGATTTTATTCTGGTCAAGACCGCCAAAGAGGCGCAGCACAAGCTCAGTGCAGCTATCCTGGCATTGCGCGACGGCAACTATTTTAGTTTGTCTCATCCGCAGCAAGCTCTTGCAGTCTTGCAGATGCATCAAAATGACCTTGGTGCAGAACAGGCCAGGTTATATATGGCGCTGGAAGAATACGACAAGGCCGCTGCGCTGGTGGAAAGACAGCTACTGGCGCCGGACAATAACCTAGAGAAAGCCTTGTATCTATGGCTCAAAGCTCAAATTGCCATGGAGAACAAGCAATTCCCTGTGGCCAGAGCAAGTATCGAAGCTGCTTTAACTATTCAGGAAGCTGTTGAGGTCGCCCCCCTAAAAGCACAAATGCTGATGACCTTATCCTGGAGTCTGCTGGTGGACAATGACCTGCGTCAGGGCATGCAAGTATTGAATCAGGCTGTTGCCAGCGCCAGAGCAGCGCAGGAACCATTGTTGGAGCTGAATGCACACCGCATCCAGGCTTTTATGGCATCAAAAGCCGGGCTGACGGAACTCGCTCATACCCAGATGGGCCTCGCCACTCAGCTGATCAGCTTAAATCAGTTGGCTGATGAACATCTGGTGCTACTACTCAGTACACAAGCCTGGATGGCCGGGCCAGGAGAGGCCGCTAACGGTTTTTATCAGCAGATTTTGAGCAGACCATTTACGCCACAATATCAGAAGGATTTTAATATTGCCGCCAAACAGCTCAGGCAAAGCTATATTCAGCAGCAGCGCTGGGATGAGGCACTGGCCCTGATTGCCCCCTGGCAAAGAGACTCATTTCAGTCTCTGACAAGGGCATCAGTGTTGCTGGCGCAACAGAAAAGGGCGGAAGGGCTCAAGGAAGCCCTGCAAAGCTTTCAAATCGCGCAGTTAGCGCAAAGTAAAACCGATGCCTTGGATAGCGCCTTGTTGCTTTTACAGCATGCACAAAGCGGCGATACCATGGTCGACGCTGAGGGGTTGAAAAGCTACCTGACCGCGCATGCTACCCGCCGTTGGCGCGACCAGAATAGCAGGGCATTGGATGCTGCAATACGCTTATCTAGCAGCGAATTGCAGCCTAATTAATGCCGAGTTGCTAATGCTATCTACTCATCCCCTGTTGCTATTGGTTGTTGTAGAGTGAATTCCAGACCGGCCAGCATCCAGCGGTCAAATCCCTCGCGCATTACCTGTAGTTGCAAGCTGTGCTGACCTTTTTCAAGATACACAGAATGTTGATTCGTTGTGTTCTCTGCTTGGCGCTCATAGCTAATCTCTGCCAGCAAGGTAGCGCCATTCCATAAGGTAAAGAAAGTACCCTCCTGGAAGGTGCGACCTTGGTAGCTAAGTTGATACTCTCCTGATTCTTCCACCTTAACCAGGAAGGTCATGCTCACCTTTTCCTGCGCTGTTACAGGGTTGGTTTTGAAAACATAGTATCGCTCTGGGCGCGTCTCAGTGGGGGCGGCTCGGTAAAGCGCCACGCCGTTCAGACTGGCTACATTTTGCATCTCTAGTTTGCCCGGAATGTCAGTAATAACCGGAGGGTGCGGAATCAGCAGAGGCGCGCTGGGTAAACTGGATTGCTCATCATTGGCGGCCACCAACAGGAAGCTGGTTCCATTGGCTACTGCATCCAGTTCCAGGCTTGACTGCGAGCTGTCCACCTGAGTTAACTTGGTATATTGATGCTGATAAAAGCCGCCCATCAGATGTGCTTGAGGATAAACCGACTGATAGATATCGTAGCGAGTTACCCTTTTGTCCGTCACGGGTTGCCAGCGCAACTGATACCTGGTTTCCCCCAACTGCACAATGTGACCAAAGAGCGGTGTCATTAGCAAATTGTCTTTTTCCGAGAGTCTTTGCTGCTGAGCTTGCTTTAAAGCTGCGGTAAAATGGCTGTCATCCGAAGTCGCCGGGGCCTTATCCGCAGCGAGCCTGAATCCAATATCTGCGGACACATTCCACCCTTCCCGCTTGGCCCGGCCTCTGAAGGTATGGGGGCGAGCCGGATAATGCCAGTTACTGCCGCGCAGACCATAGAATTCGCACTGATTTTTCTCTTGGAACGCGGATGTGTCCGGTTGGTAACCTTTGTCGCTGTAGCAGGAGTTGACCATCTGCAGCACATTCCCTGTCATATCATGCAAACCAAAGGGATTGGCCTTGTATTGTCCGACAATGGCGTTGTAGGCCTCTCCATCTTCACAAGGAGACAAGCCCACAAAGCCGACATTGCTTAACCCATACAGTTGGTTGTTAACCGATTCACCGGTAAAGTCTGCGACGTTGCCATACTCACATGCTTGTGCACCGGTCGGGTCATCTCCCCAGAAGAAGCGGCTTGTGGTACCAGCCCTGGCGGCATACTCCCATTCTTGCTCGCTGGGCAATCGATAGGATGTACCGGTTTTCTGGCTTAACCACTTGGCATAGGCTTTAGCGGTTGTCAGAAAAATGCAGGTAACGGGCTGATAATCGCTGTGGCTATAGCGATGTTTGTCCCATCGTCCTGTACCAATGTGGGTTGGCCCCCTTAACCCTTCCTTATCAATAAAGTCGTTACAGGTGGCATCGGGTGAGAAGTTGGTGTCTTTAGCAAAGTAGCGAAACTCTGCGACAGTCACCGGGTATTTTGCCAGTTGAAAGGCCTCAACAGAGACCTCGTGAATAGGTTGACTGGCCGGGTCGCCCCCAATTGTACCCATCATAAATTCACCCGCCGGAATTGATACCATGGGTGGCGTGATAAATTCCTCGGCCCAAGCCACCGGACCTGAGCATATGCTCAGCACACACAATGCTGACAAATACCAATTCGACATGCAGTTCCTCACTTTTTATTTATGTGTAGAGGAATGCAATCTAGATGGCCGACGGCGGCCGGGTCCTAAAATGATTAAATTGTTTTTCTATTAAAATTCTATTTGCGAACTAGTTTGCAAAGGTCAGCTCTATCACTTCCTTGCGTTCAGCCACCAGCAGGGTGGCCAGCAGTTCTTGTCCTTTAATGTCGGTCAGATAATCAATATCCGGGGTGACGGGTGCCACTACGCTGAATGTATCCGCTTGAATATGGTAGCGCCACAGTTGATTGGCCTTGTTGATGCCATACAGCTGGCCATCTTGCAGCACAAAGCCTTTCTCTGAACCCTGGCCCTGCAAACTGGCAATCAGCTTGTCTTCAATACCGCCTTGCAACCAGAACTGTTTGAGATGATCCATATAAATCAGCGGCCCTTGTGGGTCTTTGGCTGCCCATATCACCTTTTTATTAGTGACAGTCTGATAATCCATACTGCCTAAATCAATCGTCACCAACTGCACGATGCCATTTACCAGAATTCTGGCTAACAGTTGCTGCGAATCGCTGTTCCAGGCAAACAGATCAAATATCGGATAAGGAAATCCCTGACGACTATGCTGATTATTCAGCGACAGCTTGTAGATATCCATATCCGCCAGTACCAACAGACCCTGGCCGTCGTTATCCCAAAACAGGCTGCTGATAAAGGTGCCTTTGGGGAAGTCACTGACCAATCTGGAGCCTTCGTCGCCCGATAACCAGACCTGCTCAGTGCCGGTGCGTTTTGACACAAAAGCAATCTGCTCGCCGCCAGGCTGGAATTTGGCGTTGTCTTCATGGTTGATAGAGCGCTCAAATACTGCAGGCGCAATGGCTTGCTGTTGCGCATTAACATTGTCAGCAACAGAAAGTCTGGCCACATCACTGTCGTAGCGACCGCTAATCAGCAACAAGCGCTGGCCATCAGGATGAAAGGCCGGGCTGCCAACGCTGGCCTCCAGGGCTAAATTCAGCTTGGTGACCTGGCCTAGCTCGGACAGCATATAGAGTTGTCCCCGATAGGCCAGCAGCATTTCAGCCTGGCCGGGTATAAACTCAGGGGCCACTTTTAAATGGCGCGGCGCATCGGCTGGAAACTGAATAGGGTGGCTGGAGATAACCCTGCCATCGGCATGCAGCATCTCGATATACTGAACACCATCTGCTTTTACCGATGTCACGGCCAACCGCTGGCGTTCTGCAGACCAGGTAAACGTCAGGATCAGGCCATCTTTAACTTCATAAAGGATATCACTGCTATGGTCGGCCAGAGAGTAACGCACCAGGCGCCAGAGCCGGTCGTCGCGCTGCATCAGGGCTATATGCTGATCGTCCACCCACCGCGGATTGCGGATTTCTGAGTGTTGGCAATTTAGCAGTTCGCTGGGCTGCTGGGGTTCTCTTAACGCTGCCTGAAAGTCCAGGCTCATTAGTTTGTAGCAGGTAGGTTGATGCAGCGGCTCAGTGCAGTCCTGCTCTTCAATAAATATCAGGCGTTTACCGTCGGCGGACAGGCTGTGTCCGGCGTAGGTGCCCTCTTTGGCCGTCAGTTGAATCTCTTGCATGGTCTGCGCGTGTTTCGCCCACAGATTGTTACTGCACACCTTTTCGTAGTAGCGATGAAAAATAATATATTGGCCATCCGGGGTATAGGTTGCACCATATTCTTTATCGTCAGTGGCGGTCAGATAGCGCAGGTCGCCGAGTTTTAATTCAGGGCGGTCCGATACAAA
The DNA here is from genome assembly GCF_039522935.1 of Bowmanella denitrificans. Lineage (NCBI taxonomy): Bacteria > Pseudomonadati > Pseudomonadota > Gammaproteobacteria > Alteromonadales > Alteromonadaceae > Bowmanella > Bowmanella denitrificans. The sequence continues at coordinate 232,557 of NZ_BAAAEI010000031.1, read as the reverse complement.
AGGTATCAGCCCAATTGCCAGCACCAATATGGCCGTGGCCGCCAGCAACCAATAGGCCATGTTGCTTTTAGCTGGCTTAGGGGATGAAATCCCAATATCGGGCGGGTTACAAGGCTGAGCGAATTCGGGCTTGTCTTGTGTTTGTGCACTTTTTTGCTGAGCGCTGCCATTCAGCTGCGGCGCTGGACTAACAGCATCGCGATGTTCTTCGGCAATGCTTACCTCTTCAGACCAACGTACCTCGCCTTCCAGGCTATAGCCTTGCTTGGCATGCGTTTTTATCAGTGCTGAGGCTTTGCTGCTTTCCCCGAAGGCCTTTCTTAATTGCGCGATGCTGCGTTGCAGCGTATTGGGCGTGACTACTGCATTAGCCCAAACCTTATCTAACAATTCATCATGGCTGACGACACGGCCACTATGCTGCGCCAGATACGTCAGTACTTGCAGCGCTTTAGGGGGTAAGGTTTGCACCCTGTCTTGCTGGCTTATTTGGTTTCTGGACAAATCCACCAGGAATCCACCCACCCAGTATTGTTTAGCCATCACCAATAACACCTGAAACATGAAGGGAAACAAAAAGATGCACCATCCTATCACAGCCTTGCAATTTAGGTATCGCCATGGCGCATCAGCAAGACGTCAGCAAGATTTCATCGGATTTTCAGGCGTTTTTTAACGCTGCGAATTAGCCTGCCTATTCCTTTTTCACAGGCAAAAAATATGAAAACTAGCTACTTACGGATACTTTCCTGCTTACTACTGATTCTGGTTGGTGCAACCACCTACGCCAAGCCTCTGGTATTGCCGCAGATTCAGGTGATCCCGATTAAAGCCAGCGCCACAGAGCGTCAGTACGAGCTGCTGATAAAACTACCCGACAACTATGCACAAAATCCTGACAAGGCCTATCCGGTAATCTACTTCACCGATGCCTTATGGCACGTGGAGCTACTGTCGGCCTCAACCTTTTTTCAGATGGAAGACAGTATTTTAGTGGGCCTTTCCTGGCAAAAAGACATAGATGCAAAGTTAGTCGAAGCGGAAGGGGCGTATGTCAGCCGCTTCCGGGATTACTCCTTTGCCCCATCCAGCAATCCTGAGAACCAGGCTAAATACCAGTTCGGTCAGGCAGCCAAATATCTGGATTTTATTCGCGATGACGTGATTCCCTTTGTGGAGAGTCACTACCGCACTGAGCCTGCCAATCGCAGTTACTTTGGCTACTCAATGGGCGGCTTATTCGGCGCTTACATACTGCTGTCGCAACCTGATACCTTTAAGAATTATATGCTTGGCAGCCCTTCGGTTTGGCGAATGGCACAAATTGAAGCCCTGCCCAACAATGCAAAACCTTTTAACGCCAACGTCTTTGTGACTTATGGCAGCGAAGAACAAAAGCTCAGTCCGCATGTGGACAGCCTTATCCAGTTTCTGCATAACAAGAAGGATGCAAGCTTGTCCTTAACCCACAAGATCCCGGATGGCAGCCACCAGACCGCCTCGCCGATGACTGCCGTGATGGCCATAAACTGGCTGGCCAAACTACAACAGCAAGGACAATGATATGTTCCGGCTAAGTGTTTTTCTGCTGCTATTTTCCAGTCTGGCGCTGATTTGTCCGGCTTACAGTCAGGACGAGTTTCCGGCCCTTACAGGCCCTTATATGGGCCAGAAGCCGCCAGGGATGGTGGCCGAACCTTTTGCGCCAGGTATTATCTCGAGAGAAGGCTGGGAGCTGGAAGGCGTATTCGCGCCTGGCATGCAAGAGTTCTACTTCACCACCCGAGGGGGCGAACGTACGCGCTCGACTGTGATTGGTTTTCGCCAACAACAAAACATATGGCACAAATTCATAGAATTTCCCCGTAACGGCGAAATATCCTTTTCCCCGGATGGCCAGGTTATGCATATGGCAAAAGGCTATAAGGAGCGTATTGCTAATGGTTGGTCAGAGCGCAAAAGCTTAGGTGCCATGTTCGAACGTAAGGATTGGGGCATTATGCGCCTGTCGTCCTCTGCCAGCGGTACTTACGTATTCGACGACTATAAAAATAATGATGTGATCCGCATCTCAACCATCAAAAACGGCCAACGGCAGGAGCCCATCCCAATGGGGCCACAGATCAATAGCGGTAAGTGGACCGCCCACCCTTTTATCGCCCCCGATGAAAGCTATCTTATCTGGGACAGCGAGCGTGAAGGCGGCTATGGCGACTCCGACTTGTATATCAGCTTCCGCCAAGCGGATGGCGCCTGGGGCCGGGCAATCAATATGGGCGAGCAGATTAACTCAGAGCGATGGGACGCCTACGCCAGCGTCACCCCGGATGGTAAATATATTCTGTTTAATCGCGGCATAGATGAAAAAAATGACAATGTGGATATTTACTGGGTGAGTGCCGAGATTATTGAAGTACTCAGGGCGAAGCAATAAGGCGGTACCAATAGCCTGAAACCGGCCTTGTTATTGCATCGCTTTAATGGCAACTTATTTTGTTATGCCCAGACGATAAACCTTCTCAGGGTCACCAGGAATACAACATGCATATTGCCCAGATCGGCGAGTCAGTATTGAAACAGCAGGCCCATGAAGTGCCTGCTGATGCCTTTGGCACTATTGAACTGAAAAACTTTACCGAAGGCCTGCTGAAAACCATGCTGGATGCCAATGGTGTGGGCATTGCCGCCCCACAAGTATTCGATGGTCGCGCCATTATGTTTGTCGCCTCCCGGCCCAGCCCCCGCTACCCCAGTGCGCCGCAGATGGAACCGCTGCTGTTAATTAACCCACGCATAATCAGCCAATCAGAAAACTGGGTATGGGAATGGGAAGGTTGCTTGTCGGTACCGGCACTGCGCGGTTTTATCCAGCGTCCGGATCAGGTAGAGGTCAGCTACCAGGACACCGACGGCAATCCATGCCAAATCGAGTTTACGGGCTTTCTGGCGCGTATTTTCCTGCATGAATACGATCACCTGATTGGTAAGACCTGGCTCGATCACGTTACCAGTACCGAGCAAATCATGGCTGAATCCGTATGGCTGCGGCAGATTGCAGGAATAACCGGAACAGCACACTAAAGACACAGGTGCGGCTGAGCTTTTTACCAGTTAAACAAACAGCCCTACGCCGTATTTATATGGCTCAAAATCTGGCCTGGCTTACTTTACCAACCGCTAACGTCTTGCCAAATCGCTTTCGGCCTCCGACAAATTCCACTCCGCATGCTCCTGCATGGCTTCGTTGGCGAGCTCCGTCAGCAGTTTATCGGTTTGTACTTTAGTCAGGCTTTGGGCCAATAAAAACTGCGCCCGCTTATAAAATACCTGCATATGCGCGAAACCCGCACTGGCGAAACGGTAGTTGGCCAGTTCCACCCACAGGGCAATAACACCACCCAGCATCACTAAAAACTGCACGGCCAACATCACCCCGGTGTCCCATTCACACCATAACCAGGGCAAAAAGCCGTTAGACAGTTGATTAAGCTCACAGCGGTTAACATTGCCGGCAAAGGTATCCAGCGGGTACTGCCACAACAGCCAGCCATGCACCAGCCACATCATTACACCCAGCATTACCGCAGCGATAAACAATTGGTAAGACATGCGATTGAAGGTCTGCATCGCCAATTTCGGCTGTTTGTTAATCCAGCGTATTTTGCTTTCACGAGTGGTTTTCAGTTTGCTGTCCAGATAGCGAATTTGCCCGCCTATCCATTGCTCTTTCACCCGTTCAAGGTTGCCCTGGTAGCCGTTCTGGAATGTCTGGCGATCTTGCCACCAGATCATCTCGCCCAGTGCATTGGCCTGACTAACCAGCGGAAAACTACTGCGATAGCGCCTCGGCAGCATGGGCGGTAAAGACGGTGGCACATCAGCAAGATTCAGGTAGCCACGTAAGCGCAGGGATTCGGCCACCATACGATTGAGCTGATAGCGCCATTTCAGCCTGGCCATTTTGGCCCCAAGAATTATAAAAAACGTAACGCCCACCACCACTAACACTGCGCCTATGATAATGAGTCCGCCAAGGGTATTGAGCAGGTTAGACACGGTTTCGTAGGCCAGCAGACCTAAGAAGGCAAACGCCATAAAGAGCAGCAATTGCGTTCGATAGCGGCTTTGCGCCTTGAGCGCCACCTTATCGGCCTTGGAGAAAATCGCACAGCGCCCGGCCAGCCCCTCACCGAGCAGCGCGTCGTCGCTACAATCGCCTTGCATTGGTTCAGCATTAAACTGCTTCAGTTGTCGCACCAGTGCCACAAACTCCTCACTCAGGCTCGAAGATAACGGTGACGTTTGCGCAGACGGGTGACTATGACAGAGGTAAACCGTTGCCTGCTCTGGGGCATCCGGGGCGAGGCGTTGAAAACCCGCAGTCAGATGCTCAGCAGGGTTTTCTGCTGTGCGCTCCACCAGAATATGTTGCAGCACCCCACCCTGCAGGCCATCAAAATAGCCAACGGGTTGCAAACCAGGGTGAACCTTGTCGGTGCAAACGCCCGGCATGCCGCACTTAAGCTTAACCACATCAGCGGTGCCGCCAACGCTATCGCTATCTTGGCCATCCCACAGCGTCAGCAATACATTGCTGTAACGGCTTAAAAATGCGCCCTGGTTAAGGTATAGCTGACTGCGGCTTTCGCCATAGTTAAGGTCGGTATAGGCACTAAGCCGTTCCTCATCAGACATATTTGCCGTGGTAACGATCAGATTGTGCTGGTATTTGTTCAGGTAATAATCAAACTTGGTTTGCCAGGCCGGTTCAGTACCTGCGAAATCGGCCCTAAAGTACTCCACGGGCATAGGCAGAACCGGGATCACATCGCAGTTACCGGTATACCAGTCAGGCTCCCCTTCCATCAAGGCTTCGACAGCATCAATGGCGAGTAAATCCGGTCCGCTCGCCATGCCGGTCAGCAGCCAGATGGGAGTCTGCTCCCCAACCTGTGCCCGCCAGTGCTTTAGTGCAGTTATAATAGCCTGAACGATCAGACTTTCATCGGCATTGCCACTGCTATCCCGCAGCAGGGCATTGCGGTGGCCGCTAACACCAATCAACAAGGGCATACGATGCTTCATCACTGGTAAGGAACCTTATAAACGACAGTGTCAGACAGAGATCCATCTATCCATTTCAACTGAATAAACAAAGGCCCTACTGGCCACGAAAACTTCACGATCGGTGATGTTCGCGTCGCCTCTCGCTTTTTCCAGTTAGGATTTACCGTGAATGCCGAGGGTTTTGCTAAACGGTCCAGCAGCGAAACAGTGCCGGTATTCACCGGGGTGCCAAAAGACAAGCTGCTTCTGGGTTTAGCCGCCGCACTGGCTTGCGCTTCTGCATACAAAGGTTGGCGCCGAGACTCCATCTGGGCAGTCAGTGGCGAAAGATCATCATGGCTAATAGAGAACATCTCACGCGCATCCAGGCCGATGAAGATATCGTCTATACCATCGATTTCCTTCTGCCCTGCGCTCATCCACTTGAAGTGACACTCATTCGGCTGACATTCAATCAACGACTGGGGGTTATTTTTCAGTGCGTCAATTCGCGCAGTCTGCTGCGTTTGAGCCAGATTCAACTGGTAACTATAGCGACTCGACTTGCCACTTTCGTCCACATAGATAAGGTCTAATTCAGAAGCATCTTCCAACATTGATTTAGCTATCTTGTCGGCGTAAAACAAACCATCACTTTGTTGCATGGCATTATTCATCCCAGCGTAGACACTCCAGCTGATGTGGTTGATATCAGCACCACTCAATGGCACCAGCACATAATTCAGCATATTGAAATCACTGGATAAAAACAGCGCTGGTGCTGAAGGGTCACCGCTGGTCAGGCGTAACACCTTGGCCGCGGCGCCCTGCGGTTTCAAAGTATGAATATTGCCTTGTTCGCCATCACTAAAATGCAAGCGGTAGTAAATCTCCTCTGCTTGTCTGGGCAGCAGAACCAGCAGTTCCTGTTTGTCATTAACCCGCGCCAACAGTTCTCCCTCGGTCTTTAACGGGTTTAAATATAGGATGTCGGTTAATTGGTCTTTGTCGGTGCCAAAACTAATACGCTCTATAATAGGTTGCAGCGCCTTGAGCGACTCCCCCTGACCAAGAGAACCAAACTGACAGAGAGGAAAACCTGCCGCATAGGCGAGCGCCTTATAGCAGGATAAACGCCCTTCTAATTGCTGTTTACGCTTGGCTATTTTTTCGGCCTGCTTTGCCCCCAGCATTTTCTGCATTTGCGGTAAAGCAAAGGTCATGGGTTCACTGCTGAAGGAGCCATTTAAGTCACGCACGGTTACTGTGACTTCGCTGGGTATGGGATACGCCATGTCCACTTCGGTTTGCGCCAGTACCAGCATCTGAACAGATTCGGTTCGCTGCCCGCTGTCAAATTCGAAAATAAATTCATATTGTTTGTTGGCAACAGTGGCGCTGGACATCAGTCCCATACCTGTTGCCCGCAGTTTAAGCAGTACGGGGCCATTGCTGTAACTTTCCTCGACCGTTGCAGCAAAATCGTCGGCCTGCAGTTCCCGTATGTCGGCGATGGGGGTTGGCATGGGAGACAGATAGAACCATTCCCACACTGAGAACAGCACAAAAGCCAGCACGGCCAGCGCCGCAGCCATGCCCACCATGTTCTTTTTAAGAGGGAAGCGCTTGGGTTTTAACGAAACATGCAGTTCTTTGTTTTCCAGTTTGGCGACAATGGCATCTACCATCTCGTCTAACTTGGCATCCACGGCATCAAACCATTGCGAGCTGCGCAGAAACCATTCAAGTTGCGCACCATCTGTAGCATCCAGTTTCATGGGGAAGATTGGGATCTGCTTTTCAAAGGCAATATCCAGTTCATTGCGCACGTGACGACTCTGATTGGCATCAGCGGTAAGTAACAACAATACACAACGGGACTGGGCAATCACCCGCGGAATAGTCAGGCTGTAATCATTCCCCGAGTGAAATAAATCCCGGACCGCGATCCAGCAACGGTAGCCCTTGGCTTCCAGCTCACTGACTAATTCCCTGGCTCTGCGTTCGTCTTTACTCGAATAACTGATAAACACGTCATAACTTGGGTTGGTGCCGGTAGTAGCTGCCATGGCCTGTTTCTCTTATTAACGAAGCTTGTTGCTCATAAAACACGGAGCACAATTATTAACCTATTTTTTCTTACTTGTCAGTTAAGACTATGATATTTATAAAAGAAGTAAGTGAGTTCTGCGCTCTTATTGAGAGATAAGCATGTTCCGTGCGCTATGTGATACTTGCCGTGACAGCTTTTTGTTGGAAAATCTACTGGACTGCGATTGTGGCCGTTCGTTGTGTCATAGATGCCTGGCCCAACATTTAACTGAGACCGGGCACCAACAACGCTCAGACGTTCACAGGCAAACCCACAATGAAAGGGATATGCGCCGCATTTTTGACCGTGAAACGTCGCAGCGTTTCTTCGACGCACTGCAAAGTTCACCGGACGTCAGCCGGTTCGGTTGTATGATTTGTGAGCATAGCTACAGTGGCAGGGTAAAACTCAGTCCTGACGGCCGCTTCTTCAGATTTACCATCCAGTTTGACGAGTATCAGCACTGCCTGGCAGAAAATCAGCAAAACAAATCAGCGGCCATAACGCAGTTAATCCAAGCGCAGCTTGCTAAAATAAGCATGCTTAACGCCCTGCCAACACGATTTAGTCATGCTCCACCGTTATTTTGCACCAGCACAGATAACTGGCAGCCGCCAACAGACAGCCTGGTGGCCAATCTGCTCCAACAGCTTGGTCTGGCTGCTAATGAATATTTAGCGATGCAACTTCCACTAGCCTTTTATGATGCAGTGACCTTGCTCGCCATAGCTAAAAAATCCCACCCTGGCAGTAACAGCTGGCGCTACTTTCTGGCCTGTCAGGGCGACTTCTATATATTGAATGGCTTGGCCGCTCCCATTATTGCGCTTAACCGTAAAGTGTCACTACGCTTGCGTCCTTCGCAAGCGCTTGATTATTTGAGCTTCTTCAGCTTTTTCAGCCAGGGTGAACAGGGCAGTTTCTTTATTGTCACCCGTCCTGAACAATGCGCGCTGCCGGAAGTATTAAGCAAGGAAAAAGACGCGGAACTGCACTTCGATACTGGCATTGAGCAATATTACTTCGCTCCTGAGGTCACCGAACAAGCACAGAGCGGCAACTACCAGGTTCGGGCATTAGTCTGTTATGGCGATTCATTGTTTGACGGACTGTTTAGCATCGACCCAAACGGGACAATAAAAATGCTTAACGAGCAACTACTGGCATCCCACCTTCCCTACCCTTTATCTATTTGTTTAACCCCCTGATTTTACGATAGAAAGACGGGTTGTGTTTTCACAATAGAGATAAGTGACTATGCAATTACCACTAAGTACAAAAATCGATGTTCAGATAAAACCAATTATCCTGAGTGTGGGATGTCACCTGCCATTGATAACACTGGCAGATACGCGTAACGATATGCAGGCCTTGCCCGATGCCTGGACTGCTTTTGTTTTTCACGCCGGGGGTTAACAGATTTGCCGGGCAGGCATCAGCTACTGGGTTGGCAATACTCAGTTGCTCGCCGGTCAGGCAAATATGCTGTTCACTGGCGCTGGCATGGGTCAGGGCATTATCTATGATGTTGCCCAGCAAAATATGCAGTAAGTTTCTATTCGCCTGTATATGGAAATCAGCCGGTAGCTGCAATGCCAATTGCAACTGCGGCTGTCGTGTCAACTGCGGGTTATTTACCAGACAATGCTCTATCTCTTCCAGCAAACATAAGCGTTCACTTTGCATCGACTCTTCACGCGCCAATGCCAGCAGCACATGGATAATTTGCTCCATCTGCAATGCAGATTGTCTCAGTTGCGTCAGTGCATCATTATCCAGCGGCTGAGATGGACTGAGGCGGCTTAACACCATCTTCAGCACCGTAGCCGGGGTGCGCAGTTCGTGACTGATATCTCGGGTAAAATCACTTTCCCGCGCCAGCGCTGTTTGCAATTGCCTGATATTGTTTTGAATGGTGCGGCCCAGATAGCCAATCTCGTTATCTGGCAAGGTGTCACTAAGTATCAGCGACTGGCCTGGCTGCTGTTGTTTTACCCTGGTACTAATATGCTCCAGCGGCCGGATCACTTTTTGACTTAAATACTGTGATAACGCAAAGGCCAGCAACCACACCAGCACCAGTGCCATGCCTAACCAAGGCATCAGTTTAGGCAGAAAATCCCGGGTGACTTCAAAGCCGGAGACGTTGGCGGCCAGTACCCACTCACGGCTGCCAAGTTCAATGGGTAGCAAATGCAGCGTTCCGTCGTTGCCGTTGGGAAATTCTACCCGCTGTGGCGATAACCTATGTAACTGCTGCACTTGCTCTGGCAAGGCCTGCCAACCCGGATAGAGGGTCATAAAGGGATGACGCGGGGCCGTAATACCCCCGGTATCCTGAAATTGCTGCTGGATATACTGCGCTTCTGACAACACCAAACGGTTAAACACATTGTCTTCTACTATCCAGGCATAGCCGAGCATCAACACCATAAAGCACACAGCTAATAGCAGCGTAGAAACAACGATACTGTACTGCAGGGTAGCTTTGAGACTGCGCTGCGCAAACATGTTCAGTCCGTTGCCGCCAGTTTAAAGCCAATGCCGTGAATGGTGGTCAACATGGCCGACGCAAACGGCTTATCCAGCGCTTGGCGTAAGGTATAAATATGTGAGCGGATGACGTCGCTGTCCGGGGCATCCTCACCCCATATACGGTTAATCAGTTGCTGCCGACTGACCGCGTTCGGGTAGGCCTGCACCAGCATCATCAGAATCGAAAAATCCGTACTGCTGAGTTTTAAAGTTTGTCCCTGGCGCATGGCGAGTTGCTGCTTTTCATTAATTTGCAGTTCGCCAATGCAGATAGTCTGCGACTGATGTAATTGGTGGCGACGCGCCAAGGCCTGGCAACGCAGCAGTAACTCCGTTAAATCAAAGGGTTTAGTCAGGTAATCATCGGCCCCGGCGTCGAACCCCAGACTTTTGTCTGCAATACTGTCTCGCGCCGTTAGCATTAACACCGCAGGTGTGGGATCGCACTGCTGCTTTAACATCTTACACACAGCCACGCCGTTAATATCCGGCAGCATCACGTCCAGTACAATAACATCGTAGGGTTGCTGCGCCGCCAGGTCCAGCCCCAGCGTGCCGGTGGCAGCGTAGTCCACCAGCATTCCCTGGGCGCTCAGAAAGTCGCAAATTTCCCCGCCAATCTGCGTTGTATCTTCAATGACCAGTACCAACAACGTTGCCAAGCTCGTGCTTCCCTATGTGTATTGCATGACTAGTGTGCCTATCCAGCGTTTAAGTGCCATCCCTGTTTTTAAACCGTTGTAACACGCGCTGCAGTAAAGTGTCGACTGCACTGTGCAGGTCCTCGAAGGCTTCATCCACGACCAGATCCGGTATCACTGCGGTGACATCGGCATTACCATTTGGGCGCACCAGCAAGCGGGTGGCAACATAGGCCCTTAACTGCGAATGCGGCAGATTAAATAAATTCCCTTGCGCGCTTTGATTAGCAAAGCCCCCGGTAGGCTGCCCCGCCAGCAGGCCAAAGCCGTTATCTTGCACGGTTGTAGCAAACACAATCGCTGCCGAATAAGTTACCGGACCAATTAACACCACCACATCACCGTTGAAGCCTTTGTGTTTACCCATCGGTTCAACATAGTCATGTAATGCCTTAGTTTGCATCTCGCCGGGCTGACCTTTATAACCGAACAGACCGCGATTATCTTTATTGAGCTTTTCGGTCATGCTGGACACTAGTCTGAAGGGCTTGTTGGCGATATAACGAGCCAGTTCTGTCGCGGTATCGGTATTGCCGCCGGTATTGTTGCGAATATCAATAATCAGGGCACTGGGCCGTTGTTGCACTATTTGGCTGAAGATCGTTTCAAGTTGGTCCGAGAACTCTTCTGGATCAACATCAAAGCTGTCTACTTTTAAGTAACCCACATTGCCCGCCAGGCGCTGGTAAGCCAAATCATCACCAGGTCGCTCAAACAGCGAAGCCGCGCGCTGCCAGCTTTGGCGGCTATCAATATGGAGCGTTTGCATTTGCCCCTGATAAAGCAATTCAATGTCAAACTGACTGATAAAACCGTATACCGCCCAAAGCAGATGCGAAAAGCGCTCAGCCACAAAAGCGCCACGCAAGCCTGCGGTTTCGCCCCCCACGTAGCGCTGCGCATTGGCAAAAATGTCAGATGTGGCAACACCATTAATACGCAAAATCTGACTTCCAACCGGGAGCTGCTGTTCTCCCGAAACATACGACTGCGGAACGAACACACCACTTGAAGTCAGTTTTACCGCAAATGGGAAAGGCGTCTCGCCTTGTTCCTTCAAGGCATTCAGCTCCTGATAAGGCCAGATTAGAAAGCTGTGTCCGTCCCCAAAAGCATGGGATAGTTGGCCGACATAACGAAAAAACTCAACACGTGTCATCGGCTTTGTGATGCTGTTTTTCAGTTTTTCCAACATCTGACTTAGCGCGGCTTCATCGGCATAACCACTAAAATCCGGGTGCCGCTCCCTGACACCGGCAACAAAGGCATCGAGATCCTGCCGCAACAGTTCTGGAGCGATCTTTGCGTGCATCAGCGCTGGGTTGTCGAGTTTGGGAAAAATATCCAGATGCGCACCACTACATCCGCTTAGCAGCAAAGGCATACACAACAACATAACGATGGCTTTCATAATGCTCACTCCAGAAGGCTTCTCTGATAGCCTAACCTACGTGGCGTGAAGATTTCGTGAGCCCAAAAGAGCAAACCGCAAAGTCACAAACAGAACAATCTTCACATTATCGCGACGTTCTTATTGCTAGCATGCTGCTATTGAATATCAGGAATAGTGCCAATGAAAGTGCCCCCTTATCTGCTCAATGTCATCTTTGCCGACCACGAGGTGCGACTTAACGGCTTATGCAGCAAAGCAGGAATATCGAAACGGCTCTCAGGCATAACCAAAAAGTTCGCACTTAGTGGCTGTTTGTTATTCATCAGTCCATCAGTGTTGAGCCTGGCTTTAGACATTGACATACCAACCCCCCTGGAAGCAGTCATTGTCGACAAAGTTGTCAGCGCTTATGGCGGCAAGGCCTTGGTTAATGCCAACAGCATCAAAGTGGTCGATTACAACAAGGGCCCCTGGCCAGGAGAAGGAGAATCGCCCGATGTGCCTGAGTTGTGGCGTATCAACGAAGAATTAACTATCGACTATGCAAATAAACGCAAAAGCTTATTGTCCTATCGCGTGCCGCGCACCACCCTGGATCTGGAAAAATGGATTTATGACGGCACATCTACCGTTATGTACGACATATTGCATGAGAAATACTCAGTCGAAGACTGGGCGGATTTTGACCGGCTTGGCAGCTCGTTAGTACGCAGTAGCGATACTCTGCAAGCAAAAAGATTGGCCGGACTACTGAACGAGCTGGAATATCGCGGCGAGGAATATTACCGCGGCAAACTGCAACAGAAATTACAGCTGAAGCAGGCCTCGGGCGAGATATATACATATTTTATCGACAAGGCATCAGGCCTTATCAACAAAATACGTCGTGAGCATCCCCGGGCCGGGGAAATGTTGTACGTGTTTTCCAACCACAATACAAACAGCGAACTGACCTTTGCCCGGGATATGAATTTCTTTGTCAATGGGCAGCTACGCTTGCTCTCAGTAAAGCGTGATATTCAGTTGAATCCAGACCTGACCAACGCCTTCACCGGCTTTGCCCACTTTACCCCTTGGGGAGAACTTTTCGACCGCTCAACGCTGCAAGCAAAGAAACTGGCTGACGGCGTTTACCAGGCTGGCAAAGGCCGCACATTTACGGTCTTTGTGGAGCAACTTGACTTTTATATTGCCATGGGTGCGGCAGACGGGTTGGCCGAGAATTTCGCCGCAATCAAGCAACTCTCCCAGCAAGACAAACCCATTAAGTACTTTGTTGTCACCCACCACCACAATGCCAGTCTCAGAGGCTTAGACAATGCCCTGGCCTTGGGTGCCACTCTGGTAATGGCAGAGCCACACCAAGGCAGCGTTCTACAGGCTTTAAACACAACAACAAGCGCAGACAATCTGCTGTTAGTACCGCCAGGTGCTTCGCTTACGCTGGGTAATCTTACCCTGTTTGATATTGCCACGGCGCACTCGCAGCATTATTTGTTGGCGTATCTACCTGTTCCCAGGATGGTCTTAGCAGAAGATCATTATGTAACCGAACTGCAATCCGCAAAGCCACGAATTTACCAGGATATGGTGCGCTTTCGACAGGCTCTGGATGAGCTGGATATAGAGGTGAAAACCCTAGTGGATATCCGCGGCTGGCGACAATTCAGCATAGCTGAATTCAATCTGTGGACAAGCGAGTTCAAAACCAAGCGCTGCCCGTCAGGTTATGACATCTGTACTAATGGATAAGGCTGATGCATCCCGCCCTCCAAACAGCGAGCAATATGCTTTTTCGGGAGGTACCAATGAAATCTGCGGTAGTGCTAATCACGCATGCCAGGCTGAGCTTTAAATTATACTCGGGCAAGAAGCGATTACCGTCACCAATCAAGGAGATCAGATGTATTGATAAAACATCTATAGCTCTACAGCTTAATAAGATATGGTGCCTGGGGTCGGACTCGAACCGACACAATGTTGCCATCGGCGGATTTTGAAAAGTTAGCGCCTATTTAAGCTATTGCAGATCAATAGGTTAAAAGGAAGAAAAGAAAATTTTCAAATTCTTTGCATGACTAGCCTCTTTCATGAGCGGCGATTCATTACTTTCAATTGCATTAATGACAACCTGTGATAGGCTATTTTTTGAGCAAACACATTCGCGCAAGTTTAGCTAAATTCAAGGAGGATTAATGAGAAAGCTACTGTTAGGGGTATTGACCTGCTTACTTTCTGCTAATTCACTAGCTATAAGCGAGCTTATACTCGATCCATCACCTCAATCAACATCCAATACCTGCCAGTCTTATTCTATAGCCTATGCACTAGCGTACTCAGGTCTTTGGTATCAGGCAATAGAAACACCCAAACAGCTCAGAGAGCTTGAGGTTATAGTTAGAAAGGAAATTAATTCAGTCGTACAAGAACACAATTCGAAGAATTCAAAAGGAAAAAAGATAAATCCATATCTCCATGCTACGTGGGTTGAGGCTGTTAAAAGGGTTTCATCCAATAACCTTAAACTAACGTTATATTACCCCTCTTCACCAACTGAGTATTACCAAAAAATCTCAGACATCACAGGTATTACTTCCTCAGATATTTTCGGCGCGCCTATTGCCGCTGTCCTCGTCAAAAAGCCGATCATGACTTCGGTTCAAAAGTTAAATGGCGATTCTTATGCAAGTGGGCACATAGTTACCCTTCTGGGGTTGACTGAAGCTGTCCCAACCAATAAATCGATAGCCAATATGGACAAAGCATTTTTGGTTCTTAATTCGGCAGTAAAATCGAATCAGAAACAGTTTAACATGTGCAGCGAGGAAATCACCTCTGGAGACAAAAAGTACTCCGCAAGTGTGAATATTACGAATGATTACGAGTTAAAAGATTGGGGCGGAAAATATTTGCTGATGTGGATCGAGAAAAATAATTAGGTATATAAAGATGATAACATTACTCGGCCTTTACTCCATAAAATGTATGGTGAAAATTACGCGCAGCTTAGTTAGTTTACAGTTATTGGCCATTTTGATAATGGCGCCTTCTATTTCTAACGCCTCCGATGAAATCGAATGGGAATGCTTGGCAACAGAATTTCCCATGTACCTGGAAGCAAAATTAGATATTGAGAAAAATCGAATCCTCTTTAAAGCAAAAAGTGGGGAGAAGTTGATACCAACTCAATGGAAGGCCACTGTTACTGCAAAATTTAATTCATTAATCGTGGGCACCATTTTTACCACTACTCAGCTGGAAAACAACATTAAGGACGCTATTAGTAAGGATATAGAATTAACCGAGGGAATGATAAATATATCTTGGGGCTTGCTCGAGGTTGGCCGAGTTTGCGACTGGTCTGATAGTGCTCCTAAGGGTTCCCTCAACAACAATACGAATGCGCCTGCAACAATATGTGGCATAGGCACGGTAATGCTACCTGCTCCAGATGGCAACCAGAAAATCATTCTCAAGGCTATTGATGAAAAGTCCTGGACGCCAGTTGAAAAGTTCACTGTAAGTATTGAATCGTTAGATGATTCGTGGGAGGACTCAAATGAAGAATCGAGCGATGTTAATTGTGAATAGTACTTTAACTCTAATTGCTGCTCTTCTATTGATCCTTTCAAAACCCGCTTATTCGCAGATATCAAAGGCAGGTTATTTGGAAGTAAAGGCCGAGGGAAACGAAAGCAGAGATGGGTTCGTATATTCAGCTATGTTGAGTCCACAAGGTCAAAATTCGCTACCTATTTTTCAGCCAGGAGATGAGGTAACGGTGACAGTCAGCCATGACACACCGATTGAAATCGTGGTGTGGACACAGCACTGGGAAAAATACGCTGGGAAAAAGTGTAAAGGTGGGGGCTTATTTAGCAAGCGGAAATGTAAAAAAACTTACCACCATAGCTATCCAGAGGATAAGCATCTTAAAAAACCGAGCAATGGCTGGAATATAAAAATTGGACTGCAAGGTTTACCAGATGGCGCCAAATGTACGGCTCAAGACCCCGTACTAAAACCCCAAACAACACTAAATCAAAAGCTAATTGTTAACTACCCTGCTCGGCTATGCATTGTCGGAGGTGGAAGTATCAAAAGGCCTAGCAGCATACCTGGCGATGGTAGTGCTAAGTCTGAAGTGACATTGTTACGCTCTATTAAAACAACGGAATTCCAACTTTGGTATGAAGTAAAACGTAAATATGTAAAAGAAAATTAACCGTATTAGGAGGTGAGCTATGAAACGAGCACCAATTCTACTATTAAGTGCATCTATTGCTCTGCTCAGTAGCTGTAAATCTGATGAGCCATGCTTGAGTCATGAGCAAGAAATTAAAACTCTCAAGTTGCAGCTTGAATTGACCAACGCCAAGTATGAAAGTGCTATGGCAAAGTCAGCCGGTGAAAGGGCCACTTATGAATACAAAGTGCAGCTTGCACAGGTAGATCAGTTGATTGCGGCGTCACAAGACGCGCTAATTAAAGGGCTAAACCAGGAACTCGACAAGCGATTCAATGCTTATGCTGAAGCACTCAAGTCTAAAAATGAAGATGCAATCAAAGAAACAAAAGCTAAGTTAGATGAGGCACGTGAAGAAGCGGCCCGCCTGAAAATAGAACTAGAGAATCAACGAAATAAAACGGAACTTGCAGAATCCTATATTGAAAATCTTCCAGAAGTTAAATCAGATGTTGTTGATGAAGTTATGAAAGAAGTAGGTGTAGGAAATACAGCCAAAGATTCAGATGATAGTAATGACCCAGCACAACACGCTGCGGCGATGGCCGCCCTAGCCGCCGCTTGCACTGCGGCATCTGGTGGATTGTGTGCAGTTATGGCTGCCCAATTCGCAAGCGGATTATTGGGGACCGAAACATCTGTGGAAGATATTAAAACAGCGGCCTCGGTGTTTGAATCGATGTCAGCGGGAAAGCCGCTTACTACTGAGCAAAAGCAATTTTTAGATAAACGACTTGGTTCGAGTTCCTCCGATATCTACAAGGAACTAGTGGATATATACACTAATCGTGATCGGGCAGGAGATTATTTAAAGGACAAGGCAAAGGAAGCGCTTACTAAGGAGCTAGGTACAGATGGAGTTGATTTGCTTGAGAAATTAACGCGTGGAGAGAGTCTCTCATGCCAAGAAATTAAAAATACACTAGACCTTCTTCCAGGCAACAAAAGGATTGCTACCATTGAGAAGACTGCTAAGGCAATCTACCGAAATTATCCGGAAGCGGCAGCTTGTATGCAAAGCTTATCGCAGGCGGGTTAGCTATGCATAAGATTAATCGTGATGGAATTCTGCTTAGCGTTTTTCTCTTTGTCGTCATATGGGCACCACTCAAGCTCTTACCGCTATTTGATGCGCTAGAAGGCCAGTTCAAAATTATCATCTACCTTCTTATTTTTATAGGGTGTTTCTGGCTAGGTTACCGATTCGCAAAGAAATACGGTCAAAAAAAATTGAACAAACTTTTTTTGCAGCCTTATTTACGGATACCTTTAATTATTTTCATTCCGTTTACTTTTAGTATCGGTATTGTACTTCGCATTCCTGAAGAACCAGTCATTATTGTCGACCCGACGAACTCGAACCCGATCCCCTGTGGTAATTTTGACAACATGGCTGAATTGATAATAGGAAGGGAAAGTCATTTAGGAAGGGGTAAACCAACAAATGACATAGAAGGTTTGGAACGACTAAATCCTGGTTGCAAGGTGTCAGAATCAGCTAGACAGCGATTACAAGAAGCAGACGAAAAATGGCGTGTTCAAAACATCAAGAAGGCTCAAGAAGACGAGGCGCCCCTTGCGCAAGGAAATAAAGAAAACAAAGCGCTAGAAAGCAACCCAGAACAAGATACCGCAAAAAAAGACTATATCTCACCACCGGAAACTGAAGACCAATTTTCAGAGGATAAGATCAGTAATCAAAGTGAAAATGACAAAGCCACAGGTGAAGATATTGGAAAAATAGTGGCGTCGGGTAGAGGCGAAGATGCTACGACAACGACCGAAAATTACCGTAGAGTTTACCGAGATAGCCCAAGCCTAATCGAGGAAATATTTAGGCGTTTAGGAGGTGGAATTGGTGGTGCATTCGGATCGAAAACAACAACAGTTCATAAAATTGTAAAAAGCACCTCGACCACTAGTTTTGACAAAGCAGGCGTTGTCCAACAATTAAAAGCGCAATTTACCAATCTGGATATAAACCAAGCATATGAGCTGCGAAAAGCTATGATTGCAGCCCTAATGAATCAAATACAAGATGGAGGTCTTTCTGAAGAAGATGCGAATGACATATTAAATTCCATCGATAATTTTTTAGATAAAAACAATCCATCAACAAAAGACGCCAACTCAAAACTGAACGCTTGGGTCAATGATACGTGCAATAAGCTTATAGAGGGTGTGACTTTCCCAGAAGGGATGACTCTCCCCGTTTCAACAAGCGAAGCAATAATAAATTGTCTCAATGAGCGCGTTGATGATGCACCCACGCTAGATAAATATGTCGAACTTGTTAAAGGTGTTACTGACCGATGAATAAGGAAATCGTAAATCGAATGCGCAGCATTGCCCGAGAAGCTGGCAGAGATTTAATCGAATGGCTGACGTTCAAGCCTGAGTTGTTACCTGAACCTCATGAGCGTGATGCTGGGCGGTTCTATGAAACAGGTGACCAACTAATTCAAACGGTAATGGCAGCTATTGAACGTAGGCAGCATGTCGTGTTGTACGGCCCCAGGGGATGTGGCAAAAGTTATTGTATTGGTGAAGCGATAAAGAGGGCGGAACGCAACAATATCATCGTTGAGGGTGCATGGACGAAGGTCCAGGGGAATAAAGAAATGTCTCGAGATGCGCTTATTGAAGACGACATCATTCTCATAACAGATAAAGACACCGGTGGAAATGTGCTTCCGGATAGGAAAGGAGCCCCTTTGCTTAGAAGGGTAAACCGCGATGACAAAGGACGCCCAAAACACACGGCGCCCAGTAATAAAGCCACAATAAAACCGCTTGAGCTAGATTATGCAGATAAAAAGCCGTTTGTCTTGTTCCTGGATGAGATTAACCGGTTCTCTGACGGCATCTTGGACAGTCTCCTTCTCCTTCTTGAAGAAGGTCAGGTTGCCATTGGCGAGAACCTTTACCAAATGGATGTTGTCGTTTGTATGACGATGAATCCTCCCGGCTACGACGCATCTGCAAGAACATTGAGCCCCCCGCTAGCAGCACGTATTGGTCAGTCGTTCAGACTTAGAAGCCCAAGCCTTGATGTGTTATCTGATGTTATCTTAAGAGAACAGGTAGGGGATGAGGATCAAGATTGGTCATTGCTGAGGCGCGCAGCGCTTGTTACCCTCTGTTGCTGGGGCGATCCGAATGCAGATAAACCTGGTCTCGAATATTTATCTGGAAATACGCGAGACTTGCTTTCTGAAACATTGAAGAAAGCAAAGCGAGAAGGAAGCCCTGGTGTATTGCAAAATGCAATGGCAACGATTTCCGAGTTGTGCAATTTTGGTCCTGATGGTCGAGCATTAGGAGATTGGTACAGCGCCGCTTATGCTGAAGCAAAGAGAGAAAGTGTAGAACTTGGTTATCGTTTTAATGAGCGGGTTAAGGTTAAGCCGATACATTTTGACAGAGTATCAGTGCGAACACTTGGACACAAAATTCAAGATGCATTCGCTCAAGCTACTAACCCTGGTAAATTGGCACGAAAAGAAAATGCTATACGGCAAATCGCCCATGAGATACTCACTCACCCTGAAACATACAATACTATAGTGGGGCTTAGGCGTAATATTGATGATGAATCTCACCTAAAGGGGTTTGTAAAGCCAATTTGTCGCACGGATCTACTAGTGGAAGATCAGGTGCCCGATAATTTAGTAAGCATCGTTCGCAATAAATTGCTTTCATGCGGTCTTAGTGGCGATAAGGATCTTGAGCGATGGTCTGAATGCTTTGATCGATATTCTCCGGCCAACGCATCTTGTGATCTATCTAATATATTACAGTCAGCAAAAATCATTGAACCATCTGGACAAACGGAAATTTTTCGCTCTGTAGGCGATCGAAATTTTGCCCAATGGATCGGGGAGCGTTGTGGAGAAAGTGACAGCCAAAAATCGGATTCTTGGGTGAAACTGGAAATATCAGAGAACTTTAAGAGTTGTGTTGAAAAGTTCCCAGTAGCAAGGAGTGAACCGCTTGACCGATACTTGGAATCATTAAGTGTTGTTCAAGCGGGCTTAAATGCAGAAAAATTGAAAGAAGACTTTAAGGATATATGCAAAAGTGATCATGGCTTCATAAGGAGCCTTGGTGATGAACTCGACATCCTATGGCACCACGTTGAAATCGATGATCCTGAACGTCTGCTTCATTCAATGAGCCAACGATTGTTGGTTTTGTTGAGTGATCAGCAATCTGTCGCTCAGGCCCTGCACATTCTTAGCAACATAATTTATAGTAAAAGGCTCGGGCAAGGGACTAAACGATTCAAGCACCTCATTGATTCCAAATACCCATTGAAGCCATAGAATGGGTGATAGTGTGCGATGAATATTAACGTGCTATTGGTTTGTATCGCGGCAGTTGCTTGCTTCGGTATAGTGATAAGTCTTTTTCGGCCTCGCCGGAATCGACTATTGAGTGGATCAATTGCGTTAGCTTTAATGACTGGGGGGCTGCTTTATCTAGACTCCGGTGCAAAAGCGATAGAATTGCCAAGGCATCTGATCGCCATTTTTGACTGCAACACCACATCATTACTAACCGTTGAAAATGAGCTGAAGAAATTCTCAAATATCTCGAGCATATCCCTTGTTACGTTTACATCGGATAACAATAAGCAATGCTCGGCATTCTCTGAAGCCCAGCACCCCTTCTCAAGCATTGATTACCGAAGTGACGTAAATACGGTATGGCCAGATAGAGTTGGCATTGCGACAAGCGAAGATTGTGAGGATTCCGCGTCAAACTTAGTAAATAATATTATTTGTGGAATTGACTTTGCTCGGGAGAATAAGCGTTTTAAACACTGGGCTACTGTATCGGTAGCAATTCTAATTCTTGAAAATCAGAGCCAGCTTACCCAAAATATTAGTGACATAGCGACCAATGAAAATAGCGAGGCCATCTCAAAATCGCTCGATCTGATGCTGGTAAAAAAATTACTTTCACTACATGTCCCCCTCCATATATTAAATCGTTCAATTAAAAACGATTATGTCACTACAAGTGAATTGAAATGGGTCAACGATGTATCAGGCTCCCTGCTTTTTAATAAACAAACTCTACACCTACAGCTGAGCAACATCGAGTTAAGCCGTACTGAAAACATATCTCAGCCAAAGGTTACAACAACTTTCCGAGAGTTAGTTGGCCCTGGCTGTAATGAGATTTCCGAAAGCAAAGAACACGTTTTCTACAATGAGAGTTTTCCATTTCTATCATGGGAAGGAAGTAATAATAGTGTTATCTATAGTGCTTCACCATCTTACCTTACCAATATTGGTGTCTGGCGACTCGCTTGTAATGGATGGATTCAACTTGAAAGTAAAGCGTCGATTACTAAGGATAGGCAAATCGACTTTCCTAGCGCCTCTGTATATCTTGAGCAAAAATCAACAAAGCCCGTTATTTTTCTTATTGGGGAAAATGAAGGACGTCTCTCTAGGGAAACTTGGTGGAAAGGGCTAACTACACCAAGTCCATCAATAAATCTTATTCAAGAAATCAATAGAGATAGTTTTCTAGGAAAGTATGATTTATACGCCATATTTTTGAGAAATTTAGCAAACCAGCTAGAAGAAAAGAAGTGCATTTACACTATTTCAACTCTGCGAAGTGGTTCAGAAACCCTCGATCGTCGGTGTTTGTCTGAAGCAGATTCCGTTGTAATCATTGAGCCTAGTACAGAAGATTTGGTTTGGATCGATCAGAAGCAAAAATTCGAAAGCTACCTAATAAACAATGGTAAGGTAATAGCAATTATCGGACCGCCTGTCGCGAGTGATATATTGCCCACTTGGGTGAATGGTTCAAAACCGGCACCTGGCAAATCCTTCGCTCTTACCACACATCAAGAGATGAAAATACAGGTCATCTTTGACAGGTCAATTCTGGCGCAGGCTTATCCTAATGGTATATCACAGCAGCGGGAAATTATTTATTCATTATTAAAAGATAACGAGAAATATCTAAAATGTGAATATCCAGGCTCCAGCGATACAGACAGAGGAACTATTGTAGGAGGGGATGATTTAGAATTTTTAGTACCAAGGGCTACTTTCTCATATGCTTACGACGATACTTCCCCCGTATTGGCAAGAGTTGACATTTCAGGGCCACAGAAATCAGACTTATACAATAAAACTTCCACAGGTGGTGATTTCAATCAGTTTAAATTGGATCCATATTTAGACAGTATTGCATTACTCCAGCTTACGAGATTTGTAAATGTACGCGGCGGAAAGGATGCGTGGTCAAAAACCAAGCGGCCCAACACGATCGTAGTGCTGTTTGCGGCAGATGTATATCAACCAGAACTCAGCACTGTAGATAAGGAGGCGTTGAAGGCCTTCTTTGAAAGCGGCGCACGAGTAATTGTCGTGCCACTTCCTGAAAATGAAGAGTATGTCTCTAAAGAGCAAGTTAAACTTTTCATGAAACAACATTATCCTCGTGGCGCAGAGGGCCCTTTTCAAGCCCTGCAGGCAATCGGTGGGGATTCGGTGATTAAGGCAAATTTTAACGCCGGTGATATTCAGTCACGATTGACCTACAAAGCTTCTGACATGCAGAGGGCCGGTTTTGGTCGAAGTTTTGATTCAGAGGCAGATTGTGTTCGAGATAACAACGGTAATTACTGCGGTGTTATACGTAAAGGTGGTAAAAGGTCAGGGCCTGAAAGATTTACGCCTCTACTACCCACGGATGTTTTTTTAGATTCAGCATTAACGACAGTCGTTTCTAACGGTGATACTGACGTTATTTATACAGAACACGAATTTGGAAAAAGCCGCATCCATACATACGGTTATTCGCCATTTGCGCGGGATTTTATCGAACGTGATGCGCATATCGGGCTTACTCCACCAGAGCCAACATCTTCGAACTCTAAACCTTGGATGTCGGATAGCTGCTTTCTTCCTGGTGAGAGTATTCAAGTGGATAACGAGGAGCTGTATCGTTATAGTACACATACAGATGGATGGGGCTTGCAGTCTTTGCTGGATATCATGAGGATATCTGCTGCTGATATTTCAAATACCTCCGCCGGGCATATCAGCGCAATAGAGAGTAAAGATCATAATTCGTTGGACATTATGGTGAGCGCTGATGAAGCTAAAGCATGGGAAGAGCCTAAAATTTCACGCGGACATATAGCCGCCCCCGTTGGCTATGATCCGATAAACCAGTTCGTTACCTATAGAGTTCGGCGTACAGAGTCAGTGCCCGGTTATTCTCCTTCTCCAATTGTTATAACAAGCCAAGGATTGAGCACTCCTATTGCAGCCGTTTTACAACCGCCGGCCGCGGGTGACAGCGTGTATGGACTTCTTAGAAAAGTTTCAGAGATGAGTGGTGGAACTAGCCAACTGTATTACGGTGTAATTCCATTCACAGCCAATAAATCCGGTACTGCGACAATATCGGTAATAGTATTAACAGGTGTTCTATTTTTGATGAGCGGCTTTGTCAGGCCTTGGAAAGGTGCAAAGCTATCAATCATGGCATTTCTACGTCGCCATAACACAACGATACTGAGAGATGTCAGTGCAGTTGGCTTTTCTGTACAGGCAGTTTTAACAGAATGGGGAGCCAATGTTGGCAGACCTGGAACAGGGAGACACGCAGGGGTTCCCCTTGGTGTGAGAAACCTAATATCAGGTGATTCGTTGGCTAGTGTATTTTGGGTTGATCTAATCGGC
Source organism: Bowmanella denitrificans (assembly GCF_039522935.1). Lineage (NCBI taxonomy): Bacteria > Pseudomonadati > Pseudomonadota > Gammaproteobacteria > Alteromonadales > Alteromonadaceae > Bowmanella > Bowmanella denitrificans. The sequence continues at coordinate 208,823 of NZ_BAAAEI010000031.1, read as the reverse complement.
ATTGTTTCACCCGAAAGATTCCCCATGAAAAAGCCCAGGGTAAAGCTGCGCTCTCTAAATCAATCCAAAGAGTCTCTAATCGTCTTAGATAGCACAGGCGCGTTAAACTTCCCTGCTATCAATGAAAAAATTACGAAAAGTGAATTTGCCTGTAGGCTAGCTTCTGCACTTGCTTTGGCCATGCGAGCCAGTGGTAGTGTGAAGCTAGCTACTACAAGCGCCCGTCCCATTAGTCTAGATGTTGAGCCTGATACGGATCCAAACCATCTCGAATCAGAACTTTATCGACAGGTTGCGGAAAGTCGTGAGGCATTTCAGTTAGATCATAAGGAAATCACGGACGATGAAGAAAATAGATACATTATTGTGATCATCGATCCACTATCAGCATCAACTAGCCAGATTGAAAAACTTTCTGAGCGCGTGATGGCAAATGGTGCCAGTTTTTCTTTGCTACTTGTCGTAAGTGAGGAAGAGCTAAACGCTAATATGCTTCTCAGAGATATTCAATCCGGAACGCTTGTTGATAGGTCGGAATGGACACAGGCAGAAACACGATTGATTCGGGATAAGCGGCTCGGTCAAATTCGAGCAAGCGTTGAAGGGCATGGAGGGAAAGTTGCTATCTTCGACACGAAAATGGTGGATTCGGAGGTCCTATCTGAAATCCGCGAGTCCGGAGTTGCAGACTGATGATAGAGTGGATTGAAAAGTTTATGTTGTATTTCTCTCCAACTTTTTGGCCATGGCCAATTGCACTGTTAGCTACCCTACTTGTTATTGTATTTTCAACTGCATCCTACTGGTTTCTTAATACTGGAGGGTGCTGGTCACGTAGCGAAGGGCTTTTCCGATCTAAAAGCAAGTTCCTGAATTACTCATTAGCCTTCATATTACCAATAATGACTGGGATTGGTGTCTTGCTTACTCTTGTTCCAATACACGTGCCATATGCAATATATTTAAAAAGTGGTTCGCATCCGTATTCATTTGATCCAACTTCCAAAAGCAGATGGGATGGCGAACTTGAAGAATGGAAGGCTCAAGCGAAAAAAGCTGGATTATCACCGATCGACTTACAACCCTACGTTGATCGCGCATTACAATATTTAAACAATAACTACGCGAATAGAGCATGGGACCGAGAAAACATTGGGAATGCACATATATTTATTGAAGCTATTGAACAGTCATTTTCTTCTGAAATAGAGGAAAATCCAAATTTGAAGCCTTGGATTCAACATTTTCCTAGATGGGTGATTGAGAGTATCGAAATTTCGATGCTTAAAGCCATCACTCTTACAAAAAATGTACGAGCTTATACAGTCGAAGCACACCCCAGGACGACACCATCTGGGCATGCTTGGACAGGAATTGACGCATATCTTTCAGTACCATCATTGGTAACTTCCCCTATCTCTGCGATACATGCTGATGCAACAGTCCAACAAATTGGCGATATGCCCATGATAATCGGCAGACCATTTGTTCGTATAGATTCAACAACTAGCTCATCTATAAAGCTCAAGCCAATCATTCAAGTGCGTTGGCCTTCGCCAGAGGATAAATTGAAGATAGAAGTCTATGTCAATGGTAAGAACATGGGCCATCAATATATATATGCGAAAGATATCACTCCTCCAGGCGAAAAAATTCATGTATTGGAGCCGTTCAATGTTGATGAGAAGCCGACGGACATAAAATTAATAGCTAAATTCCAAAATTATGAGTCTAACCATTCTGCATTTCTCATAGGAGAGAAAGCTCGGGTGGCTTTATCACTTCAAGGATTTGACGATCAGTTTAAACATACTCTCGAGCTTTTCTCCGAATGTTCAAATTCAAAAACTACAAACTTTACTGCGTATTATCACAATAGTTTAGAAGTTTCGGATTTCACGTTTTTTAATGATGGGATGCGTGACGTAAATATTATTCTCACAGACGATTACGGAATGTGGTTTTTTCCTGAAGGCATCATTGAAAAAAATAGAAAGAAATTCATGAATGCATCAAAATCGGCGATGAGAGTGGTTCCAAAAGAGGCATACGAGAATGGTATCTACTTAAAAGCAACCCGATCTAATCTTGGTACTCCTGGCATTTTTTCACTATTTAAAACACCATTTTTGTTTGATGAAAATCAGCACTTTTTTGTCGATATCAAGACAGAGGCCCTTTCTTATATTTCTGGTTATAGGTTACCTCGTTGGGACTATTCACGTATGGATCGTAATACCGTGCGCCCGTTATTGTCGAAATGGACTCTTCGTAAAGAAGATGGTACGCCTCAGTCAGTATACCATTTGGCCGTAAATCCTGACCGTCAGGGCTTGTACCTAAAAAAAGATTCGAATGGTATGTGTTTGCCGACAAAACCAGAATCCTATGACTCTGGGCGATTTTTTCCTGTGTGGTTTGAAATTCTCAAGGCAATAAAAAACACCTCCGTTCAACCCTTAAGCAATTTACCAGTTGAGTCTCAATCTCGTCTTATGGAGCCAGTGTTCGCCCTGGATGCGCAAACGCAAACACGATTGCGCGCTGAAAAGATTTTGCCTGGTGTTGCTATTACACTGATAGGTATCATCTTGCATTTTTTGATAGCTGTATATGGTGTGTTATCTGTTAGAAAATTAGTATCTGATAAGTAGCCTGTTTGGTACGAATTGAATCGCCACCAGATTTCTAGATTCAGACTGATTAGTCACGTTAATGTGTGTTAACAAGACGAGCTTGGAACAGCGTGGACACAAGTTCATACACAATCACGATTCTGAAGTTAGCTTGCCATTCAGCCGCAAACTTCGCAGTTGATCACCATCAGGTTTCTAGGCTCTGACTGATTAGTCATCTTAATAGTAATTAACACTGACTAGACGTAGTGCAAGCTGCTAAATAGATAGCGGTTTAAAATCAGTCAGTTAGAATGCTTGATAGACACGTTACTTTTTTTTGCAAGCACTAATGACCACACAGACCGCTCGGCACGACATCGAAGACAACCTTTACATTTACACCCAAGACAACAGCAAGTACTGGTATGCCCGATTCCAGCTTTTCGGTAAATGGTACTGTAAATCCACAAAAGAGAAGGACAAAGATAAAGCTATCGCCAAAGCGCATTACATCATATTGGAGAGCCGGATTAAGGCCGAACAGGGTACGCTGTCCAAGAGCAGACGATTTCGGGATGTGGCTGAGTTGGCCATCTCCAAAATGGAGAATGAACTGGAACACGGAGGCGGTAAGATAATATTCAAGGACTACATCAACGCTTTGCGCAAGTATCATGTGCCGTTCTTTGACTGAATTTTTATCACTTCTATTAGCCAACAGAGAACCTGATATCTGGCAAGTATGCATTAAAACGAAGCACTCGGATCATGCTATAAGACGCACGAACACTTAGTTTGATTTAACAATTTGAAACTGAGGGAACTTATGGTGCCTGGGGTCGGACTCGAACCGACACAATGTTGCCATCGGCGGATTTTGAATCCGCTGCGTCTACCAATTTCGCCACCCAGGCAAGGGGGACATTTACTCAGATTATAGTGTTATCGGTACATTGAGAGTGCCCTGCACTCTTGCGTCTACCAATTTATTCGTCACGTCCTGTGACTCACCTGCTGTGCAGGCCAGCTAAAGCTGTTCAAATTTGCTCCCGGCAAATTTGTCGCCACCCAGGCAAGGGAGGTCTTTCAAACAAATTATGGTTTTTCAGCTTTTAAGAGCGCTTTGCACTCTCGCTGCGGTCGCTACCGGCCTCCTGCCTATCGCGACACTAGTGCTTCCTGCACGTCGTCTACCATTATGCCTCTCGGTTAAGGGAGGTCTTACATCTGACAATGATACCAAGGGCTTGGCTGTCAGAGTGGCAGGCATTATAGCGACTGGCTTTGGCCATGCAAGTATTTTGTCATAATTGCCCTTGCAACTGTTTAATAAACCGTCACTTAGGCTCTTTGGCGGCAATTGTTGCTGTTCCCGACCTTAACCGGTCAGGCACTGTTTTTAAGCCGCAGCTTGTACCTGCGCCAGCCTTGTTGTTGCGGTAGCGATAAATCAATGCGTTATCTCGTTGTTGATTGGCATGTTTTTATTTAACATCCAGTAAAGCCAGAATGGTTAATTGATAACCATCCGGTCAGAATTTTTACCAACAGACTAAACAGAAACACCGCAGGCCGCAGGAGGGCCAGACTGAATGCATTCACTTATTCGTATTGCCCTGGCCCTGATGCCCTTTTCACTCTGTGCCCAGCAACAGGCTATTGATAGCCTTGATTACATCACTGATGGTGTATTTACCAAAGGCGTGGAAGGCCCGGTGGTAGACAATAACGGCGTGCTGTATGCGGTGAATTTTGCCGAGCAGGGCACTATTGGCAAGGTAACCGCAGCAGGCCAGGCCGAGCTACTGGTTAAACTGCCCGGTGATTCGGTGGGAAATGGCCTGCGTTTTAACAGCAACGGGCAATTACTGGTGGCCGATTATGTCAATCACAACGTGCTGGCGGTAGATATGCACAGCCTGCAAGTTAGTGTATTTGCCCACGAGCCCGCCATGCATCAGCCCAATGATATTGCCATCAGCGCCACGGACGTTGTGTATGCCAGCGATCCAAACTGGGCTGACAACAGCGGCCAGCTCTGGGCTATCAGTCCACAGGGGCAGGTCACATTGGTGGAAAAAGGTATGGGCACCACCAACGGGGTGGAAGTCAGTACAGACGAGCAGTATTTGTATGTGAATGAATCAGTGCAGCGTAAAGTCTGGCGTTACAAGCTGGATGCCGAGGGGATGCCCAAAGACAAAACCCTGTTTCACCAGTTTGACGACCACGGTCTGGATGGCATGCGCTGTGACACCCAGGGCAATTTATATATTGCCCGTTATGGTGCCGGCACCGTAGCGGTGTTGTCGCCTGCCGGCGAGCTGCTGCGGGAATATCGCCTGAAGGGACAGCACCCCACCAATGTCGCCTTTGGCGGTGATGACGGCAGAACCTTATTTGTGACAATGCAGCAACGCGGTGCCATTGAAACCTTCAGGGTAGAACACCCCGGCCGCGCCCATATGCTGCAGCAGCAGTTCAGCCATCAACCGGCCCCTTAAGGATTGACTACCCCGGCAGCGCACAGGCTGGTAGACTCCGCACTGTTTTGACCAGCCGGAAGCCGCCATGACCGAACACGCCTCATTCCCCCGCGCCGGATTTTTCCGCCGCCTGGCCGCCATTGTGTACGACAGTCTGGTGGCCCTGGCGGTGTTTATGGTGGCAGGTATTCTGATTACCGTACTGCTGATTATTCTGCTGGAAAACGGCGTATTGGATAAACAGGGCTATCAGCACAGTATGGAAGCCATCGGCCATTCGCCATGGTTGTCGCGGCTGATATTTACCTGGGCGCTGCTGTGGACCTTGGGCTTCTTTTTATGGTTCTGGCGCAACGGCGGCCAAACGATTGGCATGCGCGCCTGGCGGCTGCGCCTGTTCAGCACCAACGAGCAACCACTGGGCTATGGTCGGGCCTTGTGGCGTTTGCTGTGTTCGTTAGGTGGCCTGGGCACCCTGCTGGTGCTGTTTGACGTAAAACACAAACAATCCCTGCAGGACCGGCTGGCGCACACCGAAATGCTGGTGCTAAGCAAAGATGCCAATCATCACAAAGCCTGGAAAGATCTCTGAGCCTGACTTGATCCTGGTCAAAATATCACCAACCCGGATTACCTAAGCTAGGATTACCGCAAACTGCATCCTGGGATCCTGTTATGAAACTCCTGCTTACTGCTGGCTTGATGTTGCTACTGCTAAGTTGCAGTCAGGGCGCTGACTCACCAAGAGGCTTCAGTCTGCCCGAAGGTAATCCAGCCAAAGGGGAATTAGTGTTCAGAAAGTACCAATGTCTGGCCTGCCACAGCTTAAAAGGCTTCGAGGACGATAGCACTGAAAAGCAGTTACCCACACCGGTAAGATTAGGCGGCAATGTCAGCCAGATTAAAACTTACGCAGAGCTGGTGACGTCGGTAATTAACCCGTCCCACAAGATAGCCCAGCATTATGTGCCATCCATGGTATCAGATGACCAGGGGCATTCTAAGATGCGTAATTACAATGATCTGATGACGGTTAGCGAACTGGTCGACTTGGTAGCCTTTTTACAACCGCAATATCAATTGGTGCCGTACCGGCGCACCGACTACCCCACGTTTCTGCCGTAAGTGGCATGGCCCGCAGGCCATGCCAAACGTGCTTACAGGCGTCTTCTTAGCAGCAATAGGCCGCTCGCCAGCAACAGTATGGTGGCGGGCACCGGTACTTGGGCAGCGTCCTGCACCTGAATGGTCAGGGCAGAGAGCTGCGGCATCAGCAGATCCTGGTTATCAAAACTCACCAGGCTCAGGCTGTCCAGACCAATGCTGTGCAAACCCGCGCTGATGGCGCGAAAGCTCAGCGTGGCCAGCACAAAATCTGTGCCTTGTTTGGCCCCTATCACTAAGGCGTCGGCAAACAGATCCGCATAGTCATCCAGCGTCAGGGTACCGGCCAGGGCATTGTGGTCGTCCATCTGCAAAGAGCCAAGACCATCGTCAAAACCGTCGCCAAACTGCCAGCCGGTCAGTTCCAGCCCGGCCAGCGCATAGCTGACCTGGCCGGAAAAGCCACCGAGTAACTCGTTAAAGTCGCTGACCCGTAGTTGTACATTCAGGCTGTCCCCGACCTGCAGTGGGTTCTGGTCGCTTTGCCATGTCAACAAAGCAGCCTGGCCAGCAGAACTAAAGGCCAGCAATATAGTTATCAATAGTGCTTTCATCTTTTACTTCCTCAGGATGCAATGGCGCAGCGTGGTAAATCACACTGACCGGATAGGGCACGGATATCCCGCTGATCTACCCGGCCGTCACCGTTAAAATCAAATTCAGCGCCAAGGGTGGTGGGGTTGCGTAAACGCTGCATAAATAACTGCACGTCACGGCTGTCGATACTGTTGTTGCCGTCCAGGTCGGCAGGGTTGGTATTGCCTGCACACTCACCGGCACCGGCTACCAGGCAGACCAGCCACTGGTCAAATGGTTGATCAAAACGGCTGCCCCAGTCACTGATGATATCCTCATAAGGGGTGAATTCCGGCAGTTCGCCACCGTTATCCGCTTCGCTTTGCCCACAGGTCCACACCCAGTAGCCGGAACCTGTGTAGCCATTTTCACTGTCGTCGTACAGCCAGTACCAACCGTTGGCCTGCGCCTCGGGCTTGGCTTTCCACTGCCAGTCAAATAAACAGCCTTCATTGCCTGCTGCATACTTAGCAGCGCGCATACTGGGCAGAAGTTGCTGGTCAATCTCGACCCGCTGATTTTCCATCATGTAGCGCACAGCCAAATACCCCCAGTAATACACTCGGGCGGTATCACCGTTCTCGTAAGTGGTCTGAAACAGCTGGCTCAGGTCATAAGTGCCCTGCGCCGCTACGGCCAGTGCGTTAGGATTGGTGTTGGGCTGCGACAGATATTCGGCCACACCTTCACCCCACCACACCGAATTGGCGGGCTGGTCACCAAAACCGCCCCATTTGTTAAAACGCCCATCCAGATAGTGAATGTATTCGTGCTCCAGATTCCACACCACAAAGTCGGGTTGCAGCCAGGTGGCCTGGAAGGCAATAAAACGGGCCTGATTGCCGCTAACAGCCGGATCACCTTCCAGATACATACCGCCGTTGTCGGTGTTGATGCCGAAGAAAGTACCGGCATAATTCTGATAATCAGACGACGACTGAAAGATCACGACCTCAAGATCTTCGTTTAAATCGTCGGCCACCGGGGTGGCAGGATTGGTGCCAAAGGTTTGATGGAAAAGTTGTTCCTGACCGGCCAGGGAGGCACAGATCTGCCCGAGGTTTTCGCTGCTGATAGGCTCCTGGAAGCGTACTTTCAGGGTACTGCCACACACATGATTGCCAGACAGCACCACGGCTTCTAAATCAAAATCACAGGCATTGCCATACAGGTCACAATTAGCACTGTCGTAGAAGCTGACCATACCCTGGGCATTAATCCAGCCATTGGCTCCCACACCGTCATAACTGTAAGTGGCCAGAATGCTCTGCATACTGGGGCGCACGGTATTGGCTATCTGCCCGCCCATTTGCAGGAAGCGTCCCAGTTCAGATACCGCGTCAGACCATTGATATTCGCGTGTATGACTGACCAGCCACAGGCCCTGCTGCATCACAAAGCTCTGCAGGTTGGTGATAATTTCCGGATGCGCCGCCAGCACCTGGGCATAATCCTGCTGCTGTTGTTGCATGGCGTTGTAGTAATGGGTCAGCAGTTGCGTGACACCACTTTCCTCATAGCCAATTCCCCAGTTGTCAGTGCGATCCACCGTATTGGCATACCCCAGCAACGCCTGGCTGAATCTGGCCATATAAGGTAAGCGGTTGGTGCCGGAACTGTTCACCAGGATCAGCATCTCGTAGCGGGTCATAAAATCCCGCGATGCACTGCCGTTAAACTGCACAAAGTGCGCGCCGCCAAAGTAGCTGTCGAAGGCCTGCTGAAGTTGTTGTTTATAGGCGGCCTGGAACTGGCGGTTACTGCCGGCAGACGTCTCGGCCCAGTGCATGGCACGCAGGAAAGTCACCAGCTTTTCCAGTTCGGTAGCGCCAGTGGCGGTGCTGCCATCGTAGCCCGCCAGCACATCGTTAATAGCGCCGACAATACTCAGTAAATTAGCGTCACTGAACATGCCGCTGCCAACCCAGGACACATTGTACAAACCATACAGGCAACTGGTCAGTTGCCCCTGTTTTACCGCATCCACCAGCGCACTGCCGGTCAGGCCCTGTAATTCACTGGCACTGCTGCAACTGCTGACAACCGCATTAAGGCTGGCGGATTGTTTGTCCAGCGCCTGACTGGCAGCTTTTTTGCTTTTCAGCACCGGCAGATGTTCGGATTGCATCAGGCGCTGCTGAAATTCCAGCGGCGATAAGGTGCGTGGTGGTCGGGGCGGATGCTGTTCACCTGTATCCACGCCATGTTCTATCGTCAGAACAGATTGTCTGCTAAGCGGGTTTTGGCCCGGGTCTTGCGGATGGTCCTGCCCGGCTTGCGCCTGACTCGTTGCCCCCAGGGCTAACGCCATCCAGCACAGAAGTGGAGCTTTCATCTTTGCTTCCTCGTTTGTTGCTGATTGCTTTTTAGTTATTTGTGCCCACTACTCTGCTGGCTTATTTAAAATAGCATACGATATATTGCATACAATATATTTTACTTATTTTTTATCATTCATTTACATTTACCACCTTGTACCAGGCCAGCCACAGGCTATAACTAATGTCAGGGCCAACGTGGCCTGCCCTGTGTCTGTTAGCTTTGCAATCTGTCGGGAAGGGAAAAACGATGACAAGAGATGAAGCCAGAATTTTCGCCGCCAGTTGGTTACCTGCCTGGACCGGCAATCATCCGGAACTGCTTATCAGCTTTTACGCCAGCGATGCGTTTTATCTGGATCCGGCTGAGCCGCAGGGCTTAAAAGGGCGGGAGGCCATCATGGCGCACTTTGTTAAATTACTGGCGCGCAATCCGGAATGGACCTGGCAGCAACTGGAAGCCATTCCGATGGAAATGGGCTTTGTTAACAAATGGCTGGCACGCATTCCGGTAGGCTATCAGCTCCTGGAAATTAAGGGCGTATGCCTGGTTCAGATCAACACGGACGGGCTGATCCAACGCAATGAGGTGTACTTTGACCGAAGCAGTTGGCTTGACTGCCTGAAGGCCGCCAAACCAAAGGGGAATTAACCTAAAACAAGGTACGTTGCACCAGCCATATCAAGCCGGTACCCGTCAGGGCAACAGACAACGCCATGGAGGTTCTGGCAGCATAACCTCCCCTGCGTAATAACATAAAAGGTACAGCTAACAGCAACAACACCGCCAGTTGTCCAAGTTCTACGCCAAGATTGAAATACAGCAAACGCCCCAATGACGGCACACCGTTTGACGTGGCGCTGAGCTGGTAACTCAGGCCGACACCATGGATCAGTCCGAACAAAAAGATCACCCATGCCCGCCAACGTAAGTTGGGTTGGGCCTGGCGCAGCAGTATCAGGCTCTCAACACCAATGGCGGCGACGGTCAGCGCCACCAATGGCTCTGTAATTGCGGGTGATACACTAAAAAGTCCGAAGTAAGCCAGTCCCAGGGTAATGGAATGCGCCAGGGTAAACAGGCTCACCCACCAGGCCAGACGCTTGATTGTCACCGGAATTAACATCAGCGCCAGAATAAACAGCAAATGATCCGCCCCTTCCCAGATATGCAGCATCCCCATCCAGATAAAATACGGGTCTTCCTGCCACTGACTGTAACTTTCCACTGTGCCGCCATCGGCGCCCATGCCCATATCCTGGCGACTGAATTTGCGATTCGGGTCCAGGCCGGAAAAGGTTTCAGCCAAACTGGCTTGCCACTGACCAAGCAGGTCACTGACCGGAATACTCAGTTGGCTCTTATCAAACGCAAAGCGCATGCGCTGTTGCTGATCGGCCATAAAGATACGGGTAAAATTCTGGTGCCCGCGCCATTGTTCGGTAAACAATAAATAGCGGATATCCAGCGCATCCACGCCCTGCGGACACAGGAAGATCAGTTCGAACTGATAAGCCTGTATCTCTTTCAGTTCACGGGACAGTGCCTGAGCTTGTGTGCAATTACGCATTCGCGCATCGACCTGCCAACCACGGCTCACCCAGGGCAGATAATATTCAGGAGGCTGAATATCGGCTTGCTCTCTGCCAGCCGTTAGCGGGTCGAGCTCCAGCAGATTATCTGCAGGCAAGGTATATAGAATGCGCACGCCAGGCTGTGCTACCTCAATGGCGGTGTCGGTAAAACCGCTCAGATGCCCGTGGCAAACAAAGCTGAAGACTGCCAGTACAGCACTAAATAAATATTTCATCGGCAATATCCGGGCGCCGCAGCGCCCGCTGTGAACTTAGTTAAAACGGCGTCGTGCGGCCAGCATCAGGCCCAGAGTAAACAGCGCCAGCGCACCAGGTTCAGACACCGCACTGACATTCAGGCTGGTGCTGGCATCCAGCAGCAATGATACAGGTGCGCCACTTTGGTCCAGGTAGAACAGGCCCTGCTCACCTGGCAGGTTGCTGTCACTAAACACATCAAGCACAAAATTGCCGGCCTTGTTCAGCGTCAACTCAAAACTGGCCAGCAACAGACTGGTCTGGCCCATATCCGGTACGCCAAACATGGACAGACCCGCCAAATCGGTCTGGGCATACAGGGCAGAGACATCTTCCCAGTCAGCGCCCATTGTGGCCTGGCCCAGACTCAGGCCCTGGTTATCGAAGTCCATACTGAAGCCAAAGCCATACAGCAGCCCATCCGTTACGCTGTCAAAGGGGTTGTGCAGAACCAAGTCCAGAGTCACCACATCCCCCACTTTGGCGTCGGTGTCAGACAAGTCCAGACTCAAAAAAGCCGCATGTGCAGGTGCAGTCGTCAGCCCACAGATTGCCGCCAGAGCCAGCAGTACAGATTTCAGATTGTTGCGTTTCAACATTTTGTATTCCTTAAATAAAGAGTGGCGGCCCAATGGCCGCCAGATAGAAGGTTATTGCTGGCGGAACAAGGCCAGCCATTTTCCGTAGTCAACAAAATTGATACAGCCGTCGGCCTGCAGATCAGCACCAGGCAGGTAACCCTCATCACCTTCACAGCGCCCAAAGGCAGCGCGTAATTGCTGGGCATCCTGCATGGTTAATTGGCCGTCGCCGTCTAAATCACCGGCCATAACAGCGGCTTTGACGCTAAAGGTCACCCGGCTGGTCGCTTCCTGATAGCCATCATTAAGCAGCACCACTCCGTAGTAATCCCCTGCGGTCAGCCCGCTAATGCTCAGGCTGCCTTGTTTGTCGCTCAGGTATTGCCATTTTGTGGCGTAATCGGATTGCGGTTCCTGGCCAATTTTGTAAACCCCCAGCCAGTCTTTGCTGTTACCCGGAGTGTCACTCCAACTGAATACCACTGCCTGGCCAGTCTCGTAGTCCTGCTGCCCAACACTGAGGCCGGCCACTGCGCCGCAAAGGGGGCCATTCCCCACCACAAAGCAGGCGCGATTGGATACCTGGTCATAGGAGTCATTGGTATACATGGCGAGGAAGTACTGGCCCGGCTCAAAACCTTGCTCGAAATTAACCGTACCGGCCACCGCACCATCAAAGTACAGGTAAGTTACCAGCTCGCTGCCGGTCTGGCCGGGGATAGCACCCTGACGGAACACACCAATGTAGTCCTTGGCAATGCCAGGGCCATTACTAAAATGCACTTGCACGGCTTCGCCCTGCTCGAAACGTTGCTTGTCCAGGCTCACCGAGGCAATTTCCGCGCCGACCGAGAAAGCTATACGCTCGGCAATCTCTGTATAGCCGTCATTGATCATAAAAGTGGCAAAGTAATACCCTTTGGCCAGGCCACTGAATGTGGCCGTGCCTTCTGCGGAGGTGGTGTATTGCCATTTTGTGGAGCCAACACCGCCGGGTGTTTGCCCTACCCGGTAGATGCCGATCCAATCTTTGCTACCAGCGCCTGAGCCCTGCCAGTTTATGACCACAGGTTCCTGCTCATTGAAGTGCTGTTTGGCCATATTCAGTTGCACCAGCGGCCCCATATAGAAATGCTGGCGCGGAGCGATTTCCTCGTAGCTGTCTTTCTCAAAAAACGCCACGAAATATTCACCATCCGTCAGGCCGGTGAAACTCAGTTCGCCTGCCGGTGTTGGCACGTATTGCCATTTTGTGGCGCGCACTGACTGGGGTTTGTCCCCCGCCTTATAAATGCCAATCCAATCAGTAGGGTTACCACGTCCGCCGCTGTAACCAACCTTCACCATGGCCCCGCTGGCATATTTGTTGTTGTCCAGTTTTAGCGCGGGATCACCGCTGCTGCTGCCCTGTACTTCAAAATTGACAGAGTCAGACCAGGGCGACCATTCCATATTGCTGTCACGGTGTCTGACCCGCACAAAGTACTGGCCATTAGGCAAACCATAAGCCGGTACCTGCCAGGTCATAATGTCCACATTGGCATGCAAATCCACGGGTTCATATAAGGGTGCACCGGTATCACCGAAGATGTTTTCAATATCGCGGATACGATCCACCCGTAACTGCTTAAATTCAGCATCGTCGGCGATCTGGAATTGGGTACTGTTTAAACCATCCGGATAGGCTGAGCTAAAGCTGCTACTGACAAAATCATAAGGAAGGGCAACCGGGGCAGTGATTTCATTCTGAATCGCTGGCTGATTAGGCTGTCCACCGTCAAGACGACGCTGGAAACTGTCGATCAGCTTGCTATGCAGATGAAAGCCTTCTGTTTTATACACAATCGGATGGGCTTCAGCATAGGTGTCCACCTTCATCTGGCGGCTGGCCACATCTATCTCTATTAGCTGCCAGGCCCAGTTGGCGATAGTTTTTTGCACATCGTCAAAGTCCACTTCACTGGACTGTCCCCAATATTGATCCCAGGCGGTTCCCCCTGAAATCATATGGTAAGTGGGCCACTCGCGGGTTTGGCCGCGGGCATATAAATGGTGATGGCCGCCGATATTCAGTACATGCTTACGGGTGGAAGACAGAATCGCCATCCAGGAATCACGCAGCGTTTTGGAAATGTCGCCAACGTACTGTTCTGCCTGGTAAGGGTGGTGGATGATGCTGATAATCCAGTCCACCTGTTGATCCTGATCCGCCGCGGCGATCACGCGGCTCAGCCATTGCTGCTGGGTGGCATCGGTGCGCATGCTGTTCAGGTGCACGAATAGCACCCGACCAACCTGATAACTGTAGTAACTCTCATCACTGGCAGGCGCAATGCCCTGATAACTCAGGCCGTCGTAAATAAAGTGGGCCTGATAGTTCGCCAGATTGCCATCGTAGTAATACTCATGGTTACCCACCGTGGTCATAATAGGCACATTGGGGGAAATGGCCGAAGACTGGGCAAAGTGCAGATTCTCATAATGATCCAAGGTACCCACGTCGACCTGGTCACCGTCATTCAGAATCAGGTTCAGAGCCTGTTCAATGGGCTCGCCATACAAGTCCTCAATCTTATTCTTGGCCGCATTGACCAGTTGTGAGTAACGGTTTTGATTGCGGATTTGATGATCCCCCATCACCAGTATGCGTAGCTTACCGTCGTTTTTTCCGGCAGCCGGTGGGGTCATAAAACTGTATGTTGCAGATTGCTGATTGCCAGTGGTGACCCGGTAGAAATAACGGGTTTCAGCCTTTAAGCCAGTCAGCTGTACGCTGTGGTACAGATAGTCACTGGCCAGCGTTTGTACGTTACCACTAACCTTGTGTTCAAGTTGTTCTGCGGTTACCCCATACTCTACCAGGGAATCGCTGCCGCTGGCGGTTTTCCAGGAGACCCAGATGGAATCGGGTGTCGCAGATTGCAGATAGGGAACGGGGTTGGCCAAAGCCAGCGAACTGAAACCGACCAGCAGACAAGTCAGTAAGCCGTGCACCAGCCATGACCTGTGCCTAAAGAGGTCTTTTAAGTTGAACATGAATGCGCCCTTTTTATGGATAAAAAAATGACCAGAAAATGGTCAAGGGCAGCATTTAAAAGATATTTGATGTCACCAATTTGATAGAAAAATGTCATCGACATGACAGTTTTTTGACTATGGCAGCCAAAAACTGGAATGGATTGTTTTTTTATTAATTAAACGTTCAATTAAAAAGCGGGCTGTAGAGTGGTTCAGTCAAAACCGTAACGGCGGGCAAGGGCAAGAGACAAACTGGCCCAACCAGATCTGGTCGGACCAATTACCTGCTACTTACGTAACAAATGAGCGGCAATCAGGGCAAACAAAAAACTGGGAAGCAATGCACCTACTGACGCATGCAACTGGTAAACCAGGCTCAGGGGGCCAAAAACTTCATTGGCGATAAAGAAACCAAATCCGGTCAATACTCCCATAATTACCCGGGCGCCCATAGTCACACTGCGCAGCGGCCCAAAAATAAAGGACAACGCAACCAGCAGCATGACGCCGACCGTGACGGGTTGAAAGGCTTTACGCCATAAAGCCAACTGGTAACGACTGGCATCCTGACTATTGTTTTCCAGATAGTTGACGTAATCCATCAAGCCTCGAACAGACAGTGCTTCGGGTTTAATCTTTACCACTTCCAGCTTATCCGGGGTCAGGCTGGACTCCCATTTACCTTGCTTATCCACCTGCTTGCGAATTAGGTTTTCAGTAAAATCGGTGGTGACCACTTTATTCAAGCGCCAGCTCTGGCCAATAAAACTCGCCTGAGCGGCATTGATAATCCGGGTAAGGTGTAACTGCTCATCAAATTCATAGATGCTGATATCCAGTAGTTGGTCCTTACTTACTACTTCGCCTATGCTGACAAAGTTGCGACCATCTTTGGCCCACTCCAAGCGCTCTGATGAAAACAGACTGCCACCCGAGATAGCCTGGGTTCGAATAGCCTTGGCATGGGCTTCTGTTACCGGCGCTACCCACTCACCCAGCGCCATTACAAACACCACCATCAACAAGGCCGATTTCATCGCCGATGCGATAATATTCCAGCGGCTCATACCGGCGGCCTGCATCACCACCAGTTCACTGTTGCTGGCCAGCATACCCATACCAATCAGCCCGCCAATCAGGGTAGCCATGGGGAAAAACTGTTCTATCTCGCGGGGCATACTGAGCAACACATAGATGCCAGCCACCATCATGTCGTAGTTACCGCGGTCAAGATACTTAAGCTGCTCAACAAACTTAATCAGGCTGGATAGCCCGACCAGCACCAGCAAGGTAATAAATACCGTACTGAGCAGCGTACGGGCCAGATACAGGTCCAGGGTTTTAATCATGACGGACTCCCCAGACTACCTTTGAGCCGGGCCCGCAAACGCACACCAGCACTTCGACCTCTGACAATCAGCAGCACACCAATTAGCAGGATCACCGCATGCACCCACCAAAGGCCAAGTTCAGGCGGCACTTTGCCGTTTTCCAGTACCTTGCGGCCGGCCATCAGCAGCAGGTAATAGCCCAGATACAACAACAGTGCCGGAAAAATCCGCCCAAAGCGGCCCTGGCGTGGATTCACCGCACTAAGGGGCACCGCGATCAGAACCAGAAACGGCAGGGATAAGGGAATGGCCAGGCGCCACTGCATTTCCGCTATGGCATCCAACTCTTTATCCCCCCAAAGTTGGCTGGTGGGATAAGCTGCCAATTTGCGGGCTTTATGCTCTGGTGGGCGCTCGGCTATCTGCACCTGATACTCGTCAAATTTCACCACATGGTAATCCAGCTTGCTACGCGCCCCTTCATATTGCACGCCACCACGCAGCACCAGTTTTTCTGAACCGTCAGACGCTTGCTGTACCGAGCCATGATCTGCGTAGATAATTCTGAATTCAGACTCTGCCTGACCTTCCCCCTGCTGGGCCAGAAAAATACGTTCCAATTGATTGTCACCGGAACCAATATCATGCACAAAAATCACCGCTTTCTGATTAGCAGTTTGCTGGAAGCGGCCTGGAATTAGGCTGGTTAGTCCAGACTCGGCACTGATTTGCTCTTCCAACTGATACTCTACTTCCATAGACAGCGGAGCCAGCCACAGGGTTAGTGCCCCTGATACCACGGCCACCAGCGCCGCCAGCACTAACATAACCCTGGTAACATACCATTCACTGATGCCACAAGCGCGCATCACTGCCATTTCGTTATCCACGTAGAAACGGCCATGGGCCAGCATAATGCCCAGGAATAAACTCAATGGCAGAATCAGCGAAGCCAGCACCGGCATATTCAGCGCCAAAAAGCCCAGTACCAAACCGGCAGGGATATCGCCATCGGTGGCTTCGGCCAGTACACGGACGAACTTTTGAATAACAAAAATCGCCATCAGCACCAGAAAAACCGCCACTTGCGACTTGAAGGTTTCTTTGAGCAAATATCGGAAAATCAGCACGTCCTGTCCAATAGAAAAGCGGGATTTTTAGTGGAATGCTGTAAATTTTTAAGTAAACTTAATGTTTTCACAAGTTTAATTTGCGATTCCGGCCTTTTTTAACGGTTTGGCAACGGAATAAATTAAAAATTCCCTTTGCACACAAGGTTGGCCACTGCGCGTTATTGCTGCGGCGGCCACAAACCACAACGAAAAGGCTAACGCACCAGGTGACTCAACACCAGTTCTAATGGGGTGAAGAATGGAATTTAGTGTAAAAAGTGGCAGCCCTGAAAAACAGCGCAGCGCTTGTATTGTGGTCGGCGTGTTTGAGCCGCGTCGCTTAAGCTCGGTTGCAGAACAACTGGATGAAATCAGTGGCGGATACATCAGCAACCTGCTGCGCCGCGGTGATCTGGAAGGCAAAGCCGGTCAGATGTTGTTGCTGCACCATGTACCCAACATTCTCAGCGAGCGGGTACTGTTGGTGGGTTGCGGCAAGGAACGCGAACTGGATGAGCGCCAGTACAAGCAGATAATCGCCCGCACCATCAGTACGCTGAATGAAACCGGCTCAATGGAGGCCGTTTGTTTTCTGACAGAACTGCATGTTAAAGGCCGTGACACATACTGGAAAGTGCGCCAGGCGGTGGAAACCACCCAGGACTCCCTGTACAGCTTCACTCAGTTGAAAACCAAGAAAGAAGAACCACGTCGCCCCTTGCGCAAGATTGTTTTCAATGTTCCTACCCGCCGGGAACTGACAGTTGGCGAGCGCGCCATTCAGCATGGATTGGCAGTGGCTACCGGTGTGAAAATCTGTAAAGACGTGGCCAACATGCCACCGAATATTTGTAACCCGGCTTACCTGCTGGAACAAGCCAAAGAACTGGCTGAAAGGCACGATTCACTGAGTATTGAAGCCATTGGCGAACAGCAAATGGATGAACTGGGCATGCACTCTTACCTGGCGGTAGGCCGCGGTTCAGAAAATGAATCCATTATGACGGTGATGCATTATCAGGGTGGCACCCCCGGCCAGGCCCCTATTGTGCTGGTCGGCAAGGGGCTGACCTTTGACTCCGGCGGTATTTCCATTAAGCCTGGCGAAGCCATGGATGAAATGAAATACGATATGTGTGGCGCCGCCTCTGTACTGGGTACTATGGCGTCACTGGCGCAGTTGGGTTTGCCGCTGAACGTGGTCGGCGTATTAGCCGGTTGTGAAAATATGCCGGATGCCAATGCGTATCGCCCGGGCGATATTCTTACCACTATGTCCGGTCAAACAGTTGAAGTACTGAATACCGATGCCGAAGGGCGCCTGGTACTTTGCGATGCACTGACTTATGTCGAGCGTTTTAATCCAGACACTGTGGTGGATGTGGCAACCCTGACCGGTGCCTGCGTTATTGCTTTGGGCAAACATGCCAGCGGGGTGATGAGCAGCCACAACCCACTGGCCCATGAGCTGATCAATGCCTCCGAGCAAAGCAGCGACAGAGCCTGGCGCCTCCCCTTATGGGACGAGTATCAGGAACAGATTGAAAGCCCATTTGCGGATATGACCAATCTGGGTGGTCGTCCGGCCGGCACTATTACCGCTGCCTGCTTCCTGTCGCGTTTTACCAAGAAGTACAACTGGGCACATATGGATATCGCCGGTACGGCCTGGACCAGTGGTGGTAAAACCAAAGGTGCCACAGGCCGCCCGGTGCCTATGCTGACCCAGTTTTTAATGAACCGCGCCGGCGTGGAAATGGAAGACTGATGCCTTGGCAGAGGTAATTTTTTACCTGCTTGAGCAGGACAAGCTCGACAACCAGCCAGCGCCCCTTGCGCTGGCTTGTCAATTGGCGGCCCAGGCATTTCGCAATAAGCAGGCCTGCCTGCTGTGGTGCCAGGATCAACAAAGTGCCGAAGCATTGGATGAATTGTTATGGCAACGCCCCAGTGATGCCTTTATTCCACACAATCTGTGTGGCGAAGGACCGGCTAAGGGCACACCGGTTGAAATCAGTTGGGTTGGGCAACAAAGTGGGCCCCGTCCAGTGCTGATTAATCTGGCCGAACAGTTACCGCCACAGCACCAGCGTGCCAGACAGATTTATGATTTTGTGCCTGTAGAAGAACAACAAAAATCGCAGGCCAGAGAAAGATACAAGCAATATCGCGCCCAGGGCCACCAGTTGGATACCCGCAACGCTTCAAGTTTAAATGAGAGCTGAGATGGATAAGACTTTTAATCCACAAAATATCGAACAAAGTCGCTACCAGGAATGGGAGCAACGTGACTATTTCAAGGCCAGTGGAAAAGGCGACCCTTACTGTATTCTGTTACCACCGCCTAATGTCACCGGCAGCCTGCATATGGGCCACGGTTTCCAGCAGACCATTATGGATGCCCTGACCCGCTATCACCGCATGAAAGGCGATAACACCCTGTGGCAAACCGGTACCGATCACGCCGGTATCGCGACCCAGATGGTCGTCGAACGCCAATTAGCCGCCCAGGGTAAAGGCCGTCACGATTTAGGTCGCGACGCCTTTATTGAAAAAATCTGGGAATGGAAAGCCCATTCCGGCGGCACGATTACATCGCAGATGCGTCGTATTGGCGCATCCTGTGACTGGACCCGCGAAGCCTTTACCATGGACGAAGATCTGTCCAATGCCGTACAGGAAGTCTTTGTGCAATTGCATGAAGAGGGTCTGATTTACCGCGGTAAACGCCTGGTTAACTGGGATCCGGTGCTGCATACCGCCGTGTCAGACCTGGAAGTGGTTAACGAAGAAGAAGCCGGGCATATGTGGCATATGCGTTACCCACTTGCCGATGGCAGTGGCGAGCTGGTGGTGGCCACCACCCGTCCGGAAACCATGCTGGGCGATACCGCCGTAGCAGTGCACCCGGATGACGAACGCTATCAGGCCTTTATTGGCAAAGATATCCGCCTGCCGCTGTCTGGCCGTCTGATTAAAATCGTTGCCGATGACTATGTGGACCCGGAATTCGGCACAGGCTGTGTCAAGATCACCCCAGCCCACGATTTCAACGACTATGAATTGGGCAAACGTCACAACCTGGAGATGATCAACATCTTTACCAGTGACGCCAAAATCAACGAAAACGCCCCGGAGGCTTATCGCGGACTGGATCGCTTCGTTGCCAGAGAAAAAGTGGTCCAGGACCTGGACGCCCAGGGTCTGCTGGTAAAAGTAGAAGACCACAAACTCAAAGTGCCAAGGGGCGATCGCACTGGTGCGGTGATTGAGCCTTACCTGACCAATCAATGGTATGTGGCGGTAGAGTCCCTGGCCAAGCCCGCCATTGATGCGGTGGAGTCCGGCGAGATCCGCTTTATTCCTGAGAACTGGAACAAAACCTACTACCAGTGGATGTACAACATTCAGGATTGGTGTATTTCCCGCCAGTTGTGGTGGGGCCACCGTATTCCTGCCTGGTACGACGATAGCGAAAATGTTTATGTAGGGCGTAACGAAGCCGAAGTCCGGGCTAAGCACGGTCTGGCCGACGACGTTAACCTGCGCCAGGACGAAGACGTACTGGACACTTGGTTTTCCTCGGCCTTGTGGCCTTTTGCCACTATGGGCTGGCCAGACAAGACCCCAGAACTGGAGACCTTTGTCCCCTCTTCGGTGCTGGTAACAGGTTTCGACATCATCTTCTTCTGGGTGGCCAGAATGATTATGATGACCAAGAAATTCACCGGTCGTATTCCGTTTAAGGAAATCTACATCACCGGTCTTATCCGCGACGAGCAGGGCAATAAGATGTCCAAGTCCAAGGGTAATGTACTGGACCCTATCGACCTGATTGACGGTATCGATCTTGAGTCGCTGGTGGCCAAGCGCACCGCCGGCATGATGCAGCCGCAACTGGCCGAGAAAATTGCCAAACGCACCCGCGCACAGTTCCCTGACGGCATCGCCGCCTACGGTACCGACGCCCTGCGCTTTACCTTTACGGCCATGGCTTCCACCAGCCGTGATATCAACTTTGATATGGGCCGGGTGGAAGGTTATCGCAACTTCTGCAACAAGCTGTGGAATGCCTCGCGCTTTGTGTTGATGAATACCGAAGAGCAGGACACCGGCGTCAATGGCGGGGAACTGGAATTAAGTTTGGCCGACAAATGGATTTGGGCGCGCTTCCAGCAAACCCTGACCGCCTTTGAAACGGCCCTGAAAGATTACCGTTTCGACCTGGCGTCGCAGGCGATTTATGAGTTTACCTGGAACCAGTTCTGCGATTGGTATCTGGAGCTGTCCAAGCCGGTACTGAATGCCGACAGCAGCAGCGAGGCACAAAAACGCGGTACCCGTCATACCCTGGTGAATGTGCTGGAAAGCCTGCTGCGCTTAATGCACCCCATTATGCCTTTTATTACCGAAGAAATTTGGCAACGGGTAGCACCGCTGTGTAGGTCGGACTTCAATCCGACTGCTAATCCATCGAGCATTATGCTGCAAGCCTTCCCAGGGCAGAACAGCAGCCTGGTAGACGAACAGGTGCTGGCAGATATTGAATGGGTTAAGCAGGTGATTGTCGGCGTGCGTAATATCCGTGGTGAAATGGATATCAGCCCCAGCAAGCCATTGTCTGTGTTGCTGCGTAACGCCGGTAGCGAAGACAAACGCCGCCTGGCCGATACCGAACTGCTGCTGAGCAAAATGGCGCGCCTGGAAAACATCACTGTCCTGCCTGAAGGAGACAAAGGCCCGGCATCAGCCACCGCTATTGTCGGTGAAATGGAAGTGATGATCCCCATGGCAGGCCTGATTGACAAAGATGCTGAACTGGCCCGTATTGGTAAGGCGCTGGAAAAACTGCAGGCGGATATGGCCCGCACCCAGGGCAAACTGAGCAATGACAGCTTTGTCAGCAAGGCGCCACCCGCGGTTATCGAAAAAGAGCAGGCTAAACTGGCCGAGTTCCAAACCCAGGTGGATAAACTGCTGGAACAAAAGCAGACCATCGAAAGTTTGTAATAGTGTTGCTGAAGCCGCCGTTCCTTCCCCGGAGCGGCGGCTTTTTTATTTGCTGCAGATTATCTTTTTCAGCTTTGCTTTGGCCGAAATAGTCGCGCAAAAGGGCCGCAAATTGAGATAACATCACATGGATAATAACCAACAATAAGGACAGACAATGAGGATATTGCCCGGCATATTGCTGGCACTGGGTTTAATGGCATCAGTCCAGGCCGCCCAAGCACAGGATGATGGATATCAGACCCCGATTAAGATAATGGCTGACCTGGTAGATGCCCCGCAGCGCCCGGGAGTGGCCATCTCTAAAGACAGGCAGTGGCTGGCCTTTCTGGAAAGGCCCGGTACCCAAACACTAGCCGATCTGGCCCAACCGGAAGAAAAACTGGCTGGCCTTAAAATCAACCCAACGCTGTTTGCCCCAAGCCGTGCATCCGGTTACCAGGGTATAAAACTTAAGCGCCTGGACGGCAGCCAGGAATACCAACTGGATAAATTGCCAGCCGGAAAAATTCTGGATGTGAGCTTTTCTCCTGATTCTCAGAAACTGGCGTTTGTGCTGGAAACGGAACAGGGTTTGAGCCTGTGGTTTTATCATCTGGCCGATCGTCGTTTGAATCAGGCCTCACAGCGTTTAATTAACGCCTCTCTGCGCGGCAAGAAATACCGCTGGTTAGCGGATAGCAGTGGCGTTTATACCCGGCTTACCGTCGCCAAAGCCGATGAGCGTCCACAACCAAGCCTTACCGCCACTAAACCCGTGATTCAAACCACCGATGGCAAAAAAGCTGCCGTGCGCACCTATTCGGACCTGCTGAAATCACCCTATGACGAAGCACTGTTTGAGTTTCTGACCCGCTCACAACTGGCCCGCATTGAACTTGACGGCAGCATCCAACTGCTCGGCCAGCCTGGCATGATTAGCGAGTTTGACGCTTCGCCAGACGGCCATTTTTTGCTGGTGACACAACTGCAAAAGCCCTTTTCCTATATGGTGCCTTACAGCAGATTTCCTGAGTTGATTGAAGTGTGGGATGCACAGGGCAAGCTGGTAAAAGAAATTGCCAACCTGCCTTCAGGTGAAACCATTCCCAAGGGCTTTGATTCGGTACGGGAAGGCCCACGCAGAGTGCATTGGCGCAGCGATACCGCCGCCACCCTGGTATGGGCAGAAGCGCTGGATGGCGGTGATATGAGTGTCGATGTTCCCCACCATGATGCCGTTTACAGCCTGGCCGCGCCTTTTGATGGCAAACCTGCTGAGATGCTGCGTCTGGAACGACGTTACTCAGGCATTCAGTGGGGTAACCAGGGGCTGGCAATCGTCAGTGAATGGCGCTTCAGCGATCGCATGCTGCGCAGCTGGAAATTCCAGCCAGCCAATCCAAAAGCTGACTGGGTACTATTTGAAGAGCGTTCCTACAACGACAGATACAAAGATCCCGGCGATTTTGTATACACGCAAAATCAATACGGCGAGTGGGTGATTAAGGTGGAAAACGCCAGCCAGGTGTACCTGACAGGCCGCGGGGCTTCTCCTCAGGGTAATGTACCATTTCTGGACCGTTTTGACTTTGCCACCAACCAAAAGCAGCGTTTGTGGCAGTCTGAAGCGCCATATTATGAGCAAGTGATGCTGGTACTGGATGACAATGTCAGCCAGTTGCTGACCCTGCGAGAGTCACAGACCGAGCAGCCGAATTTCTTTATTCGCCATTTGCAAAAGGACAGCCTGACCCAGTTCAGTTACTTTCCTCATCCCAGCCCGGCCTTTGTGGGTGTGACAAAAGAGCGGATTCAATATCAACGTGCCGACGGCGTGGCGTTAAACGGTACCTTGTATCTGCCACCCGGCTACGACAAATCTCAGGGATCATTACCTGTACTGATGTGGGCCTACCCCAGGGAATTTAAGGATAAAGACGTCGCCAGCCAGGTTAAGGATTCACCCTATGAATTTGTACGCGTCAGCTATTGGGGCCCAATGCCACATCTGGCTCAGGGCTTTGCCATCTTTGACGACCCCACCATGGCGATAGTGGGCGAAGGTGAGGGAGAGCCCAATGACAGCTTCCGCACTCAGTTGGTGCAAAGTGCCGAAGCCGCGGTAAAGGTATTGGTAGACAAAGGCATCGCCGCCCCACAACGCATTGCCATCGGTGGCCACTCCTATGGCGCATTTATGGTAGCCAATCTGCTGGCCCATTCTGATTTGTTTAAGGCCGGCATTGCCCGCAGCGGGGCTTACAATCGCAGCCTGACCCCTTTTGGTTTCCAAGGTGAAGAACGCAGCTTCTGGGAGGCTCAGGATGTGTATGGCACTATGTCGCCATTCTTCCATGCCGAAAAAATCAACGAGCCAATTCTGATGTTGCACGGTGAGGACGACCCTAATTCAGGTACTTACCCTATGCAGTCAGAGCGAATGTTCGCCGCACTGAAGGGGCTGGGCGGCAATGCGCGGCTGGTGATGCTCCCCCATGAACAGCACGGCTACCGGGCCAGAGAATCTTTGTTGCATATGCTGTGGGAACAGTCCCAGTGGCTGGAGACACATGTGAAAACGGCTGAGACTGAGTAATTGAAGGGGGGCTTCCCCCCTTACATCTTTGTGTCATTTCCCCATGCGAACATCTGCGTCATGGGTATAATCAGACCAACTGATATTTATGGAAATTTGAGGTATCTGTGAAAATCAGTCATATATTCTGCGCCAATCTGGCCTTTACCTGTTTGTTCCTGGTGTATTTCGATCTGGAAATACCCTTTTTATTCAGCGCGATGATGCTGCTGTTGATCCCACTCAGGTATATCAGAATGGGCCGCAACGGCTTTACCAACGCCATTTGGTTTCTGTTCTACGGTTTTACTCCGGCTTTTATCGATTTCACTATGCTGGCGGTACAGCCAATGGCAAGGCTGGCCGCCATAGCCCTGATAATATTGGCCATTACTTATTTGTATTTCTTCTTTGGCCACTTTGGCGTGCATAGAATCAAAATGGAGCACAGCAATTGACCATTCAGCGTATTAATCCCGGCAAGCGCATGTCGGATATCTGCATTCACAATCAAACGGCTTACTGGGCCGAAGTGCCGGAAAATTTGCATAGTGACATAGCGATTCAGACGGCGGATTTATTGAGCCTGGCCGAAACGACTCTGGCACAGTTTGGCGCCGACAAAAGCGCCCTGCTGAGCGCTACCATTTATCTGAAGGACAGAACACTGTTTGATGGCTTTAACCTGATTTGGGATGCCTGGCTGCCTGAAGGCCAGGCGCCGGTTCGGGCTTGTATTATTGCCGAGCTGGTTAACCCGCAAATGTTGGTGGAAATCGTCTTTACTGCCGCTGCGAATAATTGAGTCTTCCGGATAACCTTAAGCTTATTCGCGGCTTTAATCGGACTTACGTCCGACCCACAGAGCATAGTGGGCAATAAGATTGCCCACTTGTTTTTTGCCCCTTAGTCTATTTCTTAACAGGCCGCTTCCAACCGCTGATGTTGCGTTGTTTACCGCGAGCGACAGCCAGTTGCTCATCCGGGACGTCTTGAGTAATAGTAGAACCCGCTCCGATAGTGGCGTTGTTCCCTACCGATACCGGGGCCACCAAAGCGGTGTTTGAACCAATAAAGGCACCATCACCGATGACCGTTTTAAATTTATTCACGCCGTCATAGTTACAGGTAATAGTACCGGCACCAATATTCACCCCATCACCCACTTCGCTGTCGCCAAGATAGGTCAGGTGGTTGGCTTTGGAACCTTTGCCGAGGGTGGATTTTTTCATCTCGACAAAGTTGCCGACTTTAGCCTTTTCCTGCAACACAGCACCAGGACGCAAACGAGCATAAGGGCCTACCTGACAGTTCACACCGACATTGGCCTGTTCAACAATACTATTGGCTTCGATAACGCTATTGTCGCCAATTTCGCAGTCAATCAGGATACAGTTAGCGCCAATTTGTACGTTGTTACCCAACACGACTTTGCCCTGCACAATCACATTCACATCAATACTGACATCCTGACCGCATTGCAGTTGACCGCGCAGATCGAAGCGCGCAGGGTCCAACAGACTGACCCCTTCCATCATCAGGCGCTCGGCCTGTTCAAGTTGATAGGCCCTTTCCAGATTAGCCAGTTGCTTGCGATTATTGATACCTTCCACTTCGGTAACATGTCGCGGATGGGCCGCCTGAATGCGTTTGCCTTCTGCAGCTGCCATGGCAATCACATCGGTCAGATAATATTCACCCTGGGCATTGTCGTTACTCAGATTACCCAGCCAGCGCTTAAGATCCGCTCCTTTCATTACCATCATGCCGGTATTAATTTCACGCACCTGACGCTGCTGCTCGGTGGCATCTTTATGCTCAACAATGGCCACCACCTGATCACCTTCACGGATAATCCTGCCCATGCCGGTGGGGTCATCCAGCTCAACAGTGAGCAACGCCAGATCACAACCCTGTTTGACTGCAAGCAGTGCTTGTAAGGTCTCGGTTTTAATTAGTGGCGCGTCACCCACCAGAATCAGTACATCTTCTTCATCCAGCAATGCCGGTGCTGCTTGCTGAACTGCGTGCCCGGTGCCTAACTGTTGGGCCTGCAGGCACCAATTCAGTTGATTGTGCGCCAGCGCTTGTTGCAATTGTTCACCACCGTGGCCATAGACCAGATGGATATGCTGAGCTCCAAGCCCCTTCACAGTATCAATAATGTGCTGAACCATGGGTTTGCCCGCAATAGGGTGCAAAACTTTGGGTAATGAAGACTTCATGCGGGTTCCTTTTCCCGCCGCCAGAACAACTACTGAAAACGCCATCTTGATTCCTTTTATATCGACAATGGCTGCTATTCTAACTAAGGCAGAGATTTGTGCCAGCTTAGGGACGGTTTAAATGACGAAGTTTAGACACACCATTGATGACCCAATTAGCCAAGGGAGTCTTTGTTGAATCGTATAGAATCACTACAAAAAGTTCTGTTCATAACATTTCTGCTGGCCGTTGCAGCAATCAGCCTGGTGGCTTATTTCGCTATCAGCAACATAGTCACAGAGCAGAGCCGCCATCAACAGCGCACCATGCTGCCCGTTTTTAGTCTGATAGAAGAGGAACTGCTCAAACCTATTCACATCGCTCAGGCCTTAGCAGGCGCTGAGATTTTCCTGCCCTATATGCAGGAGGACGCAGATGAACAAACGCTGATGATGAAGTTAACCAGGCTGGAACAACAATTTGATCTGGTGTTTTTTATTGCCAGTGAAAAAGCCAAGCGACAATACCATTCCAATGGTGAGATTCGTCGCCTGGACAGCGGCGATGTGCAATGGTACCAGAGGATGAAAGACGACCCAGATGATCTGACGCTGGCACTGGGCAAGCGTGAGGATGTGCATCTTTACGTCGATATACGCCAATATGACAGCAGCGGTCAATTTCTGGGTTTTATTGGCGTCGGCAAACCCCTGGATGACTTTCTGCATGTTTTCGAGCGCTACCGCCTGGAACATGGTTATGATTTTGTTTTTGTTAATGCCAGAAACGAAATTTTACTGACGTCGCTGGTTCAGCTTTCTCCCAGTAACCAAGCGCTACTGACTCTTGAGGATCTTGATTGGTATCCACATTGGCAGAACAACCCGCCACAGCATGGCAGCCATTCCTTTTTAGTTAACTCAGCCGAACAGGACACCCTGATTACCGAGATTCCTATCGCCGCCATGAACTGGCGGGTATTTATCATTGCCCCGCTGGAAGACAGAAAACATGCAATGGGGAAAACCTTCGTCATCAACATGCTGTTACTTGTTTGCTGCTTATTGATACTTTACTGGCTGACAGCTCTGCTCTCTAAAAAGTTTCAGCGCAATGTCTACCAGCGCATCAACACAGACAGCCTCACCGGGCTGTCCAATCGGGCGCATATCGATAGCGTATTCCAATTGTTCAAAGAAAAGCAGTTGCCCCTTAGCTTAGTGTTGGCCGATATAGACCATTTCAAATCCGTCAATGACACTTATGGGCATAATCTTGGAGACCAGGTTATACGTGCCGTTGCCGAACAGCTCAGTCACGGCGTGCGTGAAGGAGACTATGTCGGCCGATGGGGCGGCGAAATGATGGTCGGAATCGGGTAACCTCTTGTCCATCGAATTGACATAAACCATGATCAACTTTTTGATCATTCAGTGCCGCGTTTCAAATACCCCCACTTGTTCAGCTTGAGCATACCCGTGGCAAGTCCGACAATCAGAATTGGTCGCCGATATAAATCCATCCCACTTACCAGTCTCCCAAGCTGAATTGTGCTTGCTCATGTTGCAGCAGCCAGGCCTTTCGTTCTATACCACCGGCATACCCTGTCAGGGTCCCATTGCTACCTATTATCCGATGGCAAGGCACCAGAATAGAAATCGGATTTTTGCCATTGGCGGCCCCCACAGCCCTGACGGCTGCAGGATTCCCAATACGGCGGGCAATTTGCGCATAACTTGCCGTTTGGCCAAAATCAACGGTTTGCAACGCCCGCCAAACCTGCTGCTGAAATTCCGTGCCAGGCGCTGCAAGGGGCAACTCGAACTGTCTGCGCTTGCCCTGAAAATATTCGTCAAGCTGTGTTACAGCCTTGTCCAATAAGCGCGTCGGCTGCGTGTCAAAGCGTTGTGTTTCGACAAATTTAATCGAGCATAAGCCTGAATGAGTAGCTGCAATTTCCACCAGACCAATGGGGCTATGCAAATACTGATATTGCGCACTCATGCCTGACTCCAGAGCTGAAATGTCAGGTAACTGCGCCAGGGCGCCACCAGACTGTCATCCACCGCTTGCTGTAGCAGTTGCTTTTTAATCACTAAATCAGTGTCCAACCAGATATCCGGCTGTGAGTAACCACGCAGTTTCATATAGTTGACTGTCCAGGGGCCAATCCCTTTCAGGTGAAGCAATTCATCAGCATCCAGTGGTTCACCAATTGTTGCCCAATAATGGGCAAAACGCTGTAGAGTGTCCCGGCGACTGGCAGGCATGCGCAGGAATGACAAGTCCGCTTCAGCAACCACCTCAGGCGTGGGAAACCAGCGCCCCCGCTCGGTTGAATCCCCTAATGTTTCCACCAGCAAGGTCACTTGACCAATAGCGGCTTTCACCGACACCTGCTGCCCTAAAATCGCCCGACATCCCGCTTCAAAAGCGCACCACACCCCTGGTAAACGTAAACCTTCGACCAGATGATCTGGCTGAATACCTGCAGATAACATACGTTCAGATATCACCTGACTGTCGGCATCCAGATCTAATACCCGGCGAATTTGCCCAAGTACCGTGGTGAGCTGACTCATATCATCCAAATCCAGACGAACATTAAAGCCATGTTGCTGGGGTTGATATTCAGCGCAAAAATACCCGGAACAGGATGCCAGTCTGAACAGCCTGGCATAACTGTTTTCTGTCACCCATTCAGTGCCTGGAACGGCGCGCAAGGCTAAAAAATCACGCAACATCGGCCAGTTGTATGGCGGTCGAAAATTAAGTTGAATCTGCATACTTTGTTGTCCAGTTGCATTGCTACGAATTTGCCCCGGGCTTAGTTGCAAGTATTGGCGAAAATTATCCTGCAGACGTCGCGACGACTGAAATCCGCATGCCAGTGCCACTTGCTCCACGTTCAGGTTAGTTTGATGCAGCAGTTGTTTAGCCTGTAACAACTGGCGAAAAAGCTGATAGCGCTTAGGGGCGATACCCAGACGTTGCTGAAACAACTTACGCAGATACCGATCTGTTACCCCCAGTTTGTCGGCAATATCCGCCAGGCTCAGCTCAGGATATTGCGCCAATAATTTCAGCGCCCGTTCAACACTGGTCTCAACCCCTTTCCAGGCCCAGGATTGCGGAGAACTATCTGGCCTGCAACGCAGACAAGGACGATAACCGGCCTGCATCGCCAACTCCGCCATAGGATAATATTCAACGTTTTCTTCCTTGGGTGCTACAGCCGGGCAGATGGGCCGACAGAAAATACCGGTGGTCTTCACTGCCACGAAAAAACGCCCATCAAAACGTCGATCGCGGGAAAGCCTGGCACGTTGATAAACCTGCTGGTTCATAATCGTCTCTGACTGTAAAACTATACGGAGTATTGTAACGAGTCGGTGACAAAAAATGCGATGAAAGCGGAACTCAAGCCAAAATTGTTATTCAGATGATAGAATGCCAAACCGAATCTACTGATAGTGGTAACCGCCGGGCTAACCGGTTCGACATTGAGATAGCATAAACAGAATGAAGTACTTTTTTTGGCTGGTGTTATTTTGCACCGCCAGCCTGACCTGCAGCGCCCAGGACAATTGGCTCGGTACCTTTGCCGACGAAGTTAAAACCGCAGCCCACCTTAAGGCCATTCCCGGTTATGCCTTTGCGGTGGTCAGCGCCGAGGAACCCGACCAGGTTTTTGTGCAGGGTAAAACCCGAAAAAACGGCAAACAACCTGTGAATCAGGATACGGTGTTTCGTCTGGCCTCAGTGTCGAAGACCTTCACCTCAGTACTTGCCGCAAAATTAGTGGAACAGGGTAAATTAAACTGGAATCTGCCCCTTTCGCAGCTTGCCCCGGATTATCCGTTCAAACCTGAGCTGGCCAAGAGCATGACGCTGGGACACATCCTTAGTCAATCCAGTGGTTATATGCCCAATGCCTATGACAACCTGATTGAAGCGGACTATCCGGTTAAGCGGGTACTCAACGAATTAGCCGGATTGAAACCTATCTGCTCACCCGGTAGCTGTTACACCTATCAAAATGCGTTATTCGCGGTGGTGGAAGAAGGATTACACAACAGCCTGCAGCTGAACTATGCGCAATTGCTACAGGAAAACTTGTTGATGCCACTGGGCATGTCCCGTTCAGGAGTCGGACGCCAGGCGCTGATGAGAGACGAAAACTGGGCACGCCCGCATGTATTGCTGGCCAAAAACCGCTGGCATGAAGTCGCGGTTAATGAAGACTACTATCGTTTTGCCCCTGCAGCAGGGGTTAACGCCAGCATTCGCGATATGCGTCAATGGCTGAAACTGATGCTGGGCCAATACCCACATCTGCTGTCCAGTCATGCAATTGAGCAGTTACTGACACCCAAAATCCGTACCAGCCGCGAGCTGTATCGCCGTCACTGGCGTGATCATTTAAAGGATGCCCACTACGGTTTAGGCTGGCGGGTGTATGATTTTGATGGCGAATTGCTGGTGCATCACAGCGGTTGGGTTAAAGGCTACCGTGCAGATGTGGGCTTTTCGCCTAAGTATAAAACCGGCATGGTGTTTTTAATGAACGCCGAATCAAATCTGATGAATGAGATTACGGTTAACTTCTGGGCAGACTTCTTCGAACAAATGAAAATCCGTGCGCAAACCGCCCCTTAAAAACAAAAAAGCCCTGCTGGCATGCCTGACAGGGCTTTGAGTTTGTATCAAGCGGCTTTGACTTATTTACTGGTTTTCAAATACGTGTAGCCGTGCAGACAGTCTTCATAGAAATCCGTCCACTTCACCCCTTCACGCGGTTTGATATTACCTGCAGCAACATGTTTGTCGATAATGCGCTTAACATCCTGAGCCATGGCCGACGGGTTGTACTGCATAATGGACAAGACATTGCTAACCGATGAACCTGTTACCACTTCTTCAATGTAGAAGTCCTGTGGATCGTCGTCGTCACTGAAGATATGCACTTCATTTAAACGCCCAAACAGGTTGTGCATGTCTCCCATCACGTCCTGGTAAGCACCGGTCAGGAACAAACCAATATAGTAGTCTTCACCGGGTTTAAGAGGATGAATAGGCAGTACATCCGCCACCCCGTTTTCACCCACAAACTGGTCGATCTTGCCGTCGCTGTCACAGGTAATGTCCACCAGCGAGCAATTTACCGTGGGTTTTTCGTTCATGCGGGTCAGCGGCACCACCGGCAGCACCTGGTCAATTGCCCAGGTGTCGGCGGCAGACTGGAATACCGAGAAGTTACACAGATACTGGGACGACAGGTCATACTCCAGTTCTTGCAATTCCTCAGGCACAAACTCCACTTCCTTAATCTTGCGATGCAGGTACGTCATAATCTGCCAGTAGAAAGTTTCAATCTTGGCCAGTTCAGACAACGAAATCACCCGCAGTTTAAAGGCATCAATGGCTTGCTCTTTCCACTGTGAGGCGTCGTTGAAAATTTCCTGCAGATTGTCGCCTTCTTCTTTCAAAGACTCGGCCAGATCGCGCATATTGCGCACAAATACGTGTTCGTCCTCTTCTTCTGAGGTGTCAAACTGCACTGTGCTGTTTTTGATCTCGCCAACAATCTGTGCCACCACACAACTGTGGTGCGCGGTAATGGCGCGCCCGCTCTCGCTGACCAGATTAGGGTGTGGCACCCCTTCCAGATCACAAACTTCCTTCATGCCGTAAACCACATCTGCCACATATTCCTGCATGCTGTAGTTACGCGAAGAGTCGCTGGTCGACTGGGTGCCGTCATAATCTATCCCCAGACCACCGCCAACATCCACATATTCCAGATTAACGCCCATCTTGCGCAGTTCAGCGTAAATTCGGCCACCTTCAGCCACGGCATCCTTCACCGAGCGAATATCCACTAATTGTGAGCCAATATGGAAATGCAACAGCTTCAGGGTATGAGCCAGGCCCTGCTGTTCAAGGTAACGAGCCGCATTGATAATCTCGGCAATGGTTAAGCCAAACTTAGCCCTGTCACCACCTGAACTTTCCCATTTGCCGCGACCTTTCACCGTCATTTTGGAGCGCAGACCAATAATGGGATCGATATCCAGTTCCTTGGCAATACGTACCAATGACAGCAGTTCGGAATACTTTTCCACCACCACAATAATTTTGCGGCCCAGTTTGCGTCCCAGCAGTGCCAGACGCATAAACTCTTCGTCTTTGTAACCGTTGAGAATGGTCAGGGCCGACTCATTGGTGTTAAATGCCAACACCGTCAACAATTCAGCTTTGGAACCGGCTTCCAGGCCGTAGTCGAAAGGCGCACCGGCATCGACTATCTCTTCCACAACCTCACGCATCTGGTTGACCTTCACCGGGTATACGCCCATGTAACGGCCCTGATATTCGGCTTCTTCAATCAAGTTGCGGAAGGTCTGGTTCAGCTCCGCAACCTGGGAACGAAGAATGTCATGGAAGCGCACCACCACGGGAAACTGGATGCCCTCTTCCTTCATCTCTTCAATTACGCTGTTAAAATCTATCCTGACTTGGGGATTGCCCGGCACCGGCGTAATATGCAGGTTACCGTTCTCACCAATTTCAAAATACCCGCCGCCCCACCGCTTAACGCGATAGAGACGCTCTGCATCATCAATAGTCCAATCTGCCAAGGTATAATCTCCCTTTGGTCGATAAGAAAAACAGGGTTGAAACCGCTTGGGCTCCATGCGAGTGCACTTTCATAGTTGAAGGTGCAGGTGTCAGATGTCGAACTGATTCCGTACCACTTTTGCGTAATTCTGACGCTTGCAACCTTTTGGTCTGCCAGCAGCGGAAGAAAATCTCTATTGTCTAACGGGGCATATTATAAATGGGTATATTTGCAGAACCCCAGAATTTTTATATGAAAGGCGCAAAATAACAAAGCTTCGCCGTGACACAGACTTTGCTTTTTTAATCGGCAATGCCATCATAGCAGACCCGATATCCTGTGATGAGACTCTGTGTGAAAAGGCTGAAAATTGTAGTAACCCTGCTGGTATTGATGCTCAGCGCCTGTGGCAAGAACGGTGCACTTTATCTGCCAGACCAGGCTGCTGATAATCAGAAGACACAACAGCAAGACGACAGAGCACCAAACAGTCAACCACAAGAGCAAAACTAGATGGACTTCTTTTCCTACCAGAATCAGCAACTGCATGCTGAAGATTTACCGGTAGCCGACATTGTTGCCCAATACGGTACCCCTTGTTACATCTATTCGCGCGCCACTATTGAGCGCCATTGGCAAGCTTTTGACAAAGCCGTAGGCAACCACCCGCACTTGATTTGCTATGCGGTTAAGGCTAACTCAAACATAGGTATTCTGAATCTGCTGGCACGTTTAGGCTCTGGCTTTGATATTGTATCCGGCGGCGAGCTGACCCGGGTATTGGAAGCCGGTGGTGACCCCGCCAAGGTGGTTTTTTCTGGCGTAGGTAAAACCGAAGAAGAAATTGCCTATGCGCTGGCGCAAGGTATTAAGTGCTTTAATGTCGAGTCGCCATCCGAGTTGCAGCGCATCAACAAAGTAGCGGGCCAGGCCGGTAAAAAAGCGCCGGTTTCGCTGCGCGTCAATCCTGATGTGGATGCCAAAACTCACCCTTATATCTCAACCGGCCTGAAAGCCAATAAGTTTGGTATTGAACGGGAACAGGCCATCGACGTTTATCGTCAGGCAGCCGCCATGGACAACATCAAAATTGTTGGCATGGACTGT
Source organism: Bowmanella denitrificans (assembly GCF_039522935.1). Lineage (NCBI taxonomy): Bacteria > Pseudomonadati > Pseudomonadota > Gammaproteobacteria > Alteromonadales > Alteromonadaceae > Bowmanella > Bowmanella denitrificans. The sequence continues at coordinate 174,285 of NZ_BAAAEI010000031.1, read as the reverse complement.
CATATCGGCTCGCAGTTAACCCAAACAGCCCCCTTTGTGGATGCATTGGACAGACTATTGGATCTGGTGGATGAATTAGCCAAACATGGCATCGAGATTGAACATCTGGATGTGGGTGGTGGCCTGGGCGTAACCTACAAAGATGAAACCCCACCGGATCCGGATACCTACGTACAGGCCATCGTATCCCGTATGCAGGGCCGCTCTACACTGCCGCTGATATTTGAACCGGGGCGTGCCATTATGGCCAATGCTGGCATCCTGGTCAGCAAGGTGGAATTTCTGAAACAGGGCGCGGAAAAGAATTTCGCCCTGGTGGATGCCGCCATGAACGACCTGCTGCGCCCGGCATTGTATTCAGCCTGGATGAATATTGTTGAGGTGGACAGATCACTCAATCGCCCAAAGGCCCTGTATGATGTGGTTGGTCCGGTTTGCGAAACGGGAGATTTCCTTGGCAAAGACAGAGAACTGGGACTGGCCGAAGGCGACCTGATTGCGGTGCGCAGTGCCGGTGCTTATGGTTTCGCCATGGCCTCCAACTACAACAGCCGTTGTCGTCCGGCTGAAGTATTGGTGGATGGAAATACGCCCCACCTGATTCGTGAGCGGGAAAAGCTCGCGGACCTGTTTAAAGGCGAGTATAAACTTCCGTAAAATAAGGCGATTGGATTCAACTAGTGGTACCGATGCAGATTCACTTTTCAAAAATGCATGGCTTGGGCAATGACTTTATGGTGATTGATAATGTCACCCAGAATGTATTTTTTACCAAAGACAAGATTCAGCAACTGGCAGATCGTAATTTCGGCATCGGCTTTGATCAGCTTTTGATGGTGGAACCGCCTTATGATCCAGACCAGGATTTCCATTACCGGATATTTAATGCCGACGGCTCAGAAGTATCCCAATGTGGCAACGGCGCCCGCTGTTTTGCCCGTTTTGTTAAGTTGAAAGGCCTGACCAACCGCAATAAAATCGTGGTGGGTACCCGGGCTGGCCGCATGGTGCTGTACCTGGAAAAAGATGGTCAGGTCACCGTCAATATGGGTAAGCCTCAACTTGAGCCAGCCCAGATACCACTGAAAGCCAATAAAGAAGAAGCCACTTATATTATTCGCGCAGAGGATCACACGGTATTCTGTGGTGCCGTATCGATGGGCAATCCCCATTGCGTGATGGAAGTGGAAGATATTGACAGTGCGCCAGTTGAAACGCTGGGCGCTTTACTGGTACAACATGAACGATTTCCCGAAGGAGCCAATATCGGCTTTATGCAAATCCTGTCGCCGAGGCATATAAAACTGCGTGTATATGAACGCGGTGCCGGAGAGACACTAGCCTGCGGCAGTGGCGCCTGTGCAGCCGTGGTGGTGGGGCAGTTATGGGGAAAACTGGAAAACGAAGTACAGGTCGATCTGCCCGGCGGCACTCTGAATATCCGCTGGCAGGGACGTGACAAAGTGGTCAAGATGACCGGCCCGGCCGAACATGTATTTGATGGAAGCCTCAGTCTATGAGTGATATGTCGAGACAGGAAAAGCGCGCAGCGTCGCTGGTTGCAGACAGTGATGACCTCAATCCCGATCAGGTCAGAGATTATCTGTTGGCCAATCCGGATTTCTTTATGTACTACCCTGGCGTGCTTGACAGTCTGCGTATTCCACATCAACAAAAAGGCGCGGTGTCGTTGGTAGAAAGGCAAGGTGAGCAGTTACGTCTTAAGGTGCGCCAGTTGCAGCACCAAATCAGCGAGCTTATGTCTGTGGCTAAACAGAACGAGCGTATTTATCGTATCTATGCCGATCTGAACCTGCGCCTGTTTAGCTGTAAGACCCTATTTGAGGTACGCACAATACTTGAGCAGGTGCTTTTGCACCAACTGGAGCTGCAAGCCATTTCCTTGCGTCTGTTCGGCTTTGATGATGATCTGCCGGAAACCAATAAGCGTTTGTTATTGGCCAAACGCTTCTCCAGTGGCTTGTTCTATCTGGGCCGCTTAAGTCAGGAAGAACAACAGTTGTTGTTTGCTGAAAAACGCATTGAGTCGGTTGCGGTGATGCTGATTGGTGAGCGCGGCGAGATGGGCTTGCTGGCCATTGGCAGTAATGAGAGCCACCATTTCCATCCGGGTATGGATACCTTACTTATTACCCAGTTACAGAAATTCCTGACATTAGTGGTACCGCAACTGGCGGAGTACTGAGTCTTGCTTACCCCGGCCCTGCAAGAATGGCTGGATGCCTTTCTGGCGCATCTGCGTTACGAACGCAATCTGTCGCCAAAGACCCTGGAAAACTACGCCCGGCAATTGCGCCAGTCTGCACAGGAGCTGCCCATTGAGCAATGGTCACAGCTGCAGACCGAGCATATTCGCCAGGTGTTGAACAAAGCCAGGTTGCAACGACTAAGTGCCAATTCAATCGCACTGCGACTGTCGGCGCTACGCACCTTTTGTCAATATCTGGTACAGATGAAGCAATTGTCTCTTAATCCAGCCACGGGGGTGCAGGCCCCCAAACGCGGGCGACCGTTGCCCAAACAACTGCATGTGGATGAAATGAGCAATCTGCTGGATTTTGAGCCTGGTGATGACATTCTGGCGATTCGTGACAAGGCCATGCTTGAACTCACCTACGGCTGTGGGCTGCGTTTAGCCGAGCTTACCGGTCTGAATTTACTCGATGTACGAGAGCGCGAGCTGCGGGTACTGGGTAAAGGCAGCAAGCAGCGGCAACTGCCCATAGGCCGTCAGGCCAGACAATGCCTGGATGCCTGGCTGAAAGTCAGGGGGCAATTAGCCCCTGCTGATGAGCCAGCCCTGTTCGTCAGTAAGCAAAATAAGCGGATTACCTCGCGTCAGATTGCCAAACGTATGAACCTGTGGGCACAGAAACAGGGCATGGCCCAACCTGTACATCCGCATAAACTGCGCCACTCTTTTGCGACCCATTTACTGGAGTCCAGCGGTGACTTGCGCGGCGTGCAGGAATTGCTGGGGCACGCCAATCTGTCCACCACTCAGGTTTATACTCATCTGGACTTTCAGCACCTGGCCCAGGTGTATGATGGTGCGCACCCAAGAGCAAAGAAGAATAAATGATTTTCTATCGCCCTTTTCAACGCCCCTGCGCCCTTACCTTTGATCTTGATGACACCCTGTATAACAACAAGCCCATTTTGATGCGGGCCGAGCAAGCGCTGCTGGCTTTTTTACATTCTTCCTATGCCGCAACTGCCGGCACGGACAGTAAGTTTTGGCAGACCATCAAACATCAGACACTGCAAGAGCACCCTCAGCTTCAGAATGACATGGGCCAGTTGCGCCTGACGGTATTAAATAAAGGCTTATATCATTGTGGCTATCGCAATCAGGAGTTGGATAAAGCGGTACAGGAAGCCTTTGCCTTCTTTTATGCAGAGCGCAGCCACTTTCAGGTAGATAAGAACATTTGTTCTGTACTCGCCAGGCTTGCCGAAAAAGTGCCTTTACTGGCCATTACCAACGGCAACGTAGATATTCAGCGTATTGGTATTAGCGATTACTTTCAGGTGTGCCTGCGTGCCAACCTGTCACAGCCAATGAAACCCCATCGTGCCATGTTTGACCTGGCGGCTTCGCGCCTGGCTTGCTCACCAAATACCATCTTACATGTGGGGGATAACCTGTATAACGATGTATTCGGGGCATTACAGGCCGGTTACCAAACCGCCTGGTTTGCCGTCAATCGACCGATGCTGTTAAGCGAGGAGCTGTCCGGCCCCTTGCCACATTTGCACCTGCATAAGCTTGAAGAACTATTGGTCTTGATTTAAACCCTGGCCGTTTTAGTTCTTCTATTATGCGACTTCTTCGGTCTGTTCAAAACCACTGTAATAAGCAATAAACAGCACTCGCTCAATCGCGACTTTAAGCGCCTGATTAATAGGCATATCCTGCTTACCCAGGGCATAGTCCAATTGTCTGACCCTGTCCTTGCCTTCCGCCATTTTAGGCGCAGGCTCAGTTAACATGGTAATCAGGGTTTGCTGGTACTTGTCGCTATGATCCTGCTTAATGGTACGACACACCGATAATCGGGTTTCCCCCTGTTTACCCTTTACACCAGCGGCACCAAACATACGGCAAATAGCCGGCCGCTGCTGATACACCCCACATTGCCCCAAGATGCCATCCAACGAATGACGAACATAGTGATAACAGGCAAACCCTGAGTAAGCCTCCAGCTCAGCCAGCACCTGCTCTGCCCGGCCCTGATCATAGAAAGTTAGGGCCAGGGGTAACATTTCCAGTGGTGTGGCTTCAATTTCCGGATTGTTACAGCAAGCACCACATCCGGGGCGACAGGCCAACCCAGAGTTACGTTGATAGGTTCCGAAGGTATGATCGAGTTCGTCATACACAGCCTCAACAAGACGCGATAGATCCCGCAGTCTTTGCATACAGACTCCGCAAATAAATTGACAGTAATAATTAGAGCGTGTTCTAAGATGGGCAGTTTGAACTGGCAGACAACACACTGAAGGTGCTGCCGTAAAACGCCAACGGCAGATTCTAATGTGCGCAAGGATATTTCCACAATAGGGGCTGAAAAATATTCTCCCGCCTGGTAATTGGCTGTTTTGCAGCCAGACAGCTTGTTTGAATTCTAAGCAGAGCACCCATCTAACGTTCGATGCTGCCAAATGAATGTATAAATACACAGTACAACTGATATACTGGCGCCATCACTCAACTGCCAGCCAAACCCGATGGATGTATCTGCCCTGCTCGATTCCCTGAACGATAAACAGCGCCAGGCCGTTGCCGCGCCACCCAGTGATATGCTGGTACTGGCGGGCGCTGGCAGTGGCAAAACCCGGGTGTTGGTGCATCGCATGGCCTGGTTGATGGATGTGGAAGGCATTTCGCCATATGGCATTCTGGCGGTAACCTTTACCAACAAAGCAGCACGTGAGATGCGCAATCGGGTAGAAAGCCTGATGCGTTCCTCATTGCAGGGCATGTGGATAGGTACTTTCCATGGTCTGGCACACAGGCTGCTGCGCACCCACCATCAGGAAGCCGGCTTACCGGAGAACTTTCAGATTCTCGATTCTGACGACCAGCACCGCCTGATTCGGCGGGTGTTGAAGAGCATGAATCTGGATGAGAAGCATTGGTCGCCCAAGCATATTCAGTGGTACATCAATGGCAACAAGGACGAAGGCTTACGTCCACAGCATTTAGAGACTCACGGTGATGCCACACAAACTAAAATGCGTGAGATCTATCAGATTTATCAGGACACCTGTGACCGGGCCGGTTTGATTGATTTTGCCGAACTGCTGTTGCGGGCTCATGAACTGTGGGTTAATCATCCACGCATTCTGCAACATTATCAGCAACGCTTCCGCGCTATTCTGGTAGACGAGTTTCAGGATACCAACAATATCCAGTATGCCTGGCTGCGCATGCTGGCCTGCCCGACCAACAATATGATGATAGTGGGCGACGATGATCAGTCCATTTATGGCTGGCGTGGTGCCAATGTAGACAATATCCAGCATTTTCTGCGGGATTTTGACGGCGCCACCACCATTCGCCTGGAACAGAATTATCGTTCCACCGGCAAGATCCTCAAGGCGGCCAATACCGTGATTGAAAATAACAGTGGTCGGCTGGGTAAGGAGCTTTGGACCGAGGGCAGTGAAGGGGAACCCATTTCCCTGTACGCCGGTTTTAACGAACTGGATGAAGCCCGTTTTATTGTGTCGCAAATCCGTGGCTGGCAGGAAAAAGGCGGGGCACTGAGTGATTGCGCAGTACTTTACCGGAATAACGCACAGTCACGGGTATTGGAAGAGGGTATGTTGCACGAAGGCCTGGCCTATCGCATCTACGGTGGCCTGCGCTTCTTTGAACGCCAGGAAATCAAAGATGCACTAGGGTATTTGCGTATGGCCAATCAACCGCTGGATGACGCTGCGTTTGAGCGGGTGGTTAATACGCCGGCCCGTGGCATAGGCGAGCGTACCCTGGAGCAGGTGCGTGAAGCGGCCAAAGCCACCGAGCAATCCATGTGGCAGGCTGCCTTGCTGATGCTGCGGGAAAAACGCCTATCAGGGCGCGCCGCCAATGCATTGCAGGGTTTTGTCGATTTGGTGCTCAAACTGCAGGAAGATTTGCCCGGTTTGGCCTTGGAACAACAAGCCGATTTGGCCATCAAGGCTTCTGGTTTGTATGCCATGTATCAGGCGGAGAAAGGTGAAAAAGCTCAGGCCCGCATCGAGAACCTGGAAGAACTGGTGACCGCCTGTAAGCAGTTTGTCGCCCCGGATGAAGCGGAAGGTATGACCCCCTTGTCTGCATTTCTGGCCCATGCCTCTCTGGAAGCCGGTGAAACCCAGGCAGACAGTCATCAGGATGCGGTGCAGATGATGACCATGCACAGTGCCAAAGGTCTGGAGTTTCCGTTGGTGGTGATTGCCGGGGTGGAAGAGGGCATGTTCCCCAGTCAGATGAGCAATGAAGAGCCGGGGCGTTTAGAGGAAGAGCGTCGGCTTTGTTATGTGGGCATGACCCGCGCCATGCAAAAGCTATATATCACTTATGCGGAAAGCCGCCGTTTGTATGGCCAGGATAAATACCACACCCCTTCACGTTTTATCCGTGAAATCCCTGCTGATTGTATTGAGGAAATCCGTCTGCGGGCCACTCAGGTATCCAGACCGGTACAAAACCGCTTTACCCCGGCCACTTCGCATATGGCGTTTGAAAGTACCGGTTTTCAACTGGGGCAGCGGGTGCTGCATCCTAAATTTGGTGAAGGCACAGTTCTGAATTACGAAGGTTCAGGCGAGCACGCCCGGGTGCAGGTAAATTTCAGCGACGTTGGCAGCAAATGGCTGGTATTGGCCTACGCCAGACTCACGCCGGCTTAACCGGCGTGTTGGATCAATACCTTATTCCTGGGTGGCCAGTTTTTGCTTCATGGCCTTGCGGCTGTTGCGAAAGTGCCGGTAAGAGTCAAAGCTGAACAGTGCCAGACCGGTCCAGACCAGGGCAAAGGTGATCAGACGTTCATGATGCAGCGGCTCGTTGTACAAAAATACCGCCAACACGAACATGATGCTGGGGCCAATATACTGAAAAAAGCCCAGGGTGGAATACATAATGCGCCTGGCCGCCGCAGTAAAGCATAACAATGGTGCGGTGGTAACCAGCCCAGCACAGATCAGAATGGTATTAAGATCCCAGCTGTTGCTGAACATATTGCTGGCCGGGCTGGCCAGCCAAATCCAATAGGCCATGGCAAAGGGCATCATCAGCAGGGTTTCCAGCATCAGGCCGGGCAGAGAATCTACCGCCACTTGTTTACGCAGCAGGCCGTAGATACCAAAGCTTCCCGCCAGTGCCAGGGCAATCCAGGGAACCTGACCAAAGGACAGCACCAGAATCGCCACACCAGACAATGCCAGGGCCACCGCATACTTTTGCAACTTACGCAGGCGTTCCCCCAGAAACAGGCGGCCAAGGGCCACATTCAGCAGCGGGTTGATGTAATACCCCAGACTGGCGTCGAGCAAATGATCATTATTGATGGCCCAGATAAATAACAACCAGTTCCCCCCCAACAGCAAACCTGAAATCAACAGCACCTTCATCACTCTGGGATTGACGATGGCCTGCCTTACTTTAGGCAGTTGCCCTGAAACCAGCACCAGAATCACAAGAACCAACATGGACCAGACAATGCGGTGTAGCAAAATATCGGTAGCTGGCACGTCCAGCAGCAGTTTGAAATACATGGGGGCAAAGCCCCACATAGTGTAAGCGGCGATGGCAAGGAGCACGCCGGTTTGCGCGGTTCTGTCGGTCATGATTGGGCACCCGGGGGAATATTGCGGCTATCTTCGGTGATCAAGCTCGCAATGACAAACAACGAATTTCAGGGACAGCCATTAGCTGTATTTATTCTACATTGCCAGGCGTTGCCAGAATGTTGTCATAATTGTTCCCGGTATTGCCTTTTTTTCGCCCTCTGTCGGCCATTGGTCATTGCTTCAATAAGCCTGAATTCACCTCATTGGAAACCCGCAATGTATGTTTACCCAATAGGCAGGACAAGCTTACTGATAAGCCTGCTCACTATATTGTGCAGCTACCCGGTATGGGCAACGTCTCCTCAACTGGAACTGTTCAACCTTCAGGGCGACGCCGTAGCGCCCGGAATTATCCTTAACACCGATGTGAAGATGCAGACCACAGGCCTGATTAATCAGGTCAGAGTCACTCAGCGGTATCGCAATGACAACCCCTTTGCGGTCAATGGCCGCTATGTGTTCCCACTACCAGATGACAGTGCCGTGTATGCCATGACCTTAGTGGTAGGCGAGCGGCGCATTCAGGGCAAAATAGACAAAAAAGCTGAAGCCACGCGAACCTACCAACAAGCACGCCAAGAAGGCAAAAAAGCGGCTTTGGTGCGCCAGCAGCGCGCTAATATGTTCGTTACCGACGTGGCGAATATTGAACCGGGCCAGAGCATTTCGGTGGAGTTGCATTATCAACAAACCCTGGCTTTCGCCGACGGTGAGTTTTCTGTGCGTTTCCCGGTCACCATTACCCCACGTTATCACCCCATGGTGATGAAAATGCCGGATACAGACGAGCCAGCCAGCGCTGACAATACCGCGCAACCAAGGGGTTGGATAGCACCACTTTTCAGCCAGAGTGCCAAGCCGCAACCAGTCAATGCGGGCCTTACCCTGGAGTTGGACATGGATTTAGGCCTGGAACTGGCCAAAGTCAGCGCGGGTGAACAACCACTGGCGCTGGACAACCCGGCCTTTGGCCGTTACCGGCTCTCCCTTACCGACCCACAGATGAACAAAGATTTAGTCCTGCGCTTTACCCCAAGACTAAAGCAGGACAGCCAGGCGGCATTCTTGGTGCAGCAAACCGAACAGGGTGAACGCTACGCGCTGCTGATGCTGACACCGCCGGCCGACAGCTTTACCGCCGCACGACGTCTGCCGAGAGAAACTATCTTTGTGATTGATACCTCTGGCTCTATGCATGGCCAGTCAATGCAGCAGGCCAAACAGGCGTTGTTATTTGCCTTAACTCAACTGGATGCCCAGGACAGCTTTAATATCCTGGGCTTCAATCACCGGCTCAATCCTCTCAGTATGCGCCCGCTAGAGGCCAATAAAGCCAATCTGCGCATGGCCAGAGACTTTGTCCATAGCCTGGAAGCCGACGGCGGCACTGAGATAGCCCAGGCCCTGGATGTGGTGCTGGATGGGAGTGAACAAAATGACAGAGTGCGACAAGTGGTGTTTCTGACCGATGGCAGTGTCAGCAATGAAGCTCAGCTGTTTGAGAAAATCCGCCAGCAACTGGGTGACAGCCGCCTGTTCACTGTAGGTATCGGCAGTGCCCCAAACAGCCTGTTTATGAACAGAGCGGCGGATGTTGGCCGGGGCTCCTACACTTTTATTGGCGCCACCTTTGAAGTGCAGGAAAAAATGCAGGCATTGTTTAATCGCCTGCATCACCCGGCCATTGTCAATTTGTCGCTAAGCAGCGGCGGACAGATGTTGACGTATTGGCCCAATCCGCTGCCCGATTTGTATTTTGGTCAGCCCTTAATGGCGGCCATCAAACTGCCGGATAGTCCGGGTGACATTACCCTTACCGGCCAAACCCCGCTTGGCCCGTTGCATATTGGTTTAACCCCCACCCTGCAAAGCAAAGGAGACAGCATTGCCAGGCTATGGGCCAGACAAAAAATCAAATCACTACTGCTGTACAACCCTGAACAGCAGGTTAAATCCAGCGTCGAACAACTGGCCTTGCAGTTTCAATTGCTGAGCCCCTTCACCGCCTTTGTTGCCGTGGAAACCGTGCCTTCAGGCCAGCCAGCTACGCAGAATATTCAGGTACCCAACGCGCTGCCCGACGCAGGCTCCTTAACCCTGCCACAAACCGACGGACAAAGCCGTCTGCAATTGCTGCTGGGCATGCTGCTGATACTGAGCTTTGTGGGAGCACGCAGATGGATCCGTTAAGCAACTGGCGCTCATTACTCTTTTACTCCTTGCTGGTGTCTGGTCTGGTTCTGTTGGCCACAGGTGGCCATATGCAGGCTAAAGCGTGGCTGGCCCAATACCTGATTAGTGACGCCTGGCAGCAGGCCCTGGCCGAACCAGACAGCAAAGTTAAACCCTGGTTTTATGCCGATACCCATGTCGTCGCGCAGCTGGATTTTCCGCACCAGCATCAGCGCCTAACGGTGTTGTCGGGTGCCAGTGGCCGCAATCTGGCCTTTGGCCCCGGCCACTTGCTGGCCAGCGGTGAGCTGGGCAACAGTGCCGAAAAAGGCGTATTAATTGCCGGGCATAACGACACCCATTTTGCTTTTCTGCAGCACCTGAAAACAGGGGAGCAATTTCGCATGCAACTACAAAACGGCACATGGCAGCATTTTCAGGTAAAAGAAATGCGCGTGGTACATCAGGCCGACACCGGCTTTTTACACCACAGCGGACTGTATCTGACCACCTGTTACCCTTATGACTCGCTGGCGGCCAATACGCCCTGGCGTTTGCTGGTCACTGCTGAGCAAATCAGTTTGGGGGAAAACAGCTAGCTGGCTTAAGCAGTAAACGATGTTTTCGCTCTTGCATTCCCTCAAAAATGGGTTGTGCTACCCGCTCAGGAAAATCAGCAGGTAATGCCTGTTGAACTTTTTCAATAACGCCATCCACTTGCTCGCACATGCGGGATATGATGGCGTCCATTCTGGATTGGCTGAACTCTGCTTGTTTTGCTGTAGCCAGAAAATGTCGTCGAAACATCTGTGAGATTTTCCATTTTTTGCCACTGCTTCCGCGTAAACTCATCGCGAGCTTCAGATCTCTAAGATTAAGACCTGTGCCGCCAATGGCGGGATAAGCGGAAAGAATGTCATAAAGCGGCGTCAATCTGTATGCACCGAATGGATCAATACGCACTGAAAAGTTCTTCGCATGTCCATCTGTGGCGCCCAACAAAAAAAACAGTACCTGTGCGCCCATAAATACGTCGCGATCTCGCACTGCATTGGCTGAGCCTTGCAGATGCTTCATCACATCGGCAATGCAAGGACCTTTATCCGATTCATACTTTCTGGCCGAGGGCAGGCCGAATACCTGGCAATAATCTTCCTGCGGTAAGCGCATTATCCAACTGCCATCGCTGGCATATTTGCGATCAAAGCGTTCAATCGCCAATGCTCTGATTTTCTTGGTGTTAATAATTTCACAATTGGGTGCATCAAAACCAAATTCCCGGGCGATGCGTAAACAAAGCATTTCATTTTCGACGCTGTCGCTTAAATCAATCGTATGGTCGTGGCTTTGAATTTTCCCAATGGGTAGTTTTACTATGTGGGTAGTAGGTGTGTTGCCTGTCGGCACACACCAGTGCTCGCCAATTTTAAGCAATGCGGTTTTTTCCTGCGCCCCTGCGATGGAAATCCGGAAGTCGTCGTTCTCACGCAACATGCCAAGTGGGGCGCGGAACTGGTATCCCAACAGTATGCGCTCCAACGCTTCTTCACTGAGTGTTTGGTAATTTAACTGGCGAATAGTCCCCGGTTTTTTGCCCGCAGGAACAAACTGTAAGGCACCCACACTGTCTCGCCCTATTGCCGCTAACAGATCGAACGTTTGACCTGAATCGGCATGGAAACGGGCAACCACACGGTCACGAATCTCGTCATTATCGGGTAGTAGGTTGTCAAAAAAATTGATGACTTCCTGGCCTTTATAGACCTCACGGCGTAATGGCAACGACAAAGAAATTGGCCGCGCCCCTTCCTGTTCAATCCAGGAGTGCTCATAGCGGAATGAATGGGCACCAGCATTATCGCGACCGAAATAACCGACACAATAACCATTCATATACACATCCAGTGTGTTCATTACCATTCCTCAGTCCATGTTTTACCCGCGCCGGAGATATCATCATTCTCTTCAGGTTTGATTGAACCTTTAGGGGTAACGGAGAGTTCCAATTCCAGAGCCGACAATAAACGGAACAGCGTATCGAGTTGCATTTTTTCCGGAGAAGATTCAAAACGGGAAACCGTTCCTTGCCTTAACCCAACTAGATCTGCAACCTGAGACTGACTGATACCACGGCGTTTGCGCTCGTCCCGCAGATATACCGAGAGTGTTTTCGGATCCGTCACTTTCATTGTTCGCTGCCTTATACGCAAGTGGGTATAAAATACAATTTATACGCAAATGGAGATAAGTCAAATTTTATACGCATTTGAGTATAAAAATAAATTTATACGCATATACGGATAATTGGTTTGAGTATTAAATAAGTTCAAGGTGGAGTGACCAGGGGAAGTCGTTCAACTCCGCCGCCTTTGCACTTCCATTACCGCAATCGTTTTTTAACCGATGTATGGTCAATTTGAACATGATTGATACCATTGGCAGCGCATTCGCAAGATGTTCCTCATTCAAAAGAAACGTTACTTCCCTCTGCCGGAATACGAGCTAAAGGATAATCGCGTTCAAGTCACCATCATTGGTCGAGTCGCAGATATAGCCTACGCCAGAAAGCTGGCCGAATACCCAGACCTGACATTGGAACACATTCTGTTGCTGGATCGGGTACAAAAACCTAAACCACTCACGGATGGTCAGGCCAAACACCTCAAGGCTCTTAGACTGATCGAAGGCCGTAAGCCTAACTATCATATTCCAGCGCAACTGGCGGATCATAGTGGAGACAGGGCCCAATATATTCGTAACAGAGCCTTTGATGACCATCACTACAAACAACTTATTGTCGAATATTTGGACAAATTCGGTACAGCAAGACCTGTAGACATTGACGGGCTACTTTTAGACAAATTGCCTGATGTATTGGACGCCCCCCAGAAACACCACAAGATCAAAAATCTGTAACAAGCCCTGAAAAAAGAGGGCTGGATTGAGAGCGAAGGTAAGATTTGGAGAATGTCTAGCAAGCAATAGCTTAGACATTTCTAGATATTCTTAGACATTTTTACTAGCCAGGGAATGCTTTACCACCAGTGAAGAATTCGAGCTTAGACTTAAGCTTGGCATCTAGTGGCCTTACCAATTGTGGTCACGGAAAATATTCTGATAGTGAAAACTATCGTAAAAAGCCTTGAAAGGTATGGCGCTCTCGATAGGGATCGAACCTATAACTTGGCCTCCGGAGGGCCACGTGATATCCATTTCACCACGAGAGCAAGACGGGATGTCTGGAGGCCGCGTACTATGCCTGATTAGACAGTTGAAATCAATCCTGTAGATAACCTTGGCCAAGCATAAGGTGGGTATAACCGCAGGTAAGGGCAATAAAGACCACACTAATAGTGTATAAATGGTTGTAGGGCACCGATTAACCGTTATAATCTGAGCCCAAAACATACATCTAATGAAAGACCAGAATCGGTGCGGGAGTAGGTTGTGAAAATTAAAGCTTTACTGGTGTTGGGTGCAGGTCTGCTGGGAGTATTCGCTGGCCAGGCCGACGACATGGCTCGTGATGCGATTAAAGACCGCATCAAACCTGTTGGGCAAATTCACGTGGCAGGTGCTCAGGCGCAAACCGCTGCCGCATCAGGTCCCCGTTCTGGTGCAGACGTATTTAAATCGTCCTGCTTTGCCTGCCATGGTACTGGCGTTATGGGCGCACCGAAAGCCGGTGATGCAGCAGGCTGGAATGATCGTATCGCCAAAGGGATGGATACGCTGTTGAATCATGCCATCAACGGTTTCAACGCCATGCCGCCAAAAGGGACATGCGGTAACTGCTCGGATGAAGAAATTAAAGCCGCTATCGAACATATGATCGAAGGGCTGTAAAACCGCCGACAAAGGCTTTTTGGCTATATGCAAGACCACCTTTTTGGTGGTCTTTTTGTTTGAATTGCGCTATTTTTGGCCGGTTAGCGACCAATAAACTATAACACCTAAAGCAATTCGCTTAACAAAGGCAACATGGCACCTGAAAAACTCGCTGAGTCTATGAGCATTGAAGAGTTACGCGCTCTTGTGCCAGAACTGCAGCAACTAACAGAAAAATATAAACAGGCAGAAGCCCTGCAGAAGGCCCTGTTTGATATTTCTGAGCTTGCAAACTCCGTTAGCGAGCTGTCTCGTCTGTATCCCGCCATTCACGACATTATCAGTGGCATGATGAATGCCCGTAATTTCTTTGTTGCCTTGTATGACCAAACCGCCGAGCTGGTAGATTTTGTCTATTTTGTCGACGAGTTCGATGAGCTGGAAGTGCGACAGATGCCTTCTGCAGAATTGAACAAAGGTTTGACCGGATACCTGCTGCGCAGTGGCGAAGCCTTGTTTCTGACTCAGGAAAACTATCACCAGCGGTTAAAACATATTCAAGTGGAAGAACTGGGCTCTGATCCGGTCGACTGGATGGGCGTTCCCCTCAAACGTGGCGCACAAACCGTAGGTGCCATGGTAGTGCAAAGCTATGATGAGTCGATACGATACACAGAGCAGGATCTGGAATTTCTGGTATTTGTGTCTCAGCATATCGTCAATGCCCTGGACAGGGTGAAAAACCGTGAGATCACAGAAAAGACCATCCGCGAGCGCACTCGCCAGTTGCGGCAGATGAACGAAGAGCTGCAGGATGAAATCCAGGAAAGACAAAAAATAGAGTCACTGCAGCAGGCCTTATTTGAGATTTCCGAACTGTCTGCCAATGTGGAAGGCGATATGCAGGACTTCTATTCCAGCCTGCATGACATTTTATCCAGACTACTCAGTGCCCCTAACTGTTACATCGCCATTTGGGATAAACAGCAGAATCTGCTGAATTTTCCCTACTTCAGCGATGAGCTTGAGCAAAGTATCGCCCCGCGTCCCCTGGGTAAAGGCTTGACCGAATATGTGCTCACCAATGGCCAGGCTGCCCTGATTGACGCGCAGCGCTCCAGATTGTTAACCGAACAAGGCGAGCTGGATAAACGGGTCAGCGACAAGATGATCCAGCGTGACAATTCCTGGCTGGGTTCACCCCTGGTGGTAGATGGCGAGATTTCCGGCGTGATTGCCGTACAGACCTATGAAAGCAAGAAAGGCTACACCCTAAAAGATCTGGAACTACTGAAATTTGTGTCCCACCATATTGCCGTTGCCATGGAGCGCAAGCGGGTAGCCGACGCCTTGCAGACCATTAATCTGCAATTGGCCGAGAAGGTTAAGGAACGTACCGAGGAGCTGTATAAAACCAACCAGCACCTGAAAAAGCAGATAGAAGAACGTAAAGAGATAGAGCTGAAGTTAATCCATGACGCTCATCACGACGCCCTCACCGATCTGCCCAACCGAGTTATGTTCAGTAACAGACTGGAACTGGCGGTGGCCAATAAAAAACGCCACCCTGACCACAACTTTGCCGTACTGTTTATTGACCTGGACAGATTCAAATTAATCAACGACACCATCGGCCATCATGCTGGCGATATGTTCCTGATTGAGGTGTCCAAACGCCTTAGTCAGTGTATTCGTGGCCATGACTTGCTGGCACGGTTGGGCGGCGATGAGTTTGTGATATTACTGGACAGTCTGGAACACGAAGAAGACGCCGAAGAAGTCGCCAGCCGTATCATTGATTTACTGTCTAATCCCTTTGTACTGGACGATAAGGAAATGTACTCAGGGGCCAGTATCGGTATTGCTTTTATTCAAAGCTGGTACAAAAAGGCCGAAGAAGTGATTCGCGATGCCGATGCCGCCATGTATCAGGCCAAGGCATTAGGCCGTGGCCGCTTTATGACCTTCGACAGTAGTATGCGGGAACGTCTGTTGGAAGAACTTGAGCTGGAAAGTGAGTTCCGCCGCATGCTCAAAGAAAGTCTGTTCGAGTGCTACTGTCAGCCTGCGGTTAATCTGGACAATCAGGATTGGGTATATCTGGAGTGCTATATCCGCTGGCAGCACCCAACCTTGGGTAAGGTGAAGCGCGAACAATTCTGGCAAGTTGCCGAGCATAGCGGCCTGACCATAGAAATGGATAATTTTATGCTGGAACGGGCCTGCGAATGCCTGAGCCAGATGCAGGGTATGGCCAAACAACCTGTACGCGTGGCCCTGAACCTGAGCATTAATCATCTGCTGCAGAATAAATTAGTCACCCAGATGTTGGAGCAGGTGGAAGCGGCCGGAATTTCCCCCGCACAGTTGGTCTTGGAATTTGACGAGAACGACCTGAATAAGCGCTCCACTCATATTCTGCCTGCCTTAAAGAAGCTCAAGCGGGCCGGCGTCACACTGGTACTGGACAATTTTGGCAGCGGCCTGGCATCACTTTCCTACCTGTATTCCTACCCGTTTGACTATGTGAAAGTGGACCATCGCTTTGTTAAGTCCCTGCCCAGGTCAGAGAAGAACCTGAAGATGATTCAGTCCGTTATCAGCATTGCCGAACACCTTGGCTTTAAACTGATAGCCGAAGGCATTGAAACACAGGCCCAGTTTGACGCATTGCGGGAAATTGGTTGCCAGTTCGGTCAGGGTAGTTTTGTGATGCCGTCTCAACGTATGGAATTACTGACCAGCGGACCCAGCCGAAAAATCAGCGTTTAAGCAAGTTTCTCAGATTGGCGATCCCTACCTCTCCTTTTTTCTGTCTGACCTCGGCGCTGTCCTTAACTTTTTTATGCTCCCAAACCAGATCATCCTGTGGCAGTTCATACAGGAATCGACTGGGCTCCGGGTTTATTACTTCGCCGTACTGACGACGCTCTTTCGCAAGGGTGAAAAATAGCTCTCGCTGGGCACGGGTGATACCAACGTATGCCAGACGTCGTTCTTCCTCTATATTGTTCTCATCGATACTGCTTTGATGCGGCAGCAGACCTTCTTCCATCCCCACCATAAACACATAAGGAAACTCCAGGCCTTTTGATGCATGCAGGGTCATTAGCTGTACCTGATCGGACTCCTCACTGTCTTCCCCCCGTTCCATCATATCGCGCAAAATCAGCCGGTTTACCACTTCCTGCAAGCTCATAGGCGGGTCGAGCTCATTGCCTTCCAGCATGTCGTTGATCCAGCCAAACAGCGTGCTGATATTGCTCATGGCCCATTCTGCGGCTTTGGGACTGGCACTGGACTCATACAGATATTCTTCGTAATGCATGCTTTTGATCATGTCGCGGATGGCTTGGGTGGTATCCCCCCGCACAGCCTGGTCAGACAGTTCCACCAACCAGCGACTGAAATTCTGTACCGCCGTCAGGGCTTTGCCGGATAACACACTATGCAATTGCCCATGGCAGGATGCGCTAAACAATGACTCATGCAGTTCATTAGCAAAGTTGCCTAGTTTTTCCAGAGTAGCCCGGCCAATCCCCCTGGCAGGCACATTAATCACCCTTAGCAAGGCATTGTCATCGTCCTGATTCACCAGCAAGCGCAAGTAAGCCATAATGTCTTTAATCTCAGCCTTGGCAAAAAAGGACGTACCGCCGCTGATTTTGTAAGGAATTCGGTTAGTGGTCAGCGTCTTTTCAAACAGTCTGGATTGGTGATTGCCCCGGTACAAAATGGCATAGTCCTTAAACTGCGTACCATTCATAAACTTGTGTGCCATCAGCTCGGCCACCACCCGCTCTGCCTCATGCTCCTCGTTTTTGGCCTGCAGTATCTTCAGCGGTTCACCATAACCCAGTTCAGAAAACAGCTTCTTGTCGAACACATGGGGGTTATTCTGAATCAGAATGTTGGCACTGTGCAGAATACGGCCCGATGAACGGTAATTCTGCTCCAGTTTAATCACCCTGAGTTTGGGGAAATCACTCTGCAGCAACACCAGATTCTGTGGCTTGGCACCGCGCCAGGAGTAAATGGACTGATCATCATCGCCAACCACGGTAAAGCGCGCCCGCTCCCCGACCAGCAGCTTGACCAGTTCATACTGACTGGTATTGGTATCCTGATATTCATCCACCAGCAGATAACGAATTTTGTTCTGCCATTTGTGCCGAACCGTTTCGTTATGCCGCAGCAGCAGGGTTGGCATCAGGATCAGGTCGTCAAAATCCAGGGCATTGTAAGCTTTCAGATTTTGCTGGTAGCGCAGGTAATACTCGGCAAACTCCTTTTCACCAGCAGATGTTGCGGCTCGTTGCATTTGCTCGGGCAGAATCAGGTCATTCTTCCAGTTGGAAATGCAGCTTTGCAGCAGCGCAAGCTGCTCTTTGTCACCGTCCCACTGCTCCTGCGTCAGGTCTTTTAGTAGCGCCAGACTGTCTTTATCATCAAACAGGGAAAACCCCGCCTTTAACCCCAGGGCTTTTACTTCTGACTTGATAATATTCAGGCCCATGGTATGAAAGGTAGACACCTTCAGGCCCCTGGCTTCCTGTTTACCCAGGGTCTGCGCCACCCGCTCTTTCATTTCCCGGGCGGCTTTGTTGGTGAATGTTACCGCCGCAATACCGCGAGCGGGCACATCACATTCCCTGACCAGATAGGCAATCTTGTTGGTAATAACGCGGGTTTTACCGCTGCCAGCGCCAGCCAATACCAGGCAAGGTCCTGAGATATATTTTACAGCTTTGTCCTGGGCGTCATTCAGTCTCATGCTCAGGCATTTCCTACATCAAAACTCAGCACATCACTGATGCTGGATTGCGCCAACGCTAGCATAAACAACCTGTCCAACCCTACTGCCACTCCGGCACAGGAGGGAATGCCGGCTTCCAGTGCCTGCAACAGCATGGGATCTATGGGTTTTTCCTGCTTGCCCTGCGAGCGCCTTTTCAGATTGTCTTGCTCGAATCTGGCCTTTTGCTCACCGGCGTCGTCCAGTTCGTGAAAGCCATTGGCCAGTTCCAGATTGCGGAAATACAGTTCAAAGCGCTGTGCTGCGCGTGGATCATCAGGATTAAGTTTAGCCAATGCGGCCTGACTGGCAGGAAAGTCATAGACAAAACAAGGTCGCTGTTGACCGATTTGTGGTTCAACCGCATCGCAAAACAGCAGTTGTAACAGCACATCCCGGTCTGTCTCGTTGTCTGCCAACTCGCCGTGCCCCAATTGAGCAGCGGCCTGCCTAAGCTCAGCCAGATGGCAGGATAACGGGTCCAGCTTGACATGCTGCATAAACACTTGTTGATAGCTGACTCGCTCAGCCGGTTCTGTGCTGCAAATCAGTTGTACCAACTCATCCAGTTCCTGCATTAAATCAAAATGATCAAAACCGGGCCGGTACCACTCCAGCATGGTGAATTCCGGGTTGTGCCAACGCCCCGACTCTTCATTGCGATAGGCTTTGCATATCTGAAAAATAGCGCCACTGCCTGCCGCCAATAACCGCTTCATGGCGTATTCAGGCGAGGTTTGCAGGTATAAGGTACGCCCTTGTGCTGCCCCTGGCCCAACAAATTCAGTACTAAAGCCTTGCAGATGCTCATCCGTCACTGTGGCACTTGAAAGACAGGGGGTTTCCACTTCCCAAACACCGCGCCTGGCAAAGAATAACCGTACTGCCGCCATTAACTCGGCGCGTTTTTGCAAGATGTCGATGCTGGCCGTTGGCCGCCAGGAAACTGATGAAGGTGCCATGTTGAACTCAATATCTGCAACAATGAAAAAAGCCCACCTGAAGTGGGCTTTCAAAGCAAGTTTAGGTGTTACTTCTGCGCCCGGGAAACATACTCGCCGCTGCGGGTATCAACCTTAATCACCTCGCCGGTCTGCACAAACAAAGGCACGCGCACTACCGCCCCAGTGCTGCAGGTGGCAGGCTTACCACCGGTGCCGGCAGTATCGCCTTTAAGGCCGGGATCGGTTTCGGTAATTTCCAGTTCCACAAAGTTAGGTGGTGTGACAGTGATAGGCGAACCATTCCACAAGGTAATAGTGCAAGGGTCGTTTTCTACCAGCCACTTAACATTGTCACCTACTGCGGCCTTATCAGCAGCAATCTGCTCGAAGGTGTCATTGTTCATGAAGTGCCAGAATTCACCGTCGGTATACAAGTAGGACAGGCTCAGATCCATTACATCGGCACCTTCAACGGTATCGCCTGATTTGAAGGTTTTCTCCAGCACTTTGCCAGAAATCAGCTTACGGATCTTAACCCGGTTAAAGGCCTGGCCTTTACCGGGTTTGACATACTCGTTTTCGAGGACGTTGCATGGCTCACCGTCGAGCATGATTTTTAGTCCAGCTTTGAATTCGTTTGTGCTGTAAAATGCCATCTTTTCCCCATTACGTTTTGAGAGCACGTTATTGGCGCAGATAATACCTAAAATTGTCCCCGCTGTAGAGACTTCCTGGCAAAAAGAATTGGCTTTAGCATATCGCGATCCAGGCAAATTGCTGGAGGCGCTGGAGTTGCCTGCAGAAGCCTTTAGCAGCGGTTTTGCCGCCAGAAAACTATTTCCGCTGATAGTGCCAAGACCTTTTGTTGAAAGGATGAAAAAAGGCGATGCCAGTGATCCCCTGCTACGCCAAGTGCTCACCCTGGAAGAAGAACTGCTTGAAACACCGGGATACAGTACAGACCCACTGGACGAACAGCAAAGTGCCGTGCCGGGTTTATTGCATAAGTATCAAAGTCGGGTACTGATGATTATTCGCGGTGGCTGCGCGATAAACTGCCGCTATTGTTTTCGCCGCCATTTTCCTTATGCAGACAACGCCCCCTCCAGGCAAGGATGGCAACAGGCACTGAACTATATTCGCGCCAATCAGGAGATTAACGAGGTTATCTACTCAGGTGGCGACCCTCTGATGGCCAAAGATGATTTCCTCGCCTGGCTTAGCCAGGAGGTTGCAAACATTCCGCATGTAACACGCTTGCGCCTGCATACCAGGCTACCGGTGGTAATTCCGGCGCGGATAACTGATGAGCTACTTGGCTGGTTTGCCGACAGCCGTCTGCGCCCTGTCATGGTGCTGCATATCAACCATGCCAACGAAGTGGATAAAAAGCTCGAAGAAGCGCTACACAAGCTACGTGCTGCCGGTGTTACTTTGCTGAATCAGGCTGTATTGCTAAAAGGTGTGAACGATTCTGTGCAGGCTCAAGTGGAGCTTAGTGAAGCAATATTTGCTGTTGGCGTACTGCCGTACTATCTGCATTTGCTGGACAAGGTACAAGGCGCGGCGCATTTTGCGGTGGATGACAGCCAGGCAAGGCAAATAATGGCAGGAATGATAAAGCGCCTGCCGGGATACCTGGTGCCCAAACTCGTCAGAGAAATTGGTCACCAGCCCGGCAAGACGCCCGTCGACTTACATCTTCATCCCTAACGCAGGCAAGCCTGGCCAGGGTCGGGCTGCCAATCAGGCGAAGGTATCGATAGTCGATCCCAACGCAGGATTTGCCGAAGAAGCTTTGGGTACGCCAGAAGCTGAATCCAGCAACTGAAGTGCGGCTTTGCCCTCTTGTTCCTGCTGATTTTTAGCAAGTTTTGCAGAGCGAAGTTCTGCCGACACGTCGGACATTCCAGAGGTAGAAGCACCTTGTAGTTCCATACCTGTTCCTCTTACAGCTTGAGACTGAGTTTAAAAGCGGGCAGAATTGCCCACCTTCGACAGCTTATCGGCATGCCTTAGCGCATCTTTAATAAAAAAGTGAATTTTTTCCATGCAAAGCATCCTGGATAAACTCAAAGACAACATGCAGGTCATCTATCGGCGCGCGCTGGACGCCGACCAGTCACTGGCCAAGCTGCATCAGCAAGGCCAGGGAAAATTCCAGCAGGTGTTTGCCGATGACGCTGGATTTGAGGTTCAAAGTAAAAGGTTTGGGCCTTATGTTGAAGAACTGGCTCGCGATATCGTTACTCTCGAAAACCAGACAGATACCGAAACCTTTGAGCCCCAACTAGCCAACGTCGTGCGCAAAATGGAACTGTTGTTTTCTACCCTGGCCGGTTTTAAAGACAGCCTGAAAGGCTAAGCGAGCAGGTTGTTTTTTAGCCTGCCTGGTGCATACTTATACAGGTTCCGTTGAAATCTGATGGAACTGAACTAAGTGCGAAGCATCAAGGGGAGGTTGTAATGGAAGTACTGGCAACCAACACAAGTTTAAATTCATCTTTCCGCCAACAGTCGGTCAGCGCGGCAGAGGAAAAGCCTGTTGCCTTTGGTATCGGCGCCGGACAACCCAAGGTGGAACTGTCCCCCCAGGCCAGGATATTGCAGCAGACTGAACAGAATCTGCAAGCCCAGCAACAAACACGCCCAGCCAGCCAGGACAAACAACAGGACGATGCCGAGGATGGCAGCAGTGATTTTGTCAGGGTATCCAGCAGCGTCGGGCCGTCTGCGCAAAGCAATAACTTGTCCGCTGAAAAAGCGACGGAGTTATATAAGTCTATTGAAAAAATGCTTTAACCAAAACAAAGCCAGGCGGAGCCTGGCTTTGTGGGTTTATTCTTTAGGTAATATGTCGGCGAACGCCTCATTAAACCATTCCCGAATCATATTTTTCTCGTAGCGCAGTGATTCACTGTTAAACAGCGGGTTCACTCTGTCCTGAAAGCTCATATCCTTAAGATCCACTTCCTCACCTTTGATCTGCTCACCACTGGCGTCCAATAGTTTGTAATCAAACTTCATCCTTGGAATATCAATACGTTTAATTAGGCGCACATCAGAGGGACTGTTCAGGCCAACAAAACTGCCTGGCCAGACCTGACCGGCTAAATCCAGATTAGTGACATTCAACTGTAATTTTTGCCCATCGGGAAGCTTCTCTGCCAGCTTTTCTACGTACTCCTGGATCTCGGCAAAGGTTCTTTCTCTGAACTTTACTCTGGATTCATTGGCAGGGTGTACATCCGTATAACGGTCGGGATCCTGCCAGTTTATCTCTACATCGGCCTTGGCCAGACTGACACCACTGACACTCATTAAAGTAGTAGCCAACAATAAGGAACGGGTAACCTGTTTCATACTCTTACCTCTGCACAAATGTCTGAACGATGAGTATGAGTCTACAGGATACAACTGAATTTTTGCTGAACATCGCCGTTCCTGTTCCTCCATGAACCCACGGCATACGACCTCCAAGGAGGGCGGAAGTGACGAAAATGCAGGAGCAGCTTTTCGTCCCGTTCATCCTGAACATCGCCGCTCCTGTTCCTCCATGAACCCAAGGCATACCGTTCATCCTGAACATAAAAAAGGCCGGTAGAACCGGCCAACCACAACACAGGTAAAGGATTAAGTTACCTGCTCTTGCACTGTGTCGGTAACTGCAGGCTTCCTAGCCATAAACCGACAACACAATCCTAGCTTCTGGCCTTCCTTCGGTCAGATCGAATTTGACAGCATTTGTGAATAATTGTAATTCATAGATGAGTCCGGCCTTGGCCTCTGCTACCCTTGTCTGCCGGTGTATCAGGAGCTGTCATGACGTTGCGGGTTGGTTTGTGGATTGTATTGGTTGGCCTAATGGCTGGTCCCTCTGCTATTGCCTGTGAAAGCCAATGTATTGAAAAGGGGCAGTGGCAGTTGGGTGTGGCCATCGGGGCGGGCGTCCGAAGCAATCCTCTGGTTGACGGCGATAATATTCCGCTGGTGGTTCTACCCGATATCGCCTGGTATGGCGAGGCCTTCTATCTGGATAATGATGAAGTAGGTTATCAGGTTATTGATAATGGCACCTTCGCTTTGGAAGGCTTCGTTAATTTAAACAAGGAAGCCGCTAACTTTGCCTTTTGGCACCCTGCCAATCTATTCTCTAATATGGCATTGGGGTCTGGTTTTATTGGCCCCTCGATGGAAGTAAAGCGTACCGTTTCCAAAGATGACGTGGCCACCCGGCGTTGGTCTGTTAATGGTGGCGTCAGGCTGCACCTTCGCCATGAATCAGGCGAGTTTCAGGCCAGTATGGTGACAGACGTTGGTAAGGTTCACCATGGTCAGCAAGCCGAGCTTAGCTACAGCCTGTCCTGGCAAACCGGTCACTGGACCTGGGTTGCCACACCATCACTGGTATGGAAAAGCACAAAACTGGTAGATTATTATTACGGTCTGGATGATCGCGACGAGGTTGACACTTCCCTCTATTATGAAGCCCGTTCCGGCTGGTATCCTTCTCTGTCAATTCAGGTTATCCGTCCCATAGCTGAGCATTGGCGACTGATTGGCAGCCTGACCTGGACAGAACTGCATAAAGGGATGACGGCCAGCCCGTTGTTGGATGAAAGCAAGATTAGAGGAATTTTTGTCGGTGCCGCCTACCACTTCTGAAGAGACTCAAGGTTGAAGCCGGTTTGGTACCGGCTGCTGATATTAATGGCAGTCAGTGGCTGGCATTTGTCAGTGGCAGCGCAGGACCTGGGATGGCGTGTTAAGCCTAGTGTCTGCATTGTTAAAGAGCTGGGGGAAGCCTGCCAATTGCAACTGGATATTCAAATATGGGGGGACTTACCTCCTGACAGCTGTCTGTTTCTCAGTGACGAGCAGTTGCAATGCTGGCAGACCCCACGGCAACATATTCGTTTAAGCCTGAGTTACAGTGAAGATTCGGTTATCAGTATGCGGCAGGATGACCGCGACTTATTGACAGAGACACTGGAAGTAAAGGCACTGAGTGCTGTTCGCCAGCGTGTACGTAAGCCCTGGAGTTTATTCTGATGGCAAAAGTTTTTCTGGTAGAAGATGACGAGAGATTAAGCCAGTTAACGGCGGAATTTTTGCGTAACCAACAGTTGGATGTTGTGCAATTTGCCGATGGTACCGACTTACTTCAGCAAGTACGCAAACAACAGCCAGACATTATTTTGCTGGATGTGATGCTGCCAGGTGAAGATGGCTTTATGCTCTGCCGCTCTTTACGCCAGTCCTTCAACGGCCCTATTCTGTTTCTTACGGCCAGAGATACAAACTATGATCAGGTGCTGGGCTTGGAGCTGGGTGCCGATGACTATGTGATCAAACCCGTCGAGCCTCGTGTATTGCTGGCCCGTATCCATGCCTTACTCAGGAGAGTCAAACCAACTGGTAGCCCGCAGCCTGCCAGCAAACTGAAGTTCGGTAGTCTGCGTATCGATAGCGCCTCCAGACAGGTCATGCTTGGGGAAGAGCCCATTCAACTGACCAGCCATGAATTTGATTTATTATGGATGCTGGCGGAAAACGCGTCACAGTTAGTTGACCGTGAACAGATTTACCGGGATTTAATCGGTCGTGAATATGACGGCCTGGACCGTTCAGCCGACGTACGTATTTCGCGATTGCGCAAAAAATTACGTGATAATCAGCAAAACCCACAGCGCATTAAAACGATCTGGGGCAAAGGCTTCTTCTTTGTGGCCGATGCCTGGGATTAATATGCAGGCAGTCTTTGTCACTCTTCAGGTTTAGATAATGGGCAGACTATTCGTCAGCCTGTATGTTTTTATTGTGCTGTCTTTAGTTGGGCTGGCGGCAGTTCTGGACAAAGTATTCCTGGAGAACGACAGTAAGCTGGACCCCTGGGTTGCAGCCACGGCTGCCTTTGTTAGCCAACAACTTTCGCTACCAGAAAATTTACCCAGCCAGCTAGACACCTTCGGGCTTAAACTTGACCGTCTGGATGTAGACAGCATTGCCTGGCCGCAAGACATGGCTGAACAACTGCAAAATGGCCAGCCCCTGGTGTTGTTCGACGATGAATATGGGCAGCAGCTATACATCCTCGACAGCCGCAACAATCAGCTTCTGCAGATTTATCATCCTGATCAACCCAGTCAGTTAAATGTTTGGTTGTATAGCGGTGTGTTTTTCGCTTTGCTGGCTTTACTTCTGTCACTATGGACCTGGCCGCTTTGGCGCGACTTATCCAAGTTACGAGAAGCCTCACGTTCTTTGCGTCAGGATGGTTCACTGCCCGCCATTTCCGTCGGTTCAGCGTCGGCTTTGTCCAGCATTATGCATTCATTCAATCAGCTCGGAACACAAATCAAACAGTTAGTGCAGAATCAACGGGAACTCACTGGAGCCGTGGCACATGAATTTCGTACGCCATTGTCACGCCTGAAGTTTGCTTTGGCCATGGAGCCACCACCCGGCTCAGCCCCCTGGCAGGATATGACACGGGATGTTGAAGAATTGGAGCGACTGGTGCAGGAAATGCTCGATTACGCCAGCATGGAAAATACCGCACCGGAGATGGATTACTCGACCCTACCACTGGCGGAATTAGTGGAAGGACTAGCCAATCGCATGGCAGCCAACTGCCCGCCACATATTAAGCTCGAATTGCAATTATCCGATGCTGAGTTGCTGGCTGATGGGTACTTTGTGCAGCGGGCGCTGCAAAATATTATGCAGAACGCCATGCGCCATGCCAAAAGCAGGATTCTGGTCAGTATTGAAACAGATAAAGACGAAATTCGTCTGATGGTGGACGATGACGGCCAGGGCGTGGAAGAAGCCGACAAAGACAAAATTTTTGAACCTTTCTTCAGACCTGATGCAGGACGGGACAGAAAACGCGGAGGGGCCGGACTTGGTCTGGCGATTGTCAGACGGATACAACAATGGCACCAGGGCAGTTGTAAAGTAGAACGCTCGCCGTTGGGAGGCGCGCGTTTTATATTACGTTATCCGCAGACGCGTTGATCTAAGCCAACAGCATCCCAGGGTGCAATAAACAATGCTTTGTGAACAACCATTAAGGCCCGTTCAGGGCCTTAATGGTATTGGGTTTACTTGCCCTGTTCCCTGGCAATAGCACGCCAGGCAATATCTTTTCGGCAAAACATGCCGTTCCAACTAATTTCTTCAACCAGTTTATAAGCGTTCTGCTGCGCTTCGCTCACTGTTTCCCCCAATGCTGTGGCACAAAGTACCCGACCGCCATTGGTGACAACCTGTCCTTCCTGCATTTTGGTACCAGCATGGAACACTTTTGCAGTAGCGCTTTCGCCATTGCCCAAACCACTGATCACGTCACCTTTAGGGTAATCGCTGGGATAGCCCTTGGCAGCCAGAACCACCCCCACGGCAGCGCGAGCATCAAAGTCGATTTGAGTGTTATCCAACTTGCCATCCAGCGCCGCTTCACACAAACCGACCAGGTCTGATTGCAGACGCAGCATAATGGGCTGAGTTTCAGGGTCACCAAAACGGCAGTTATATTCGATCACTTTAGGTGTGCCGTCGCTGGTAATCATTAAGCCGGCATACAGAAAGCCCACATAAGGATGCCCTTCAGATGCCATGCCCTGTACGGTGGGGAAAATCACTTCGTTCAGAATGCGTTGGTGCACATCAGCGGTAACTACGGGCGCCGGAGAATAGGCTCCCATGCCGCCAGTATTTGGCCCTTGATCACCATCGCCCACACGTTTGTGATCCTGACTGGTGGCAAAGGACAGCACATTTTTACCATCCACCATCACAATAAAACTGGCTTCTTCACCGCTCAGAAACTCTTCGATCACCACCCGGCTACCGGCATCGCCAAAGGCGTTGCCAGCCAGCATATCACGAATGGCATCTTCCGCTTCCTGCTCCGTCATGGCGACGATAACGCCTTTACCAGCGGCCAGGCCATCGGCCTTTACCACAATAGGCGCGCCTTGCTGCTTAACATAATCCAGTGCAGGGCCAACCTCAGTAAAAGTCTGATAAGCCGCAGTGGGAATGTTATGGCGGGCCAGAAAGTCCTTGGTAAAGGCTTTGGAGCCTTCAAGCTGGGCGGCCGCCTGGCTGGGACCAAAAATGCGCAAACCAGCGGCCTGGAACTTGTCTACCACGCCAAGCACCAACGGGGCTTCAGGACCGACAATGGTCAGGTCGATTTTTTCCTGCTGGGCAAATGCCAGTAAACCGCCAATGTTTTCTGCACCAATGGCAACATTCTGGATATTCGGTTCCAGTTCGGTGCCAGCATTACCTGGGGCAATAAACACCTGACTAACCTGTTCAGACTGGGCAGCCTTCCATGCCAGCGCATGTTCACGACCGCCGCCGCCGATAATCAATACTTTCATTCTGTTCTCCCATTGTCCTTGTTTTAAGCCCGAGTATACCCCGGCTTCAGCAAACAGAAAGTCGACCCGCAGGCCGACTTACAGATTAATGGCGGAAATGACGCATACCAGTGAAGACCATGGTCATACCATGCTCGTCGGCTGCGGCAATCACTTCTTCATCACGCATCGAGCCACCAGGCTGAATCACAGCTTTGATTCCTGCTGCTGCCGCAGCATCTATACCGTCACGGAATGGGAAGAAGGCATCCGACGCCATCACAGAACCGGCTACCTGAAGGTTCTCATCTGCTGCTTTGATACCGGCAATCTTGGCAGAGTAAACCCGGCTCATCTGGCCAGCGCCCACCCCTATGGTCATACCGTCTTTGGTATACACAATGGCATTAGACTTAACGTACTTGGCCACCTTCCAGGCAAACAGCAGATCTTTCAGTTCCTGCTCACTGGGCTGGCGCTTAGAAACCACTTTCAGATCGTCCATTTCCACCATACCAAAGTCTCGGTCCTGCACCAGCAGGCCGCCATTCACCCGTTTCAGGTCAAACTCTTCGGTTAACTGGCCGCGCCAGTCACCACATTCCAGCAGGCGCACATTTTGTTTAGCACTGACGATTTCCACGGCATCGGCAGACACACTGGGAGCAATGATCACTTCCACAAACTGACGTTCGATAATGGCCTGAGCGGTTTTACCATCCAATTCGCGGTTAAATGCAATGATGCCGCCAAATGCAGATGTGGGGTCGGTTTGGTAGGCGCGATTGTAAGCCTCAAGAATATCGCTGCCCAGCGCCACACCACAAGGATTGGCGTGTTTAACGATCACGCAGGCTGGCTCATCGAATTCTTTCACACATTCCAGTGCCGCATCGGTATCGGCGATGTTGTTGTAAGACAGCTCTTTACCCTGCAATTGACGGGCAGTGGCCACGGACGCTTCCTGCACGTCGGCTTCCACATAAAATGCAGCAGATTGATGACTGTTTTCGCCATAGCGTAGATCCTGCTGTTTAATAAATTGCAGATTCAGCGTACGGGGGAACTGCGAACCTTCACTGGAAGGTTCACCGTGAGAAGGCACCATGGCACCGAAATAGTTGGCGATCATGCCATCGTACTGGGCGGTGTGTTCAAAAGCAGCGATAGCCAGATCAAAGCGGGTGGCATAGGTCAGGCTGGTGTTGTTGTTCTGCATTTCTTCCAGCACCCTGGCATAGTCCTGGGCATTCACCACAATAGCCACATCATTGTGGTTTTTGGCCGCCGCCCGCACCATGGTCGGCCCACCAATATCGATGTTCTCAATGGCATCTTCCAATGTGCAATCATCGTTTTCCACTGTTTTAGCGAACGGGTAAAGATTCACTACCACCATATCAATGGCTTGGATATCATGTTGTTCCATCACCGCTTCATCCTGACCACGGCGTCCGAGAATACCGCCATGCACTTTAGGGTGTAGCGTTTTCACTCTGCCATCCATGATTTCCGGATGACCAGTGTAATCCGATACTTCAGTGACCTTCAGACCATTGTCGGCCAGTAATTTGGCTGTGCCGCCGGTGGACAACAGTTCGATGTCCATGGCTGCCAGAGCCTGAGCAAATTCTAAGATACCGGTTTTGTCTGATACGCTCAGCAGGGCGCGGCGGATGGGTTTTGCATTTTCCATCAAGAAGTCCTCTTGGCATGAAAATAGAAGAACATGAGATTGGCCTGGCACAGTGTAATACCAATTGCACTGCAATTGCCGACCGGAATAATGAAAAGAGCACCATCAGGTGCTCTTTTCATCGGTGGCCAATTGGCCTTAGTTCATACCGTACTGCTTCAGTTTCTTACGCAGTGTGCCACGGTTGATTCCCATCATAATGGCGGCGCGGGTTTGGTTGCCGCGGGTGAAGGTCATGATTTCTTCCAGGAGCGGCGCTTCAACTTCAGCCAGAACCAGCTCATACAGGTTCTCGATATTAGTGTTGTCCAGCTGTTTCAAGTATTTGTTGACGGCTTGCTTGACGGAGTCGCGCAGTGGCTTCTGAGCCTGAGTTTGAGAAGGAGTCGTTACCGTTGTGGTAAAAGGAGAAGTTACGTTTTGATCGAACATAATACTATCTTTGCTCTTAGGTTAATGATACTCGGCGACAGAAGCGAAGCCAGGCTTCGGTTCCATCAACTGTTCAAAATACTGATCCAAGGCCCTGATTTGCTCAGCGGCATCCTCAATGGCATTGAATCGACTACGAAACTGACGATCCTGGTCATGTTCCGCCAAATACCAACCCACATGTTTGCGGGCGATACGTGCGCCTGAAAACTCACCATAAAACTGGTGTACATTGCTGACATGCTCGAGCATCACCTGCCTGATTTCAGCTAATGCAGGTGAAGGCAAAACCTCACCTGTTTCCAGATAATGCGCGATTTCACGGAATATCCAGGGGCGTCCCTGGGCTCCACGTCCAATCATGACAGCGTCAGCCCCCGTCATGGCCAGCACCTGGCTGGCTTTCTGCGGGCTGGTAATATCCCCGTTAGCGACAACGGGAATGTTCACCGCCTGCTTGATGGCTCGAATGGTGTCGTATTCGGCTTCCCCTTTGTACATACAAGCCCTTGTGCGGCCATGTACAGCGAGGGATTGAATACCTTCACCTTCAGCTATTCTGGCGATGTCCACACCGTTTTTATTGTCCCTGTCCCA
Source organism: Bowmanella denitrificans (assembly GCF_039522935.1). NCBI lineage: Bacteria > Pseudomonadati > Pseudomonadota > Gammaproteobacteria > Alteromonadales > Alteromonadaceae > Bowmanella > Bowmanella denitrificans. The sequence goes on along the minus strand of NZ_BAAAEI010000031.1, from coordinate 143,580 downwards.
TCCTGTACGGATTTTCAGGGTCACCGGCACATCCACCGCGCTCACCACTGCACGAACAATATCGCGAACCAGTTCGGGATATTGCAACAGGGCAGAGCCCGCCATTTTCTTGTTTACCTTTTTTGCCGGGCAGCCCATATTGATATCAATTATCTGGGCGCCACTTTCGACGTTATGAATAGCGGCCATCGCCATCAACGCTGGATCAGCGCCGGCAATTTGTACCGATCTGATGCCAGTTTCTCCTTCATGGTCCATTCGATGTTTGGACTTGTCGGATTTCCACACGTCAGGGTTGGACAGCAGCATTTCTGACACCACCAGTCCGGCGCCCATGCGTTTGCATAATTGCCGAAATGGGCGGTCTGTTACCCCCGCCATCGGTGCCAGGATCAGATTATTGTCTAGTTTGTAAGGACCAATCTGCATAACACCACTGTGCAAAAAACATCCACCCCGTTCAAAAGGGCGCTAAGTTTACGGTTTTTTTGCCATGATGAAAAGGCTAGAAATTAAACAAAATGTCAGTTTTTTTGCCATTTGTGACTTGACAGGCAAAAACCTGTTATGCCGCTGTGGCTCAGGCTTGACGGGCGCTAGCGCGTTTATCCCGGGATCTGGGTATACTGCCGTTTATGCACCACCTTGGTGCATTACACCAGGGGCAAGGTCAGCCTGACAATCACCCCCGTGTTATCTGCTAAATTGTGCAAGTTAATCTGACCATTATGGAAATCACTGATTAACCTGGCAATGTGCAGGCCCAGACCAAGGTGGGGCAGCTTACCTGCCTGATTGGGCGGTCGTACCGAGACCATGGAATCAAACAGTCGACCTTGCATTTGCGCTGGTAGCAGCGGCCCCTGATTACTGATTTCCAGCACGGCTTTGCGACCATGGCGTTTTAGCACCACCTCCACTGGCGTCCCCTGGGTGGCAAATTCCACCGCGTTGGCCACCAGTTTATCCAGCAATTGCGCAAACAACTCGGGGGCACCGTTAACCTTAAGCTGACGGTCATCTAATTTAAGCACCAATGCAGTATCAGGGTAAGCAAGCTGATAACCCTGCACGCAGCCCTCCAACACCTCATCAAGCAGATATTCCTGTCTGTCAGCGCTTTGCAGGCTTTGTTCCAGCCGGGTTGCTTCACTCATATTGGTTAGGATGGCAGACAAGCGATTCAAACCCTCCTGAGCACGCTGCATATAAACAGAATCTGTCAGTTTCTCTTCTTCCATCTGCAGGGTTTCAAGGGAAGAGCGCACCACTGCTACAGGGGTCCGAAGTTCATGTGAAAGCCTGGATGACATGCTTTCCAGATAATGGTGATACTGACCCAAACGTTGCACCATATCGGATACGGTGCGGGACAAGTCACCAATTTCATCCTGTACCTTGGATGCCTTCAATTGACTGCGGATTCGGCCCTGTTCATCTATAGCGGCATCAGCCTGATCGCGTAACCGCCGGATCCGGCTGGAAATACGCGACGCCAACAAAAACAGCGCTAAAGTACCGAGCAGCATCACCGCCAACATCAAGGTAAAGAGCTTTTCCAATGCCAGATTGCGCAAACTGCGAATGCCGTTGGTGGTTTCTTCGGCGATTACCGCCCCCATGACTTTATCATCAATATAAATTGGATAAGCCGCCGCCAACACCACGGCTTTATTATCCGGTGTCAGCCGCCAACTGGAGCCTGCCTGCCCGCGCAACGCCTGTTCAATATGGCTGCCCTGTAAATTGGCAACATCATATAACTCATCAATAAAATCACTGGGGGGCCGGGTCAGAAATTTATAGTACAGTGGATGCAGCCAGCGTCTGGCAATTTGCTCCCACCAGTTTTCGTTTGTCGTTGTCGCGGGGCGACTCCAGATACCGTCTGAATTCTTGATATCTCCGGATTTCGCCAGTACCCGCTGATGTTGATCTACTACCCAAATCCGCGAGTTGGTATGCCCCAGGCCTTTTAAAATCAGCTCTATTTCCGGTGAAGGAACCAGCACTGTACCGAGTTTGTCTTCTTCCCATACATTTGAGGTGCCAATCGTCGCCAGGGCCTGCCCACCCGGACTATCCACATCGGTAACAGCAAAACTGAGTTTACTGCCAAGCAGTTCCAGGGGAATACGTAATTCAATATTGTAACCCTGAGGCGTTTCCCGCCATGCGCCCTGAATGCGGTTCTCCGGCCTCAATGGCTGGTTGCTCAAACTGTCCTGAACATTCATTTCATATGGGGTCAGCCAGCCGGGTTTGGCTGTGGCGATCAGATAACGGCGAAAATCCCCCGCAGGCGTGGTAAAGGCGATTTGTAAATAATCATTGTTGTCCACGCTCAGACTATTGGCGGGCCGATACACCACATGATCGTCTGACACTTCAAAATAGGCATACAGGTGCTGACGATACTTACCAATAAGATGATTAAAGCTCAGGCTGACCGGATTGTTGCCATCGCGCTGGCTAATCAGGTGATCCTGCCCATAGTGCAAAGCATGCTGCTGCTGACGCCAGTCTGACAAATCACCATCCAACCGGATAGGGTCGACAATTGGGTAAGCATAGAGATCCCGGCCTTTCTCAACACTTAGGTAACTGGCCTGGGCATCAAACAGCTTTGGCCTTTCATGCAGCGCCGTTGCCACCGCTCGTACAGTACCCAGCAACGTTCTTTCCTGGCCGGCACGCAGATACTTTTCCATTTCCCACACATATTCATAGCCAAGCCAGGGAATACTGAACAAAAAGCCTGACAACAGTAGCAGCTTGAAGCGCAGGCCGAAAAGATGAAACTTACGTAGTGCCAAACATCAGTCCCTGTCACTCGTCCAGCGGTAACCCATACCATAAACGGTATCAATACAGTCAAAGGCATCGTCCAGTTGTACAAACTTTTTGCGGATGCGTTTGATATGGGAGGTAATAGTGCTGTCGTCCACCACCACGCGGGCGTCCTGCATCAGGTGCTGGCGACTTTTCACATGGCCGGCAAAACGTGCCAGGGCATGCACCATCCAAAATTCAGTCACGGTTAAATCCACCGCCAGCTCTTTCCAACGCGCCTGCATACGGTTCAGATCCAGACTCAGACTGCCACACTGAACCTGCTGCTGCTTGTCGTCGGGTTGACTGAACGCTTCCATACGTCGAAACAGTGCTGAAATGCGGGCTGTCATATGTGGCATGCTGATATCTTTGGTCAGATAGTCGTCCGCCCCCATGCGTAATCCCGACACGGTATCCAAATCCGAATCCCTGGCAGTCAGGAAGATGATCGGCAAAGTTGGCGACATGCCACGCAGTGACTGACAGAGCAGAAAGCCGCCGTCGATTTCATCCTGTAACCCTATATCTATGATGGCTAAGTCAGGCAGACGTTGTTCAAAACCACTCATCGCCTCGCGGCGATTGGCATAGGTCGCAACCTGATAGCCCTGACGTCTGAGGACCGCTGCATAATTCTCACGAATGGCGGCTTCATCTTCAACAATGGCAATTCTTCTACTCATAACAACAATCCTCTTGCATGAGGCGGACTATACCTTAAACCACACCATAAACTAGCCGCCCCGGGCAAATGCCATGTTTTTGCCACAATTCATCGGCGTATTGCCTTTATTGCTCCTCTTTTGTGCCAGCCAACAGCGTTTTAATCAAATTGTCGCAACACACATATTCCCTTGTAAGGAGAGCATTGATGAAAAAGTTAGTATTGGTTTCAAGCATGATGATGGTTCTATCCACCCCAGCCCTGGCCAACCAGGAGATAAAGAAAGCGGAAAACATCGGTTTCGGTTCCGGCCTGCTGGTGGGCGCTATTGCTGGTGGTCCACTGGGCGCCATCATAGGTGGAGTCTCAGGTATCTTTGTCGGCCACTCGGTGGCAGCTGACAAGGAAATGAAGTCAATGGAAACGGCCCTGGCGCAAAATGAAGCAGAAATCAATCAACTGCTGGCATCCAATCAGCAGCTTCTGACCCGCCTGCAAAGCAGCGAGGAGAAAAGTCGCATGCAACTTGCCTCGCTTGGCGAACAGGAGCAAGCCGGTAAAGATAGCAATCTAACCATGCATGTACAATTCCGCACGGGCTCCAGCACGCTGGAATCCATCTACAGCCAACAGCTGACTGAACTCGCCGATGCGGTGAAACGCAATAAATCGATGAAAGTTGAGCTGGCTGGTTTTGCTGACCGCCGAGGTGACGAACAGCGCAACAAACAACTCTCAGCTGAGCGGGTAGAGTCGGTGAAGCAATTACTGGTCCGCCAAGGCGTACCGGCATCCCGAATCAGCAGTCAGGCCCTGGGAGAAGCCAATCCACTGGACAGCACTCCCAGCCTGGATGGCGATGCCTTTGACCGCCGGGTAAGTCTGCGCCTGAGCGTAGACGATATGCAAACCGCTGCGACTCATTAATCACTAGTTAGCTTCATTCTCCGATTCCTCAACCCTTTGGCGCCTGGCAACAGGCGCCTTTTTTGTTGAAGCTCAGACCCCGCCAACCTTACCCAGGTAATCACGTTTACCCAAATCCACACCAATATGGCGCAGGATGCCGTACGCCGTGGTCAGATGAAAATAAAAGTTGGGTAGCACAAATTGGGTCAGATAATCCTGGCCGTTGAAATTCAGGGTGATGCTGGGGAAATTCAGCACAATGGCCTTGTCGTCACTACCTTCAAATTGCTCGGCATGAAGTTGTTCAAGAAACGCCAGGGTTTTGCGCACTCTGGCCTGCAATTCCTGCAGGTTGGTTTCATCGTCAGCAAAACTGGGGTTGTCCTGACCTGATAACCTGGCGCCGCAGCCTTTGGCCGTATCACAGGCAATTTGTACCTGCCTGGTTAAAGGCACCATATCTATAGCCAGCCGACTGGCGGCCATCACGTCAGAGGCAACCTTCTTCTGTTCGGCAAACGTCTCAGCTTTACCAAGGATCACCAATAAGTTATTTAGCCCCTGCATAAGCAGAGGAATGGATGCATTGAACATAGACAGAGACATAAAGACTCCAGATTGTGTGGTTTAAGTCAGCGACTGCAGTTGTTGCTGCAGCCACTGGTGGAACTGTTGTTTAGGTAAGGCACCAGATAGTCGCGTGATTTCCTTACCATGGTGAAAAAGTATCAGGGTTGGAATAGAACGTATACCAAACTGCCCGCCACTTTGGGGGTTTTCCTGGGTGTCCAGTTTGATAAACCGGACCTGCTGCTGCATTTGGTTGGCAAGGTCACTGAATATTGGGGCGAAACCCACACAAGGCCCACACCAGGGTGCCCAGAAATCCACCAGCACAGGTAAATCGCTACGGCTGATATGACGCTGCAAACTGTGATCATTAGCCTGGATTGGCGATGCCACAATCAAGGCAGCACGACATTTTCCACACACAGGTGCATGGCTTAACCGGTCTGCCGGTATGCGATTAATCGCTTCACAGGACGGGCAGACCAGTTGAACAGAGGCTGACATAAACGCTCTCCCGACAATTCGATAGCTCAGATATTGGCGCATTTAGTGCGCTTTCAATCATAAAAGGTAATTTTTTGTTGAGCTCGTCGCGGAATAAATTCCCCTTGCGACTATTCTTGGAGATTGATACACAAGAGATATCACCCCGATAGAAGGGTCAAGACAGGGATATGCCAATTTGACTACACCATTAAAAAGTAGGGCTTTCGCCACACTTCGCCGCCTGGCGCATCCCAGTAACCTGCTTTTATATAGTATTCTGATCGTACTCATCAGCCTTGGCCTGTATGCCGATCACCTGAATAATCAACGCTATCTGGAAAACAGCAGGCGGGAAGTGACCGACGAGCTTGGCATTATACGCGCCAGACTGGAAGGCGCGATTGTCAGTAATATTCAGGTGGTGCAAGGGCTGGTGGCAGTTATTCAAACCGAACCCGATATTAGCCAGTCCCGCTTTGAACAAATTGCCCGGCATCTGGTGGGAGAGCAAAGCCAGCTTCGCAATATAGGTGCTGCACCAGATATGGTGCTGCGTATGATTTACCCAATAAAAGGCAATGAGCAAGCCATTGGCCTTGACTATCTGGCCCATCCGGATCAAATGGATAGCGCCCGTCAGGCCATGCTGAGCGGGCATATGGTACTGGCAGGCCCGGTTGATTTAGTGCAGGGTGGGCAGGCATTTATTAGTCGTATTCCCGTACGTACCCGCTCAGAGAATGACACTGACAAATTTTGGGGACTGGTGTCAGCGGTAATAGATATAGAGCAGGTATATCGTCTCAGCGGCCTGTTGAATGAACCTCTTAAACTCAGTATCACCATCAGCAAAAACGAAGAGGGTAGCAACAAGCCACAGATTTTCTTTGGCGAACAGCAAGTACTGGCAAGCAATCCGGTCCAGATGCAGGTGACCTTGCCGCAAAACCAATGGCAGATTTCAGCAATTCCAGCCAGCGGGTGGCCGAACAAGGCAGAAAATGCCGTGGTTTTTCGCGTTATTCTGGTCTCGGTCGCGCTGATCCTGTTCCTCTCTTTATACACCCAGCTAAAACTGGCGGCCAAACGCCGCGATCAGGAAAAACGCCTGAAAGGCCTGTTTCATTTATCCCCCATTGGCATCGGACTGAACGACTTTGAAAGTGGGCGTTTTCTGGACGTTAACCAGGCCCTGCTGGACGCTACTGGCTATCAGAAAGACGAATTTCTGCAACTGAATTATTGGCAGATTACTCCCAAGAGTTATCTTCAGCAGGAGCAGGAACAACTTCGCCAACTTAGAGAACTCGGTCAGTTCGGCCCATATGAAAAAGAGTACATTCGCAAAGACGGTAGCCGTTTTCCGGTCCTGTTAAATGGCATGTTGATCACAGATAGCCAGGGGCAGGAGTTAATTTGGTGCATCATTGAAGATATCTCTGAACAGAAACAGACCGAGACTTTGCTCAAACAACAGCGGGAACAATTGGAGCTGGTGCTGGAAAGTACCGCTGTAGGCATATGGGACTGGCACATTGCCAGTGGCAAAACCCACTTTAATGAACGTTGGGCAGCCATGGTCGGCTATCGCATTGAGGAGCTGCAACCCCTGACGATCAATACCTGGTTGTCGTTGGTTCATCCGGATGATCTGACAATCTCAGATGCTCAGCTTGACCGTCATTGGCAGGGGCAAGCCAGCCACTATATCTGTGAAACCCGCATGTTACATAAGGATGGCAACTGGATTTGGGTGCTGGACACCGGCAAGGTGGTGGAGTGGAGCGACGAAGGTAAACCTGTGCGTATGGTCGGTACCCATCTGGACATCACAGCGCAAAAGCTGGCCAGCATGGAGCTGGAGAAATCTCAACGGGAGTTGCAAAACTTTTTTGACCTGTCACGTAACCTGTTATGTATTGCCAACACCAATGGCTACTTTGAGCGCATAAACCGTGCGTTTGAAAACATTCTTGGCTACAGCGAAGCCGAACTTCTGACTAGCCCTTTTCTGGAGTTTGTCCACCCGGAGGATATCCGGGTCACCCTGGAGGAAATAAGAAAACTGAACCAGGGCGTGCCGACAATTTCCTTTACCAACAGATATAAATGTAAAGATGGCCGCTTCGTTTACCTGCGCTGGAACACCACACCGGATGTACACTCGGGCAAGCTGTATGCTTCAGCTACCGATGTGACACAAGAAAGAATGCATGAGCAACAGTTGGCAAGACAGCGGGAAATGCTTGAAGCCATGAGCAGACAAGGCCGTATTGGCGCCTGGGAACAGGATCTAAGCCACTCTTTGGTGTTCTGGTCACAGATGACTAAAAACATTCTGGAGGTGGAGCAGGACTTTAAGCCAGCACTGGGCGATACAGCTACCTTTATAAAAGAAGGCGAATACCGTAAACGCTTTGTACAAGCCATCGCCGAAGCAGCGGAAAACGGCTCTTCCTGGGAACTGGAACTCCTGGCCGTTACCGCCAAGGGCAGAGAAATCTGGGTATCTGTGACCTGCCAGGCGGAAATGCAGAATGGCCAGTGTGTCAGACTCTATGGCTCATTCCAGGATATCAATTCACGCAAACGCGCTCAGCAAGCCGACGAGACCATTGCCAGACACAACGAAATACTGGCTCGCCTGACCGTACATCCGGCCATTCTGCAGGGTGAATTAATGGTAGCCAAACATACACTGGTTGAGCAGTTAAACCTGGGCTTACAGGTAGAACGAACTAGTTTATGGATGTTTTCTGATGATAAAAGCAGTCTGTATTGTCTGGCGTCATATCAACGCTGTACAGGCATGTTTAGTCAGGGCGAAGTGCTGAAAAGAGAGAACTTCCCTCGCTATTTTGCCGCTATGTACCTGGATTCACATATTGCCGCCAATGACGCCCTGCACGATCCTCGTACCTCAGAATTCGCCGAAATTTATCTTAAACCCCACAATATCAGTTCAATGCTGGACACGGTGATTACTGGCGGTAGCGGTATAGTCGGTCTTTTGTGTGCAGAGCATATGGGGGAGATGCGGCGCTGGACAAAAGCAGAAGAGGCCTTTATCAGTTCACTGGCTACCCTGGCGGGTTCCATACATGCTGCTGACTTGCGCCGCCAGGCAGAGCAGGAGCTGCTAAGTGCCAAAGAAAGTGCAGAAAAGGCAGCCCAGGCCAAGAGCGAATTCCTGGCAGTCATGAGCCATGAAATTCGCACGCCGATGAACGGTATTCTAGGCATGCTCGACCTGATGCTGGCAGATGAGTTAAATCAGGAACAGCGATATCGCACCGACATCGCCAAAAGCAGCGCAGAGTATCTGCTGGGCTTACTCAATGACATTCTGGATTTTTCCAAAATTGATGCCGGGCAGTTACAAATCGAATCCACCCGATTTGAACTTAAGCCGCTACTCACAGATGTTGCCCAATCCATGGCTTATCGTGCGCAAAGTAAAGGTCTGGAATTATTTTTAGACGCCCAGGGAGTACAACACCCCTGGATTATTAGTGACCCGGGAAGAATCCGTCAGGTGCTGGTCAATTTACTTGGCAATGCGGTTAAGTTCACCCATAGCGGTCATATCTTACTGAGATGTCGCACAGAAGCCCGCGATAAAGCCGTACAGCTGCTGATCGATATTGAAGATACCGGCATTGGCATTCCTGTGCTGCGCCAGGCAGATCTATTCACCCCATTTACTCAAGTTGATGCTTCCACCACCCGGCATTATGGCGGTACAGGACTGGGTCTGGCCATTTGTCGCCAGCTTTGTGAATTGATGCAGGGTGAGATCAGTTTGCAAAGCGAAGAAGGCAAGGGCAGTTGCTTTAGTTTACAGATAATAGTCAAAGCATCAGAAGGACAGGATTTAGCCAGCCCCGATCTTAAAAAGCAAAAAATTCTGGTTGCCGCCAGACACGAGCTATCCAGGCAAATCTACACCAGACAATTAGCAGCCTGGGGCGCCATTGTTCAATCAGTTGCGAGCCTGAGTGAAGTAAATACCCAACTTCAGGAAGGTATGAGCCACAAGCACCCCTGGGCATTGTTATTGATGGATGCTGATGTGTTGTCCGAACAGCCTGACGAGTCGCAACTTAAAAGTCTGAAAAGCATGGCCCCTCCAATTCTGGCATTTCATCCACATACCGGTCCGGCTACCCTGCTTTATCAGCTAAGCAGAGCCAATTTGCATAAGCCCTTTGCTTCGGCAGAACTGGCCAGGGAACTGATTGCCTGGCAGCAAGGCAGAACCGTCAGCTCACAGAAGCCTGCCACTATCGCCGAACGGCCGGCTAACAATGACACACTTCAGGTGTTATTGGTTGAGGACAACGAGATTAACCAGCAAGTGGCAAAGTCCATGTTGGAGCGACTGGGAATTAACACAGACATTGCTGAAAATGGTCAGCATGCACTGGAAAAATTAAAAGCCAGTCCTGACTACAAATTAGTATTGATGGATTGCCAGATGCCCGTTATGGATGGTTATGAAGCGACTCGTCGTATCAGGCAGGGTGAAGCAGGCCCACACTATAGCAATATCCCGGTTATCGCTATGACTGCCAATGCCATGCAAGGCGATGAAGAGGCCTGTTTGAGTGCAGGTATGGACCTTTACCTGAGCAAGCCGATCAATCTGGCCAGGTTGCAGGAAAGCATGCGAAGCCTGTTACCTGAAGCCAGACTAGAGGTCGCGCTGAGTAACGGCTGACTCTTGCCTTACTCAGACACTGAATGTCTGAAAGTCTGCCAGCAAAGACTTGGCCGCCAGTTGAATGATGCGTTCACCACCTTCGACTGTAGCCTGACTGGGATCTGAGCCGATCCTGCCATCAGCAAAGGTCTGACGGTAAGCATGGGCATGGCGAATTTCACCCATCGGGGCAATTCTGGGTGACATATCAACCTGTTTCTGCGCCTCCGGGTAACCTGCATAGGTCACCGCCACTTCCGAGGCGGTAGCATGCATACCATCTCCGATGGGATACAGTTCTTTACAAAGCTCTGCCACGCCAGGCAACTGCCACCAATTTTGCAGCTTCATATACAAGTCTTGCGCGGGTGCATGAGATTGAAAACTCATCTCAGCATAAACTTCGGCAAAAGCGGCGTTAATGGTGGCAATGTTGCCACCGTGACCATTCAGCCAGTAAATCCGTTCAAAACCATGACGACGCAGTGACGCTGTCCAATCTTGTATCGCTGCAATCATCGTGCTGGGACGCAGGGTTATGCTGCCGGCAAAGGCCAGATGATGTTGTGCACAGCCAACATTAAAGGTGGGGCCGACAAGCATCTTGGCCTGCTGCGCGGCGCGATGTGCTATCAGTTCCGGGCACAATGCGTCAGTGCCAAGCAAACCATTAGGGCCATGTTGCTCCACCGAACCGATAGGAATCAATACTGCTTTACTGGTTCGCAAGTAATCTTCAACTTCCATCCAACTGGCTTTCATTAACTGCATGCTATTTTCCCGCTAAAATTCTATGTACCCAGTATACTTACCTTCATACTGTGAATGATAGTCGTGCTAATACCCTGACAATATGTATTGAGTATCCGCAGCAGAATTGGCTGGTTTCAGGGTAAAAGCCTGTAATTTCCCGTCGATTCCTCTATAATTCGCGCCCTTTTTAATCAAACTGAGTGAGCGGTATGTCAGAAAAGAAATTCATTACCTCACAGGAACTGCTGCAGGACGCGTTTCGTCTGGCCTCTATTGTCTATGAAGATGGCTTCAGGCCCGATTATATTGTGGGCATCTGGCGGGGTGGTGCACCTATAGGTATCGCCGTTCAGGAATTTTTTGATTACAAGCACGTTAAAACCGACCATATCGCTGTGCGCACCTCGTCTTACTATGGCATTGGCAAGCAGTCCAAAGAGATTAAGGTGCACGGCCTGCATTATCTGATTGAAAACGCGAATGCCGACGACAAGCTGCTGATTGTAGATGACGTGTTCGATTCAGGTCGCAGTATCGAAGCCCTGTTGTTACAGATCCGCAAGCTGTCGCGCTTGAATACACCACATGATATCCGTGTAGCCTGCCCTTGGTATAAGCCCGCCAATAGCAAGGTCGACATTGTGCCGGATTATTATGTCAACAAGAGCGATGAGTGGCTGGTCTTTCCCCATGAACTATCCGGTCTGACACCGCAAGAAATAATTGAAGGCAAGAAGGAACTTGCGGATATCCTGGATATTCTGATGAAGTAAAACAAAGGGAGCGGTTGCTCCCTTTTTTAATGATCAAAGAAAGCAATTTTCAATACGAACAGCAGTGTCAGGATCCAGACACTCAGACTCACCTCCCGCCACTTCCCACAAACTGCTTTGGCAAACGCATAAGTAATAAAGGCCAGGGTAATACCATGGGCAATGGAAAAAGTTAACGGAGTAAACAGCAAAACCACCGTCACCGGCGCCGCTTCGCTGATGTCGTCCCAGTCAATTTCACGCAGGTTAAACAACATCAGTATTGCCACATAGAAAATTGCGCCAGCGGTGGCATAAACAGGAATCATGCCAGCCAAAGGCGCAAAGAAGATGCTGAGCAGAAACAGCAGGCCCACCACCACGGCGGTTAAACCGGTACGCCCCCCTGCCGCCACGCCCGAGGCACTTTCCACATAACTTGTGGTAGTGGAGGTTCCTAACGATGCACCGGCAATAGTCGCGGCACTGTCACTCATCAATGCCCTGCCCAATTGCGGCACATTACCGTCTTTATCCGCCAATCCGGCCTTTTGCGTCACCGCAATCAGAGTGCCGGAGGTGTCAAACAGATCCACAAACAAAAAACCAAACACCACGCTGAGCATGGACAGTTCCAATGCGGCCTGAATATCCATTTGCAGAAAAGTCGGAGCCAGAGAGGGAGGAGCCGAGACGATCCCCTGATATTGCACATCGCCGCTCATTAGCCCGATGACCGTCATAATCAGAATAGCCACCAACACCGCGCCGGGCATATTGCGGGCGGTAAAGCCTGCTATAAGGAAAAAACCAAGAATACTCATCAGCGGGACAAAAGCGGTTAGATCGCCAAGAGTCACCAAAGTGGCTGGATGAGCAACAATAATCCCGGCATTTTTCAGGGCGATCATGGCCAGAAAAGCACCAATACCTGTGGCAATCCCCAGTTTTAAAGTGCGTGGGATGGCATTAATAATCCACTCCCGCACCTTAAATGCACTTAAGGTAAAGAACAAAATGCCTGATAAAAACACAGCCCCCAGCGCAGTTTGCCAACTGTGCCCCATGGATTGCACAACACCATATGTAAAAAAGGCGTTCAACCCCATACCAGGCGCTAATGCCAATGGGAAGTTGGCCACCAGCCCCATAATCAGACAACCAATGGCAGCGGCCAGACAGGTAGCGACAAACACCGCACCTTTGTCCATACCTGCGTCGGCAAGAATGGAAGGATTGACAAAAATAATGTAAGCCATGGTCAGAAAGATAGTCAGCCCGGCAAACACCTCGGTTCTGACATCTGTTCCGCGAGCGGACAGCTTAAAGAGTTTTTCCAGCATAGGTGGACTTCGCAGCGTTGAAAAAAGGCCGCGATTCTAAGCTAATGCGGTGAAAATTTCAGCTTTTTCACACCAAGAGGCACTGGCTGTTATCCTCACAGCCAGTGAATGTTGTTAATGTGTAGCGGTTAACTGCGGTGTCATTTTGTAGACTGCCATTTCCTGCATATGCCGACTGGTGACAGGATCTTTCACGCTTCGCACCCTTGCGATATTAGCAATATGCTCGGAGGGCAATTGGCTTTCTCGTGCCCCTGTCAGAACATGATTCTTATACCAGGTAAAAGGCTTCAAATTGGCTTGGGTATGCTGGGCAATATAGGTTTGCGCTTCAAGGCGGATATCATCCAGGTAAACAGCGACGGTGCGTCTGATATAGCCGTCGCCTTCGATACTATCCAGAGTCGGTATAGCGGCAGTATCCATTTGATAGACCACTCCCCATACACTGTCACTCGGATCGCCGGTGCGCCACACGTTACCTTTACCTGAACCATCCTGGCCGGGTTTATCAAAACGTAACACAAAGCCCATTAGTTCTGCCGCCAATAATTTGCATGCAGACGGGATCCTGGCGGCAATTCTGGCTTGCGACATATTAGAGCCGTATGCGAAATATAAAGTCTGGCTTTTCATCAGCTACTCCCTCCCTTGCCAATGACAGTGCCGATAATCCTTTGGGTATGGATACAAACCCGACACTTACAATACTTAGTTTACTTTATCGGCAAAATTGTTCAAAAAATAATCTCAAAATATTCAAGCCCTGTCTTTAGCGGATATGAATCAGACATTCCCAGGCGCTGATAAACTGTTCCGCCAGCTTGACCAAAGTTTGACGACTGCTTCCATCCCGGGCTTGAATAGACATACCATGCTGAAAAGTCAGCACAAGATTGGCAAGACCTGCGCAATCGGTCTGTTCAGGCAGTTCACCTTCCCGTTTAGCCCGTTCCAGCCTGCTATGCAGTAATTGCATGGAGCGCTTACGTTTTAGCCTCAGCTCTTCACAGATAGTGTTGCTGCTCCCACACATCTGCGGTGCCGATAAGACTATCATGCACCCTTTGGGTTTGTCCTGCCGGGAGAAGTTTAAGGCAGACGCATGTAACAACTGCTCCACAGCCTCCCGGGCGGTTGCCGCTTCTTCCAGGTGCTCCCAAATTCCCTTACCTTCCGTTTCTTCATAGCGCGCCAACGCCTCGTTAAACAGGCCCTCTTTGCTTTTAAAACTGGCATATAAACTTGGCGGATTCAGCCCCATACAGGCCGTCAACTCTGACAACGACGTGTTATCAAAGCCTTTCTGCCAGAATAGCTCCATTGCGTTTTGTAACGCTTTTTCCCGATCAAAGGCCCGGGGCCTTCCTCTCTTACTGTCACTCATTATTTATCGATCACTATAAAAATAGTTTGACATCTCACTCTGTTGACCACATCTTAATATGTATTGATCACTACATAAAAGGCAAATAATGAAAAATCTAACTGGAAAAACGGTATTTATTACGGGTGGTAGCCGCGGCATTGGAGCTGCTATTGCCAGAAAACTGGCGGCAATGGGCGCATTTGTGGCATTTTCTTACCATAACTCTGAGCATGCGGCTAACGCACTGGTAGCAGAAATAGAGCACGCCGGCGGTAACGCTTTGGCAATAAAAGCGGATAATACCGACCATCGTGCATTGCAGGGCGCTATTCAGCAGTTAGGTGCCTCCCGCAAAAATATCGATATTCTTATCAACAATGCCGGTATCTTTGACGCCAGACCAGTGGAATCCTTCTCTGTTGAGGATCTGGATAGCACCCTCAACGTGAATGTTCGTGCGGTATTTATTGCCAGCCAGGCAGTGCTCAAACATATGCCGAATGGTGGCAGGATCATCAATATCGGCAGCAATCTTGCGACCAGAGTGCCGGGACCGGGGCTTAGCCTGTATGCCATGAGCAAGGCTGCGTTGGTTGGGCTGACAAAGGCTATGGCACGGGAATTGGGTCATCGACGTATCAATGTGAACATCGTCCATCCTGGTTCAACGGACACAGATATGAATCCAGCCAACGGTGAACATGCCGGCGGTCAACTTGCGCTAATGGCCATTCCCAAATTTAACTCTGCCATGGATGTTGCCAATGTGGTCAGTTGGTTAGCTGAAGAAGCTGGGCAAGCCCTAACCGGAACTGAAATTACTGTCGATCACGGCGCCAACATTTAGCCTTGCTATGGCAGCTAATCAACAGGGTAGCGGTTTAACCGCCGCCCATCTATTTACTCTGATCACAGGCTGTTGCCTGTTTGTTACTCTTGAGTTCCTGATAGTTGGACTGTTGCCATTATTGGTACCAAGTTACAACCGCTCCTTGGAAGAGTTGGGAATGTTAGTGTCGACGTTTGCGCTTTCTGCCTCTTTGGCAGGCCCGGTTATCACGTTTTACCTTAGCCGATGGTCGACCTCACGAGCGCTGGCTTTATGCTTGGCAGTGGCAGGCTTTAGTACCATGCTGACGGCCGTTTCATCTTCATTTGAAGTTGCCATAGGCTGCAGAATGATTCAGGGCACAGTGTTAACGGCCTATATCAGCATCGCCAGCAGCTATGCCGCCTTTCACGCGGCCTCAGGACAACAGGGTCGGGCCGTAGGTCAAATTAATCTGGGTGTAGTTGTCAGTCTGGTTGTGATTATCCCGCTAGGACTTTCACTCAGTCCATGGCTGGGCTGGCAAAACATCCTTTTATTGCTAGCCGTTCTTTGCTTCGTTCTTGTTCCGATAACCCGCCATGCGATCCCCATAAGGCATCGGGTAACAATGCACACCACTATCAGCGATGCATTGCTAAAGCCACATTTTATCTTGCACTTGTTGCTGTCTCTGTTGGTGTTTACCAGTATGTTTGTCAGTTACAGTTACATTAGTCCCTGGTTATTGCAGTTGGCCGGTATTACGACAAATCGTATCGGTGTTGCCTTGTTTATATTTGCCCTGGCAGGTCTGGCCGGTAATGAATTTGCCTCCCGTCTTGTCGAAAAAAAGCCTTTGCAAACGACTGTCTATATAACATTGCTGCTAGGACTGGTGTTGCTGCTGTTAAGTCAGTATGCAGCGCCCAGTGCCCCAGCATTTCTGTTGTTTGTATTTTGGGGGGTGGCGCATATGGCTGCATTTGTCGCATGCCAAGTCAGGGTGACGGCAGCCGCACCGGATGCACCTGCTCTGGCAGCGGCACTGAATATTTCAGTGTGTAATCTGGGTATAGCGCTGGGGAGTTTTGTGGGTGCTAAGATCATTGCAAACTATGGTTTGGCGGCTCTGGGGCCAGGATCTGCGGCAACAGGATTGATAGCGCTGCTGTTAAGCGCCATTCTGGCCTGCGTACAATATCAGAGTAGCCGGGCAACGTCCCTGTAGCAAAAATACATTTAAACTGTTGACCTCAATATTACTTGAGGATTTATCCTTGCCGTTCCACTTCAACAAGGAGAAGTCGTGCATCCAATCATATCTGTCAAACAATTGGGCAAGCAATATGCTTCCGGCCATAGCGCCTTAGCGGATATCAATCTGGATATCCATAAAGGTGAAATATTTGCTCTGCTCGGACCAAACGGCGCAGGCAAGACCACATTAATCAGCATTATATGCGGTATCGTCAATCCAAGTCATGGCGGGGTTACAGTAGATGGCAACGACATTTTAACCAGCTACCGGGCATCACGTTCACTGATTGGCCTGGTACCGCAGGAATTGTTTACCAATACCTTTGAAACCGTATGGGCTACGGTCACTTTCAGTCGGGGCCTATTTGGTAAACCGGCTAATCCGGCCTATCTGGAGCAGTTACTACGTAGTTTGTCGCTGTGGGAAAAGAAAGACAGCAAAATCATGGCCCTGTCAGGCGGAATGAAACGCAGGGTCCTGATTGCCAAGGCCCTGGCTCATGAACCTAAAATCCTGTTTCTGGACGAACCCACGGCCGGGGTAGACGTGGATTTGCGCCGTGACATGTGGAATCTGGTAAGAAAGCTGCGTGAGCAGGGTGTCACCATCATACTGACCACCCACTATATTGAAGAGGCCGAGGAAATGGCCGATCGCATCGGGGTTATTAATAAAGGACGTTTAATTCTGGTGGAAAACAAACATAGTCTGATCAACAAGCTGGGTAAGAAGCAACTGACACTTCATCTGCAAACCGCAATATCTGCCTTGCCGAATGGCTTGGACCACTATGAGTTGGAGCTGACGGACAATGGCAGTCAGCTTGTTTATACCTACGACGTTCATGCTCAGCACACAGGTATCGCCGAATTGCTCAAAACACTGAACGATCACCAGATCGATTTTAAAGACCTGCAGTCTTCACAAAGTTCACTCGAAGATATCTTCGTTAACCTGGTCAGGGAGCATGCATGAACATTTACGCAATTCGCGCAATTTATCAGTTTGAAATGGCCCGCACTTGGCGCACTCTGATGCAAAGCATCGCCTCCCCGGTCATTTCCACATCCTTGTATTTTGTCGTGTTTGGTTCAGCCATCGGCTCGCGCATGGTGGAAATAGACGGCATCAGTTACGGTGCTTTTATCGTGCCGGGCTTGATAATGTTGTCACTGTTAACCGAGAGTATTTCCAATGCCTCATTCGGGATACATATGCCTAAGTTTACTGGCACCATCTATGAAGTATTGTCAGCGCCCGTATCGCCATTCGAGATAGTCACCGGCTTTGTCGGGGCGGCCGCCAGCAAGTCAATTATTCTCGGTATCCTGATTTTGGCTACCGCCAGGGTATTTGTTCCTTTTGAAATTGCCCATCCATGGTGGATGCTGGCATTCCTGGTACTCACCGCGCTGACCTTCAGCCTGTTTGGTTTCATTATCGGTATCTGGGCTGACGGCTTTGACAAGCTGCAGGTCATTCCTGCCATGATTATCACGCCATTGACCTTCCTGGGCGGCAGCTTTTACTCCATCAATATGTTGCCGCCTGTTTGGCAGCAAATTACCCTGTTTAATCCCGTGGTGTACTTAATCAGTGGATTTCGCTGGTCATTTTATGGCGTCGCGGATGTTAGTGTCGGTCTGAGTTTGTTTATGACCCTGATGTTCTTGCTGATTTGTCTGTTCGGGGTATGGTGGATTTTTAAAACCGGCTACAGGTTAAAACACTGATGCCTGACAGCCCCGCCTTCAGCCTGAGGCCTGCATAGTCCCATTGACGCCCTCTATGCTGCAATCTGTGGATTGCAGCTAGGCATTTTCGATGGTTTACGCTAGTTTGTCTGCCTCGCCATGTTTGAAGGAAGCAGAATGAAAATCAAATTAATCCTAAGCGGCGCTTTACTGGGTATCGGGTTGGCTTTGCCCGCTCAGGCTAATGAAGCAAGTGACAGCCTGCAACAATTATTAGCACGTCATTGGCAGCAGGCGAATAAGGAACAGATATTCTTTCGCAAAGATCCCGATACCTTCAGAATGAATGGAAAACTGCCCGATATGTCTCAGCAAGGTCGCGAGCGCCGCGCCGCCTTTAATCAAGACATGCTGGCAGAGCTGGAAAAAATCGATTGGCAGCAGCTGCCAAAAGCTGACCAGCTGACCTATCGCTTATTTAAATACGAACGACAAAGCGAAGCGCAAAGTTACCAGCAGTTAGATCATTTCTATCCTTTCACCATTTATGCGGGCTACCATACTTACTTCGCCGCTGCGCCGGACAATATGTCATTTCTCAGTCAACAGGACTATGAGGATTATCTGGTCAGTTTGGCAGACTTTCCCCGCTACAACGAAGATCACCTTACCAGTCTCAAGCAAGCCATTGCTCAGGGCCATACCCAGTATTGTCAAAGCTTTGCAGGCTATGAACAGACAATCAGCAAGCATCTGGTGGATAAAGTAGAAGACTCAGTGTTCTTTGCCCCTTTCGCAAATATGCCATCCCGCATCAATCAACAAGCCCAGCAGCAACTGATTAAGCAAGGTAAACAGGTGATTATGCAAGTGGTTGTTCCTGAGTACCGCAAGCTGTTTGAGTTCTTTACCCGCGAGTATATGCCTTACTGCCGCAAACAGGTGGGCATCAGCGCCTTGCCTGGAGGCAAGGACTACTACCAGTATCTGATTCGCTTCTACACCACGACCAATATGAGTGCAGAACAGATTCATCAGTTGGGTTTAGATGAAGTAAAGCGTATTCGTGGCGAGATGGAGCAGATCATCCGCGAGGTAAAATTCAGCGGCAACTTTAAAGAGTTTATTCATTATCTGCGCAATGAGCCGAAATTCTACGCCGAATCTGAATTGCAGTTGCTGGAAAAGGCTGCCTACATAACCCGTAAAATGGCCGGCCAGTTACCTAAGTGGTTCAATACGCTGCCACGTAACACCTTTGATATTAAGTCCAGTCCCGGCGGCGGTGCTTACTACGTGGCTTCTGATGGCAGCGACACCACGTCAGGCACCTACTTTATCGGCACCAAAGACCTTAAGGCAGAACCACTGTATAACCTGGAAGCATTAACCTTCCACGAGGCAGAGCCTGGCCATCATTTTCAATCTGCCATTGCCGGCGAGATGGATATGCCGGAGTTTCGCAAAACCCTCTACCATTCCGCCTACGGTGAGGGCTGGGGCTTGTATTCAGAGCGGTTGGGCAAAGAAATGGGCTTCTATCAGGACCCATACAGTGATTTTGGCCGTTTAACTTACGAAGCCTGGCGAGCCAGCCGTCTGGTTGTGGATACCGGCATGCATGCCCTGGGCTGGTCAAGACAACAAGCAATAGATTATCTGGCCAACAATACGGCACTCTCCATGCCGGATGTAGTCAACCAGATAGACCGTTACATCAGCTGGCCGGGTCAGGCGCTATCATACAAAATTGGCGAGCTGAAAATACTCGAACTGCGCCAACGTGCCGAACAGCAACTGGGTGACAAGTTCGATATTCGCGCTTTCCATGACCAGATCCTGCGCACCGGCAGCCTGCCACTGGATCTACTTGAAGAGCTCACCAATGAATGGATAGCCGAACAAGGTTAATAGGGCTCCCTGAGGGGCGATAAAGCGCAGTCTTTATTGCCCCTGATTCAGTTGCTGGGTTAAATGGTTTTGCAAACGTTGTCGCACGGCATCGTCACTAATCTGCTCAAGCAGAAAGTACGCATCATTAATCTGACTGGGATTCAGGTTGCGCATATAACCTGAAATGGCCATATTTTTTGCAGGTCCACTGGGCAGTGACTGTACCCATTGCCTGGCAGACTGGGTATCCCTTGATGCCCAATTCATCGCCACACTGGCCACCAGATGTTCGTCCACCGGCACTTGCTCAAACACGTAATCAGCCGCTTCGGCCGGGTTCTGATGGGCCAGATTAGACAACAGTTCACGCCTTTTTTCTGTCCATTGCTGCGGTGGCAGCTTGCTCTGCACCCAGGCACTGGCCTCTGCAAAGCCCATCGCCAGTTTTTCGTTAGCCAGACTGTCGATCAGACTATTACGTAAATTGCCATCCAGGCTGTATTCCAGCAATGCTTCCGCGTCATCCGGATGGGCATAAACCAGTTGACCAGCTACATTACGAATGACGGCTTGTGGCAGGTTGGCATTAGACACCCACAGCGCCGCGTCAATTGGACGCTGCTGAGCAAAATTACTCAGCATCGGGGTTAGCTGGGTTTTATCAATCCAGGCACTGTTTTGTTCCACATAACTTAAGGTACCGTCCAAATCATGCGTAGCCCAGGTGGCCAAAATGCCCTGTACGGCGTGCGGTTGCATTCTGTTTCTGTGTTGCTGGAATTGTGTCATGGCAGCCAGGCCGTCGCGCTCTGCAACCGCCTGTAACACAGTGGCAATCAAATCACCGTCACCTTTCTCCAGCACAAGAGCCTGGTTAAGGGCACTGTTGGCATCAGTCTCTGCCCACTGCCGTAACACTAGATTCAGATAGTTACGCTGTCGATTTGCCGGCAGACTGGTTATGATTTTATCCAGGGCAGCCTGAGGATCTTGTCGGCCCCACTGCAGCAGCGCATTCATCAAACCGGCTTCCCGCTCATTGGTACTGTAATTTCCGCTTAGAAAGTGCTCAAAACTTTGCTCCGGTGGCAGATCCTGCTTCAGTCTGACTAACATCCCCTGACGCATTGACGATGGCAGCATGGGTAACAGACTTTCTTTATCCAACAATGATGCAGCCGCAGGATCATGGATAACCGAGGAAATCAGCCAGTGCTTTATTGGTTTGTCATCCAGTTGAGCCAGGCTTGCTACAGCAGCCTCGGGGGCTATAAGTACCCATTCATGCAATACATTTTGCAAGACCTCAAAGTCTTCCATGCGCTCGCCATACAACCTCAGAGCCAATTGGAAAGCCAGTGCACCATCCAGGCTTACCAGGCGACTGAAGTAAATTCTGGAAATACCCTGGCGATAATGCTCATCGGTATTTGTGGCAAGTACGGTCAGTTCATCTTGCAGCGTTTGGGCCGACAACCCGGCAGCGGTTTGATAGGTTTGCCAGTACAACTGAAATTCCGAATGGTCTGATGCCTGGCGGCCGGACAGTTTTATTGCTTCCTTCATCTGACTTTGTGGTCGGCTAACGGCTGGAATTGGCGATTGGGGCGAGCTGCCAACCTGTACATATTGTTCCTTGTCGCTCAGAACGGGTTCCATTCTTTGCTTACCAACCCACCAGCCTGCCAAAAAGGCTGGAATCATCGCAACGCCAATAAGTACCGCTATACGCATAGCCCCTCCTGTCTCACTCTTTATCCATAAATCTCTGCAACTGCAATTGCTGGCTTTGGTTCATATGCAGCCCCAGTTTAGTGCGTCTCCACAATATATCTTCTGTGGTGCTGGCCCATTCATACTGGCACAAATAGTCCACCTCCCGGCGATACAATCCCTGACCAAAATGTTCGCCCAAATCTTCAACCGCCTGGCAATCCTGCAGTATCCGATGACTCAAAGTGCCGTACTGACGGGCATAGCGATCAAGCACCGACCTGTCCAGCCAGGGGTAGCGTTGCCACAACTCCGATTGTAAAGCAGCCAGAGAGGTAAAATCTCCCCCAGGTAACAAGGCTGCTGCCGTCCAGGGCCGCCCCATGGCTGGCAAAAACTCGCCCAGTTTGTTGACCGCCGCCTGTGCCAGGCGTCTGTAAGTGGTGATTTTACCGCCGAACACCGTTAGCAGTGGTGGCTGATCCTTGGCGCCACTGAGTTCAAAACGATAATCTCTGGTGACCTTACCTGCCTGCTGCTGATTGTCATCCAGTAGCGGCCTGACCCCAGAAAAGCTGTGTACTATATCTGTGGCTGCAATTTTAATTTTGAAGTAGCTGTTTACTACACTCAGCAGATAGTCCACCTCTGCAGCACTGATCTGCACCTTAGCCGGGTCCCCCTGATATTCCACCTCAGTGGTGCCAATCAGTGAAAAGTGCTGCTCATAAGGAATGACAAAGACAATGCGGCCATCTGTGTGCTGCAAAATATAGGCATAAGATTGGTCATCAATACGCGGCACCACAATATGACTGCCCTGCACCAGGCGGATATGGTTTTGTGATTGCTGATGCACTCCCTGCTGCAAAAATCTGCCCACCCAAGGCCCCGCGGCATTTACCAGTACTTTGGCCTTAACCGGACGTTTTTCCCCTGTGCCTGACGTTAATTCCACCAACCAGTGATCCGATTGGCGTTGCACGGCGCTGCAACGGGTGCGGGGGCAAATCTGCGCGCCCTTGTCACGCGCCTGTTGCGCCACCAGGCTGACCAGCCGGGCATCATCAACCCAGCCATCGGAATACTCAAAACAGGTATCCACGTCATTTAGCAGTGGGCTAGGGTCATGCATACGCACCCTGGCCGACGGTGGCAAACTCACCCTTTTAGCCAGATGATCATATAAAAACAACCCGGTTCGGATTAACCAGGCAGGGCGCAAATGGGGGCGGTGCGGTAAACGAAAACGCAACGGCCGGATAATATGTGGGGCGTTTTTAAGCAGTACCTCACGTTCTGCCAGGGCATGGCTGACCAGGCGGAATTCATAATGCTCCAGATACCTTAGTCCGCCATGTATCAGTTTACTGCTGGATGAAGAGGTGGCCCAGCCCAGATCTTTCTGTTCACACAACAGTACTGACAAGCCCCGCCCTGCCGCGTCAGCTGCAATGCCTGTACCATTAATACCACCCCCTACCACCAACAGGTCGAATTCATCCATTTGCCACTCCCGGTCAGATAGGGTCAATGTATCCATATAAATACGCAGAGGCAATCTGTACAGTTGGTATTCTCTGATGTCTCAGATATGGTTAATGCAGCCAGTCACAAAGGATGTCATATGAGTCGCTATTTGCTTGCCATAGACCAGGGAACCACCAGTTCCAGAGCGGTACTGGTCCACCGCCAAGGCCACATCGTTGATATGGTGCAGCGGGATTTCAGCCAGCACTATCCCGAGCCTGGCTGGGTGGAACACCACCCCGGCGATCTATGGCACACCGTATTAGACTGCTGCCAACAGCTGTTAAAAGAACATCAGCTCAATGCTGCTGACATTATTGGTATCGGCATTACCAACCAACGCGAAACCACCCTGATTTGGGATAAAGACAGCGGCGAGCCCATTTACCCGGCCATTGTCTGGCAGGACAGACGCACCGCAGATTATTGTCAAAAACTGACGGACGCCCAACCCGATCTTGAAGCACAAGTACAGAGCAAGACCGGCCTGCTGCTGGACCCCTATTTCTGTGCCAGCAAAATCCACTGGTTACTGGAAAACGTGCCTGGCGCCAGACACCAGGCAGAGCAAGGCAAATTGTGTTTTGGCACGGTGGACTGCTACCTGCTTTGGCACTTAACCAAGGGGCGGGTACATGCCACCGATGCCACTAATGCTTCGCGCACATTGCTGTTTGATATTCATGCTCAGCAATGGGATCAGGAGCTGCTCAGGCTGTTTGATATTCCCGCCGCTTTGCTGCCCGAAGTGAAAGACAGCGCCTGTGAATTTGGCAGTACAGATACCAGTTGGTTTGGCGGTGCGATTGCGATACTGGCCATGGCAGGGGATCAACAGGCGGCCCTGGTTGGCCAATGCTGCTTTGACAAGGGCATGGCCAAAAGCACTTATGGCACGGGTTGCTTTCTGATGCTCAATACCGGCGAACAGGCATTGCAATCACAAAACCGCCTGTTGACCACCCTGGCTTATCGTTTAAACGGCAAACCCACCTATGCCCTGGAAGGCAGCATTTTTATGGCTGGCGCCACCATACAGTGGTTACGCGATGGTTTGCACCTGATAGAACAAGCCGGTGAATCTGAGCAATTAGCCCGGGAAACCAAGGTAGATCACGGCGTGCTGCTGGTACCGGCCTTTACCGGCTTAGGAGCGCCTTATTGGGATCCGGATGCCAGAGGGGCCATTTTAGGCTTAACCCGCGATACCGGTATTAAGGAAATTGTCAGCGCCGGATTACAGTCGGTATGTTATCAAACCAAAGATCTGCAAAAGGCTATGGAAGCCGACGGTGTGCGCCCTACCTGCCTGCGGGTGGACGGCGGCATGGTCAGAAACGACTGGTTAATGCAATTTCTGGCCGATATGCTCGGGGCCCAGGTACAACGTAGCAAAGTAAATGAAACCACGGTACTAGGTGTGGCTTACTTGGCCGGGTTGCAGGCCGGTACTTTTGCATCCCTTGAGGAACTGGCCGCGCAATGGACAGAAGACCGTTCATTTGATCCCGTTTTAAGCAAGGCGAAACGGGACGAATTATACAAATCCTGGCAGCAGGGCGTTCGGCGCATTCAAACTAAAGTATAAAAACACCAGCCCGGCATTGGGCTGGTGCATTAAGTTAAAACCGGTAGCTGATACCCACATCCATCCCTGTGACTTTTAGATCACTCATGGTCAGGTATTTTACCCCGACGTCCATGCCAATCCCATTGTCCCAGCGATACTGCCAGCCCCCTTCCAGATACAGGCCAACGCCAGAATCATCAGCAAGTTTGGCGTTTTTCTGACTGATTTCGTAGTCAAAAAACTGCGCACCCGCTTTGCCATACAACGAGTTACGTTCGCTCAGGGGATAGTTTGCCGTCGCCGCTACGACCAGATTAGTGTAATCCAGTTCATCGGCATTAATTCCGAAAATGGGCTTGCGGTCATTACGACACTCGTAGTTATCCCGGTCACGTTTTTTACATTCCCAGTCGCTGGCTTCAGTACCACCATTGATACCCACTTCCAGACCAAACTGAGAGGTAAAGCTGTAGTGATAATACAGATACAGATTGCCCACCCCGTTGCCATCTTCACTGGAACCCTTGTACTTGGCACTGCCGCCCCCTAAGGTCAGGCCCATACTATGTGGGGAAAACTCAGGCTCGGCCTGGGCAAAAGCCGGTGCGGCTAAACCCAGAAATAACAGTGGCAATATTTGTGTTTTGATCATGATGGTCTCCTTATGTTTGTGGGAGACAGTGTGCCCAATAGTGAATCTCAGATCTGTGAGCGGGCTGTGGGGAAGATGTTGTCCGGCGTAGAAAAATGTATGAGGATGTAAGTGTCAACCTGCAGCACCTGGTTGACACGGCGAGTAAGTTGTCCCGACAAACCGTGCCTCGGGATTAATCCTTTAACTGATTGGAGAACTGCGCAACGGCCTCAACTACACGGGTAGAGCCTTGCAGTATTTCGTCAATAACTGCCTGGGCCTGAATCACCAGTTCCTGCACATCTTCGGCTTGTTTCTTACTCTTTTCTATGGTGCCCACGGCAGTGTTGGTCATGGTCTGATTGTTTGTCACTACATTGACAATTTCTTCGGTGGACTTACTGGTACGTGATGCAAGTTGGCGTACTTCATCCGCAACCACGGCAAAGCCCCGGCCCTGATCCCCCGCTCGTGCAGCTTCTATAGCCGCATTCAAGGCCAGCAGATTAGTTTGTTCCGCAATACTACTGATCGCCTGAACAATTGTGCTAATTTGCTTAGATTGCGTTTCAAGTCCAGCGATACTGGCAGCAGCATCACTCATTTGCTGGTCAAGCTTGCGCATAACCTCAGCCGTTTGCTCCATCACCTGCATGCCCCGTTGTGCTGCCGCATCGGTTTCCTGTGAAGTTTCAAAAGCCACATTGGCTGCCTCAGATACAGCGATTTCCCGTTCAATCTGCTCGGTGATCACAGTGGCAAATTTCACTACCTTGTAATAACGCCCTCTCAGATCAGAAATAGGGTTATAAGACGCTTCCAGCCACACATCACGCCCCTGTTTATCTATGCGCTTAAATCTCTCAGCAAAAAAATTGCCATCTCTGAGCCTGCGCCAGAATGTCTCGTACTCAGGAGATTGATGTATCTCAGGGGCGCAAAATATGCGGTGATGCTTGCCTTTTATTTCTTCCAGCTTGTAGCCCATCGCGTTTAAAAACAGCGGATTGGCATTCAATATATTGCCATCCATATCAAACTCAATGGTGGCGGTGGAACGCTGTAATGCCTTGATCATATTTTCGTAGTGTTGGGATGCCTCAATAGTACGTGTCAGGTTATTGGCGTATACAACAAAGTGTTCAAGCTGATTTTGCTGATCAAATACAGGATGAATAATGGCGCGCAGCCAGCAATATTCGCCTTTTTTGTGAGTAACCTGAACGGCTCCCACCCAGTGTTCCTTGCTGCCGATGGCTGACACCATACGTTTAAAGTGATCTGTCCCTCTGAGCTCCTGTGGTACCATATCCTGCAGCAGCTTTCCCTTTAGCTCTTCCGTCGTAAAGCCTAATTCCTTCAGAAAACTATCATTAGCAAAAAAGACCCTTCCCTTAGCATCCAGTGACAATGACAACATTTCCTCAAACAGACCATCACGAACCTGTTTAAGCAGATGCAGTTCGTTAAACAATGCTTGATTTTGCTTTTTCAGTTCACGCCCAAACATCAATCTGTCCTTCTTTCTTTAACCTAAGGCATTTCATTTATAGTACAGCCAGTTACAGCCTGCGTAGTTAAAGTAACTAAGTGTCTTGTTAAGTCTTGGTTGAGTTAACACCCGTTGTTAACTAACGTTAATTCAGGTAGTACGACGCAGATGCCATTATGCGATCACTAAGCTGGCTGATTTTAATTCTGATGCCGCAGGCACTGGCAGATGGGGTGGTGTTATCCGTCGGCCAAAGCTGGTCGCGGGGGGAAGCTGAGCAGCACCTTAGCACGAAGGCCGACTCCTACCGGCTGGCCTATCTGTATTCCACAGGTTACCAATGGTCTGTTATCGCTAACCATCAGCTCAGTATTGAACTGGAAGGCGCGCTTAATCACTGGGAAGATCCCTGGCGTGACAAAAGTAAGCAGGGTGCCAGCTTGCTGCCGGTACTTCGTTACAGCATCCCAGTACAATCGATGGATTGGTATCTGGGCGTAGGTGCCGGCGCCAGCTACTTCAGCGATGTTTATCTGATGGACCGTTCATTGGGTTCGCGCTGGCTGTTTGAAACCCGATTTGAACTGGGGGTTCAATTTGCCCGGCGTCACCGGCTTTCCTACGGCATTAACCATTATTCCAACGCCTATCTGGCCGAACGCAACCAGGGCGCCAATATGCATTATCTGAATTACAGTTTGCTTTGGTAGGAGCAGCAAGACATGCTTGGGCTTAAGCTTCATGGATTGTCCGCAGCGATAAACAGCGGCTCGCCAACAGGTCTATGTGTGGAGGGTTTATCCACATGTTGGGCCAGTAAGTCCTGTGGCAAGTGCGGCTGGAGCATGATATCAAAGACGCTGACATCAGTCTGGCTGCCATCCAGCCACAAATCCATTGAGCCATCCTGCTGATTTAAAATAAGCGGCATGGATTTTTCGTGGAAGGGGCGCAACTTTTCGTGGCCTGCAAGAGTGATAACAGAACAGGACAGCGCTTGCTCCCCGGTTTTGTAGTGCAGCCACTCCCGACACAACCCTCCCAGCGCCAACGCCCCCTCAAGCGCAAAAAAATCGGTATAAACAGCATTAACACCCTGCCCCTGAGTTTCACCAAAACCTGTGACAGGGATAATACAACGTGACTGTCTAAAGGCTTTATACCCTGCGCTATTAGGCGTATTCAGCTTATCGTATCTGGTGTTAAAACTAGTGTACTTGGAGGGTTTAAAACCACCAGATTGATAGTCCAATAACAACCACCAGGTGGCCAGCTCAAAAACACGCTTTCCCGCTACTTCGCGAACAATACCCACTTGTTCTGTAGCGCGAATAAAACGTTTAAAAAAGTACGGGGAAATTGGACGTCCGTCAGGTAAATGCTTAATCTCTGGCTTTTGCTTATCTGGGAAAATACTAACCCCTAAGGCTTCACAAAGCCCGATAACAAAAGGGTCATCAGTGATATTGAGTCGCCCGCACATAATGTTGTTCGTTCAGACTAAGACCTTCGCTGCCATATCAAGAATAAAGCTGATCGAAAGATAAAAGCCAATAAATAAACACCGAGATGGGGTAAGAGAATAGATGACACAAAAATGAGTGTTTGTCAGATTGCCAGGAGCAATCTTGGACATCCGAAGGATGGCCCGCAGGGCAAAGTGCAGGGAGGCACTTTGCAATCGAACCCGGTGCTTAGCCGGGTGAGAGTCTCTGGCGTAGCCATAAATAAAAAGCCCCGGTTAAAAAAGTTAATGGGGCAGTTGAAGGATTGTTGAGGCGGAATGCTCGCCCCATCCCTGGGACTCGGCCTAAAGGCCCGCCCTCCGGGCGTCCAAAAATGCTCCTGCATTTTGGTCGAACTGCGGCGGTTCTCACCCACCTTCTGGAGCGCATAAAACAAAAGGCCCCTTTATAGCTGAAGGTTGATCAGATCGCAGATGTTAGAGGCGGACAAGATTGCCAGGAGCAATCTTGGACATCCGAAGGATGGCCCGCAGGGCAAAGTGCAGGGAGCCACTTTGCAATCGAACCCGGTGCTTAGCCTGGTGAGAGCCTCTGGCGCAGCCATAAATAAAAAGCCCCGGTTAAAAAAGTTAATGGGGCAGTTGAAGGATTGTTGAGGCGGAATGCTCGTCCCATCCCTGGGACTCGGCCTAAAGGCCCGCCCTCCGGGCGTCCAAAAATGCTCCTGACATTTTTGTCGAACCGCGGTGATTCTCATCCACCTTCTGGAGCGCATAAAACAAAAGGCCCCTTCTTTCGAAGAGGCCCTTTGTTTTATATGGTGCCCAGAGGCGGAATCGAACCACCGACACGGGGATTTTCAATCCCCTGCTCTACCGACTGAGCTATCTGGGCAATATTCGGTTGACTGACCGGCTTTGTGGCCGTGCCGTCGTGGGTGCGTATTAAACGGATTCCGCCGACTTAAGTCAACTCCTTTTTTGCAGATTTATTGCCATTTCAAGTTGAGTGCGCAGAAAACCAGCAAAGTGCGGTTTTTCCGGGCGAATGGCAGCTTATTCGCCTTTGGGCGGCACATATCCTTCAATTTCTACGTCCTGGCCCTCAAATAAGAAGGCCGCCATCTGCTGTTCCAGGAAGCTACGATGTTCGGCATTCATCATATTCAGCTTTTTCTCGTTGATCAGCATGGTTTGCTTCTTTTGCCATAAAGCCCAGGCTTCCTTGGAGATATTGTCAAATATACGTTTACCCAAATCACCAGGATAAAGTTGGAAATCCAGGCCATCGGCGTCTTTTTTCAGGAACTGGCAATAAACCGTGCGACTCATACAATCCTCTTTCGCAATACAGCCTCAGGCTGCGCTGGTGTCAATTTGTCTCAGTGTACTAAAAAGCGTTTTGGTTGGCGCGGCCAATCCGATATTGGCTGGATGATCAAGCTGATACCACAACAACTCTTGTTCCTGCACACTGCTTGCCTGAGGAGCGCTGTGCAATTCCAGCAAAACAGGGCGTATATCAAGATGAAAATGGCTGAAGGTATGGCGAAAGCCCGCCAGTTCGGTTAGGGTAAAATCTTGCAGCCCTAATTCAATGGCGCGCCCGGCAATCTGGCTTTCCTGACTAACCTCAAAGAACCCCCATAAACCTCCCCATAGCCCCGCTGGGGGACGTTTATACACCAACACCTGATTTTGCCACTTAGGCAGCAGCATAATAGTGTGGCGGGTCGGAATGGCTTTCCTGACTTTTTTACCGGGAAATTCACTCTGGCGACCCAACTCCTTGGCCTGGCAATCATCGCTAATGGGGCAGGCATGACACTTGGGTTTAGTGCGGGTGCATAAGGTGGCGCCCATATCCATCATAGCCTGGGTGTAGTCCCCGGTTCTGCTGAGCGGGGTTAGCCGCTCAGCCAGTTGCCACATCTGAGTCTCAACTTTTTTCTCACCGGGCCAGCCTTCTATCGCGGCGAAACGCCCTAGTACCCGCTTTACGTTGCCATCTAAAATAGCGTGGCTTTGCCCGCACGCCAAAGAGAGTATGGCACCGGCCGTGGAGCGGCCAATACCCGGCAGTGCCATAACCTGGTGCAAATCCGTTGGAAACTGCCCTTTGTGATTATCCCGAATCTGCTGCGCGGCTTTTTGCAGGTTTCTGGCCCGGGCATAATAGCCAAGCCCGGTCCAGTGATGCAGCACTTCATCCTGAGGTGCATTGGCCAGGCTCAGCACATCGGGAAAACGCGCCATAAAGCGCTGATAAAAGGGGATAACAGTACTGACCTGGGTTTGCTGCAGCATGATTTCCGACACCCAGACAGAATAGGGAGTTTTATGCTGTTGCCAGGGCAGGTCTTTGCGTCCATGTTGATCAAACCAGGCAAGAATTCTGTCGGCAAAGGCGGCTTGGGTATGTAACAAAAGGCAATCCTGAATACTGCTGAACTCATTCAAGCTGCTATGATAGCAAGCAAATACACCAACACCGCAATTACATGAGCCATTCTTTGCCCGTTGTATTTTTTCCAGGCACTCAGTGTGACGAGCGCTTGTGGTTGCCGGTCTGGCGCGAAATGACAATAGCGGATCGCCGCTACATACCGCTGCAATGGGCCGAAACCCTGGAGCAAATGGATGGTTTAACCGTGCATGCCGTGGCTGGTGATAAGGTACATCTGGTGGCGTTTTCCATGGGTGGCTATATTGCCTGCCGCTTTGCCCTGGCGAATCCTGACCAAGTGGCGTCCCTGACCCTGATTGGTTTTTGTTCGGCTGGTCTGAACCAACAGGAACTGCAGCAACGTCAGTTGATTATCCGCGCGCTGGATAAGGGGCAGTTTCGTCCTATGTCGGCCCAGCGTCTGGCCATGATGGTTAACCCACACAGCCCGAACCACCAATTTGCACAGCAGGTAGTGCGAGAGATGGAGCAGGATTTGGGTGGCTCGGTACTTAAGTATCACCTTATCGCAGCTTCTTCCCGTCCGGATTTAACGGAAGATTTGGCGCAAGCGGCATTCCCTGTACATATAATTGCCTCAGAGTGCGATGAGGTTGCAGCGCTTGGCGCTATGCAGACTATGCATCAGGCCATAAAACATAGCAGCATGCAGGTTTTCAGCGGCGCTGGTCATATGCTGCCGCTGGAACAGCCAAAGGCCCTGTCCCTGCACTTGCAGAGCCGCATCTAAAAACACCGTCATACATGGATATCCTTTAACCAACAAGGCATAATACGCGCCCTTTTTTTCGCCGAGACGGCATGTGTTTTGACAACAGAGATAAACAGTATGAGTGAACAGCAAAATCCACAACCCGAAAAAGAAGGGGTTTATCTTCGTAAGATTCGCAGCTTTGTCAAACGCGAGGGGCGACTGACTAAAGGTCAGGCCCGCGCCATCGAGACCAACTGGCCGGCCATGGGCTTATCGGTGGATACTGGCATGCTGGATTTTAACCAGGTATTTGGCCGCCAGGCCCCCGTGGTGCTGGAGATCGGTTTTGGCATGGGTAAATCACTGGTCGCCATGGCAGCGGCCGAGCCGGATAAAGATTTTATTGGTATTGAAGTACACCGCCCGGGCATAGGTGCTTGTCTGGCCGATGCAGAAGCTGCAGGCCTGACCAATCTTCGCCTGTTCGAACATGACGCAGTGGAAGTCCTGGCACAGTGTATTCCGGACGCAAGCCTGGCCAGAATGCAGTTATATTTTCCTGACCCCTGGCATAAGGCGCGCCATCATAAGCGCCGCATAGTACAAGCCGAGTTTGCTCAGAAAGTGCGCCAGAAGCTGGCCATTGGCGGTGTCTGGCATATGGCCACAGACTGGCAGAATTATGCCGAACATATGCTAGAGGTCATGAGCCAGGCGGAAGGCTATCAAAACCAATCCAGCAGCGGCGACTATGTGCCCAGACCGGACTTTCGTCCCCTGACTAAATTTGAACAGCGTGGCCACAGGTTGGGTCATGGTGTTTGGGATTTAATGTTTGAGAGGATTGCCTGATGTTGAGTGCGCCCAGCCAGGTACTGGTCAGAAACGCCGAACAATTTGCCACTGGCCGCTGGCTGCTGGTCAATCCCCTAGATGCCCAGGTATTTCGCGAACTGGGTAATAAACAGCTATTCGGCTATCACCAGTATTTTGATATCTACCAACATGCCTGCCAGATAAGCCAATCGGAACATCATTATTTCGGTGCTGAGTACCCTTGCGAACAGAAGTTCGATGGCATTGTGATCTACATGCCCAAGGCCAAAGAACAAGCGCAAATGCTGATTGCCAATCTGGTGCACTGTCTGCTGCCGGGCGGTCAGTTATTGTTGGTGGGCGACAATAAAGGTGGGGTAAAAGCGGCACCTAAGTTAATGGCAGCCTATGCTGAGCATTGTAATAAGCTGGATTCTGCCCGCCATTGTGCTTTGTATGGTGCAATTCCAGACAAACCCGCCAAAGCCTTTACCCTAAGCCAATGGCTGAAGAAAACCAGTCTGTCGGTGGCTACTCAGCAACTCACCATCAGTTTCCTGCCGGGGGTTTTCAGCCAGGGCGAGCTGGATCCAGCCACCCGTTTGTTACTGGAACAGATTGACCATGTACCAACGGGCCAGGTGCTAGATTTCGGCTGCGGCGCAGGGGTGATTGGCTGCTATCTGGGTAAGCTAAACCCGCAAGCCAAAGTCCTGATGTCCGACGTCAGTGCCCTGGCACTGTATTGTGCCGAGCACAGCGCCAAAGACAATGGTATCAATGCGCAAGTGGTTGCCAGTCATGGGCTGGCAGCTATACAAGGGCCATTTGCCGCAGTGTATACCAACCCACCTTTTCATACCGGTTTACAAACCGATTACCAGGTTAGTGAAGACTTTATCCGCCGTATTCCGGCAATGATGTCAGCAAAAGCCCCGCTATACCTGGTGGCAAACAGCTTCCTTAAATATCCACCACTGCTGGAGCAAAGTCTGGGCAAGGTGGAATGGCTGGCCGACACTCCAAAATTCCGTGTTTATCGCTGTATCAAGTAAGTTGCTGGTCGCACCAATCGGGTGCGACCACGCCCCAGCCCGGCTCATATAACGCAATTCACCAGATTTTCATCCCCGGTTAATCAAATTGTCATGCCCTCGTTCTAAGCTGCATGGCCTTGATTGCCGGGCAATTTAGCGTTTTCAGCCACATTTCTGACTGCTTTGGCATTGAATTTGATTGCAATGACAGTGGCAAGACGCAGGTCCTGTCCTTATCTTGGAGGAAATCCATATGTCAGATGCACTTCTTGTCCCTATTCGGTTTGGCCAGAATGCCACCGCGGTGGCCATTGAACAGAACATCTGCGAGCTGGAAGTGAGAGTAAGCCTTTGCAATGAGCTTATCCGCGAGGAGCCAGAGTTCAGATATTTTCACGAATTGGAGCGCGATGCGCTGTTGCAACAAATTCATGAGCAACAACACCAGTTGGCCAGACTGCGACCGCTTCGATTTAGAAAATCCGCCTGATTTAATTCTGTTTCCAGGCAAGCATGGCTCATGGACGGAGCCCTCTCCTGTGGCAAGGCATACTTGATTGCCAGACCAGATATTCCTTGATCGGGATCAGCAACCCAGTCCGATGCCGCTTCGTGCTTTGTCTATACTGCATTTTGTCCACTATTGACTCCGCGCAGACGGGCTGGTCATCAGGTGGACAGCGCATGCACAAGCACCACAATTCCTTCGGTCTCAGGAGACAAAATGGCTCGAACTCTTGCAATGATCCTCGCTGGCGGTGCCGGCACCCGCTTATTCCCGCTGACTCAGACCCGCACCAAACCGGCCGTCCCTTTCGCCGGTGGCTTGCGCCTGGTGGACTTAGTTCTGAATAATTTCGTGAATTCCGACCTGCTGAAAATTTATTTGCTGACCCAGTTCAAATCACAATCACTGAATATCCACCTGCGGCAAGCCTGGTATCTTTCAGGCTTAACTGGCAATTTTATTGACGCCATTCCTGCGCAGATGCGCATGGGTAAACGTTGGTATGAAGGCACTGCCGACGCTATCTACCAGAATATTCGACTGATAGAACAGCATGATCCAGACAACGTATGCATCTTCGGCAGCGACCATATCTACAAGATGGATGTACGCCAGATGGTGCGTTACCACGAGAAAAGCGGCGCTGCCCTGACCGTTTGTGCTACCCGTGTGCCCATCGAGGAAGCGCACCGCTTTGGGGTAATCGAAGTGAATGAAAACTTCCGTATGACCGGCTTTGAGGAAAAACCCACTCACCCCAAGCCCCTGCCTGGCAATCCAACCATGGCACTGGTCTCTATGGGCAACTATGTGTTTGACGCCAAAGTACTTTATAAATCTCTGTACGCCGATGCAGAAAATAAGCTTTCTAACCATGATTTTGGCCATGACATAATTCCCAAGCTGTATAAAGACAAGCAAGTACAGGTTTACGACTTTACTCAGAACAAGATTCAGGGCGAAACCAATACCCACTACTGGCGGGATGTAGGCACGTTATATTCGTTCTGGGAAGCCCATATGGATCTGCTGGAATGTGAACCACAATTTGAACTCAATAACGAAAAATGGCCATTGCGCAGCTACCACCCGCCGGTACCGTCCGCGCGTATTCTGGCCGATGAGAAAGGCAATCACTCCACCATACTCAATTCGCTGATCTCTTCCGGGTGTAAAATTGTCGGTTCCAGGGTGGAGCGCTCAGTATTAGGTTTTAATGTGCACCTGGGGGCTGGTTCAAGGTTGCAGGAATGCGTTATCCTCGGCAGAGCGCATATAGGTGCCGGCAGCTACCTGAATCGGGTGATCACCGACAAAGGAGTGAGTATTGCGCCCGGCACCGAGATAGGTGTTAATCCAGAGCAGGACAAGGCCCGCGGCCTGACCGTGACCGAAGAAGGATTGACCGTGATCGCCAAAGGCATGAGGGTTGGATTTGAATGAAAATACTTTTTGTCGTTTCTGAAGTAGAAGACCTGGCTAAAACCGGTGGCCTGGCAGATGTTGCCAAGTCACTGCCCATTGCCCTGAAGGCGCTTGGTCACGATGTACGCATTGTGAAGCCTTACTACAAGCAGCTTGCCGAGAAATTCAAACTTGGCAATGTTGCCGACGAGCAGCTTCTGCGCGCAGGCGACAAAGAGTACCGTTTTAATATCAAGCGACTGGAACTGGAAACCGTTCCGGTGTATTGCGTGGATTATCCTGACTACTTCCATCGCGCGGGTCTCTATTCCGATGGCTATGAAGCTTTTGGCGACAATGCCGAGCGGTTTGCCTTTTTTTCAATGGCGGCATTGCGTACAGCACAGGCCATGGATTTTCAGCCCGATGTAGTGCATTGCAACGACTGGCATACGTCGCTTTGCCCGTATTTTATCAAGCGTGACGATAGCGGCTTTTTTGCCCGCTGCCGCACCCTGCTGACTATTCACAATGGCGCCTATCAGGGCGTACACAGGTTTGCAGATATCAGTTTCTTGCGTCCTCATGCGGAACTGGCGGCACAAATCGACAGTCAGGGTAATCTGAATTTTCTGAAAATGGGTATTCAGTATGCTGACAAGATAAATGCGGTCAGCCCCAACTATGCCAGGGAGCTGCTCACACCACTGGGGTCCCACAGTCTCTATCACGATTTTCAACATCGGGCCAATGATGTCAGTGGTATTCTGAACGGCTGCGACTACCAGCAGTGGGATCCTGGTTCAGACAAATTTTTACCCGCGCACTACACGGGTGAGGCGCTGCAGGGCAAAGCCCTGTGTAAACAAACCCTGCAGCAGGAAGCCGGATTGCCGGAGAAGGCCAATGTGCCGCTGATTGGCATGCTATGCCGCCTGACGGAACAAAAAGGCTTTGGTTATTTACTACCCGTGCTAAACCAGTTATTGCAACATAATGTGCAGATTCTGGTTATAGGCACAGGGGATCCTGTGATCAGCGACGTATTACAGTTCAATGCCGCACAATTTCCCGACAAGCTGGTGTTTCGCAACGACTTCAGTACCCGTATGGCACACTTGCTGGAAGCTGGCAGCGACTTTTTCCTGATGCCGTCGTTGTTTGAACCCTGCGGATTGAATCAGATGTACAGTCTGGCCTATGGCACTATCCCCATTGTTCGTGCCGTAGGGGGATTGCGAGATACGGTATTGGATCTGCAAATGCTGCCGGAGCAAGCCACCGGTTTTATGTTTGAAGCACCGGACAGTTCAGCACTGTTAAACTGTGTACGTCGGGCCATGCTGTTTTACCATGAATACCCTGACCGTTTCGTACAAATGCAGAAACGTGCAATGCGGCAAAAATTCACCTGGTATGACGCGGCACTGAATTATCAGGCCCTGTATCAGCATTGTCTGCCGATGGATAACTGATTCAGTGGCTGTCACAAGAGCCGCTCTGCTGTTGATTTGTACGTTCAGCGTGCAGGCAGTGCCTGAGCAATGCCTGCAGGACCCTGCCCGCACTCAGCCCTGTCCGCATCTGATTTACAAACAGGCGCAATTAACAGACAAACAGGGCAACAACACCAAGCAGTTAGTCTGTGTTTGCCTGAGCGACTTTGCCGACTTACAAGCGCAACCAAGCAGCGAAGCTGAGCGGGTCAGGCAGAGAATGCGCCTGAAAAGCCTGGCCGCCCAGTTAAATATGGACGAACAGACTTTACTCGAGCTAATTCGTTACTAGGGGCTGCTCGCAGCCCCTGCACCTTGCCCTGAAGTTTCCCAGGGCAACAGCATTGTACCCCTCCAGCATTGCCGGTAGCAGCCACACCTGCTCACCATCCAGCCAATAAAATGCGTTTTGCTTAAAGTGCCTGGCCAGTTCCAGGCCCTGTAACTTGTTGCAGGCAATCAGATAACTGGGCTCCTGATGCTTAAGATCTGCGCCTGCACCAATTAACTCACTGCAACGAAAGCCCTGACGGCTTAAACGACCAGCCAGTTGCCCCTGTAACAGGGTGTTTTCGCTTTTTGACAGCACACTGCCGCCGGGGTTGCAGGCAGTGACAATGCACCTCTGCTCGGCCTCTACCGGCCGTTCAGATAAAACAAAAATCGTATTTTGGTACAGTTGCCATAGCCTGGATGTTGTTTGTTGTTGTTCGCTATTGCTCATCTTTTCCCTTCCGGTCTTGTAATTATTTTCATTTTTCAAAAGATTGTATCAATATGGTGATAAGCTTGATCAAGAAACGATAAAGATATTTCAGGGCTGAATCAGAGCACATGGCGCAACAAAAGAAAGTCCTATCGATAAAAAGCCTGTTCATCTGGGTAGTAATGTCCATCACTGCGGCGGCATTGCTTCTGGCATCCAGCATATCTCTCTATGTTCAAATCAGTAACTATAAAGAAGAAATGATCAACGAGGTGGAAACTTTTGCAGAGTTGATCAGTACCAATGCTGCCAGTGGCATTGTGTTTAATGACAATGTCACCGAAGAACAAAACTTGCAGGCGCTCTCAGCCGCGGCATTTATCAACAACGTACATATCTACAAACTCAACCCGGCCAATGAACTGGAATTCTTTGCCAGTTACAATAAAACCGGACAGGCCCCGGTAAGAGCCATGTTTGGCAGAACAGAAGAGCTGGCCCTGCCTACCTTCAGCGCCGATGCACTGGAATATATGATGCCGGTTAACCTGGAAGGGGATCGGGTTGGTTTCACCTATATTCGCGCCTCGGTAGATGCCCTCAACAAACTGACGTTGAACACCGTGCTGATCACGTTTTCGGTCCTGATGCTGGCCCTAATCCTGAGCTTTTTGCTGACTCTGAGGTTGCAACGCTCAGTAACCCATCCCATTGAAGAGTTGGTTTATCTGGTTCAGCAGATTAGTCAGCAGAAGGATTATTCCAGCCGGGCCCGTTCATCCAGCCTTAAGGAGCTGGATATTCTGGGTAATGCCTTTAACGGCATGCTGGAAACCATACAGCAGCATATTCTTCGCCAGGAGCAAGCCGAAGAGGAATACCGTCGGCTTAACCTGAGCCTGGAGGAAAAGGTCAGCCAGCGCACTACAGCCCTTAAAGAAGCCAACAAAGAACTGATTCAAACTCTGGAAAAGCTCCATCAGTTTCAACGTCAGATCGTCCAGAACGAAAAAATGGCCTCACTGGGTGATATGGTGGCCGGGGTTGCGCATGAGGTTAACACTCCAATCGGTTTGGGCGTCACCGCTTCCACCATGATGTTGGACCGATTGACCCAACTGCAGAGTGATTTTGAGAACAAAAATCTCAAGGCCAGTGCTCTGGCAAAATTCCTTAAGGAAGGGGAAGAAAATCTCAATATTATCTACCGCAACTTAAACCGTGCTGCAGAGCTAATATCCAGCTTCAAACAAGTCGCTGTAGACCAAACCAGTGAAACGGCCAGAGTGTTTGCCTTCAAACAATTAATGGACGAAATTCTGCTGTCCATGCGCCCCAAACTGAAAAAGCTGCCTCACGAAATTGTCCTGCATTGCGACCCGGAGCTGACCATCGAAAGTAAAGCCGGGCCAATCAACCAAATCATGATCAATTTGATTATGAACTCCATTATTCATGGATTTGAATTTATGGAAAAAGGCCAGATTGATATTTGGGTAGAATTGCAGGGTGGCAACAAACTGTCACTGCGTTATGAGGACAATGGTAAAGGTATACCGGAGCATCTGTGTAAACGCATCTTTGATCCTTTTGTCACTACCAAGCGCGGCCAGGGTGGTAGTGGCCTGGGTATGCACCTGGTGTACAACCTGGTGACTCAGGCCCTGAATGGTTCCATTACGGTAACCAGCGAAGAAGGTCATGGTGTTGAATTTCAAATTCTGTTCCCGGTCAGGAAGCTGGAACATTCAGATATTGCTAAGAGTTCATAATGCGACAGGGATTGCCGACACTTCACAAACTACTGCTGCTTTGTGCGCTATTGTTGCCAACGGCTGCATTTTCACAGGGCTTCAGTTCTGAACAACTGCGCGCCCCGTTCCTGCTGCACATAGCCAATTTTACGCAATTTGTTGATGAAGACAGCCAATTGCCGGTGAACTTTTGTTTTCTGGAAGATAAGAACTATGCCCATGCCAAGGTGTTTCAGAGTTCACCTAACCAACAAGTGAAACAAAGACCGATTAAACTGGTGGAGCTGGCTGAGGCCACACAAATAGATGGGCAGGATTGTCAGGTACTGTTTGTCGGCCAAAGTATGGAGAGTGATGAACTCTTTGAACGCCTGGCAAAAGTGAACCAGCAAACAGTCTCTATTGGCGAGTCCATTAACTTTATCCAGCGTGGCGGCATGATGGCCATTGTCCCGCTACAATCCAAGATGAAGATTTTCTTCAATCAGGATGTGTATGAACAAACCAGCCTGAAGTTTAGCTCTGCCTTATTAAAGCGGGTGAACTTTCGCTGATGATGTGGGTCATACGGGCTCAACAACAGACAGAATAAGCCCAGCGCGCAATTCTGTTGGCCCAGACCACTTATGAGAATGACTATTATCTGGTAAACTTACAAAAATCTAACAAAGCGTGGAACTTTAAAAGATGCAAACCCCTAATATTCTCATTGTCGAAGACGAGGTTGTTACCAGAACAACCCTGAAAAGTCTGTTCGAAGCCGAAGGCTATCAGGTTTTTGAAGCTGAAAACGGCGAGGAAATGCACAACATTTTCGCTGAACATACCATCAATCTGGTAATTATGGATATCAATCTGCCTGGTAAAAATGGCCTGATTCTGGCTCGCGAAGTGCGGGATCGTAAAAATGTCGGTCTGATCTTCCTGACCGGCCGTGATAACGACGTAGATCGTATTCTGGGCCTGGAAATTGGTGCCGATGATTATCTGACCAAACCCTTCAATCCCAGAGAACTGACCATTCGCGCCAGAAACCTGCTGACTCGTACGCTGAACAGCAGTGAAGATGACGATCTGCCCAGCAAGGTGTCCTTTAACGGCTGGACATTGGACAGTGACAGCCGCAGTCTGATTTCACCCAAGAGCCAGGAATTCCGCCTGCCTCGCAGTGAATTCAGGGCCCTGCACCTGTTCTTGCGTCACCCAGGCAAAATCCTTACTCGCGAACAGCTGATTATGGAAATGACTGGTCGTGAGCTACGCCCCAACGACAGAACGGTGGACGTGACCATTCGCCGTATCCGTAAACATTTTGAGTCAGAGCCTAGCGC
The DNA here is from genome assembly GCF_039522935.1 of Bowmanella denitrificans. Lineage (NCBI taxonomy): Bacteria > Pseudomonadati > Pseudomonadota > Gammaproteobacteria > Alteromonadales > Alteromonadaceae > Bowmanella > Bowmanella denitrificans. The sequence continues at coordinate 102,924 of NZ_BAAAEI010000031.1, read as the reverse complement.
AGAAGAATTGATTGTGACTGTGCACGGTGAAGGCTATCGCTTCTGTGGCGCTGTTGACGCCTGATAAGTTATCAGACAGTAGCTGCCAGTTGTCAGTCTGAACCCTGTTCACTGACAACTGGCCACTTGCTCCAGGGCAGACAAGCTTATCAATCACCCGCCACTTGCATAGGGCTCAGTAACACAGAGCCGGTTTGTACTGCACCACGTTTCTCGGTGTCGCTGCCAATCGCCTGAATGCCCATCAACATGTCTTTAAGATTGCCAGCAATGGTTACCTCATGAACAGGATACTGGATCTGGCCATTCTCTACCCAGAATCCTGCCGCACCGCGGGAATAATCACCATTGACAATATTCACTCCCTGGCCCATCAGCTCAGTGACCAGCAGGCCGCTGCCCATCTGCTGCAGTAATTCTTCAAAACCCTGGCCTGAGGACTGCACCAGCCAGTTATGAATGCCCCCGGCGTGACCATTGCTCTGCATGCCCAGCTTGCGGGCAGAATAACTGGTCAGCAAATAGTGCTGCAGTATGCCCTGTTCAACAATGTCCATATCCCGGGTTTGCACCCCTTCATGATCGAAGGACGAACTGGCCAGCCCTTTGAGCAACAGAGGACGTTCCTCAATACGCAGCCAGTCAGGCATCACCTGTTTGCCTAAATGATCCAGCAGGAAGGAAGATTTGCGGTATAGGCTGCCGCCACTGATAGCCGACACAAAGTGACCAAACAGACTGGAAGCAATTTCACGGTGGAACAACACCGGTACCTTAGCGGTCTTCATTTTGCGCCCGCCCAAGCGGGATACCGTGGCCTTTGCCGCTTCGATGCCTATCTGTTCGGGCGTGTCCAGGCAGTGGGCTTCGCGGCTCACGCTATAGGCATAGTCCCTTTGCATATCCCCGTCCTGCTCTGCAATCAGAACACAGCTGAGACTGTATCTGCTGCTTGGATAGCCCGCGTTAATACCATGGCTGTTGCCATACACCTTTACGCCAAGATTGGCATTGTAAGAAGCACCATCAGAGTTGTTAATGCGCGGATCGGCGGCAAAGGCGGCCTGTTCGGCGCGAATGGCCATGGCAATACCGGCTTCGGCATCTAACTCAATGGGGTGATAAAGATCTAAATCAGGGAAATCCCGCGCTATCAGCTCGGCGTCAGCTAGACCTGAACAAGGGTCTTCACTGGTATAGCGGGCAATCTCAATCGCCTTTTCAACCGTTAGGCGCAGGGCAGCCGGACTGAGATCTGCAGTAGACGCACTGCCCTTTTTGCTACCGACATAAACGCTGATCCCTAAACCACCGTCGTTAGTAAACTCCAGAGTTTCAACCTGCTGCATACGTGAGGAAACGGCAATGCCCTGTACTTTACTCATACTGGCTTCGGCCTGACTGGCCCCAAGCTTTTTGGCCAGAGTCAGGACATCATCGACAACCGACTGGATTTCAGCGAGACTTTGTTGTGCATTCATGGGAATTAGGTTTTCCAACGGGCTAAAGGTTACAATTGGATAGCTAGTTTATCATTAAAGACAACAAGATGACCGAATACGACGATCAGGAATTCGATTCCAAGAGTAAAACCCAGTTAAAAAATGAAATGCAGGACCTGCAAAAACTGGGGGAAAAGTTAGTTGGCCTTGGCCCGGCAGCGCTGGATAAGATCCCCATGGATCAGGAATTAAGCGACGCCGTAAAGCTGGCAAAACGCATCGACAGAAAAAAGGAAGGTTATCGCCGTCAACTGCAGTTTATTGGCAAATTGATGCGTAATCGTGACGTCGAGCCAATCCAGCAAGCCATTGATTTGCTGGAAAACAAGCACCAGCAGGCGACCGCTCAGTTCCATAAGCTGGAAAGGCTGCGGGATGATATTGTGGCCAGGGGCGATGAGGCTATTGATCAGGTCATGGAACGCTATCCAACGCTTGAGCGGCAGAAACTACGCCAGTTAAGCCGCCAGGCGCAAAAAGAGCAGCAACAAAACAAACCGCCCAAAGCGGCCCGGGAAATTTTTCAGTATCTGCGCGAGGCTACAGAATAAGTATGACAAATTGGCTGTTAAAGGGATTGTTAACTGTCTCGCTGGGATTGACCCTGGCCGCTTGCAATGGCACCTCGGGCGATAACGGCAGTACCCCGTTTAACCCTGGCACGGATACCGATTTAAGTGACCTAAAGCTAGGCCATTTCGATGCAGCCAATAATTTTATTCAGGGTGAAATCGGTGTCAGTATGGCCGGGGAGCTATCTGCAGGTGGCACGCTGGGTTTGACTCTGGTGGTAGTAGGTGCCGACAACAAGGCGGTTAATCAGGCCTTGCAGATTAGCTTAAGCTCAGATTGTGCTCTGGCCGGCGCCGCCAGCCTGGCCAGTTCGGTATCCACGGTGAGCGGAATTGCCCGTACCGATTATCAGGACATCAGTTGTGCCGGAGCCCATGGCAGCACCGATACCATAACGGCCACATTGACCGACAATACCACCGCACTGCAAGCCACTGTGTCTGTGGATATTGCCGCAGAAGAACTGGAGAAACTGACCTTTGTTTCTGCCACACCAGATAAAATCCTGATCCAGGGTACGGGTGGACAGAATAATGTTTCTACTTCAACTTTAACGTTTCAGGTCAGGGGCGTACTGGACAATCCGCTGGCCCAGCAACAGGTTGACTTCAGCCTGAACACCTCGGCAGGTGGTGTAAAAGTAGAACCTTCCAGCGCCATGACCAATGGGGATGGCACGGTGAGCACCAGGGTGATAGCAGGTATTGCCCCTGCAGTGGTCAGGGTAACGGCCAGTACTCAGAGCGCTGCAGGGAAAAGCGTTTCCACCCAGTCCAATTTGCTGACCATCAATACCGGCCTGGCCGACCAGAACAGTTTTTCCATCGCAAAGACCGTACATAATGTCGAAGCCGCTCTTTACCAAGGTGCCACCTCGCAGGTGACCGTCAGACTATCGGACCTGTTCAATAACCCGGTGGCCGACGGCACGGCGGTGAACTTTGTCACCGAAGGTGGGCAGATAGAAGAGCGCTGTGTTACCCAAAATGGTGCCTGTTCGGTCACCTGGACAGGCCAGCATCCGATACCTACGGATCACAGAGTCACCATTCTGGCCTATACCGACGGCCATGAAACCTTGTGGGATGCAAACAGCAATAATTACTTTGACGATGAGGATGGCAGCGCAATTTCCTCAGTTAGCAACAATGGCTTTGGCAAAGACGATAACCAGAATGGTACCCTGACCGGCTTTGTGGATATGAGTGAAGCCTGGCTGGATGCCAACGAAAGCGGCGAGCGCGATGTTGGCGAGTGGTTTGACGATCACAACGGTAATGGCTTGTTTGATTTAGCCGACGGTAAATTTAACGGTCCGCACTGTCAGTCCGATCAATATTGCGACAGCCAGGCGCAAAGCATCAGCCTGCGCGCGTCGGCCCTGCTGATTATGTCCAGTTCTGAAGCCGTGCTGACATTACAACAAGCCAATGGTTCGCAGATTGCGCCAAACACTGACCCTAATATTGCGGATATCAGCTTAAATGCCGGGGAAAAGCGGGAGTTTATCGTGGAATTTCTCGATACTGCCGGGCAGGTGCTGGCCAATGGCACCAGCATCAATGTTACCAGTGAATCAGGGACTGTGGAGAATGGCACCTTTAGCGTGCCAAATACACCCTTCACGAATGATGCCAGCCAACTCAGGTTTAGTTTAACCAATGATGGTGCACCTGGTCTTTACTGGCTGACTATTAGGGCCACAGCCCCGTCTTCAACAACACAAACACAATTGCTATTCAGGGTAGAGATGCGCGGCTAGCCAACCAGTGTGTAGTTCAACGGAAAAGAATCAGTAGGGCAGGGGCTCCTGCCCTGGATTTAAAAAGATGCCGTCAGGCTGTACCGCCAACGGTGAGTTCGTCCACTTTTAAGGTCGGCTGGCCCACGCCAACAGGCACACTCTGACCGTCTTTGCCGCACACACCTACACCGCGATCCAGGCTCATATCGTTGCCAATCATCGATACTTTTTGCATGACCTGCGGGCCATTCCCAATCAGTGTGGCACCTTTGACCGGGGTGGTAATTTTACCGTTTTCAATCAGGTAGGCCTCGGACGTGGAAAACACAAACTTGCCAGAGGTGATATCTACCTGTCCGCCACCAAAGTTAGGCGCATAGATGCCTTTTTTGATGGTGCTGATAATTTCCTCTGCCTCATACTGGCCACCAAGCATATAGGTGTTGGTCATACGAGGCATCGGCAGGTGGGCATAAGATTCACGCCGACCGTTGCCTGTCACGGGCACGCCCATCAAACGGGCATTCAGCTTGTCCTGCATATAGCCCTTGAGTATGCCATCCTCAATCAATACGTTGTACTGGCTTGGGTTGCCTTCATCGTCAATACTCAGCGAACCACGCCGCTCTGCCAGCGTGCCGTCATCCACCACCGTGACCCCTTTGGCTGCCACCTGCTGACCAATGCGACCACTAAAAGTAGATGATCCCTTACGATTGAAATCTCCTTCCAGGCCATGGCCAACGGCCTCGTGCAACAATACACCAGGCCAGCCACTGCCAAGCACCACGGGCATCAGGCCGGCAGGCGCATCCACTGCTTGCATATTGACCCTGGCCATATGCAGAGCTTCATCTGCAAGCTGCTGATAACGGGGAACACCCGCATCCAGTTCCAGAAATCTGGCATAAGCATAACGGCCGCCCATACCGGCGCTGCCGCGCTCCCGACGACCATTTTGCTCAATAAGAACTGAGCAATTCAGTCTTACCAATGGACGGATATCGCTGCTCAGGGTGCCATCTGTTGCGGCTACCAGCACTTCTTCATAAACACCGCTGATGCTGACCACCACCTGACTGATATTCGGCTCCTGAGCACGCACATAGGCGTCCATACTTTTCAGCAGATTGATCTTGTCCTGATCGGATAGGTCCAGAATAGGATTTCGCCCTTCATATAAGGCCTTATTCTGCCTGGCCGCACTGAACGCTTTTACCTGATGATTACCGCCCTGCGCACTGATACTGCGGGCAGCCTGACAGGCCTGCAGTAACGCCGGTTTGGATATTTCGTCTGAATAGGCAAAACCGGTTTTTTCACCACTGACGGCCCGCACCCCTACACCACGCTCGATGTTGTAGCTGCCTTCTTTAATAATGCCGTCTTCTAATATCCAGCTCTCATGCTGGCTGGACTGGAAATACAGATCAGCAAAGTCATTGTCATGCTGGTAAATAAGACCAAGGGCCTGTTGCAGGTCGGTCTGGCTCAGCTCAGAGGCTGCCAGCAAGTTCTGCTCAACTATCGGATTCAATCAGTTCGCTCCTGAATTGGTTATGTTGTGCCACTGGCATAGTGCGGCGAATTTCCTGCATCTGGGCAAAATCCACCTTGGTCTGCACTAATCCAGGCCCTTTGCTCAGGCTCATCAGCACTTCACCCCATGGGGATATGATGGTGGAATGACCAAAAGTCTCCCGACCATTGGCATGTACACCACCCTGGCCCGCAGCCACCACGAAACACTGCTTTTCTATCGCCCGGGCTTTAAGCAATGGCCACCAGTGGGCCTGGCCTGTTACCTGGGTAAAAGCTGCGGGTAAGACCAGAATATCCACCTCACCCATGGCCTGGAACAAACCAGCAAAACGCAGATCATAGCACACCGCCATACCAATTCGGCCAAAGGCCGTGTCAAAAACCACCACCTGCGACCCGGGCTGGGTATATTTGGACTCCAGGTAAGTGCGGGTACCGTCAGCCACTTCCACATCAAATAAATGAATTTTCTGATAATGAGCCAATTGCTGTCCTTTGGGGCCAAACAACAAGCTGGAGGCTGTGAATTTTTCTTTGTCCGGTACCCGGATGGGTATGGTACCGGCAACCAGCCAAATGCAATGTTCAGCCGCCATGGCAGATAACGCACTCTGAACTGGCCCTTCCCCAAGGGCTTCAGCCAGTTCAAGCTGGGTTTTGTCGCTGCCACCAAAACAGGCAAAACACTCAGGCAGCACCACCAGGGATGGGCATGAGGTATCCAGCTCGCTGAGCTGCTTGCTGACCTGAGCCAGATTCTCGCTCGGCTTTGGTGATGACACCAGTTGTATGGCTGCCAGATTAACCATTAGAGGTCACCTTAAGCGGCATCTGTGGTGGCAGTGGCTGTTCTTGTTTGGGCTGGGCTCTGGCGGGCAGTTGCACCTCGCGGCTGTCACGGCCCAGTTCCTGCAGTACCGGCTGATCAATAGTGCCGGTCAGGGAATACTCAATATTGGAAATCACTTTTGCCGAGGTCAGGACCTCGTCCAATGCAAAGGCGGCCAGCGCTGTAGCTGGATTTACCATCCAGGCCAGAATCACTGGCAGACTGGAGGTGACTTTAGGGGTAAAGCCTATTTTATAATCCAGATTTTTGTCGTTTAAATCTGTATAACCGGCCAGTACCATTTTACCCGCAGCACCATCAATACTGGTGTCCTGGGTATGCACCCGGCCATTCTCAAGCTGAAAAGTACCCGCCATTTTGTCGTAGAAGAAGCCCTTGGCGAACACATCGCGAAAGTCCAGCGTCAATTTACGCACCAGCGATTCCAGACTGAGAATGGAAAATAGTCTGGCACCTTTATCACTCACTTCACTTAAATAGCCGTCAGACAAGCTCCACTTAATATCGCCATTCAGGCTGGCAAAGTTGAATTCGTAAGGTGCATTTTGCCAGCTTAAGTCAAAGTCCATTCTGGCGCCGGAATCACGTACTCCAGCATCGAACTTAAAATGCTTGAGCATGGCACCGAAGTCTTTGCTCTCCATATTACCTGTCAGTCGGGTACTGGTATTGCTTTGGCCAATATACCAATCACCCATGGCACTCAATCGGCTTTCAGGCAATCTGACATCCAGTCGTTCTATTTTCATGCCTTGCTCAGCCCGGCTGAGTTTCAGGCTGAGTTGCCCCAGTTCATATTCGTTATAGCTACAGCGTTTGCATTCCAGCACTAAGGGTGGCACCTGACGTAGATCGCGATTAGCTGGCTTATCGCTGCCCTGCCAGGCAGGCAGGTCGAGGTAATCGGCTTGAATACTGATCCCCCGGCCTAACCAGTCATGACCAATCTCCAGCTCAGCCCGGCCTTCTTTGGCGCTCAGTGTGGCCAGCCAGGCCAGATCGGAATACTTGAAATTCACCTCAGCCTGGTTTAACACCAGGCCCAGCACATCAAGGTTACCGGCGTTAACAAAAATACGTTCAGGTACCGGAAACAGCCCGTTTTCACTGCTCTGGCCAGCCAGCAGCGCCTCGATAGTACTATGCCATTGCTCTACGTTTATCACGGGCAAATTGGCTGAAATACTGAACCCGTTGCCCATTCCCGCAAAACCACTTTCCCCCAATGCCAGATGGGCGCGGGAAAAGCGCATTTCCTGATGAGGCAGCAGGCCGTTAAATCGTACTTTATTACCTAGTTGCAGCCGCACATTAGACACCTGCTCATCACCGCTGACGTCCAGATGCAAAGGCATGGCCACGCCGGCCCCTTTGGCAAAGGGTTCCGGCAAACTGGATACGGCATCCAGCATGTCAGAACGCAGATTAAATTCGTATTGATACCCTTGTTCAGGCAGATTCAGACTTAAATCGGCCTGCCAGGGAGTAACACCCGCGACGAAGGGTTCGAGACTGGCATGCTGAGCGAGCAGAAACTGATGCCAGTTCCATTGCCCCGTCAACTGAATATCAGTTTGATAGCCATTCTGTCGCTGCGCGCCTTGCAAGGCCAGTGTGGTGGGTTGCCCTAGTAGCTCAACCTGCAGCCTATCGCTGCGGATTTTATCGTTAACAAAGGTCAGTTCACCCTGCGCCTTGTGCAGGTCCAGTGCCAGACTGCTGACACTGACCAGATTATCTTTGAACCCCACCTTACCGCGGGCAACCACATCATGACCACTTAAGGGGATAGTCAGCTCCAGCTCGGCCTGCAGTGGACCACTGATTTGCACTTCCTGTAGCGCAGCGCCCACCGAATCTGCCAGTTCACTGTGCAGCATTAAGTCCGTCACGGCGGCCCCATCAGCCTGCTCCTGCAGGTTGATGGTCAGAATTGAATCTTCGGTTAGTTCAGGAATAACCGCGCTTACCTGCCCCACGTTGAGCTGGCGCAGTTTGCCTTTACTGCTGTTCATCCACAGGCCTTCATTTTCAAACAACAGTTGCATAGACAGGCCGGTCAAGGGCGGCCAGTCGCTGTCAAATAAAAACTCGCTGTCCTGCATATCAACGCTGGCCTGGAAGATACCGCTATTATCGGCAAAGGGGTAATTGGCGGGTTGACCACGCCACAACAGACTGGCTGCATTGATGGTGCCGGATACCAGTGATTTATCCAGATAAGCTTTGGTTTCTTTACCCATCAACTCACCTGGAAAAAGCTTTTTCGCGTCAGCGACTGTCAGGCCAGCGACTTGCGTTACCAGCGCCAGATCATTATCGGCACTTTGATAATGCAAGGCCTGGCGGAAACTCACCACATCGGACTCAAAAGCCAGTTCAGGCATACTCAAGTCCAGCCCTTGCCCAGCAACACTGAAAAACAGATTCGCATTGAGCGCATCAAAACTTAGCTGATGGTCCAAAATGCTGTCCGTCAGCAATTTACCGTCATGACCGGCAACCTCTAATCGTCCATAACCATTACGCCAATCCAACCGCCCTTGCAGGCTGCTGATTCCGGGTAGATGGGCGGTGGGAGACAACTGAAGATTGTTAAATGCCAGCGTGGCGGCAACGCCTTGTTCATCCAGGCGCAGGGCCAGTTGGTTTAACTCCCCTTTAGGCGACATCTGTGCCAGCCAGGCGGCGTCCTGCTCGTTAATAAAGCCGGACAGTATGGGACGAAGTCTTTCCAATTGCAGATTAGAACTGCGCAGCAGATATTCGCCTTTGTCGCTAATATGACCGCTAAGGTCGACTATCAGGCTATCCTCTTCGTTACTTAACAGTTCGGCCTGCTGCAACGAAAAACGCCAGCCATTGCTATCCGGCTGGGCATATAAGTTGGCACTGGCCACTTTAAGATTTAAGGGCTGCTCACCTTTAAAGCTGATTTGGCTGTCATTCAGATTGGCCTGCAGTGAGATAGCCTGAGAATCACGGATCTCGGCCCACATGGAAAAATTCAGGCGACTGCTTGCCAGTTCACGCTGACTGGGATTGATCTGCGCCAACCAGGGTGAGATATCCAGCTCTTTGGCATCGGCATGGAATGTGCCACTGAGGTTGTCGCGGCCACCGCGCAAATCCAGAATAAACCTGGCTGAGTTGCGGGTCAGCTCGGCGACCCGCATAAAACCAACGCCCTGGTGGCGTTGCTCTTTATTCAACCAGCTTAATTGCTGAATCTGAATATGCTGCCGTTCCTGATCATTGGCTAAAAACACATCGCTGTCGTTAACCGAAAAGCGCTGCAATTGTTCAAGAAACAGTGCCTGTAAGGCATCTACCACCGGATATTCAGCGTCGCCCGATTCCAATCTGGGAATGTCCAATGACAGTGTCAGACCGTCAAGATTAAAACGCTGAGACTGCAGAGAACCGCTCGTCACCGAGCCCCAGAAATCCAATTGAATTTGCGTTTCGCGGATGTTGAGTTGCAGAGGTGAATCAAGCTGATTATTCAGTGCCACATCACGCAGAACAATAGCCGGTCCGGTACCTTGCCAGGCAGCCGAGATACTGCCAATTTTCAGGTCTGTGCCATATTCCTGGTTAATGTAATCTTCCAGCCAGTGTTTTTTACTGTCCATGTGCGGCAGGCTGTAACGCAGCAGACTCAGCAATACGGCCAGAGTAACCAGCAGTATCGCACTTAAGGTCCACAGTTTACGGACGATGTAGGACAAATAAAAAACAGCTTTCTTCACAATAATTCAGTTATCTGTATGCAGCACTATGCTGCAAGCTCAGGGAAACACCACCGCAGCGCTTTGTAGCTCGTAGCTCGTAGCTCGTAGCTCGTAGCTAAGATGATTACATCATCACCACGTCGTACTTGTCCTGATTGTACAATGGCTCGGTTTGCACTTTGATTTGTCTGGATACAAAGACTTCCAATTCCGCCAGCATATGCGACTCTTCGCCCAGCAACGCATCTGCAACGGCTGGTGAGGCATAAACCACAAATTTATCTGCATCATAGGCCCGGTTCACGCGCACAATCTCACGCATTATCTCAAAACAAATGGTTTCCACCGTCTTGATCGAACCTCGCCCCTTACATACTGGACACTCACCACACAGAATATGTTCCAAACTTTCTCGGGTGCGTTTACGGGTCATCTCCACCAGACCCAGTGCTGTAAAGCCGTGAATATTAATTTTTGCCCGGTCTTTGCCGGTGGCAACTTCCAGACTGTGCAGAACACGACGCTGGTGATCCTGGTCGGTCATATCAATAAAATCGATAATAATAATGCCGCCCAGATTGCGCAGTCTGAGCTGCCGGGCAATAGCGGCCGTGGCTTCGATATTGGTATTGAAGATAGTTTCTTCGAGATTGCGGTGGCCGACAAATGCGCCGGTATTGATATCAATGGTGGTCATGGCTTCGGTTTGGTCAATAATCAGGTAGCCTCCTGATTTCAACTCCACTCGCCTTTCCAGGGCGCGCTGCGCTTCGTTCTCCACATCATATAGATCAAAGATGGGGCGTTCGCCCTGATAGACTTCCAGCAATTCATGCAGCTCTGGCGCGTATTCTTTAGTAAAGCTTTGCAATTCACTGAAAGCCAATTTGGAATCGATACGGATTTTGTCCAGCTTAGTGCCGACAAAATCACGCAGCACGCGACGAGCCAGGGGCAAATCTTCATACAACACATTGGCCTTACGCTTTTTCATGCGCTGCTGCACTTTGGCCCATAAACGCTTTAAAAACTCCGCATCCTGCTGCAGCTCACTTTCCCCCACGCCTTCGGCGGCCGTGCGCAGAATAAAACCACCGTCTTCACTGCACAAATCCTGCACCAGCAGTTTTAAACGTTCCCGCTCCTGTTCATCCTCAATACGCTGAGACACGCCAACATGGGAAACACTGGGCATAAATACTAAGTAGCGCGAGGGCAGGGTAATGTCGGTAGTCAGACGCGCACCTTTGGTGCCCAGTGGGTCTTTCACCACCTGTACAACAATGTCCTGGCCGTCACGCACCAGCTCGCGAATGTCTTGCTTGGACATATGGCTTTCTGATACCTCACCCACCAGCTCATTGTGAATAACGATATCTGACGCATGCAGAAAGGCCGCTTTATCCAGACCAATGTCCACAAATGCCGCCTGCATACCGGGCAATACCCGGCTGACCTTGCCTCGGTAGATATTGCCCACCAAGCCCCGCTTGGTATGCCGCTCGACATGGATTTCCTGCAAGATGCCGTTTTCGATCAGGGCAACCCTGGACTCAGAAGGGGTAACGTTGATCAACAGCTCGGCACTCATAGCAGATTTTGCTCCTTCAGTAGTTCAGCAGTTTCGTAAAGTGGCAGGCCAACTACGGCACTATAGCTACCCTGGATGCGGGTCACAAAGCGTCCGGCCAAGCCCTGGATTCCGTAGCCACCGGCCTTATCTGCCGGCTCGCCGGTTTGCCAGTACCAGTCTGTTTCAGCCTGACTTAACACTTTAAAGCTGACATCGGTTACCACCAGCCGGTGTTGCAGACCACGATCACTGCGCAGTGCCACTGCTGTCATGACCTGATGGTGAGCGCCTGACAACAGTGCGAACATACGTTGGAAGTCACTTTTGTCGACCGGTTTACCCAAAATACGATTCTGACATACCACTGCCGTATCCGAACCCAACACAGGGTCCACGTGGCCAGCCTGACGCCAGCCGGCTTCAGCCTTGGCACGGGCCAACCTGACCACATAATCCATGGGTTCCTCGGCAGGCTTAACTGACTCGTCCAGATTAACGCTGATTTGCCTGAACGGTACCTGCAGTTGATGCAGAAGCTCAGCACGACGGGGAGAAGCAGAGGCTAAAATCAACATGTCAGCTTACCTTCAGTTGTCTGCGCGCTTTGCGCAGAATCATAAAGGACCAGGGCCAGAACAACATGGTTGTCAACACCGGCCACAGGTAATCGAAGAGAAAATAAATATCCGTCAGCAGATGCTGCAACCAGAAGATTACCAGATGATAGAGCGCAGCCAACAAGCCAATCATAAAGGCCTGCTGCCAGACAGAATAGTTACGCAAACGCTGATAATTGGCAGCCAGAATAAACACCACCAGACTCAGGGCCAGACTGTGAATGCCAAGCGCGGTACCGAGCAAAATGTCCAGTACCAAGCCGTTCAAAAAGGCCACCCCCACATTGACCCGCTGTGGCAGCGCCAGTGTCCAGTATCCCAACACCAGTAATACCCAATCCGGCCGGTATGGGTCTACCAGAATCGGCATCGGCATAATTTGCAGCATTTGCGCCACCAGCAAACTGATGGCAATAGTGTAGTGTCTTAGACTAAGACTCATTAACCGCCTCATCCTGATCTATCGGAGCCTGGGGTGCATCGGCAGGCCACAACAACAATAAATATTTTAACCTGTCCAACTGTGCAGCAGGTTCTGCCCTGATAATAGCAAAAGGACGGCTTTCATCCCGGATAACATCGGTGATGCGGCCAACCGGATAACCTTCTGGAAACACCTGTCCAAGCCCGGATGAAACCAGCATGTCACCGCGCTGAATATCGGTACTATGAGGAACATGGTTGATAACCAAACGGTTTAACTGCCCCGATCCCGAAGCGACCATGCGAACATTATTGCGCAATACCCGGACCGGCACCGCATGGGTGACATCAGCAATCAATAATACCCTACTGGTGGTAGTACCCACCTGCATTACCTGCCCAACGATGCCTTTATCGTCCAGCACAGGCTGCCCTTCATATACACCTTGTAATGTGCCCTTATTGATCACGATTTGATGGCTGTAGGGATTGTTATCTACCGCCATTAATTCAGCGACCATCTTACGCGCGTCGGCACGCACCGGGGAGCCCAGCAAAGTACGCAGGCGATCATTTTCCTGCCGCAGCACTTCAAAACGCTGCAGTTGCTCACTCATCAGAATATTCTGGCGGGTAAGTTGTGCATTATTCTCCAGCAACTGCCGTTGGGTAGTCAGGGCTCGGGATGTTTGGTTTAGCACTTCACCGGGCAGGTTTGCCATATATTGCAATGGACTTACCAGGGAATTGAGATAAACCCGCACATTGCTGAAGGTATCCAGCTTGCCGTCCAGCACAATAAGCAGCACCGACAGCACAGTGGCAAGCACCAGTCGGCTGGTCAGAGAAGGACCGCGGGTAAAAATAGTATCCAAGACAGAGGCCTAAAAACGAATGGGCGGCTTACGCCGCCTCAAGTAGTTATCGATTATTCGTAGCTGAACAGATCGCCACCATGCATATCGATCATTTCCAGGGCTTTACCGCCGCCCCTGGCTACACAGGTCAGCGGGTCGTCAGCAATCACCACAGGAATACCGGTTTCTTCCATTAACAGGCGATCCAGATCCTTAAGCAGGGCACCACCGCCGGTCAGTACCATACCGCGTTCGGAGATGTCTGAAGCTAACTCGGGAGGAGATTGTTCCAGCGCCACCATCACTGCAGAAACGATGCCTGTCAGTGGTTCCTGCAGCGCTTCCAGAATTTCATTGGAGTTCAGCGTAAAGCTTCTGGGTACCCCTTCGGCCAGATTACGACCACGTACTTCAATTTCGCGCACTTCCTCACCAGGGTAAGCCGCACCAATTTCATGCTTGATTCGCTCGGCAGTGGCTTCACCTATCAGTGAACCAAAGTTACGACGAATATAGTTAATAATGGCTTCATCAAACTTGTCACCACCAATACGTACCGACGAGGAATACACCACACCATTTAAGGAGATAATCGCAACTTCAGTGGTACCACCACCGATATCTACCACCATGGAGCCTGTGGCTTCAGAAACCGGCAAGCCTGAACCGATAGCCGCCGCCATGGGTTCATCAATCAAAAATACCTCACGCGCACCGGCGCCCAGGGCCGATTCACGAATGGCACGACGCTCCACCTGAGTAGAACCACAAGGTACACACACCAGCACACGCGGGCTGGGGCGTAAAAAATTATTGTCATGCACTTGCTTGATGAAGTGCTGCAACATCTTTTCGGTAACATAAAAGTCGGCGATCACACCGTCTTTCATTGGCCGAATGGCCTTGATGTTGCCCGGGGTACGACCCAGCATGCGTTTGGCTTCGCTGCCCACCGCTGCGACACTCTTGGGACCACCGGCACGCTCCTGACGAATGGCCACCACAGAGGGCTCATTCAGAACTATGCCTTGGTTTTTTACATAAATAAGAGTATTGGCTGTACCCAGGTCGATAGATAAGTCATTGGAAAACATTCCGCGAAGCTTTTTGAACATGTACTGACCCGGTCCTTTACGCCCGCCATTTAACGAAAATGGGGCTTAATTTAGCATTTACGACAAACTGGTTAACTTTACCAATGCCCCCGCCCCTGCACAAGTTGACAGGTCAGGCATTAGGTATAAAAAAGTGAGAAAAATTCCGTTTTTGCGGTGTTATTTAGCAAAAACCCCTTAAAGCCAGCGATTTGGCGTTTTTATCCGCCCGCCGTTTATGTGGCGAGTAGCACTTTTGTTCAAATCTTGCTGGTTGTTGCACCTAAAAAACTTCACGCTGGAAGATAAGCCTGTCGTTTCCACGGTAAGTGCCAAAGGTGGCAATGGCAGTTGGATTGCTGGGGCCAGCCCCCGTCCAGTTGAATTTGAGCCAGTCATCGACTTGCCATTCTAAACTCGTGGGATTGGTGCCGGGCACGACACCCGGGGCATCCAGCACAAAACTCATTTGCGGCATCACTGGCTTGCCTTTATCAACTGTTTCATCGCCACTAGTGATGCCATTGACTCTGGTGGTCATGGTACCTGCAACCAACTTACTGGCCTGATAGCGGGTGCAACTGTCCTGTTGGTTCAGTTGCCAGACACCGTTGTTGTAATATTGTATTTCCAGGGGAACAGGAAGGTTTTCGGTTTCCGGACCATATGCATTAATCAGCCTGGCCCTGCCATAACGAAATTCAAATTCAGCCCGGTTTTCCAATGCCACCGCACTAACAAAGCCGGTGCTGGGGATTTGCATCTGCACGCCGTCATCATCCTGCACCAATACACCCACTAGCATGTTTGCAAAAGGGCCGTCTGCTGCAGTGGCACGACTAAACACCAGCGATTGTGAAAAGTTTGCCAGGCCATTATTCCAGTTCAGGGCAAAAGGCCCGGTATTTTGCAATCGATTCACCTCAGTGCTGCCATTGCTTAACCTGGCATACAATAATCCGCTGGCCAGTGAACCAAAATAGTTTGCCGTGCGAACTCCCTGCAGATTTCTGGCCTCAACCTGCCCACTAATAGCAAACTCTTGTCCCATATAGGTAAATTCGCCACAACCCGGTTGCACATCTCCTGCAACAGGTAAACTGAAATAGGCGGGAATAAAGTTTGTCAGTGTCTGACTATTGGACACAATGCTTCCCGCGCCCTGATAGTCTCTATCACGCACAGTCAGCCTGATCTGCCCCACTTCACTGTAGTTAACAATGGCCTGGCCAACGCCCTGACTAAAACTAAGGGAATCTTCGCTGCTGATGGCCTGAAAGCTGGCAGAACCAGGGTTTTGACTCTGAATACTACCCAGGGATAAACGTCCCTGGCTTCCTATGCTGGCAGGCAAGAGTTTTTCCAGCGTAACCTGCAAATCACTGCTATTGGTGTTAATGCCGTCGCTGACGTTGTAGTTTGGAGTGATCTGCCCGGCTGCCCCCACGGCCTCTACCCTGATATTGAAATCTTTTCCAGCCACATGAGGATTGTCCATAGCGACACTAAGCAGCAAATCTGTTGGCTTAACGACAAAGTTGTTGCTGACGCCTTCTGCATCCTGATCGGAATTTTTCGCCAACAAATTAATCGTACCGGCATCATCATAACGTAGCGAATTTGCCGGAATGCGGGCAAAACCCTGACTATCAAAAGTTAGCTGGGTATTGATATAGTTGCCTTCACTCACCGCATTGCCATTGAATCTGAACTGCAAGGCATGACAGACGGCAGGATCAGCGCAATCCATACTTAATAACAAACTCTGGCCACTTAGGTCTGCTTCACAACTTTCTGGTGCGGCCAATCCCACATAAATATCCTGAGTGAATGCGGTCTGGGCGTTTTTGCTGCTAATAGCAGTAAACGGACGATTTTTACTACCCTGACTAAATGCCAGCGCCATGGCTTCAAACGACAGCTTGCAATCGGTCTGCAGCCCATTGCTATAACAATAAACCGGCGCGGAAGGACTGGGGTTTATTCCCCCCATGGTGACCAGAGCAACGCCACTACCATCCGCCAGGCTTTGGTCAACCCTGAGCTTTGCGGTTATCTCACCATTAATATTGAGATTACTGTTGTCCCAACTGCCTTTATTGGTGGTTAGTGTCAGACCGGCCGGGTTACTGTACAGGGTATTGCAAGCTGCATCGTCGCACGCCTTCACCTTGATACTGGCGTCGCCACAAAAATAGCCTTTGGGTGGTTTTTCAATGCGATAATGATCAGGGGCCAGAACAATTGGCTCAGACAAGGCTGCGCAAACCTGCAGATTGTCCAATTCATGGCGGTTGTAGACGTCACCTGTACTACCAGTGAAACTGAGTAGCAGCTTTTCAGGTACGTTCTGTTGGAAGCCAAAACTCAGAATATCCAAAGGGCTGATAATTTCCACAAAGCCGCTGCCAGTATTGCGCAGCACACTGACCAAGGACTGACCTACAGAGGTAGAGTCGATAATAATTTTGTATCTGTGACCAGGTCCGGCACTGGTACCCGTTTTATCCAGACCCGGACTCAGGGTGCCGGAACGGGTGATATACCGGTACTGACTGCTGGCTGATCCCCTGATGACCAGTCTGTCTGGTTGCAATGAACCGGTATAGCCACCAACACGCCCTTCTACGGCCCGGGCGAAGTTCCCGTATTCGTCCATACCAATTCCCAGCCAGCCTCCGGCAAATCCAGGTTTACCATGATCAGTGCGCTGAGCATAACCCAATGAGCCCCCAAACCCGCCAGACTGAGGTGTTACCGTGGCATCAGAAAAAACTACCGCAATGCCATCAGCACTGTTACCTGCGTATGAGTAGTAATCGAATTCAATTTCCACTCTGTTATTGGCGGCGGGGAAACGCCGATTCATGGTAATTCGGGTGGCCTGATCCTGCGCCGCTTCCGTCAGCCTGACTCTGCCGCTAGCAATGGTGGGTACAAATGAACCAGAACTGGTAGACAAGGTCCAGTTCTGTGGGAAAGCCGAGGCACTGTTAAAGTCGTCGTTAAAGCAGGTTAACACCGGGCCACAAGGCCCCACATTGTCGTTGATGCTGCACTGGGTTCCGCCAATGGTGCCATTGTTTTGTAAGCAAGGGGAATTGGCATCCCCGCTTATAGAGCCATTGTTACTCATGCAGCCCTTGGCACTGATATAACCGATCACTGAGCCATGATTGGTGACAGCACCGGTTGCCTGAACATTACCCGTGATTGTCGAGCTACTCCCCACGGTTAAGGTGGTAACACTGAGATTACCGACGATCTGGTTGGACGAACCAATGGTCGTAGAGCCCGCCACTTCAAAGTTTGCTTTGGCGGTAAACCCCGTTCCTGTGGTTAAGCTGCTTGCCACTCTGACAGTTAATTGCGACGCGCTGCCACCATTGTTAATGGCCGCCCCGCCTAAACTGGCGCTGCCGGTAATATTTAACAGCCAGCTACCACTACTTATGGTTATTGAATCGTTGCTGGAAAGGGTTAAATTGCCGCATGTTACCGTGTTGGTGCTGGTGTTTCTGGCACAGCCACCAGGCAGCGAACCTGAGGCGAGATTATATGTTGCAGCCCAGGCCGTTGAGCATAGGAACAGATAGGCTGAAACAGCAATCAGTCTAATCATAGCGATACCCTGGCATCTATGGATAGCCTGCGACTAACCACAGCATCACCGGCCTCGCACGCCCCTTCGGCGCTAAAACGGTAGTACCTTACCCCAGCTATGGGATACTCCTGTGTCTGGCAAAGGCTTCGTACCGAACAATTTACCAGGCCTGCGGCCTGTATCGGCTGATATCCGGTATCCGACGCACAGCCATTAGGATCACTGCCAGCCACACCCAATGGAAACACCGCCACCAGCTGACTTTCCAGACCACTTTTGGCCGCTTGTAAAGCGCGCACGCCGTACACCTCGGTCACTATGGTATCGCTGGATGCCGATAATATCCGGGTTAAGGCAAAGCCCAGTAGCGCCATCACTACCAGCACAAATAAGGTAATCATCAGCATACTACCTCTCTGCTTTCTGTGCTCAGGGAACATTGGGTACCTGCACTTCATAGTGGTAAGTGACAATTTCCTCATTCAGTTCAAATCTTAGCCTAATCTGCACCAAGGCATTTCTGGTTAGGGTAGCCGCCTGCACCTTAAATGGTAGCTCGTCATTTGCGGCCAGGGTTGAATAAGGATGCACGCCTTTCGCCATTAATGATGACTGGCCGGCTCGGATCAGTGCAATCACCGATGCACTATTGGTGGGCGAGGAAATATACCCATACCCCTGGTACCGATAGAGCCAGGTATCTGACACACCACCTTCGCGCCAAAAGCAATAGGCCACTGGCTGGCCACCAATATAGAAACGCGACGCTGGTGAATCATTGGCAAACTGCACAGCGCCGTTCAGTTGAATACTCATAAGACCATCAGCATCCGGCCCTGACACCGAACTGATAGGGTATTGCTCACGGGGCACATCGGTACTGTTATACACATCCCGGCTGGTCAATGGATAAACTATCGCCCTGTCGCCCGAGCTAAAAACATAGCTGTCCATGGTGGCGGCCAATTCCACGGCTTGAAAAGTGCTGACAGGCGCTTCCGGGGCAACAGGAATATCGGTATAAAAGCCACTCCACTTAATTGGTACAAACTCAATGCAGTGGCTGCTATTGGTATTGGCCTGGCGGGTACGGATACTGCCAGGCACGGCGTTGCGTAATTCTCTGTTTAGTCTTTCCACCACAAAGCGTGCTTCACTTAACAGTTGGTCGCGCTCGGTGGCATCCACGTAAATACGTGTGCCCAGACCAATAAAACTAAACACCGTCAGTGACACCACGCCTAAGATGGTGATCACCACTATCAGTTCCATCAGGGTAAAACCTTTGCTGCCCCCTGACATCTCAGTAGTTGCCTTTATAAGTGGAAAACGCAATCTGTTCTCCTGCCGGGGTAGTAACCGACAGATTAATAAGTTTAAAGTCACCTATAGCGTTATCATTGCTGCCATCCTTGTTTGCGTCATAGAACACCGCGATCTGCACCTCAAAGCCCTGATACAGCTGAATATCCTTGGCCAGCATCGGATTAGCGGCGCCCGTTGGGTTGAGAATTTGCGCTGCGTTTAACCCGCTCAGACAGATATAGTCATCCACATCGTTAAAGGCTTCACGGTTTGTGCCACCTTCTTCACAGCCCAGATTGGCTGGCGCAGTGCAGAGCTCATCGGCCTGCAAACCATCTGCTGGAAAGTCAGCATCCTCCCCACAGCGCAGCAAACCGCCTGTTCTGTCGGAATGGTGATCAAACGCCCGGCCACTGATTTCATTTAGCAATGACTGGGCCAGCTCTGCCGCTCTGGCCTGATAAATGGGTTCCACACTGCGGCTAGCCTGGGGCAAAATCAAACTGCTGATCAAAGTCAGCGCCACGGCAAAGGCGGTAATGCCGATAATCAGCTCAATCAGGGTAAAACCACGTTCAGGGACAGGCATGGATAAACCCCTGGGGTTCAATACACACCCCCGCACTGGTCACCCCTTTTATATCAATTCGACAGCCTGAGGTGCACTGCGCCACCGGGTTAGCAGGGTTGCTGTTATTTACCGGCCGTCCCAGACTGTCAAAACCAATATGGTTTATGGAAGCAATACCATCCAGGTTCAGCCCTTCCTCAGCCATTTCATTACCATTGGTACGCAAGTAATCAGGAGTCAGGCTGCCGATGGCAGTAGAACAGGTTCTGGCAATTTCTGCCGCGCTACCAGCTAGTTTGTAGGCCAGATTGGGATTGCCCGGGGCAGTATGGGTAAAATCCGGCGGACCAAACGCGGCGGCACTAAGGTTCACCTGAAAACAGTAACCATCACGGGTATCCTGCATGGCACGCATTTGCATAGCGCGCAACGAGGATATCAGCCGGGCCTGATAGGTATATTCCACTACGCCATCTTTACCGGCAAAGCGGCTATAGGCCGACACCGCCAGTACCCCAAGAATAATGATCACTATAATCAGTTCTAACAGGGTAAATCCGGCGGTCTTCACAGTGTTATGCCACTTAAGGTTAACCTATCAGAAGCCATATGCTTGGTAACCTGCAGCTGTTTAAGCTTAGCAACCTGTTGAATTGCTAATCACACTATTGGCTGGCGTCACTACAAGTGGTGTACCAGCGCCCGTTGCTGCGGTATAAGTGAGATAGCAGTTGGTATTAGTTATATCTGTCGCCGCTGGAGTCGCAGACCAGGTAATTTTGTTATATGGCGCAAAGGTTACTGTGCCCGTACCGACAAAGTATCCCCACTCAGCATTGGCGACACTGCCTGCAGCTCCCGCCTGGATATCCATTGCAGCAACGATACCGGCCGCAGCGGCAGTAGGGTAACCATATGCCATGGCAACAGTACCACCAGGCACTGCAATACTACTGGTACTCTGGTTTTGCTCACCTTCTACCAGCGATTTTGCATGAGTTGTGCTAATTGCCCCCTTTATCGATGATTGCAACCCTTGCAAGGTCGCTCTACTGGCATCAGACTGAATATCAATAAATTTAGGTGCGGCCGTTACCGCCAGAATACCCAAAATCACTATAACAATAATCAACTCAATTAATGTAAAACCACGTTGTTTCATACTTTTTACCCCGTTAAGTCAAACCGCTAAATTCCCTGATTATTATTCTGCTGCGTTCTGCCCTGAAAGCAACTGTAAATCCTTGCTATTACTCATTTTTTACTGGTTACTGAAAACGACTACCTGGCCAATGCGCGGGTCATAGACAAAACCGTCACCGACATTATTGTCTGTGGGTGCGCTGCTGCGGTTTTTCACCGACAGGGTAAGATAGTAATAACATACGTCATTGCCGCCCGAACCCGCGCCATTCCCAGCCTGAGTATAGTATCTGTGGTTGGCAAATGGTCTTTGGTTCCAGTCAGGGGTGATGGTAGGCGCGCTTTGCATAATCAAATTAAACACACTGACACAGTCCAGATTGGTTAGTGCGGTGTCTTCTGAGCTGCCGTCATTGGCCAGTTCCCCAGTGGGATACCCGGTATCCTTATCAATACCAATTTGAATGCCTCCAACGGTGACATAGGTACTGTTAGCACCGCCGTTTTGCGCCGGACGCCCTTCCAATTCCCATTGGGCGCGAATCAAGCCAACCCCGGTTGCAAAGCCGCCTGCCACACCTTCAACCGTGGCACTTTCTGCATCTTCGGTTACTTCCAGCATCCGCGGCAATGCCACCGCAGCAAGCAGGCCCAGCACCACTACTACGATAACCAATTCAATCAGGGTAAAGCCCTGATTGCATCTATGGTTTTTAGTCATTATCCATCCCCTTGTCACATTGCTTGCGCAGCCTGTTACTGTTGTTTAATCACCTGACCGGTGTAAATGCGATATTCAAAGAAAGGCCCGGTGGACAGTCTGAAGCGGCAGGTACTGTCCAGCGCCTTGCCACTAATAGCCACGCCGTCAAAATATTCCGGATAAACCTTAAAGCTCTCTACCTCAAGAGGCACATTCAACACCGATTGCCACAGAGCGGCACATCCTTCGCTGTTAGGCTCTACTCTTGGCCAGCCAATATGGCTCATAGCAATAGGGCGCCGGTCTACCTCTTTGCCCTGGCTGTTGTAGCGGATTTGCAAAATCCGCGCGGGGCGGCCTTCTGCTTCCCACTGCCAGCGGGCGCTGACAACCGCTTCAGCCATTTCATCGGCCAGCATTTCCAGACTGACCTTTTTGATATCGTCTTCGCTGTCATTCAGATACCAGATAAAAAACACCATTAGCAGGGCAAAGGCCACCACTATGATTATCTGTATCATCAGGCGTTGCAGGTTGTTGTCACTGACGGATTGGTCGCTCATTTCATCCCCCCCGGTAGGCCCGGGCCATATCCCACATAGGTGTGAAGATACCCAAAGCCAGCACCAGTACCATGATGGCCACAATGGCAATCAAAACAGGTTCAATCTTGGCGGTCAGGCTTTTTAAATCGAATTCCACTTCGCGCTCATAAAACTCCGCCACATCCGTCAGCAGCTCATCCACCCGCCCGGTTTCTTCGCCCACATTAATCATCTGCAGCACCAGTGGCGTAAACATTTTACTGCTGGCACAGACTCTGGACAGACTCTCACCTTTTTCAATATTCCTGCGCATATCCAGTATCTGTCTGGCCATATGTTTGTTATCCACGGCTTCGGCCACCAGACTAAGCGCATGGGTAACAGGCACGCCTGCCCGGGCCATCATGGCAAAGCTGCGGGCAAAACGGGACAGCAGCGAACGCTGCAGGATACTGCCTACCGCATAGATCCTCAGCTTATATTTGTCCCAGCGCAGTTGCCCCGCATCGGTACGCAGGTAACGGTGCAGCAATGCCCAGCCAGCAGCAATGGCCAGCAGCATCCAGGGCCAGTGATGAACAAAGATGTCAGACATAGTTATCAATATTCTGGTCGTCACCGGCAAATCAGCGCCTAACTTAGCGAACATCCCGGCAAAGGTAGGAATAACCCAGATATTCATCACCACTAAGGCCACAACGATGGCAATCAGCACGAACATCGGGTAACGGGTAGCCGCCTTTATCTGCTTGCGTGTTTCCTGCTCCCGCTCCAGATACAGGGCCAGTAAACGAAAGGCTTCGTCCAGTCGCCCGGTATTCTCACCAACATGCACCACTGCCACAAACAAGCTGCTGAACACCGCTTTATGCCTGTGCAGCGCATTGGACAAAGAGCGGCCCCGCTCAAGTTGTTCAACCACATCTGACAATGTTGCCTGCATACGCCTGGATGCGGTGCTTTCAGCCAAACCGCCAATTGCGCGTAAAATAGGAATGCCTGACTTGGTCAGCGAATACATTTGCCTGGCAAAGATCACCAGTTCATCCAGGCTTACTCTGGGAATGAATAACGCCCGAAGACTTTGACTTTGTGTGCTTTGTGCTTTTTGCTGGATCGCAATAGGCACCAGTTCGCGGTTCAGCAAGGCTTGCGCAGCACTGGCCTGATCCTGAGCTTCCAACGTACCACTTTGCAAAGTACCACTGCGGGTTCTGGCCTGATATTGAAATAGCGGCATGTTACTGGCCCACATTCGCAGTTGCAGGCGCTGGTAGTTCCTCAGCCACCATCTCTACCAGTTTCAACACTTCTTCCACTGTGGTTAAGCCTTGTCGGGCGTAGTGCAATGCCATTTTGGACAATGGTTGATAGCCCGCACTGGCTCTGGCGGCCGCACTGAATTTATTGGTGTCAGCGTTTTTCAGGGCATTCATCATACTTTCCGTCATTTCCAGTAATTCAAATACCCCGACCCGCCCACGATAACCGGTCTGGTGACACTCATCGCAACCGACCCCCTGCTGAAACCGGATGGTGGCAATATCATCGGCCAGACTGCCTAGCCAGAACAACTCATCTCTGTCTGGTTGATAAGGCTGCGCACAACGCTGACATACCCGCCTGACCAGTCGCTGCGCCACAATCGCCCGCAGTGAACTGGCCACCAAATACCCCGGTGCGCCCATATCCAGCAAACGTACCGCACTGCTGATGGCATCATTGGTATGCAGGGTTGACAGCACCAGGTGGCCGGTCAGGGCGCCACGCAGGCCGATTTCGGCTGTTTCATGGTCACGCATTTCCCCCACCATGATGATATCCGGGTCCTGACGTAAGGTGGTGCGTAAAACATTGGAGAACGACAAACCAATTTTGTGGTTGATTTGCACCTGGTTGATTCGGGGCAGTCGGTATTCCACCGGATCTTCTACTGTGATGATCTTAACGCCTGGCTGATTCAGCTCACTCAATGCACCATACAATGTGGTGGTTTTTCCTGACCCTGTGGGCCCGGTGACCAGCACCATACCATGGGGGCGTTTTAGTAACTGGCGAAAACGCTTGAGCAGCTCTGCGGGCATACCGGTTTCTTCCAGGCTGAGCAGACCTGCCGATTGATCCAACAAGCGCATTACCACAGATTCACCATGCTGCACTGGCATAGTGGAAAGACGCACATCAATCTGATGTCCTTTGACCTTTATATGAGTACGGCCATCCTGAGGTAAACGCTTTTCAGAGATATCCAGACCGGACATTAATTTAAGGCGTAATACCAGTGCTGAAGCAATATTGCGTTCTTTGATCAGGTTTTCCTGCAACACGCCATCCACCCGCTGACGAATACGCAGCATGTTATCGTCAGGTTCGATATGAATATCTGACGCCTGCATCTGTACCGCATCTTCGAAAATCGATTTAAGCAAGCGGGCGACCGCGGTGTCTTCGTCTTCAGTGCCAAGATCGGCAAAGTCGAATTCTTCCGCCTCGCGGTTTTCACTGGCCAGTTCCTGAGCGAAAGATGCAATGTCTTCGGTACGTCGATAATGTCGGTCAAAGGCCGACAACAATTGTGACTCGCGGACCACAGCAACCTGAATAGGCTTTTTCAAGATCCCGGCCAGGGTATCCAGCGCTGCCAGGTCAGCCGGATCGCTCATCGCCACCAGCATATGATCCTGGTGGTTTTCCAGCACCAGCGCACGGTAGCGCCTGGCCTGTACCTCTGGCAATAGTTTCACCACCTCAGGTTGTAATGGACGACTGCTGATATCAATAAAGGGCACGTTCAGTTGCTGAGACAAAAAACTCAGTAGTTGCTCTTCAGAGACCAGCCCCAGGTCTGTCAGGGTATGACCCAACTTGCGACCTGACTGCCGCTGAGCGTTCAATGCCTGTTGCAATTGCTCTTCGCTGATAACACCTTCATGAACCAATAGATCGCCAAGACGCATTTTCAGTTTTGGCTGCATGCTATTCCTCCCCCAGCGCCCTGAGACGTTGTTCAACAAAGGCGAGTAACGGCGCTGATAAGCGACTGTCCCGGCTCAGCCACAGATAATGTGCCCTTGCCTCAGCGAATTGCCCCATTTGGTCCAGGCTGACAGCCAGGCCCAACCGCCACTCAGGCTTGTCAGGCTGAAATTGAGTGAGTCTTTGATAGTCCGCAACGGCTTGATTAATCATACCCTGCTGCTGGGCAATTTGGCCTCGCAAAGCATAGTAGTCGGCGCCAGACACCAATGCAGGTTGCTTAGCCATCAGTACAGTCAAAGCCTGTTCAGGCAGCTTTTCTACTATCAGTAAGCGGGCCAGCATCAGGCGTGTTCGGTAATCGTCAGCATCCTGTTGTAAGCCATCTTCCAATAACTTTCTGGCAAGGGCCGATTTACCCTGAGCAAACAGTAGTTCCGCCAAATGCTGACGAACGCCATGCGCGTCGGGTCGCATCTCCAGCATTTGCATCAGAAGCCTTTCGGCATCGGCATTGCGCTTTTCATCCAACGCGATTTTTGCCCTGGCCTTTAATTCAGCCCAACCCCTGTCTCTCTCTGGCGTTCTGGCAGAAATACTCAGTTGTCCCTTGGGTGTGGATTCGCGCTTTTGCTCTATGGGTTCGGCCACGTTTGATGTTGCTACGTCTGGTTCTGGCACAACCGCATTTTCAGTGGCATCGCTATTCGGCGCTGATTGTTGCGGGGCTGGTTGTATTGGGGCTTCTGGTTTGTCTTCCCCGGGGATGGACGCCGCTAAACTTTGTGCCTCAGTGTTAGCAGTTGGCTGCGACTGTGGCTGTGGCTGTGGCTGTTCAGAACCCTGGTATGGCGTGGGTGCAGTTGAAAAGTCTAACCAATGGGGTGCCAGCCAGACACTGAGCAGCAGTAACAAACCCAGGGGCAACACCCCAAATAACCACCATAGTGAGCGACGCCTGGCGGGTGGCTGATACTCACCACGATAGTCATTTCCAGCTACCTGACGCTTTTCCAGGTCCTGCAGCATTTTATTGACGACACTCATAAATATCTTACCCACAGCCAGTAACCCGCTGCGACTGACAAAACCGAGCAAAGCAACACCAATGACCAGATCCGCCATATGTGCCCATCACGCCTGACAGCCGCCTCTGTATCAATGATAGCGAGCTGCATATGGCCAGGCTCAACCTGCTGTTTGCCCTCACCAAAGGCCAGCATTAGCGCTTTATGGCAGAGCACGTTGACCAGTCTGGGGGTGCCTTGTGACGCCCGGAAAAGCATCTTGCAACATGCCCGGCTAAAAACGTCTGAACCCCGATAACCCGCTACCTGCAAGCGGTGATGCACATATTGCACCAGTTGTTCAAGGTCCATAACATCAAGACGATAGCTGAATCCAATACGCTGTTTTAATTGACGAAGTTCAGGTAAATCCAATTTCTGGTCGAGTTCTGGCTGACCAAACAGCACCACCTGCAGCAATTTATGGGATTCGGTTTCAAGGTTGCTGAACAGCCTTAGTACCTCAATACTTTCCACCGGTAATGCCTGCGCTTCATCAATAATCAATACCACTGCCTGACCCTGGCGATGAATCTCGATCAAACGCTGCTCTATACGTAGCGTAAATTCCTGCTGGTCTACCGGTCCGTCAAAAGCCACGTCCAATTCACGGGCTACTGCGGCTCTTAACTCAGCAGGTGATAAACAGGGATTGGGAATATAGGCAGACACAAAATGGTCGGGTAACTCATTCAGCAATTTGCGACACAACAGGGTTTTGCCGGTTCCTACTTCACCCGTCACTTTGATAAAGCCCTCGCCGGTTTTCAGTGCCAGGGTAAGCACCTCTATGGCCTGTTTATGACTCGGCAAGCCAAAGTAGTAGCTGGTATTGGGGGTCAGCGTAAAGGGCAATTCTCTGAGTCCGAAATGATACAAATACATAGTCAGTTTGTGCTAATCCAGTCTTGTACCTGGTCACGGCTTTGCATCAATTGCCTACGCCAGGTATCCGGTCCCACCACTGTGGGTCTGAGCAGGATGATCAGCTCCTTCTTCTGCTCTATTTCGCGGCGGTTTTTAAACAATTCGCCCAGTAGCGGAATACTACCCAGTACCGGCGTTTTGGAATGACTCTCACTAATGATGGTTTGCATCAAACCGCCTATCACCACAATTTCACCGGAGCGGGCATGAATAATAGTGTCTGATTCACGAATGTTGCTTTGCGCCAGAGGCAGTACAAAACGCTCTTCATTCAATGTGACCACTTTCTCCTGTTCCTGGGTTTCAATCACCGACGGATGCACATGTAACAATACGCTGCCTTCCTGATCGATCTGCGGCGTCACATCCAGGGCAATGCCGGAGAAAAATGGGGTCAGTTCAATATTGGGCGTAACCGCTGTGGTGGAGGAACTGATGGTACTCTGACTGGACACATCGGTGACAAAGTACTCGTCATCCCCCACTTTTATTACGGCTTTCTGATTATTGATGGCTGTTACTCTGGGGCTGGACAGCACCTGCACATTACCCTGAGTGGACAGCAGGTTGATGACGCCGTTAAAGTCCTGATTAACAAAGGCCAGACTGGCAGCGCCGCCCAGGCTGCTACTGATATTGTTGCCCAGATTAAAACCGGAGGTGGAAAAACGAAAATCCGTACTGCCCACATGTGCCAGCACCTGATTCCAGTTTACGCCTTGTTGATACTCATCATTGAGCGACACTTCGATAATCCTGGCTTCCAGAATAACCTGACGCTGTACGGTTTGTTGCGAGCGTTCAAGATAGTCACGGATACTGCGCAGCTCATCAGGCATCGCCCGCACTGTCACCAAACCTGCCTGGGGGGAAACAATCACGCTACGACCATTGTCGGAACCCACTAAAGCACGCAAGGCTTCCTTAAGATCTTTCCAGAAATCCGTCTGGGTGCGGGTAAGGATATTGGTGCCATTGATATTGTTATTCAGGTTGCTGTTATTGCCATACTGATTACCACCCGTCTGGCTGTTACCGCCAAAGTTATTCGAACCGCCGTTATTGGCTTGATTATTGTTACTGTCGAACTGAGACACACCACCAGACATAATACTGGATTGGGTACTGCCATCCCGGCTCATCAGCAGGTAATTCACCGAAAACGTTTCGGTGCGCATCCCTGAGGGGTATATCCGAAAAACACTGCCGCTGCGCTGAATGTCAAAACCATAAAGTTCCTCTGTCAAATCCATGGCTTCCATCAAAGTGACCTGTTTCAAATCCAGAGTGACCTTGCCCTGTACTTGCGGATGAATCGCGACGCTAAAGGGTGTGTCTTGCACCAAGCCGGAAAAAAATGTCGCGGCATCGACCTGCTCAGCCTTGATATCGAACCTGTCATCGCCAAACAGTGAGGGTTCCGGGTTGCTGTTGCCAGCCCCGCTTGCCAGTGCGGCCGCCACAGCCGCGGGCACTTCTTGCAGTGGTGTACGGCTGGCGGGTTGCTGGCCACTTTGCTCTGTCACTGCCTGCTCCAGCTTAGCCGCTGTGGTTTTTCCCGCATCATTGCTTTGACAGGCCACCAGATGTAGAGCAACCAATAGCAAACAGAATCTAGAACCCATCAAACTTATCCTTAATGATTGCGGCATGTTTAAATGTCACCCGCTTTTCAATACCTTGCTGCTGAAAGCTGATGCCCCGACGGTCAATGGCCGTGACTAGCATGCCGTTAAACTCATCGCCAACATGTAAAATTCGTTGATTTACGATAGCGTACGCACTGTCATTACCCAGGAATATGGCGCTGACTTGGATGGCCGCTTCCCCCCCTGACGGCCCGGAAGCGCTCTGGACTTGTATGTCTGGCGGCTTGGTAGGATCAGGCAGTGCCTGTGCACCAATGGCAATCAACGCTACACAGCAACAAAACAGTCTTTGCATCCTCATACTCCCACGAAGGCCTTACCCGTACTTAAGGTATAAAGCTGTATATGCAATTGCGCGAGTGGGTATTCGGTTACCTTGTAATCAAACTCCTGCCAATAAAAACGCCAGGGCAACGACTGGATATGCTGCAGATAGGCCTGAATGGCAAAATAACGCCCCTCCACGACCAGCACCAAACTCTGCTGATATAAACTGATATCTTCCGTGCTCATCTCGGCATCCAGCATGCTACGTGGTGGCAGGGAATAAAGCGCCACTAATTTCAGCTCATTGTGCTGAGCTAGTAATTGTTGCAGCACCTCTTTCATTCTGGATGCCGGAATAAGTTCACTGCTCTGCGCCAAAAACCTTTGATTCAGCACATCCTGCTGCTGCAACAAAGCGGCAATACGATTGTTCAGTGGTGCATCCGGGTCGGAACTGGCCGCCTTGAGTTCGCTAATCTGCGCCTGCACGGTGTCAATTTCCATTATTCGGTGAGTATGGCGAGTTTCAAGCTGTTGTATGCTGGCGAACAAAGGCGCAACCAGCATCATCCAACCGCCGTAACCAATCAGCAACAGCCCGGCCAGCAGCGTGCCGACACGCTCCCTTAAGGTGCGGGCAGCGAAGCTTTCACTGATTTTCTGAAAACGCTTCATGCTGTTCCTTGTTGGCCAGTTCGGAACTGAGCATAAACTGCAAATTGTCCTGCTCATCCCGGTTCAGTTGGATTGTGGCAAACTCCTGGCCATGAAAGTTTGGCGATTGTGCCAACTGCGCCAGCCAGTCTGGTACGGCGCTCCCTTCTGTTGTTCCTCCCTGCAGGAGCAGTTGATCGTCCACCACCCTGATTCTGTTTAGCCATACCTTCTCGTGGTGATACTTTGCCAGGTCCAGCATCAGCGTGGCATATCCACCGTTGGGCTGATGCTGCTTC
The DNA here is from genome assembly GCF_039522935.1 of Bowmanella denitrificans. Classification (NCBI taxonomy): domain Bacteria; kingdom Pseudomonadati; phylum Pseudomonadota; class Gammaproteobacteria; order Alteromonadales; family Alteromonadaceae; genus Bowmanella; species Bowmanella denitrificans. Next base: position 72,705 of record NZ_BAAAEI010000031.1, on the reverse strand, counting down.
TGTAACAACGACAGAATTTGCTGTCGCAATGCGACTTGCTTTTGCAATTCCACCACACGTTGTGCGAGAGTTTCGCTTGGCTCTTGGTGCATAAGTTGTGCCTGGTTACGCAAGTTTGTCCGTTCAGCTTGCAGGCGTTGCTCCTGACTGCTATCCAAACTTTGCCACTGCGTCAACTGGTCACTTGCATACCACCAAATGCCACCAACCAGGCCGATAGCTAATATCCAGATACAAAACACAAAAGACAGGGTGATCAATTCATATCTTGGTCGCAGTTCTTGTGGATAAAGATTGACCCGAAATTTCATCACTGCCCCTCATGCATTTGTCGCATGGCCGCTCCTAAACTGGTCACACTCTCAGAGGAAAATATCAGGCCGTCCTCTTTGGTCAGTCTGGGTTCGATGACCTGGGTTTCCAGCAAGGTCGCTTGCTGTAACAGTTGCGACAATTCGTCAAGAAAGGGAGTATCAATACAAACCAGCAGACGTTTAACCGGCGCCTGACGCAACTGGCTGTCGAAATAGTCCATTGAGCGCTGGATTTCCAGGCTCAGACTGTCTGCCACGCCCTGATGAATTTGTTCCAGGCCGTAGCTGCTCAGTTGCTCATATCCGCGTAATCGACGGGTAAAATAAAGTTTTTCGTCTTTGATAATACTCAGGGAAATTTCTTCACCGGGTTCCTGCAATAAGGTGATTTGAGCTTCTGCGCAGGCTTCAAGCAGGTCACACTGACTAAGTTCTTCTATGCCAATACTGTTGAGTGTTAATCCAGCACTATGTACTCCCTCAACCACCTCTTCCACTAATATGCGAGGCACAGCCACCAGATTAATTTTGTTCATTCCCGTGGCCTGGGCAGGCATATCAAAATAGTCCACCAACATATCTTCTTCAGTAGCCAGTAACTCTTTTACTGACCAACGCAGCGCCTGGACCAGTTCGCTGTCTGGCACGGCTGGCCGTTCCACTTGTAAAAGCTGATATCTGTTAGTAGAAAAAACCAGATGACAGGGCGTATTTTGCGCCCGGTTATCGTTAACCCAATCCGTCAGGCCGGATTGCCAGTCATGAATATCGATTTTATGTTGCGCGACCCAATATGGCTGACCATCCTTGAGGGCAAGAAGAGACAAGAGGAGACTACGCTGGCCAAATTCCAGACCAACCGAATAATAGTTTGCAGGTTTTCGGAACCTGCTTTTTAAGACATCCCCCCAACCAAGACGCATCATCACTTTGCAGTCATTATAATTATTTCCACTAATTACATCAGACATTTACCTATTTAACCAGTTTTTCTGGTCGTGCTCAAAACAGGGTCAGACCAGCACTAACCAATAGATAGAATTTCGTGCCAAATAGGTTTACTGCCTTTGCCATCCTTACAGTTTAGACATATTTTATCCCAGCCTTACCCTGACCTTGGCAAGCCAGCATCGCCGTTCCTGCTATTCCTTGCCCCACCGTAAACGACCACCAGGGAGGGTGGAAGTGCAGATTACGCAGGAGCTGTCATCTGCCGACCACCAGGGAGGGTGGAAGTGCAGATTACGCAGGAGCTGTCATCTGCCGACCACCAGGGAGGGCGGAAGTGACGAAAACGCACGACTCCAAGGATGGAGGAGGTAGAGCGAATCAGGAGACCGAGCCGAGGAGCACTATAGCGTACGGAACGCTATAGAACAGCTTTAGCTGGCCTGCTTTTCAGGTAAGCTACAGGGACGTAGCTTATAGTTTTTCGTCCTGTTCATCCCCGAACCCGCGGCATACGACCACCAGGGATGGTGGAAGTGACGAAAACGCAGGAGCAGTTTTTCGTCCCGTTCATCCTGAACATAAAAAAGGCCTCAGTTGAGGCCTTTAGTAAACGTTAGAATGGGATATCGTCATCAAAATCGAAATCAGGTTCAGGCATATTGCCTGGCTGCTGAGGCGTATTTTGCTGCCCACGGCCCTGGCTGGCATTCTGCTGATATTGATTGCCCTGATACTGACCACCCTGATACTGGTTTTGTTGTGGCTGAGCGAAGCCCTGACTCGGAGTGCCACCTTGCTGAGGCTGCGCCTGATTGGGGCGGGCCTGATACTGGCCCCCTTCCTGACCACCGGCGCGACCGCCCAGCATTTGCATCTGGTCGGCAATAATCTCTGTGGTATATCTGTCCTGGCCACTTTGGTCCTGCCATTTGCGGGTCTGCAGCTTACCTTCAATATAAATCTGGCTGCCTTTACGCAAATATTCACCAGCCACTTCCGCCAGGCGGCGGTACATGGTCACCCGATGCCATTCCGTGCGCTCCTGAATTTGACCACTTTGATCTTTCCAGCTTTCCGATGTCGCCAGATTCAAATTGGCCACGGCGTTTCCGTTAGGCATATAACGCACTTCAGGATCCTGCCCCAGGTTACCAACCAGAATGACTTTATTGACGCCTTTGCTTGCCATAATTGCTCCTCTTGTCCGCTGAACCCAAATACGGCTGCAGCGTCATAAATTTACGTTAACTTACCAGACCCAGTTGTTGCCTGGCCTTTTGCAGGTTGAACTCGCGACTATCCACCTTAAGGTACAAAACGCTTTCGTCTTCAACCAAGGTGATATCCCGTATCCCTGCCATTTGCGAAACCTGCTTCAGGCTGTCCTGAATAGGCTGAATTCGTGGATCCAAACTCAGCGCATAACGCTTAAGGTGGATACTACCACTCCCTAAATCTCTGATCAGCCCCAGCCACAACAGGCACATAAGTGCAGCAAACAAATAGCTGAACTGACCAGCACTGAACTGATTCAACAGGCCTGAAACCAGGCCGCCGGCGAAGGCTCCGAAAAACTGGAAGCTGGCATAGGCTCCCATGGCAGATCCCTTTTTGCCTGCTGGCGCCAGGTTCGACACCATAGCAGGTAGGTTCGCTTCCAGGTAGTTAAAGCCAGTGAAAAACAACCAGCAAAACACCAACAGAGCAGCCAATGGTGCTTGTTGCCAGGCCATCGCCAGCATACTTGAAGCCAGCAATATAATGCTGAGATAAATCATCGATTTTTGCCGGCCTTGCCGACTCATGCGCATCAGCAGTGCCATGGCAAATACCGATAACAACAGTACAGGCAAATATAGCATCCAGTGCTCGGCCAGTGGCCAGTTTTCACTAACCAGACGCTTAGGTAAGCTAACAAACATCAGCGTCATCAGCATATGCAATAGGGCGACGCTGATATTCAGCCGCAGCAGGGCCTTGTCTGCCAGTAACCTGCCCACATCAGCCAGCTTGGGAAGCGTGTCACCACTGGGTGAAATATTCTGTGCCCCGGGCACCACAAACAATACCAACGGTATACAGAGCAGAGCCGCCACAGCAGTAAAGCCAAAGATGCCGGCAAGCCCCTGTTTTTCCGCCAATAATGGACCCAGCAACAAGGCCAGATAAAAAGAGAATCCGATGGCAATACCGATAATGGCCATGACTTTGGGACGCTGGTTCTCTCGGCTGATATCGCCGGCCAGCGCCATAACCGCACCGGCCACCGCACCGGCGCCCTGCATAATACGCCCGATAACAACCCACAGCAGCGTATCTGCCTGAGCAGCGACCAGACTGCCCAGTGCAAACAGCACTAACCCCAGAATAATAACGGGTTTTCGACCAAGGCGATCGGAAAGCAAGCCCATTGGAATTTGTAACATGGCCTGCGTCAGCCCATACCCACCAATCGCCAGGCCGACCAACAACGGAGAGTAATCAGGGTAAGACAGGGCCAGCACAGCCAATACCGGCATCACCATAAACAGGCCCAGCATTCGCAGTACATAAACGGTGGCCAGGGACAACGCCCCTCGCAATTCGGTATTGTTCACAACAACTTAGTGTTTTATATCAGGTTTTCTTCACAGAGCAGATTGCAGCTCCCATTCGGCCGCGCAGTGTAACACAGCAGACACTAAGGCAGAACGAAAAAGCAGGATTCAGATATTTTGTTCGTTTCCAGGGCAAGGGTTATGCAATACTAGGGGTTTCGTTTCCCTGCTCAGGTGTGTTTTTTGTGGACAAAATAGAAGTACGTGGCGCGCGCACTCATAACCTTAAGAACATCAGTGTAACCCTGCCCAGGGACAAGCTGATTGTGATCACCGGGCTGTCCGGTTCCGGCAAGTCATCCCTGGCATTTGATACCCTGTATGCTGAGGGGCAGCGCCGTTACGTTGAATCCCTTTCTGCCTATGCGCGTCAGTTCTTGTCCATGATGGAAAAGCCCGATGTGGATCATATCGAAGGATTGTCGCCCGCCATTTCCATAGAACAGAAATCCACGTCACATAACCCGCGCTCTACCGTGGGTACCATAACCGAAATTTACGACTATCTGCGTCTGTTGTTTGCCAGAGTAGGGGAGCCTCGCTGCCCTGATCACAATGTGCCGTTAGATGCCCAGACCATCAGCCAGATGGTGGACAAGGTCCTGACCATGGAAGAGGGTGCCAAGCTGATGTTGCTGGCCCCTGTGGTACAAGAGCGCAAAGGGGAACATATTAAAACCCTGGAAAATCTGGCTGCGCAGGGCTTTATCCGGGCCCGCATCGACGGCGAAATCTGTGATTTATCCGATCCGCCAACCCTTGATCTGCATAAAAAGCACACTATCGAAGTGGTGGTAGACAGATTCAAGGTACGTGACGATCTGCAATTACGCTTGGCCGAATCCTTTGAGACGGCCTTAGGGCTGTCGGGCGGCACAGCCAAAATCGCCTGGATGGATGAGCCCGGCAAACAAGAAATCGTCTTTTCCGCCAACTTTGCCTGTCCTCATTGTGGCTACAGTATGGCAGAGCTGGAACCCAGATTATTTTCCTTTAACAACCCGGCTGGCGCCTGTCAGACCTGCGACGGCCTTGGCACCCGACAGTTTTTTGATGCCAGTAAGGTGATAGTCAATGAGGAACTGAGCCTGGCCGGTGGTGCCATTCGTGGCTGGGACAAACGCAGCTATTACTATTTCCAGATGCTACAGGCGGTCGCAGAACATTATCAGTTTGATCTCACCAAGCCCTTTAATGAGCTGGACAGCAAAGCCCGGGATGTGGTGCTAAATGGCAGCAAAGGAACATCCATTAAGTTCCGCTATATCAACGATCGCGGTGACGTGATGGAACGCAAACATCCGTTCGAAGGTATCCTGCCTAATATGGAGCGGCGTTACCGGGAAACCGAGTCCAATGCCGTGCGGGAAGAACTGGCCAAATACCTCAGTCAGCAGCCCTGCGGTAGTTGTGGAGGCACCCGTTTACGCTTAGAAGCAAGAAACGTATTTATCAACGAAATCCGCCTGCCCACCGTCACCGATATGTCCATCGCCGAAGCCCTGGCGTTTTTTGAAAGTTTGGCACTGACCGGCAAGCGGGCACAGATTGCCGAAAAGATCCTGAAGGAAATCCGTGACCGGCTGAACTTTCTGGTTAATGTGGGCCTGAATTACCTGTCAATGTCCCGCAGTGCCGACACCCTGTCCGGCGGTGAAGCTCAGCGAATCCGCCTGGCCAGTCAGATTGGCGCAGGTTTGGTCGGGGTTATGTACGTGTTGGACGAGCCCAGTATCGGCCTGCACCAGCGCGACAATGAACGTTTGCTCAGCACCCTTATCCATTTACGCGATCTGGGCAATACCGTGATTGTGGTTGAACATGACGAAGACGCTATCCGGGAAGCCGATTATATTCTGGATATCGGCCCCGGAGCCGGTGTGCATGGCGGCGAGATCGTCGCTGAGGGCAGCCTGGAAGACATAAAGAAAAGCGAGCATTCACTTACCGGAAAATACCTGTCAGGCAGAGAAAAAATAGAAGTGCCTGCGACGCGCACACCAAACCCGGACAACCTTTGGTTAGAACTGGATGGCGCCACGGGGAACAATCTTAAAGAAGTTAACTTGCGCCTGCCCATTGGTTTGATGACCTGTGTTACCGGAGTGTCCGGTTCGGGTAAGTCAACGTTGATTAACGACACTTTGTATGTAATAGCCCACAAAGAGCTGAACGGTGCCACTGTCGGCGAGCCTTCGCCCTATCAAGCCGTGCGAGGTATGGAGCATCTGGATAAAGTGGTGGATATCGATCAAAGCCCGATTGGCCGCACACCACGTTCAAATCCAGCCACCTATGCCGGACTTTTCACGCCGATTCGCGAGTTGTTTTCCGGTACCCAGGAAGCCCGCTCCCGTGGTTATAAGCCTGGGCGTTTCAGCTTTAACGTCAAGGGCGGACGCTGCGAGGCTTGCCAGGGTGACGGTGTGATCAAAGTGGAAATGCATTTCTTGCCCGACATTTACGTACCTTGTGATGTTTGCAAAGGTAAGCGCTACAATCGTGAAACTCTGGAAATCAAATATAAAAACAAGAACATCCAGGAAGTGCTGGATATGACGGTGGAAGATGCCCGCGAGTTCTTTGATGCAATTCCAGCCTTAGCCAGAAAACTTCAGACCCTGATGGATGTGGGATTGTCTTATATTCGACTTGGTCAGAGTGCCACCACTTTGTCTGGCGGCGAGGCACAACGGGTTAAACTGGCCCGCGAGCTTTCCAAACGGGATACAGGTAAAACCCTGTACATTCTGGATGAACCCACTACGGGTTTGCATTTCCACGACATCAAGCAATTATTACAGGTACTGCACAGATTGCGCGACCACGGCAACACCGTAGTGGTGATAGAACACAATCTGGATGTGATTAAAACCGCCGACTGGTTGGTGGATTTGGGGCCGGAAGGTGGTAGTGGCGGCGGGCAGATAATAGCCCAGGGTACGCCCGAACAGGTGGCGGATTCACCGGTATCCCATACCGGACGTTTTCTGAAACCTATGCTGGCAGTCTGAGCCAGAAAAGCGGATAAGAGGGACAAGCATGCTAAGCCAGGAATATGATGTACGCTTTTACGAAACAGACGCCTTACGCCATGTCAGCAATACTGTGTTGGCAGGCTGGTTTGAGGCTGCCCGAGAACCCATATTCCGGCTTTTTAGCCCAGAATTAGATCTGACCAACTGGCCATTGATTCTGGCCAGTTACAAAATCGATTTTCTCAGGCAGATTTTTTACGGCAAACCGGTGCAGGTACGCACAGGTATTAGCCGCATAGGCAAAAGTTCATTCGATGTGTATCAGGAAATCTGGCAGGACGAGCAACAATGCGCCACGGGTATTACCACTATGGTACATTTTGACTATGCAACTCAGTCGTCCAAAGCCATATCTGAGCAGGTACGCAGTGAACTGATAAAGCTGAGCACGGAGGCCGCATGAGCCAGTTTATTGAAATTATCGATAATGCCCTGCCAACGGCGCTTTGCCAGGCACTGGTCGAGCAGATAGACAACAGCCCTAATCGTCATGCGGGCCGCACAGGTGGCGGTGTGGACACCAGTAAAAAGGTTAGTGAGGATATTTCTATCACCAGCCAACCTGAGTTTGCAGGCTTGCTTCCCCAGGTGCTGCAAACCACCACCCAACAGGTGATGGGCTATTTTGCCAAATATTTTTTTGCCCTGATTGGTCCTATTGGCCTGACCGTACGACACCCCAAAACAGGCGAACCCGTCAAGCTCAGCCAGGACAACTTTGCAGAAGTCGGCCTGCCGAATTTGGCCAATCTGGTGCAGTATTTGTTTCGCCTTGGCGACATCAATGCGCAAAAGTATCCCGTGGCTCGTGGCGGTTACCCCTACTGGCATTCAGAAGTCTATCCGCAGGCGGGCGCCAATGATGCCTTACATCGTATTCTATTGTTTATGTTCTATTTAAACGACGTCGAAGAGGGCGGAGAAACTGACTTCTACTACCAGGATGTGTCCATTCAACCCAGGGCTGGTAGAATGGTTATTGCTCCGGCCTATTTTACCCATACCCACAGAGGTCAGGTGCCACGCTCTAACGACAAATATATCCTGACCTCCTGGGTGTTGTTTAACCCCGCAGAGCAAATATATACAGCTTAAACCCGGAACTGTTTAGCGATAGCTTCCAGATTACCCGCCAATTCGGCCAATTCACGGCTGACCGACGCCAGCTTGGCCGAACTGGCAGAAGTTTGTTCGGTGCGATGATGGATTTCATCTACATGGCCGACAATACTTCTGGCCACCGACTGTTGTTCATCCGTGGCTCCGGCAATCTGTCGGTTCATATCGGTAATGCGATTAATCGTTGAAGTAATAACGCTCAAACTGTCGCCAGCTTTATTCGCGGTTTGTACACTGCCATTGGCGCGTTCAGTACCTTTTTCCATTACAGTTACGGCCGAACGGGCCGCATTTTGCAGTTGTTCTATGGTCGCCTGAATCTCTTCTGTGGATTGCTGGGTACGGGATGCCAGGGTACGGACTTCATCCGCCACGACCGCAAAACCTCGCCCCTGCTCCCCCGCCCTGGCAGCCTCAATGGCTGCATTGAGGGCCAGTAAATTAGTTTGTTCAGCAATGCCTTTAATCACATCCAGTACCGTACCGACTTTGTTAGAATCCGTTTCAAGCTTCTGTATCACCTCGGCTGACGCCCTGACATTGTCCGCCAGTTGCTGGATGCTCTGCACCGTTTCATCCACGACTTTTTGACCCTGCCCGGCAGCACCACTTGCTTCCCCTGCGGCATCCGCTGCCAGAGCGGCACTTTGAGCAACACTGGCGACCGATTCACTCATAGTATCCACTGCTCGTTTGGCATGGGTCGCGGAATTCTGTTGAACATCTATGGTGCGGTTTGTTTCTTCGGTCAGTTGGTGCAGGTTCTGGGCTAATTGTGAAAGTGGCAGACTGGCATTCACAATGTCTTTAACCACGGTCTGCAGCTTTTCCATAAACTGGTTGAACCAATGTACCAACTCGCCAATTTCATCCTGGCTCTTGGTTTGAATACGGACGGTTAAATCACCATCCTCTCTGGCTATGTCTTTAAGCGAACGTACCACTTCCACAATACTGCCTTTGATACCAGTCACAATGGGAAATGCAGTAGCAAACAATATCACTGTGGTAATCAGTGCCATCACAATACCTGTACTAATTAAGGTATCGTTAGCTTCGTTGGAGTTCTGAAAAGCTTTCTCAAAAGCTTGTTGCTGCTGATCCCGGAACGTCGCCATGTGGCCTATGGCATTGTCATAGGACTGGTTCATCTGTTCAGATAATTCGCCAATTTTGGAAAAGTCAGCTGTCCCCTGCACCATGGACTCCGACAGACCAAATGCCACTTTATAGTAGTTATCAAAGCTACCACCGATTTTTTGAATGTCCGCACTGAAATCCGCACTCATGGCTGCGATGTCATCCAATGCGTTCCTTACTTCTGCGGCAATGTTGCTGGCAGCAGTAATGGCATCCTCATCCCCCGTGGTAACCGCACTGCTAAGAGTGTCTCTGAGTTTCTGCATCTGCACCAAAGTAGACGCCGAGCTTTGCAAAGCTGGAAACTGCACTTCCCTGGCCTGATCCAGCATAGTGCTGTTATTCAGCGCCGTAGAAACGGTAATAAGCAGGTAGATAACAAAACTTAAGGTCGCAATAACAGGAATTAGGAAAATTTTCGTCGCCACAGGCATTTTGTTAAGTATGTTCATGCTGAATCCTGGCCTTTAATGTGCTGCCACTGTTGTTAAACATAGTCTGCTTTTTTAACTGTAGCACTTTGACTTTATTAAACTTTCTCAGTTGAAATCGAAATTGCTGCAAAAATGTCAAAAATTCAGTCAGTCACTACATTACTGCCTCGTATAAGACAGAGGTTTAACCAAGTACAGCCAAGAACATGGCATTTGCAAGATTTTTTCGTTTTTCATTTCATGGCGAATTTCTAGACATTGCATATAGTTAGATTGTCAGCACAACTAAACTATAAGCATATGGGAGTACACAGATGAAACTCAGGTCTTTACCTGTTGTCTCGCTGCTTATCGTCTCACTGCCACTGTCAGCCGAAGTGACCATTAACGGTTTCGGGTCAGTGGTGGTAGGTGTCAGCGATGATCTGAACTTTCGCAACAATCTCTACGATAAAGACATTGGCTTTAAGCCACAAAGTAAATTTGCGCTGCAGGCTATGGCCGATCTGGGCGAAAACCTGTCGGTCACGGCTCAGATTCTGGCGAAAGGCGCAGATGATTTTGATGCTAATTTTGAATGGGCCTACCTTAGCTACGCGGTAAATGATTCAACAACACTGCGGGCCGGTAGATTGCGTATTCCTTTTTATCGCTATTCGGATTATCTGGATGTGGGCTTTGCCTATCCCTTTATTTCACCGCCTCGAACCATGTACAGCCTGCTTTTTTCCACCTATGACGGTGTCAGTGTGCTGCACAACTTCAGCCTCTCGAGTATCGACGTCAGCGTTAATGCCTACGCCGGGCGGGTGGAAGAAACGTTCTTTAGCACCACCACGCCAACGGCGGGGAAACTAAACAACGCAATGGGCATAAACAGCCAGCTTTCATGGCAGTCTTTCACCGCCTATGCCACTTATATGCAAACAGATGTGAATATTCCGGTGGTCACGGTTGAAGGACTAGCCGCACAGTTAAATCAAGCCGGTGTCCCGGTCAGCATTACAGACAACTTACGCATTAATGACGATAAAGGCACCTTCCTCGGCTATGGACTAAGCTATGACGATGGCAGCCTGGTATTTAATGCTGAGAAGTCCCGGGTCGATATTGATGACTCGTTAAATCTGGTCAACAACCAGTGGTATGTAAACCTGGGCTATCGGGTGCGTTCACTACAACCCTATGTTTACTATGGTGAAGCTGAAACAGACCGAAATACGACAACGGCAGCCATGTTTCCGGCACCGTTCAGGCCGGGTATTCAGGCCGCATTTGATGGCCAGATGTATGAATTTACCGAAACAGGGCTTGGTATTCGCTGGGATTTCCATGACAGTGCAGCGTTAAAAGCTGAATATACTAAGTATGATGATATATGGGATAGAAATGCGGCCACCCAGGTTGGTAGTCAGGATCATAAAGAAAGCATGGATCAATTCCGGGTCGGCATCGACTTTATCTTCTGAGGAGAACAGACCATGAAATCAATCTTCAAAGTAACAGGTGCGGTATTGTTTGGCATGAGTCTGGCTGCCCAGGCTGAGGTGGCCGTGATTGTACATCCGTCCAATGGAGACAGTCTGAGTCAGGACGAAATACAAAGAGTATTCCTGGCAAAGACCAAAACATTCCCAAGCGGTGCGCAAGCAGTGCCGATAGATTTCGACGATGGGGTTGCGGTTAAAGATATGTTCGTTAGTAATGTGCTTAGCCGCGACACATCCCAGATAAAAGCTTACTGGGCAAAATTGGTGTTTACGGGCAAGGCAAATCCGCCCAAAACCGTGGCAACGGACAGCGAGATGTTAAGTCTGATCGCGGCCAATCCCAATATGATTGGTTACATCGATGCCGCCAAGGTCACAGCAGATGTGAAAGTGGTCGGCACTTTCTGAAGAAGCCTTTCAAGCAGCCATACACAGAGTGCTTCAGGCACCCTGTGTATGCTGTTGCCTATTCGTAAGGTTCAACCTTTATCCCTTGCAGACTGTAGCCGACCGTGGCTATATCACCACTCCAGCCCTTAGTAGACAATTTGCCGGTTATCCAGACAGCATCATACAAACTCTCAACCGGTGTACCCTCAGCAAATTTTACGTAAACAATTTGATTAGGTGGTGGGGGTGGAACATGTATACAGGCCCCAAAATAAGGTACCAGCAAAAATTCCGTGAGCTTCTGGTCATCACCTTCCAAAGGCACCACAAAGCCCGGAATTCTGACTTCCTGACCATCCAGTTCAGCCACTACCGGCGCATCCAGATTCATTTGTGCCATACTGTCGCCGTCGTGGCTGATACTTTGCTCAGGTGCCACGTAATCTTTGGGTACCATATCTTCCCAATACAAGTCTTTGGCCTCAGCCATTGCCAGCATTGGCAACAACCCCAGGACAACCATTAGCATTCTCATCACTTCACACCTTTTCAACTGCAAGATCTGGCTGATTAGCCCAACCAAATGGATTTCTGCGCACCTCATTTCCCGACATCGGCAGGGCCGGAATATTCAGCGACAACAACAACGAACAACAGGCAAACCCCGCGCCGACAAAAAACACCATACTAGGCGATACCAGCCATACCATGCCCAGTAGCGCCGGTATCACCACCGCCGCAATATGATTAATGGTAAAGCTCACCCCCGAGGTAGAGGCAATATCACGAGGATCGGCAATTTTCTGAAAATAGGTTTTCATGGCAATGGCCATAGCAAACAACAGGTGGTCGATAACATATAATGTCGCACCCAACCAGGCGGTTTCCACCAGGCCATAGCTGATAAACAGTATGATCAGACCGACATACTCAACCACCAGCGCCCGTCTTTCACCCACTCGCGCGATAAAGCGACCTATGCTCGGGGCAAACAACAAATTAAACACATAATTGAGCATAAAGAGTAAGCTGATTTCGCCCACACTGTAACCGAATTTCTCCACCATCATAAAGGCGGCAAACACCACAAAGATCTGCCGCCGTGCGCCACTGAAAAATGTCAGGCCGTAGTACAGCCAATAGCGACGACGCAATACCAGTTGCTTATGCTGGGTGCTAGGTTGGGAAAAACGCGGGAACAACAACCATAGGGTCAGTACAATAATCAGTCCCGCACCACCTGCCAGCATATACATTGCATTATAGCTAATACCCCACCACTCCATCAGAATCCAGATAGCACCGTAAGCCAGCAGCGAAGCACAGCTTTTTACTGCCAGTTGACGTCCCATAAACTCTGCGGTTTGCTGCTTGTCCAGCCACTGCAGGGTCAGTGACTGGTTAACCGTTTCAAAATAGTGGAAACCAATAGACATTAATACTGTGGTGGCGTAGAGGCCATATTCAAACGGAAACCAGCCAGTCAGTGCGATGCCGATGGACATCACCGCCAGGGAAATTAATGCAAAGGTTTGTTCTTTGAGTACCAGCAGCACAAAAATGGCAGTAAACGCCAGAAACCCAGGCACTTCCCGCAAGCTTTGCAATAGGCCAATCTGCGCACCATTAAATTGTGCGGCGTCGATAACAAAGTTATTCAGTAACGCATTCCATACCGAGAAGGTCAGTGGCATGACAAAGGCCATGGCCAACAGTAAAAATTGCGGATTCTGACGGATAGCTTGCAAGGATGGCATGGGTAACCCAAAGCCGGGACAACGGACGGCAATTGTAGCCTTTAGGCCATAAAAAAGGCCAGCAATGCTGGCCCGATTTATATATGGAATTCGCCTTAGAACGCTGGTTTATCCGGCGTATCTTCGTAGCGTTTAACGCTGGACACAATTTCCTCTTTGGCAGCTTCAGCGTTGTCCCAGCCGTCAATTTTCACCCACTTGTTGGGTTCCAGATCTTTATAATGCTCAAAGAAATGTTCAATCTGATTACGCAGTAATTCAGGTACATCTTCGATGTCCTTTACATTGCGATAGATAGTAGACAACTTGTCCTTTGGTACTGCCAAAACCTTAGCGTCGGTACCTGACTCGTCTGTCATCTTCAGTACACCAACCGGGCGGCACGCAATCACAGAACCCGCCAGCAGAGGGAAGGGTGTGATAACCAGTACATCAACCGGATCACCATCTTCAGATAAAGTATGAGGCACATAACCGTAGTTAGTTGGGTAGTGCATGCAGGTGGCCATAAAGCGATCAACGAAAATCGCGCCAGACTCCTTGTCCACTTCGTATTTAACCGGGTCGGAGTGAGCCGGGATTTCAATAATTACATTCACTTCTTCAGGCAGGTTCTTACCTGCAGGAACGGCATTTAAACTCATGGCGGGTCCTTATCTTTAACAAAACGGGAAGTGCGCGGATTATACGTTTTTTAAACGGCAAATAAACAGCTTCAAACCAACCTCACGGAAAGACTTTGGTCTAAGTGACTGAATGTCTTACAGGAATGTACAGCTCATTAGTTTACCTGTTTAAACAACTCAGAACTCAACAGCGGTCTGATTAGGTGGGCAAAATTTCTGCAAATATTGCTGACAAGCTTCCATCAGGGGTCTATAGTGGTTGCGACTGTTGCTAAAAAAAGCCAAGTAAAAACAAAGGGGTTAGCTACTTTGTTGAGGTTGTAGCCAGGCCCCTGAGACCAGCCCACCGTGCAAATCGCACGGCTGTGCCTTGTTTAATTTTGGGGAAGCTATGACTGAAATATTCTATATACCGCCCGTATTGGGTCTTGTTGGCCTGCTCTTCGCGTTAATTATTTATCTACTGATTAAACGCATACCCGTTACCAATCAAGCTATCGGCAGCATTGCTGATCAGATACACCTCGGCGCAATGGTGTTTATGCACCGTGAATACAAGATGCTGTTTATTTTCGCCCTGGTTCTGGGCATTGCCTTATATCTGTCACTTGGTGCCAATACCGCTATCGCTTTCGCTGTAGGTGCCATTTGTTCTGCTTTGGCTGGCTATATAGGTATGTTCACCGCCACTAAGGCCAATGTCCGTACCACCCAGGCCGCACACGACCAGGGTGCAGCCGCAGCCCTGTCCGTCGCCTTTATGGGCGGCTCCATTATGGGATTATGTGTGGCATCCATGGGGTTATTGGGACTGGGCATGCTGTACTGGTTTTTTGGTGGAGATCCTGCCACGGCCCATGTTATCCATGGTTTTGGTATGGGAGCTTCCAGTGTGGCATTGTTTTCAAGGGTCGGTGGCGGAATTTTCACCAAGAGCGCAGATGTAGGCGCTGACCTGGTCGGTAAAATTGAAGCCGGCATTCCTGAAGATGATCCTCGCAACCCAGGCGTAATTGCCGACAATGTGGGTGATAATGTGGGTGACGTGGCTGGAATGGGCTCAGATATATTCGAGTCTTACTGCGGCGCGATGATTGCGACCATCGCTATTGCTTCCACCATGGCGCTGGATGGTCTCGGCAGCCGGGAGTCTATGATGTTTCTGCCCCTGGCGCTCGCTTCAACCGGATTACTGTGTTCGGTGTTGGGTATTTTACTGGTCAAGGCCATGTCGGCCAGTAAACCCGATGTTGCACTGCGTGCCGGAACCATAGGTGCAGCAGTACTGTTTGTCGTGGCCGCTTATTTTGTTATTCAGCAGGTGGGCATTGACTACCATGTCTGGTGCTCAGTGGTCACTGGCGCTGTGGGTGGTATTGTCATAGGTCTGGTGACAGAGTATTACACAGCGGCTTCTCCGATTCGTAAAATAGCTAAATCCGGTGAAACCGGCCCTGCAACCGTCATGATTACCGGCCTGTCGGTCGGTATGCAGTCTGTGGTGATCCCGGTGCTGACGCTGAGTGCTATTATCTATATTTCCACCAGCCTGTCTGGCCTGTATGGCGTAGGTATCGCGGCCGTGGGTATGCTGGCGACCGTGGGTATCACCATGGCCATTGATGCATACGGCCCGGTGGCTGATAACGCTGGCGGCATCGCAGAAATGGGTGGGCTAGGCAAAGAAACCCGGCAAATTACCGACTCGCTGGATGAACTGGGCAACACTACTGCGGCCATCGGTAAAGGTTTCGCCATTGGCGCGGCGGCCCTTGCTGCGCTGGCCATCATCGCCGCTTTTGTGGAAACTATGACCCATCACTATCCCGGTTTCACTTTGCATTTAGGCAATCCTGAAGTGCTGGTGGGTATGTTTATAGGCGGTATCCTGCCGTTCTTAATTGCCTCAATTACCATGACCGCTGTGGGTGATGCTGCTTTTGAAATGATCCACGAAATTCGTCGCCAGTTTCGCGAGATAAAAGGCCTGATGGAAGGCGACGCCAAACCTGATACTGCCCGCTGTGTGGACATTGCCACCACCGCAGCATTAAAGAAAATGATTCTACCTGGGGTGTTGGCTGTTGCCGTACCGCCACTGGTTGGCTTTGGCATTGGTCCCCATGCCTTAGGTGGCATGCTGGGCGGTGCACTGCTGGGTTGTGTGCTGCTGGCATTGATGATGGCAAACGCTGGCGGCGCCTGGGATAACGCCAAAAAATATGTTGAGAAGGGCAATCACGGTGGCAAAGGATCTCCAGTACACGCTGCCGCCGTGGTGGGCGACACTGTAGGTGACCCATTCAAAGATACCTCCGGGCCGGCCATGAATATCCTGATTAACGTAATGGCCATTGTCAGTCTGGTGATTGCACCGCTGCTTTAAGCGCTATCCCCCAAAAAGGCTGCAGTAGCAGCCTTTTTCGTTTGCATAGAAGATTTAATCTTAATCACAAAAAATAACTGTTTATTTATACAGTAATCATGTTAATCTTCTGAACAGATTTCCAACAAAGGAGGCTGTGATGGCCATCATCGTACGCTATGTGGTTGAGCACAAAGGGGTAGAGAAGCTGGTGACAACAGATAAAAAAGAGGCGGATCTCTATGACAAGATGCTGGATGTTGCCGACAACCTGGCTGACTATATTCAGGCCAAGGGCATTAAACTGGAAGAGTCTGTAATGGAAGAACTGTCCGTTATGCTGGCGCAAAACAAAGATGCGGTTGGCAAGCTGCTTAAAGGAAGTGCCGCAGCCGGTTTACTGGAAGAAGAAAAAGCCGAAGTGGTGAAGTTGGAAAAGAAACAGGCCTGATCCAATAACGCCTGGGGCTGGATGTGAACGAGATCGATATTTGAAAGATAAACAGCCCTGATACCCGGCCAAGCGGCCGGGTGAATCATTTGCCGCAATTAGTCTTTGTAATAGCTGACACAGGCTTCCACTTCGTCGGCCGAGCCAAGCAATACAGGTACACGCTGATGAATGTCGGTAGGCATCACTTCCAGAATACGACCCCGACCAGTTGACGCGCCGCCACCGGCTTGTTCCATCAGAAATGCCATTGGGTTGGCTTCGTACATCAGGCGCAGTTTACCTGGCTTGTTCGGTTCACGGTTATCCCAGGGGTAAGCGAAAATACCGCCCCGGCACAATACCCGGTGGATGTCCCCTACCATGGCCGCCACCCAGCGCATATTGTAGTTTTTGCCCCTTGGGCCCTGATCACCAGCCAGCAGATCTGCCACATACTCTTGCATGCAAGGTTCCCAGTGACGCTGGTTAGAAGTATTGATAGCAAACTCCTGGGTTTCCTTCGGAACCTGCACATTGTTGCGGGTCAGCAGGAAGCCACCGTGGGTTTTATCCAGGGTATATAAATGTGTACCCCGACCTGTGGTCATGGCCAGCATGGTAGACGGGCCATACAGTACGTAACCTGCAGCTACTTGCTGAGTGCCCGGCTGCAGAAAGGCAGATGGATCATCAGGTTCCATCCACTGCGGTGCATGCATCACAGAGAAAATTGTCCCGATCAGGCTGTTGATGTCGGTGTTGGAAGAACCATCCAGCGGATCAAAACTAATCAGATATTTACCGTCAGGATTGCAACCAATGACATGGTCCTCTTCTTCAGAGGAAATAGCTTTGACATAGCCAGATTCACTGAGGATATCCTTAAGAATTTGGTTAGAGATCACATCCAGCTTTTTTTGCCTTTCGCCCTGCACGTTGTCACTCAGGGTAGACCCCAGTACGCCGGCCAGAGCACCTTGGCTGACCCTGAAGGATATCTCCTTACAGGCCGCCAACAAGGTGCGAATAAGCAGAATAAGTTCAAGGGGACAACCGTCTTCCTGTAACTGTGTGTTGAGTCGTTTCATAAACTTCAGACCTTAGAGAATTTTTATTGATGTAGGGACTGCCCATGGATCTAAGCCGTAGGGCTTTGTTTTTATTTTTGTTCTTTTATTGTAACCAGTTTGACCACAGATGTCGCCGGGCATGGTCACAGGTATTATTCAAAGTCGAAGTTTCTGATAGGCTTGGCGCAGATTAGAATTGACCTGTTAATTATGCATATACATATTCTCGGCATTTGCGGCACCTTTATGGGCGGGATCGCCGCGCTGGCCAAAGCACTCGGCCATCGCGTAACCGGCTCCGATGCCAATGTTTATCCTCCCATGAGCACTCAGCTTGAACAGTTGGGTATTAGTCTTACGCAAGGTTATGACCCTAAGCAATTAAACCCGGCACCCGATCTGGTAGTCATAGGTAATGCCATGAGCCGCGGCAACCCGGCTGTAGAATATGTGCTGGATCGCAATCTGCCCTATACCAGCGGCCCGCAATGGCTGCTGGAGAATCTGCTCAAAGACCGTTGGGTGCTTGCCGTGTCCGGTACCCATGGTAAAACCACCACAGCCAGTATGCTGGCCTGGATTTTGGAGCATGCCGGGCTTAATCCCGGTTTTCTGATTGGCGGTGTACCGGAAAACTTTGGTATCTCAGCCCGCCTGGGCGACTCACCTTTTTTTGTCATTGAGGCCGATGAATACGACAGCGCCTTTTTCGATAAACGCTCTAAGTTTGTGCATTACCGCCCGCGCACCCTGATTATTAATAATCTGGAATTTGATCACGCCGATATCTTTGACAATCTGGCCGCCATTCAGAAGCAATTTCATCATTTACTGCGTATGGTGCCGGGTAATGGTCTGGTGATCTCTCCTGCCGTTGATGACAATGTTGAAAATACATTACGGATGGGCTGCTGGACCCCCATACAGCGTACCGGTAAAGAGTGGCAATTAGCCAAGGTTTCGGCCGATGGCAGTAGCTTTGACATTCTGCTGAATGACATCAAACAGGGCCGCATAGACTGGCAACTGCAGGGCGAACACAATCGCCACAATGCTCTGATGGCTGTGGCTGCGGCGCGTCATGCTGGGGTGCAACCTGCATTAGCCATAGAGGCATTGAACAGCTTTAAAAACGTAAAACGTCGTATGGAAGTCAAAGGCAAGGTAGCGGATATCACCTTATATGATGACTTCGCGCATCACCCCACCGCCATCGCCCTGACCATTGCCGGACTGCGCGCCAAGGTGGGCAACGCCCGCATTCTGGCGGTGCTGGAGCCCCGTTCCAACACCATGAAACAGGGCATCTTTAAAGACCAACTGGCAAACGCCTGGCAACAGGCAGACAGCGCCTTTATATTTGAACCTGAGGGACTTCGCTGGTCCTTACAGCAAAGTTGCCAGGCCAGCACCGTACCCAGTCAGGTGTATCGCGATATGGACGCATTGCAACAAGCCGTCATTCGCGAAGCCAAACCCGGCGACCACATTCTGGTGATGAGTAACGGCGGTTTTGGCGGCCTGCATCAGAAACTACTCAATGCATTGGAGAACCAGCATGGCCTTTGACCGACAGATTACCCTGGCCATTACCGGTGCTTCGGGAGCGCCCTATGCCTTGCGCCTGCTGGAATTGCTGGTAAGAGCTAATTGCCAGGTATTTGTACTGATTTCCTCAGCGGCCAAAGTGGTACTGGCCACCGAAGAGAATCTGCAAATCCCGGCCAAGCCAGATGCAGCAGCCGCCTGGCTGATTGAGCGTTATCAGGCCCAACCAGAGCAAATCAGGGTATTTGGCAAGGATGAATGGTTCTCACCCGTGGCCTCGGGCTCTGCGGCTCCGAAGCAAATGGTGGTATGCCCCTGCTCTACTGGCACTTTGTCTGCTATTGCGGTGGGTGCCAGCGACAATCTGATTGAGCGGGCGGCGGACGTCGTGCTTAAAGAAAGAGGGCAACTGCTGCTGGTGCCAAGAGAAATGCCCTTGTCCAGCCTGCATCTGGAAAACATGCTGAAGTTGTCAAATCTTGGCGCCACCATTATGCCGGCCAGCCCGGGCTTTTATCACCAACCGCAATCCATCCAGGATCTGGTGGATTTTGTGGTGGCCCGTATCCTTGACCACCTTGATATCGACCAGCAATTAATGGCCCGTTGGGGTTATCAGGGAGCCGCCAGCAAGTAGATAGTTAACGCAGCCGCCCTACTTTTTCCAGTAGTGTGGACTGCGCAATGGCCTGGGGCGAGGTGAAATGATTAGGGTACAGAATATCCAAGTCACGACCCGCTCTGCTATAGATGGCGGAAACATACTCAGAACAAAAGTAGGCGCTGGCAATATCGTGATCTTGCCAGCCACGGTATTTGTGCAGCTTGTTCAACACCAGCCTGAAAAAGAAGGGTACCAGTTGCCAGAAGTTGTATTTCTTACCCAGCTGTAACAAAGCGAAATCCAGCATTTTCTTGCGTGCAGCAGGGTCCAGAGCTTGTTCCGGCCTGAGTCTGAAATAATCAATATTGCCAGCATAGTGACAGAGATTGTCTGAGATCGGGCTGGCCACTACGCCCGGCCCCTTAGCTTCCAGTACCATCAGTCGCTCGCCCCACCAGGCCACAATACCTGCATGTGAATAGTCTGATTTGCAGGCCCAGCGGATTAAACGAGAAAAGGCGTTGGTCCCGCCAAATAGCAATATGTCGCCATCCTGCATGGTCTGACGAACCTGGGCATAATCCAGCTTAATATGTTGTACAGATGGCGTTGCTTCTGCCGCTAACACAGCGTCTGACATTGGTAGTCTCTTGCAAAAAAACCGGGAGTTTACCCTATTGCTGACAACCTATGCTATGGCAGAAAAAGCGCTGTCGGCACTGGCCACTGCGCTTGGTACTGATTGCCCTGCCAGTCTTCGATTACCAGCCAGATGCGATCCTCTGCTGCTAACTTTGGCTTGGCGATGGCATGTACATGCTGACCATGGCGGCTGCCATGCAATATACCGGACTCACCTTGCTGGAGTGTGGCTAAAGGTAGCGGGCTTGGCCCAATATTCAGATAAGCCTGGCGAATATCGGCGATATCCCCCTGGTTAAATGTCAGCAGGAAGTCTTTAACAAACTCATCGTGATGTTGATAAGGTGGCTTGTGATCAAAAGGCATAGGGGTCACCAAAAAAGGACCCGCCTGACGACTTTCCAATGCAGGTGGAAATTCCGGATTCAGGCTCTGATATAGAAACCAGAAAGGGAGCACCAGAATCAGACCACTTAATTTATATTTATTGCGTTGCCAGAAGGTGTTTTTCAGCCTTGCCATCAGACGGTCTCTCCCAACTCTGCCTGTACCACCTGAGCCCTGGACTTACTGGCACCTTTTAAGGTGCGACGTCCCCACATCATAAAGCCGGTAATCGACATGCCGCTTAAAACTAAACCAAATACAAACCACAGGATCTTGGTCCACAGCCCGCCAAGGGTACCGTAGTGCAGAGGGTCGGCAATATGGCTGATAACCTGAAGAGTATTCATATCAGCAGGTGAGCGGCTGTCAGCCACTTCCCCGGTCCAGGGATTAACGCTGACCTGGTAAGCATACTGATCATAGAAAATATGATCGCCACCACCCATCAATTGATACATATCACGATTGTGCTCGGGCAAATGCAAGTAGGCGGGGGCGAATTGTGGGTACAACTGTTTGGCCTTGTCCATCGCCTGTTGAAAGTCAATGGGTGGGGTGGGCTTTGAGTCAAGCTGGCTGGGTAACTGAGACGCTGCCACCAGCGGCGCATGGGGTTCAATATCGATATCCGCGTGCCAGAATATCGCTTGTACTAAATACCAAAGCCCGGTCAGGCTCATTATCAGTAAAAACCAGATAGACCAGACGCCGGCTAAACGATGCAGGTCAGCCAGCAGAGTACGCAGGCCCTGATGGGTGCGTATTTTCGGCCGGGTAAAGGCCTGCCAGAAATGCTTGTAAACAATAAGACCGGTAATCAGCGAGCCCAGCATCATCACAGACATCAGGCTAACCAGGTAATAGCCTATGCTGTAACTGCCATGCCAGGGAAATAGCAGCCAGCCATGCAGGGCGCGCATAAAGCCGATAAAGGTCAGCCCTTGTTCCACCGCCTGAATTTCGCCACTGTATTGATTGACGTAGGCAATGGCCTGGGGCTTGTCTGCGTCGGTGAAAACCACCGCATTTACCAGATAGGGTTCAAATACCATCACCGCTCCCACTGCCGCAGTGGGATGCGCCTGCTGTACCGTCTGCACCAGTTCTGCAACAGGTTTAGCCGGTAACTTATGCGGATTATCGGCACGGGCCGCCGGGTTGGTTAACCAGGTTAACTCATGGCTAAGCACCGCGATAGTGCCGCTCAGACAGATAAAACTGAATAGCAGCCATACTGGTAAAGCGAACCAGCCATGCAGTTGGAACCAGAAACGGTTGGAAATTCTCGCCATCTATCCAATGCCAAATCAACAAACACAGGCTTAATGGTAAATGTAACGAGAACTACTATCAACAACACTTATAAAAGCAATAGTTTTTATTGGTTCTAAACTCCACCCATACAAAGATATTTAACTTCCAGATAATCATCCAGGCCGTATTTAGAGCCCTCCCGGCCGTTACCGGATTGCTTCACGCCACCAAAAGGCGCTGCAGGGTTGGATATTGCTCCTTCGTTTATGCCGACCATGCCATACTCCAGTCCTTCAGCAACCCGCCAAATACGCCCAATATCCCTGGCATAAAAATAAGCAGCCAGACCAAAGTCTGTATCATTTGCCATTTGCAGCGCCTGTTGTTCGTCTTCGAAGGGGATCAGGGGCGCCACCGGACCAAAAATTTCCTCACGGGCCACCGGCATTTGGTTGCTTACCCCGGTCAACACAGTAGGCTGATACAACCAACCACCACTCTGGTGCAGTTGTCCACCCACTTTTACCTGCGCACCTTGCTGAACCGACTGCTTTATCAGTTCATCGACTTTATCCACCGCTTGCTGGGAAATCAGCGGGCCGATATTGACACCCTCTGCCAAACCATTGCCGGCTCTTAAACCTTCAACGGCTTTCAACAGCTTGTGGCAAAATTCCGTATAGACGCTTTGTTGCACAAAAACCCGATTTGCACAGACACAGGTTTGCCCGGCATTGCGAAACTTCGACACCAGTAAGCCTTGCACAGCAGCATCCAGATCGGCATCGTCAAATACCAGAAAAGGCGCGTTGCCACCCAGCTCCATAGACACCCGTTTAACGGTGCTGGCACATTGTGCTATCAATAATTTGCCAATGGCTGTCGAGCCGGTAAAGCTGAACTTACGCACCAGCGGATGTTCGGTCAGTACCTTGCCTATCGCCTTGGCGTCTTTGCCTGGCACCACATTAAATACCCCGGCAGGAATGCCTGCGCGCTGAGCCAATTCGGCCATTGCCAGGGCAGACAAGGGCGTTTCTGAAGCGGGCTTAACCACAAAGGTGCAACCCGCAGCCAGGGCGGCGGCAGCTTTACGGGCAATCATAGCATTGGGGAAATTCCATGGGGTGATAGCGGCCACCACGCCAACAGGTTGCTTGATGACCAGCAGACGCTTATCTGCGCCCGGGGCGGGTATGGTGTCACCGTAAACGCGCTTGGCTTCCTCGGCAAACCATTCCACATATTGCGCACCGTAGGCAATTTCGCCTTTTGCTTCTGTCAGGGGCTTGCCTTGTTCCAGGGTCAGCAAGCGGGCCAAATCGTCCTGATGCTGCATCATCAGTTCAAACCACTTTCGCAGCAACTGACTGCGTTCCATGGCGGCCTTCTTTGACCAGGCAGAAAAGGCTTCAGCCGCACTCTGCACTGCGAGTTCAGCGTCTTCAGGGCCCAAATCCGCCACTTTGAGCAGTTCCTGCCCATCAGCCGGATTAGACACCACAAACTGCTTGTCACCAATGTGCCAATGGCCATTAATAAAACCGGCTGATTTGATTAGGCCCCTGTCGATTATTCCCAGCATCTGACTCTCCTGTTAAGACTGTATTCAACACCATAGCCGTTTAATCATCGCATTCAATAGCAAAGGTCTAAACTTTAGGTAAGGGGTTTCTTATCTGCTATCGGCGACTGCACATTGTCCACGCAATCGCACCATTTAGGTGCCGATAGTCGTTGGTATTGCCACTTTTCGCTGGTAGATTGTGGTTTCTAAGTAATACGGGCAATTTACATGAGAATCTACAACCTGGGGTCCATCAACTGGGATCAATGCTACAGAGTTGAACACTTCGTTCGTCCAGGCGAAACCCTGATGTCCAGCGCTTATGCACTGCACCTTGGTGGCAAGGGCGCAAATCAATCAGCGGCCGCTGCCAAAGCCGGTGGCCAGGTCACTCACATCGGTTGTGTTGCCAGCGCCGATTCAGCGCTCAGCAAGTTGCAGGAATTGGGCGTAGAAACAGGCGGTATCTACCAACAGGATCAGCACGCCACAGGTCACGCACTTATTCAGATTGATGATCAGGGTGAAAACGCCATAATTTTGCATGCGGGCGCGAATCGGGCATTACAGCAGGATTGGATAGTCAGCCAGTTGCAGTCAGCCGAAAAGCAGGATTGGTTGCTAATGCAAAATGAAACCAACTTGCTGCATGAAAGCGCCACATTGGCCAGGCAAAAGGGTATGCAGGTCGCATTTAACCCGGCGCCAATGGACCGGGATTTAACCCTTAGTCTGTTGGATAAACTGGATCTATTAATTGTTAACCAGATTGAAGCTCAGGACTTAACTGGCGCGTCGGATCTGGATACAGCAATTGAAAGAATGCAGCAGCAAGCGCCAGATCTGGCGTTGCTGATCACTCTAGGAGCAAAGGGCGCCTGTTATTGTCAGGGCAACCAGCGCCATAGCGTAAATGCGTTTAAGGTGGATGCTGTCGACACCACGGCTGCTGGAGATACCTTTATCGGCTATTTCCTGGCTAGTCTTACTGCCGGACTTGCGGTATCAGATGCGCTGCCCAGAGCCAGTGCTGCTGCCGCACTGGCGGTAACCCGTGCTGGCGCCATCCCCTCTATTCCCAGTCGTCAGGAAGTCGATGATTTCCTGGCCAGACAACCATAATAATGCTTTGCGATGCTCAGGCTTCGCAGATTTAAAAGTAAGGAATGACAATGAGCAGAAAAATTATCATCGACACGGATCCTGGGGTAGATGACGCCCTGGCTATCGTGATGGCGGCCAACTCTCCAGAATTAAACGTATTGGGTCTGACCACGGTATTCGGCAATGTCTCAGTAGAGCAGGCCACCACCAATGCACTGATACTGTCAGAGTTTGCCGGCTATGACATACCGGTTTACAAAGGCGAAGCCGTGCCAGTCACCCGAACTCCTGCCCCTTATGCTGACTTTGTGCATGGTGATGATGGATTTGGCAATATCAACTGGCCTGAATCAGATAAACAGGCGCAGACCCAACATGCCGTCGACTTTATCATTGAGCAGGTACGTAAGTATCCGGGTGAAGTGACATTGGTGCCGCTCGGTCCCCTGACTAATATCGCCCGTGTTCTGGAAAAAGCACCGGATGTGGCCGCCCTTGTCAAAGAGGTGGTGCTAATGGGCGGTGCAGCCCGCCATTGTGGCAACGTATCCCCCGTTGCCGAAGCCAATATTATGGGCGACCCCCATGCGGCAGATAAGGTTTTCACTGCAAATTGGCCAGTGGTCATGATTGGTCTGGATGTCACCAGTCAGGTACTGCTTAAGCATGACGATATGCAAAAAATCGCTCAGCTCAATCCCAAGCAGGGAGAATTCCTGCGTCAGGCAAGCGACTTCTACATTGACTTCTATCAGCAAACACTGGGTATTGCAGGTTGTATGGTACATGACCCATCCACCATCGCTTATATTCTTGATCCTTCGCTGTTCGAAGTGGAACAAGGACGAATTCGTGTAGTGACGGACGGTCTGGCAATAGGTCAAACCACGTTTGCACCAGATGACAGGAAATTCCCCTACCCGGGCTGGGATAATCTGCCACTACAGAAAGTATGTATGAAAGTACGAGCGCAGGCCCTGCTGGATTTGGTGACTGGTCGTCTGAGTGCCTGAGCGCTCAGCTTAGCTGACAGAGGTATATTATGAGTCCGCCGTCAGGGTCGTATAACACCTCAGACCCTTGTGATTTTGCCAGTTTACTGGAACGTATTGCCGACGGTGACAGAGCGGCTGAACAAGAACTGGTGCATAGATTCTGGCGGGGGTTGCAATTTATATTGCATCGCCAGACTCAGGATCCTGAACTGGTGGCGGATATTTGTCAGGACACCTTTGTTATTGTGCTGGAAAAAGCCAGGCGCGCAGAGATCGACAATCCCTTTGGCCTGGCAGCCTTTATCCATCAGGTTGGGCGCAATCTGCTTAGCGGATATTTTCGTAAAGAGAAGCGCCGCGCAACAGATTCGGCCGACTGGCTGTTCACCGTGCCAGACCCCGGCATGGAAGTGTATCAACAGGTTTATGCCGATAAAGTTGTTGGCTGGGTGTCTGCAATGATGGACAGTCTGCCGACTGAACGTGATCGGGATATTTTACGCAGCTACTTTTTACATCAGCAAAGTAAGGCGGACATCTGTGCCCGCCTGTCATTAGAAGCCGATCATTTTGATCGTATCCTGTCGCGGGCCAGACAAAGACTAAAGCAAGTCATATTGCATAAATTGCAGGACCCGGATAACAAGGTACCCAGTGGGGAAATTCCCGGCCTGTTGATATTGGCGTTGGCCATCACCACACCACATTTTGCCCAGCTCCCCGATTTATTTTCAAACAAAGTGGGAGGAAATGCCGTCAGCCAACACCTTTTGACTGACACCTCTGCAAGCCGCTTCAAAACTGGCATGGATGTTTCGGAGGATATTACAGACTCATCAGACAATGGAAGGACAGCATAATGGACATGGAATCCTTGCAAGTGCAGCAAGAAACGGCCTTGCGTTATTTAAGAGGCGAGCTATCAGAGCAGGAAAGCCAGGCATTTGAAATCTGGCTATTGGATAAACCCGATGTGGTGGAACAACTGGCGCTGGATCAAATGATGATTCAGGCACTGCCTGCTCAAGGGCGGCGTGCTAAGCCTTTCATAAGCCTGGGTAAGTTGTTTTCTACACCAATCAGGGCCAGTCTTGTTACCCTGGCCTGTTGTTTGCTGATTGGTGTTCTGAGTTGGCATGCCATGACGCCAACTCAATTTGCCGATGTTAATATTTTTTACCTGGAGCAAACCCGCAGTCAGAGCACGGCAGCCAACCATATTCAAATACGTGCAGGTCAGAGCCTGCTGGTATTGTCTGTTCAGCCGGTTAGCCCAGATAGTGCTTATCAGGTCGAGTTAAAGGCAATGGCGACCCAAAGCACCGTTGCCCAATTTGAACATCTGGCCCCCCAACCTGATAGCGGTGAACTGACGTTATCTGTTCCCGTATCAAGACTGAAGGCCGGTGAATATAAGCTACTGTTAACGCCCGATGCGCATCAGCAACCACAGGTGTTTGACCTTATCCTGTCCACTGTGGAATAAGCTCTGCTGCGAAATGCAAATTTAACGCGCGTTGGGGGTTGGCAGAAATTTAAAGGAGACAATCTTGGCTCTTTCCCATGGACAACCACTCAACGGCCAGTTTTATTCACTATTTAACTTGCCTGCTACCCGCTATCAGAAGGCAGTGCTTATTGCATTAGGTGAAGCCATGAAACAGGCTTCGCCTTCAGGACGACAGCAAAAAGTAGCGGCTGGCTATGTCTACTTCGGCCAGTTTGTCGACCATGATATTACCCGGCTCAAACGTGGCAGCGAACCAGCGGGTGATGCGCAACTACCGATTGATCAACTGATTCAGGTGCGCACCCCGGCAATGGACCTGGATTCAATATATGGACTGGGTTTTGCAGACCCCGCAATTCCCCTGAATAGCAGTACCGGTGAGTTACTGCTGGGCCACGCCATAGCAGACGATGGCCGACTGCTGGCTGGTGCAGATCTACCCAGAGCCAGCGCAGACAAACGCCCCCTGATTGGCGACGACCGCAATGATGAGAATCTGATTGTCGCACAGATGCACCTTAAGTTTATTAAGTTACATAACCGCTTTGTTCAGCATTACCGTCAACTGGAGCCTCGCAGTACACCTCAGCATTGGTACGACAACGCCAGGCAGTCCATGGTGCGATGTTATCAGGAGGCCGTCATTTATGATTTTATGCCGACCTTGATGGATGCCAGGGTGCTGCACCATCTGCTGCTGGACAAACAACCCGGGCTACTTAATCCCATTGCTGCAGAAGAACCCCGTATCCCTTTAGAGTTCTCTGCTGCGGCTTATAGGTTTGGCCACTCCATGGTCAGATTCCGCTACACATTAAACTCTGGCAAAGCAGCAACATTACAAGAAATGTTTCAGATGACCGGCAAGGGCGGCATGCTGGGCAGTCCCTACCTTCCTGCAAGCTACTTGATTGACTGGGACTTGTTCTTCCCACCCGCAGATCAAACTTTACCGCGGTTT
This sequence comes from Bowmanella denitrificans, assembly GCF_039522935.1. Lineage (NCBI taxonomy): Bacteria > Pseudomonadati > Pseudomonadota > Gammaproteobacteria > Alteromonadales > Alteromonadaceae > Bowmanella > Bowmanella denitrificans. Next base: position 44,409 of record NZ_BAAAEI010000031.1, on the reverse strand, counting down.
TTCAATTTTGCTCTGGCCATAGATCCGTCTGTCGATGTGCGTCTGTCAGAAACCCAGGACCTGCACGTTAACCTGGCCGTACTCAATTTGCTCAGAGGTAATGAATTAGGGTTGCCGGATGGCCAGTCATTGGTACGGCATCTGTTCAAACAGCATGAACAACTGGCCGAACGTATCGGCCTTCGCGAACTAACCGACCTGGAGTTAAACCCCGCCATACTGCGTGATGAAAATGGTCAGAAGCTGGGGATAATGGATGCGGTGGCCAGAACATTTCCGGCTCACGGCCTGACACACAAAACCCCGCTTTGGTATTACCTGCTGGCAGAGGCCGACAGTGTTGGTCAGGGGGTACGCATGGGACCGTTAGGCAGTTTAATCATCGCTGAAGTGTTGTTATCCCTTTGCCTGCAAAGCCATCCCTCCGTTTTACTGGAAACGGAAAGAGAAACATTCACTTGGTTGACCCGTAGCGGGCAATTTCTGGATAAAGCCGTTTATCGGATTGCCGACTTACTCAGACAATAAGGCCTTTTAAAAGGAGAAAACTATGTCCCTCGAACAAAAGCTCAACATGTTTTGTGGCCAGTTTCACGCCCTGGGTGATCTTCCTGATACCACAGACCCCGCCAAAGAACCTTATTACCCAGCCGCGGGTACGCAAATTACCCTGAATAAAGTCCAGCGTTTTGGCCGCTGGGTGATTCAGATGGAGTCCAGTGACCCTTCTATCAATAGCGCCCTGTCCACCGCCAGCTTTTTCTTAATCGGCGAGCGACTGGTATCGACGCCGATTGAAATCCAACCGGGACTCTCCATGACAGAGGTTGTAGAATGGAATGCTACCGCGGATAAAATGAATCATTACTTGTTATGGTCCGATGGCGAACTCGGCAATTGGAAGTGCACCCCCTGAAAAATGGATGGTGGCAGGGCGGCTTGTTCGCTCTGCTGCTTGTATCACTGACATTAGATGCGCAAGGTTGTCCGGACTATTTAGGCCATCGCCCGTTATTGTCTCAGCAGCACATCAGCAGTCACTCACAACAGCCAACACTTTTGCAGTGGCAGCAATTAGACCTGGATATCACCCTGCATATCCAGACTCAGACGCAAGACCTGACCCTGGATCAACCCGGTGGCCGCAGCAGCACTGAGTATTTTTTTCTTCCCCCCGCCAGCTCCAAAATTCAAGCCTGCATCTATGCCAGTTTTGCGCATAGTGTCAAAGGTGACTGGCGCTTCAGTCAGGTCATACTGCCACCAGGCAATGATCTGGCTGGCAAACTGTTATCGCAGGCAGGCCAGCTTTGGGCCGAAGAGCACACAGCCGCCAGAGTACAAGCGCTAGCACTGTATGAGCGCGTTGCTGCGATGCACCAGGATGCGCCGGTACTTGCAAATTCAGCAACTCACCTATTGCTTCTTGCCTATGCGCACCGCCATCAATTGGACAAAGCAACCGCCAGGCTACAACACGCTCCCTTAGTGGAACTCCCTGAATTACTACATAAAATGGCTGAACTTAGAGCTCGCATAGCACTGGCCAAAGGGGATCTCATACAAGCAGGACAATGGACAGATAAAGCCATTGCCGCAGCCGATAAGCTACAAAGGCGCAACGAAAAAGCAGAACTGTTCACTCTGAAAGGCTTGATAGCTCTGTTAACAGGCCAGCTTACTGAGGGTCAATCATACCTTAGCAACGCACAACAACTGGCTCCAGACGACTTCAAAATTCTGTCTTATGTACACAGTAATCTGAGCTTTGCTGAACTGCAAAAATCCGTGGGAAAGCCCCAATCAGACAGAAACAAGGCCATGGCTAAGGCGTTACAGTTCGAATTGCAGGCGGCGGATTATGCCCGTCAGGCAGGCTTTTACCGCAACCTGGCCAATATCGAGAATAACATTGGCTCAATCCACGAACGCCATCGCGGTCTGCGTAGCGCCCTAGTTTACTATACCCGGGCCTTGTCCAGAATTGAGCAAAGGGATGAACCAGAACTTAAAGCGTTGCTGTTAAGAAACCTGGGCACGGTTAGTTTGTACCTGGGAGATTATTTAAAAGCGCGGCAATTTTTATATGCTGCGTTGTCCATCATCGACAAAGCAGAACCTGTTGAAGCGGCATTACTGCATTGCAGAATCGGGCAATTGCACGAAGCGCAGAATATGCCGGATGATGCTACCAATGCTTATCAAGATTGCCTGACCATGGCATTGGCGCTAAGTGATGCCAATCTCGAAGCGACAGCAAGGTTAGGGCTGATCACCACGGATGCTGTCAAGCAATTGCATCAGATACAGGTACTGGCGAACAAGCTAAGCAATGCCGACCTGTCGACCAGGCTCAAAATGGCAGTGGCCAAGCAGCAAGCGGCAAACAATGATTTGCAATCCGCCACTGAGACTCTTGCACAAGCGCAACACGATGCCGCCATCAGCCGGGATGCGACGCTGGAAATAGAGGTGCAGCACTTATCCAGCCAGATTCTGGCCGAACAGGGGCATTCAGAGGCAGCCATTGAAGCAGGGAATATGGCCATAAACGGGGTTGAACAATTACATCAACATCTGGAAGCGCAACGATACGGCCCGGCCTGGAGTCATAAGACCAACAGCATCTATAACCTGCAGGCGCAGTTATTACTTAAGCAGCACAAAACAGCCAATGAAAAAGCTTCTGCACTGTTCAACTTAATTGAGCGATTTAAAGCCGTCAGCTTACGTCAGCACTTGCAAAAAACGCCGACAGGTTACCCAAGTAGCAACGCTGATATGAATCAGGCCAGCGAACTTGCCGGATACAGTGCTGCTCAAAACAGCCATGCCATGCCGCTGGATTTCTACTTATTGGAAACCCTGCATAGTGGGCAAGTTTTGGGAGAATCACCTCAACAACCTCCCGAGTTGCTGGATATGGCGCAAGTCCAGGCTAAACTTTCCCCCCGCCAGGCAATATTATATTACCTGGTATTGCCTCAACGCTTGGTCATACTCACCCTCACCAAGACCAGCCTGCACATGCAGCAACTGGCATTGTCTGAGCATCAACTAAATACCCTGATTGCCCAGGCCCGCAGCCAAATGGTGGAATTTAAGCAAATACACAGTAGTGCGATGACCGCATTAGCGTCGCTGATACCTGACGAATTGGCAGACCAACAAGACATTACTGAGCTGATGCTGGTGCCACATGCTAATTTGCATATCTTACCTTTTGCTGCACTGCCGCTAAAGAATGGGACCAGACTGGGAGAGCGATTCGCCTTAACACGAATTCCTTCTGCCAATACGATTCTGCAGGCCAGACCCGTGCGACATGACAACGGAGAAATGGCATTCTTCGCCGATCCGCTGTTCTCCTCAGCAAGCACTGCAGCGCCAGAACAAGCCGTGTTTCGGAACTGGAGTGAGAGAGTCAGCCCGTTGCACTACACTGCAACAGAAGCCCGGGATATTGCCCGGCTTTTCACCAATCAGAAGGCAACCTTATATGTGGGTGCCGAAGCAAACCGTCGTAACCTTTTTAGTGCCCAGGTACGCAACGCAAGAGTTCTGCATATTGCCACCCATGGCTATTTCAATCCCGTCAATCCCGACAATATGGGCTTTCAGTTAGCAGCATTGGATCAGTCAGGAATACCAATTGAAGGTTTTGTTACGCTACCTGAATTATTCAGCTATCCGTTTAGTAATGAATTGGTAGTCATCAATGGCTGTGATACGGCAATGGGTAAAGCCCAAACTGGGGAAGGTATGGTTGGACTGGTACATGGCTTTATGGCTCAGGGCACCAAACACGTTGTTTCAACCCTGTGGCCGGTGGCAGACAAGGCGTCCGCCTTGTTTATGCAGGCATTTTATCAGAGCCTGCTTACGCAGGGCTCTCTGCCCGAAGCATTAAAAGATGCCCGCAGTCACCTTCGTCGCCATCCCAGATATCGTAGCCCTTATTACTGGGCGCCTTATGTATTGCATTCCACTGTCCCTGATGTACAGATGCGATTTGAATAGGGCGTGTTAACCCAATCACGCCATTCTTCGCTCATCTTTATTCCATTGACGCAAAAAGCGCTGTCCCTCTCTTCGGCCAATCAGATAATCCAGTTTAAGGGCCTGCGGTGGAGAACCCAGCACTAAACTACGCAACTCTTGCGGTGGCGCTATTTGCCATACCTGCACGCCATCCGGTGGCTGATTGATAAAAGCTAACGCATCAGCATACTGACGCTGATAATGTAAATACATTTCCATCATTCTCGGCGAATGACGCACCTTCTTCAGCAAGGGTTTGAGCCTTTCCAGTAAAGGTACCTGCCCTGAGTAGTCGGCCGCTACCGTGCGAATCACCACAATACGTTTGGCTCCCTGAGCATAAGCCCAGCGTACCGGCAGCGGGTCTGCCACTCCGCCATCTACCAATTGCCTTCCTTCCAGCCAAACACCGGGCCGATACAGAAATGGAATGGCACTGGAGGCTTTCAGATGATGAAAAAGATTACTGTTATTGGTTGGCAGATAGACCGGCTGAAAGTCGGCAGCATCGGTGGCAACAGCATAAAAACCCGATTCCCCATTCAGATGACTCACATCGGTTGGAAAACGCATCTCGCCTTGTTCCTGCACCTGACGGAAATACCAGTCAAGATCAATAACATTGCCGCCCATAAAAAACTTGGCCGGGCGAAAAAAATCCTGCTTAGTGGTCAGTTGCTGTATGGCCTGACTGGCATATTGCCTTGCCCTGGCACTGAATGCGGCCAGATTCTGCGCGCCGGCAGAGACGCCAATTTTCAGATCAAAAGGCCAGAATTGTTGTTCTAAAAATGCATCCAGTACACCAGCTGTAAAGATGCCTTTCTGCCCCCCACCTTCAGCCACCAAGGCAAAAGCAGGGCCGACCTCAGTGTTACTTTGCAATGCTAATCCTTGGTTTTTCTCTTCCATAGTCTTAATGGTTAGGGACAAAAGTGACAGATTCAAGACAACATAAGCATTTTGCGCAAAAAGATTGAATAGAGCGCATTGACCGCCATATGAGCCAGACTCTAAAGTGATGGGCTATAACAACAGGAGAACAATAATGAAAACCGCCTTATCCGCAATTGCCCTGATTTGTCTTAGCAGCGCCGCAGTTGCCGACCAGGTCAGTCAACAAGCCACACAACTGGAGCCTCAGGTTATCGAATGGCGCCGCCACTTTCATCAGCATCCAGAGCTGTCTAACCGTGAGTTTGAAACGGCCAAGTATATCGAAAACTACCTTAAGGGACTGGGTCTGCAGGTACAAAGCGGCGTGGCTCATACCGGCGTGGTGGCCATACTGGATACGGGTAAGCCTGGGCCAGTGGTGGCATTGCGGGCCGATATGGACGGTTTACCGGTAAAAGAACAAAACGGGCTGCCGTTTCGCTCACAAGCAATAGGCGAATATAACGGTGAAAAAGTTCCGGTAATGCATGCCTGTGGTCATGACACTCATATGGCCATGCTAATGGGCGCAGCCAAAATCCTCACCGACATGAAGTCGCAGCTTAGCGGCAAAGTAAAGTTTGTGTTCCAGCCCGCTGAAGAAGGCGCACCTGTCGGAGAAAAAGGCGGTGCAGAACTCATGGTGGCAGAAGGAGTAATGAAAGGTGTGGATGTTGTATTCGGCCTGCATATCAGCTCTGACACTGATGTAGGCACGGTAGAATATCGCCACGGCGGCATCATGGCCGCTGTGGATCCTTATAAAATCGTGGTCAAGGGCAAACAGGCGCATGGGGCATATCCCTGGTTAAGCGTTGACCCTGTGGTGACCAGCGCGCAGATCGTGATGGGGTTGCAGACTATCGTCAGTCGCGAGCTACCTCTTACCCAGGATGCGGCAGTGATCACCGTGGGTTCTATTCACGGTGGTAACCGTTCCAATATCATCCCCAATCAGGTCGAGCTGGTGGGGACCATCCGTACTCTGGATGATGCTATGCGTGAGGACTTGCATGCCGCGGTGCACCGCAAAGCCAAAGGCATTGCCGATAGCATGCGGGCCGAAGCAGAAGTCATTTTACCTTATGGCGACAGTTATCCAGTAACGTACAACGACCCAACGCTGATGGACAAAATGCTGCCGACTTTGCATCGTACTGCTGGTCAGGGAAAAGTCCAGGAAGTGAAAGCTGTGACCGGGGCAGAGGACTTCTCATTTTTCCAAAAAGAAGTCCCCGGACTGTATCTGTTTGTGGGTGGAAAGTCGGTGGATTTACCCAAGCACCAGGCTCCTGCCCATCACACACCTGAATTCAGAATTGACGAAGCCGGTATGAAACTGGGTGTGGAATTGCTCACTAACCTGACGCTGGACTATATGCAGCAACGTCAGTAACCACAGACCACCGGGTCGGTTAGTGAATTTGCAGTTCCCAACCGGCCCGATGTTGCAACCATTTCTCATTGGCAAGCTCTGCATCCAGTAAAGGATGTGATTTCAGCCAATTTGCCGGAAATGTCAGTGTCAGGATGTCGGTATCCAGACTGGTTTTTATCTGCGGTAACAAGTTATCTTTTCTGCGAATAGACAACACATGTGCAATACGCAGCACACGGCACAGCAGCTTAAGAAGCTGTGCCACTTCCTGCTGGAACTGAGCGAAGCTCTCCGGATTAATATCCTGACGATGGCTGCCAACCAGTTCGCTAATGCACTCCTGCTGAATCTTGGTAAAGCCAGACATACTTAAATGCGACAGGATGTACTTACCGTGGCAGTGACTGTGTTTGAAATCAATGTGCAGACCTATCTCGTGAAGCCTGGCTGCCGCCAGCAGTATACCTTCGGCATCCAGCTGACAGGCCATTGCGTCCTGCGGCAATTGTCGGTACAGGGATAAGGCCGTTTCTGCCACCCTGTGTGCCTGCGCCTCTTCTATCTGGAAACGTTGGGTCAGCGAGTCCAGCGTGCGCTGACGAACATCATGGTGGTGAATATTTTCCAGCATGCCGTAGAGCAGACCTTCCCGCAGTGCGCCGCCCGATATTTGCATCTGTTCAATACCTAACAGCTCGAAAAGCACAGTGAGGATACTCAGCCCACTGGCAAATACCGGTTTTCTGGCCTCGGACAGGCCATGAATATGCAAGTCACCCAGACTACCGCAGGCAACACATTGCTGCATCAAGTCCTTGAGATAACTTAAACGTATAGTGTCATTGATACCCTGTGCGACCAGAATTTCGGTGATGGCTTGCGGTGTACCCGACGCGCCCAGGCACTGACGCCATTGATGGCAGGTGAATTCCCCGGCAACCCCGCTAAGCAAGTCTCTGGCGGCCTGCTGGGCTAAATCAAAGTTGGCCTGGGTTAACTGACCATTGGCAAAGTAACGTTCCATAAAGGTCACACAGCCCATGTCCAGACTCACCAGTTTCTTCGGTGTGAAGTCTTTGCCCAGAATAATCTCGGTACTGGCGCCACCAATATCAATCACCAGGCTGTTGCCCTGATTAGCCGAAGTGTAAGCAACGCCAAGATAAATTTGCCGGGCTTCTTCTTCACCACTAATCACATCGATGGGATGGCCAAGAATTTGTTCGGCTTTGTGCAGGAACTGCTCGGCGTTACGAGCCAAACGCAGCGTGGCAGTGGCAACCACCCGAATGTTGGTGGCTGGAATATCCTGAAGGCGTTCAGCAAAGGTTTCCAGGCAACGCCAGCCTCGCTCCATGCTCAGTTCATCGAGTTGCATTTGCGGATCCAACCCAGCTGCCAGGCGAACTTTCTGCTTCACTTTACCGACGATATGGATGCAACCATGCACCACCCGGACGACCACCAGATGGAAGCTGTTAGAACCCAGATCCACCGCAGCATAATATTGCTGCGGCTCGGGCATGGCCAGCATGGACTCTCTGCTCATCGGTTTCTTGGACTTCTGCTCCTGGGCTTACCTTTACTGAGATTCTTACCACTTTGCATACGTTTTCTGTATTGCTGGCGCGGGGCTTTAACGTCGTCCAGTAACGCGCTGTGGTCATAGTCAGTCACCACAATAGTATGACGAATATATTCCTCAATAGCGGGCAGATTCAACGCATATTTTTCACAGGCAAAACTGATGGCATGGCCACTCTTACCCGCCCGGCCGGTACGACCAATTCGGTGCACATAGTCTTCGGCATCGTCGGGCAGATCGTAATTGAACACATGCGTGACCTTTTCAATGTGCAGGCCCCGGGCCGCCACATCTGTAGCGACTAATACGTCCAATTGGCCCTTGCTGAATCCGTCCAGTATACGCAGACGTTTATGTTGCGGAACATCGCCGCTAAGCAGTCCCACACGGTGACCGTCGGCCTGCAGCCAATCAAAGATGTTTTCACAGCTGTGCTTGGTATTGGCGAATACAATGGCTTTTTCGGGCCATTCTTCTTCCAGCAGAGTTAACAACAACAGCATCTTGTCATCGTTGGAAGGATAAAAAAGCTCCTCCCTCACCCGACTGGCAGTCATTTGTTCCGGCTCTACCTGCACATGCACAGGACTGTTCATATGTTCATATGCCAGTTCCTGCACGCGCATGGACAGCGTGGCAGAAAACAACATGCTCAAGCGCTCAGACGGCGCAGGCATACGTCGGAACAGATAGCGAATGTCCTTGATAAAACCAAGGTCAAACATACGGTCGGCTTCATCCAGCACGGCCACCTGAATATGCGCCAGACTGAAAATGCCTTGTTTGTAATAATCAATGATTCGCCCGGTGGTACCAATAATGATATCCACCCCTTTTTCCAGGCTTTCACGTTGACTCTGGTAACCTTCACCCCCATATATCAAACCCAGGCTGATGCCGGTGTGCTTACTGAGCAGCTCCGCATCCTTATGGATCTGCACCGCCAGTTCCCTGGTTGGAGCCATAATAATGGCTCTTGGCTGGGCTTTTTCCTGTTGGGGGTGAGTCAGTAGATGATGGAAAGTCGCGGTCAGAAAGGCGATAGTTTTACCCGTACCTGTCTGTGCCTGGCCCGCCACATCACGCCCCTCCAATAATGGAGGCAGGCTTAATGCCTGAATCGGTGTACAATGTTGAAAGTTGGCCGCTGACAATGCCTTAATAACATCAGCATGCATCGGCAGGTCAGAAAAATGTGTTTCAGTTAGATGAGTTGTTTGCATAGCTTATAGCTTATCAGTGCTTGCATTAAAAAACAGTTTCTATATAAATAGCCACAATCGCTTGCCCGGCTTTTTCTGCCGAGGCAGCCAAGTTTGGAGAAAAGAATGAGCGACAAAATTATCCAGTTGACTGATGACAGTTTTGAGGCAGATGTTATCAACGCCGAAGGTCCTGTACTAGTTGACTTCTGGGCGGAATGGTGTGGCCCGTGCAAAATGATCGCGCCAATTCTAAATGAAGTGGCTGACGAATTCGAAGGCAAGTTAACAGTTGCCAAGCTGAATGTCGACCATAATACCGAGACTCCACCAAAATATGGTATTCGTGGCATCCCCACTCTGCTGCTTTTTAAAGGTGGAAACGTAGCAGCAACCAAAGTCGGTGCACTTTCTAAGACGCAATTAAGCGAATTTTTGAAAGAAAATATCTGATTAAAAATGCCCGGCCAAGCCGGGCATTTTTAATCATCCTGTAAAAAGCTACCACGAATGAATAAATTAGCAGCGAAAGATTACTAGACGCTGTTAATTTTTGGTGCTAAGTTAGATTTCGTTCTCAGCGTCGAACCCATTCGATTCGAACAAAAGGCTGTCTGGAACAGTGTTTATCGCCTGCAGCCGGCCCGCTTGACGGGTGGCGCATGGAGCGCAGAGCTTAATCCCCGCGTCACACCGACGCAATCTGACGTTTACGACCCTGTTTAAGTCTGAACATACTTGCATTAAGAGCATTTTCAATCATTAAGACCCACCGATATGAACCTAACGGAACTCAAAAATAAACCCGTCAGCGAGCTGGTAGAACTGGCCGAAAAAATGGGCCTGGAAAACATGGCCCGCGCGCGCAAACAAGACATCATCTTTTCTATCCTCAAAGCCCATGCAAAGAGCGGCGAAGACATTTTCGGTGATGGCGTGTTGGAAATACTGCAGGATGGCTTCGGCTTTTTGCGCTCAGCTGATTCTTCTTACCTGGCCGGTCCGGATGACATTTACGTCTCTCCCAGCCAGATTCGACGTTTTAACTTACGCACCGGTGATTCCATTTCTGGCAAAATCCGACCGCCGAAGGACAGCGAGCGTTATTTCGCTCTGCTGAAAATCAGCGAGGTCAATTTTGACCGCCCAGAAAATTCCCGCAACAAGATCCTGTTTGAAAACCTGACCCCACTGCATGCCAAAGAGCGTTTACGTATGGAACGCGGCAACGGCAGTACTGAGGACATTACCGCCAGGGTTTTGGATTTAGCCTCACCTATTGGCCGCGGCCAACGTGGTTTGATTGTGGCTCCGCCCAAAGCCGGTAAGACACTGTTGCTACAAAATATTGCCCAAAGTATCGCCGCCAACTACCCAGAGTGTGTGTTGATGGTGCTGCTGATTGACGAACGTCCGGAAGAAGTAACGGAGATGCAACGCCTGGTACAAGGTGAAGTGGTTGCATCAACCTTTGATGAACCGGCCAGCCGCCACGTTCAAGTTGCCGAGATGGTGATTGAAAAAGCCAAGCGCCTGGTCGAGCACAAGAAAGACGTGGTAATTCTGCTGGATTCCATTACCCGTCTGGCCCGTGCCTACAACACTGTAATTCCTTCCTCTGGCAAGGTATTGACAGGTGGTGTAGACGCCAATGCCCTGCACAAGCCCAAGCGCTTCTTCGGTGCGGCGCGTAATGTGGAAGAAGGCGGCAGTCTGACAATTATTGCTACGGCCCTGATCGACACTGGCTCGAAAATGGACGAAGTGATTTATGAAGAGTTCAAAGGAACAGGTAACATGGAGCTGCACCTGAACCGTAAGATTGCAGAGAAACGTGTGTTCCCGGCCATCGACTTCAATCGTTCAGGTACTCGTCGCGAAGAGCTGCTGACCACTCAGGATGAGCTGCAGAAAATGTGGATCCTGCGTAAGATTGTTCATGAGATGTCAGAAATTGATGCCATGGAATTCCTGATCGACAAGCTGTCCATGACCAAAACCAACAATGAATTCTTTGACGCTATGCGTCGTCAGAAGAGTTAGCTTTAATCCTGAACATCGCCGTTCCTGTTCATCCATGAACCCACGGCATACGACCACCAGGGATGGTGGAAGTGCAAATTACGCAGGAGCTGTTATTTGCCGACCACCAGGGATGGTGGAAGTGACGAAAACGCAGGAGCACTATAGCGTACGGAACGCTATAGAACAGCTTTAGCTGGCCTGCTTTGCAGGTAAGCTGCAGGGACGTAGCTTATAGTTTTTCGTCCCGTTCATCCTGAACATCGCCGTTCCTGTTCCTCCATGAACCCACGGCATACCGTTCATCCTGAACATAAAAGGCGCCTGATTGGCGCCTTTTTTATAAATGGTCCTGATACAGGGTGTGGATTAAGCGGTCCTCTAATTCAAAACGCTCCTCCATTGCCTGACCCAGTTCTGAAAGATGTTTATCGAAGCCCTGCATATCCTGGTCTTCATCAATGTCCGCATAGCAGTCGTTAAAATTCAGTGCCTGCTCGGTGGTATCAGAAATCTTCGGATACACTTCATCAGCCAGTTGCTTACCCGCGCCATTGGCCTGACTGCCATCGACAATCTTGTCATAAAATTCAAAATGACCTGCCGAAACATAATCCATCAACATTTCGCAAAATGTCTCTACGCTTTCCTTGCTGGGCAAGGCTTGTCGACGCGCATCGAATGGTGGCAAACCTGCCAGTCGGCAATATTCCACCAGCAGTGCCTTACGGGCGTCAATCCAGTTGTCAATGGCATCATGGGCGCCACCCCATTTTTGTTCGGCTTGTTCGACTTTATTCAGCATAGCTACCCTCTCACACCGGTTGAATACCAGATGAGGTAAATCAGTTGTAAATGCCAGTATATCAAAATGCCTCAATTGCAAAAGCGTTTAACCTCTCGGTCAGACCAATGTCGGTATCAATCGCTAAGCTGGTCAACCCTTATAGGTATAGATTTTAAGAAAATTTCCTTGGCATTCAGTACTTCAGCCCTCATATGTTAAAGTCTGCCGCCTAGCCGATTATCTGAATTGCCTATGAAACACCGTCCCGATATAGATGAACAAGCCTACTGGTTGATTTTGTCGCAAGACAAGCTGGTACAAAGCAAAGGACAGGCTTGTCTGATAAAGCAAAGCTGGTCAGAGTTATCTTTTATCTCTGCTTATGCCGACGATGTGGTTAAGGTTGGCGAGTATCGCCAAAGCAACTGCTATATGGTGGATTTGGGGCAGGAAACCCCTGAACATGACGACCTCGAACTTGTTAGTCTGCGTGCCGCCCTGATGAGTGAGCAGCAAGACGCATTTAATATTCTGGCCCGTGCCTGGCAAGTCGCATTATTTCTTCGTACCCACAAATATTGCGGTCAATGCGGCAGCCAGATGGAAGCCGTGAACTGGGAATTGGCGATGCATTGCCATCGCTGCCAGCACCGCTGTTATCCACGCATTTCTCCTTGCATTATCGTCGCCATCAGAAAAGGACAACAAATTTTGTTGGCGCAAGGAGCTCACCACAAAGGAGGCATGTATTCTACCCTGGCTGGCTTCGTGGAAAGTGGAGAAAGTCTGGAGCAGGCCGTACATCGTGAAGTGATGGAAGAAGTAGGGATAAAAGTTAAGAATCTGCGTTATTTTTCCAGCCAACCCTGGCCCTTCCCCCATTCACTAATGGTCGGCTTTTTGGCCGAGTGGGATGAAGGAGATATTCAGGTAGATGGTAAAGAAATTCTGGCGGCTGACTGGTTTGACTTTAACAACCTACCATTGATACCACCCAGCTTTTCCATTGCTGGTCAATTAATCCAGACTACCATCAATGCGCCTGACCAATCTTTTTGAAGAAGATGTCAACCCGGGCATTCCCCCATTGAAAATAAAAAAGCCTTACCCCGAAAGGTAAGGCTTAAATATTTTAGCGTGGAGGTCCCGTGACCGGGCTTCTTTTATTTAGATTTCACTAGCGCAACGGTTTTATAGCAAAGAATACCGAAGCAGTGCAAGCTTTCATGCCTCAAATAGGACGAATAACATTTAATTTACAGCTTTAACCTAGAGCGTGGTGGCCTTTTGAGGCTTTAAATTCAACGCAAGGATTGTCTGATGTATCCATCTCGTATAGCTGGTAGAATGCGCCGGTTTTTAGCGCAGCCGACCAGGAGAACATCATGCAAGCACTACAGAATGACAGGTATCTAAGGGCCCTGTTAAAGCAGCCCGTGGATATCACGCCTGTATGGATGATGCGCCAGGCTGGCCGTTACCTGCCGGAATATCGGGCCACCCGTGCACAGGCTGGCGACTTTATGTCGCTGTGCAAAAATCCTGAACTGGCCTGCGAGGTGACTCTGCAGCCACTCCGTCGCTTTGATCTGGATGCGGCCATTCTATTTTCAGACATTCTGACCATTCCCGATGCCATGGGCCTGGGCCTGTATTTTGAAACCGGCGAAGGCCCCAAGTTTGAGCGGCCACTCAGAGATATGGCAGCCATCCAGGCCCTGCCGATTCCCGATCCAGAGGGCGAGCTCGGTTATGTGATGGATGCGGTTCGCACTATTCGCAAGGGATTAGCGGGTAAAGTGCCTTTAATAGGCTTCTCCGGTAGCCCCTGGACATTGGCCACTTATATGGTGGAAGGCGGTTCCACCAAGAGCTTCAGCCTGATCAAAAAAATGGCCTTTGCCGAACCTGCCGCATTGCATCTGCTGTTGGACAAGCTTGCCGACTCAGTCATTCTGTACCTGAATGCGCAGATAGCCGCTGGTGCGCAATCGGTAATGGTGTTTGATACCTGGGGCGGTGTCCTGTCACCAAGGGATTATGAAGAGTTTTCACTTCGTTATATGCACAAAATTGTCGATGGTCTGACAAGAGAAAACGAAGGGCGCCGGGTGCCCGTCACGCTGTTTACCAAAAACGGTGGCATGTGGTTGGAAGCCATTGCTGCCACTGGCTGTGATGCAGTGGGGCTGGACTGGACCATCAATATTGCCGACGCCAAGGCCCGAATCGGCGATAAAGTAGCGTTGCAGGGCAATATGGACCCATCCATGCTGTATGCGCCTGCAGATCGAATTGAGCAGGAAGTGCAATCCATCCTGGCCGGTTTTGGCCAGGGCGAGGGCCATGTATTTAATCTCGGTCACGGTATTCACCCGGATGTGCCGCCCGAACATGCCAAGGTATTTGTTGACGCCGTGCACCACTACAGTGCGCAATACCACAAAGCTTAAAGTTATCAGTTAAATCAGCCATCAGCAGAGCTGACTGATAACAACAGGCATCTATTACGCGTCTCTGGGCAGACCTTTTTCCACACTACGGATTAACCTAAGGGTCTGCCGGTCTGCTTGCCCCGGCTTTCTTTGTGCTTGCTGGTCCAGCGCCCAATCAATATGTTCCCTGACCAGTTCCGAGGCAGACTCTCTGGCTGCTTGCAGTGAGGCAACAATCTCGTCGGCATAAGGTGCATTGCCTAACCCCACGGCAATATTGCGTTGCCAGCACTCAAAGCCAATACGGCGAATAGGCGAGCCTTCGGTATTTTTCAGAAACTTCTGCTCGTCCCAGGCAAACAGCTCTAATAAGGTTTTACCATGCAATTGCTGACGGGGATGAAAGTCTGCTTCATCGGTAATTTGCGCATAACGATTCCAGGGGCAAACTAGCTGACAATCATCACAACCATAAATACGATTACCCAGCAGCGGGCGAAATTCCTCGGGAATCGGGCCTTTTTGCTCAATGGTCAGATAAGAAATACAGCGCCTGGCATCCACCACATAGGGTTCTACTATGGCACCAGTAGGGCAGATCGTCAGGCAGGCGGTACAACTACCGCAGCCCTCAGCCACCGGACTGTCTATCGGCAAAGGCAGGTTAATAAACAATTCGCCCAGGAAAAACCAGGAACCGGCTTCGCGGTTAATGGTCAGAGAATGCTTACCTGTCCAGCCGATACCGGCCTTTTCCGCCACCGCATGTTCCAAAACAGGTGCCGAGTCGACAAAGGGGCGAAAAGCCAGTTCACTGACTTTCTGCTGAATTTGTTCGCCAAACTTTTTCAGCCGCTGTCTGATCAGCTTATGGTAGTCGCGCCCAAGCGCGTAACGGCTAATGTAGGCAAGCTGACGATTTTTCAGGTTGCGGGCAAAGCCGGCATCCGGCGGCAGGTAATCCATGCGCACGCTGATAACCCGCAAAGTACCAGGCACCAGTTCATGGGGGCGGGCGCGTTTCATACCGTGTTCTGCCATATATTGCATCTCACCGTGCATGCCTTTGTCCAACCAGGCTTGCAAATGCGCCTCATGGCGGCTTAAATCCACATCACAAATACCGACCTGCTGAAAACCCAGCGATTTACCCAGGTTCTTGATATGCTCGGTCAGGTCAGCTAATAACTTGTCGCAGAGTTCAGCCATTGAATCGATTCACTATCACAATGCCCGCCAGTCTAGCATATAAAGCCTTTACCGCGGAGCAGGTACACCAACATGAAGTCACTGCGGCCAAACATGTGGGTATCAGTATGTATGAGCTGATGGAAAGAGCTGGGGCTGCGGCATTTGTCACCTTACAAAGCGAATTCCCGCAGGCCAGACGTATATTAGTGTTGAGTGGCCATGGCAATAACGGTGGTGATGGTTTTGTCTTGGCGCGCATGGCTAAAAAAGCCGGCCTTAAGGTTTGCCTGGTATCATTGGGCGACCAATCAAAGTTTAGTCCGGATACGTTGCAGGCCTGCAATAACTGGCAACAGGCTGGCGGTGAAATCAGCTGTTGGCCTCAGCCACTGGCAGATTTCGACCTGATTGTGGATGCGATGCTGGGCACCGGCACCAAAGGGCAGCTCAGAGAACCTTATGCCAGTGTGATCAAGGTACTGAAAAACACTGACATTCCGGTCTTAAGCCTGGATGTGCCCTCTGGACTACTGGCCGATAGTGGTGCAGAAGCTGGTATAGCGCTTACCGCCACACACACCCTGACCTTTGTCGGTATTAAACCTGGTCTTGTCACCGGTCAGGGCAAGCAGTTTTCCGGCAAACTCAGCTTTGCCGATTTAGGCATCGCCGAGTCCTTTGGTGCACTGGCTACCCCCAGTGCTCATATCGTCGACTTTACTCAGCTTTCCCCTCTGCCAGCCCGGCCGCTGAATAGCCATAAAGGCGCATTTGGCCGCCTGCTGTGCCTGGGCGGCAACCTGGGCATGCCGGGGGCAATCAGACTCACAGGTGAGGCGGCATTGCGCACTGGGGCAGGGCTGGTTAACGTCCTGTGTCACCCGGATAATCAGATGTTGGTGGGCCTGGGGCGGCCCGAACTGATGCTGGCGCAACAGAATCAGCTAACAGCCTTGCTGGACTGGGCCAGCTGTCTGGTTCTGGGACCCGGCCTGGGGCAGGATGACTGGGCGCAGCAACTATTTGATGCAGTATTAACCTATCAGCAAACCAGTCATAAACCCCTGTTGCTTGACGCCGACGCATTAAATCTGCTGGCAAAAGTGCCCCGCAAACTCTCTTGCAATGTGGTAATCACCCCTCACCCCGGAGAAGCGGGCAGACTGTTGTCCATCACCACTCAACAAGTACAAGCTGATCGGTATGCAGCGCTTCAGCAGTTGCAGCAACAATATCAATGCCATGTGGTGTTAAAAGGCGCCGGTAGCCTGGTATCAGGTCAGGATCATTGCTATGTCATTAGCAATGGAAATCCAGGAATGGCCATCCCCGGCATGGGGGATTTGTTAAGCGGTGTGATTGGAGCTTTGATGGCCCAGGGCATGGATAGCGCCGCGGCGGCAGTTTATGGTGCAAGCCTGCATGCAGCTGCGGGCGACCTGGCTGCACAACAGCATGGCGAACGTGGTATGATGGCCAGCGATTTGTTGCCCTTTATACGTAAGCTGGTAAACCGCTGAATGACAACACAAATACAAGTTAACGACGAACAAGGTACAGCAGAGCTGGCGGCTAAACTGGCAAAGGCCTGTAAGCAGGCAACCGTAATTTATTTGCACGGCGATCTGGGAGCTGGCAAAACCAGTTTTTGCCGCAGCTTTATCCAGGCATTAGGCTATCAGGGCAGAGTAAAAAGCCCCACTTATACGCTAGTGGAACCATACGAAACAGCCGGCTGGCGTATTTTCCATTTTGACTTGTATCGATTGGCCGACCCGGAAGAACTGGAGTTTATTGGCATTCGTGATTATTTCGAACAGGACTGCCTGTGTTTGATTGAATGGCCACAAAAAGGTGGTCAACTCTTGGCCCCGGCGGATTTGCAGATTAACATAGCTTTTAGTGACCCTGGCCGAACCATTGAGCTGCTTCCCTTGTCAGAACAGGGAGAAGCGTTGCTTGCACAACTACAATAGAGCACATGGCACATAGAAGACTGATTCCCTGGCTGGCAACAGCGCTGATGTTATTCAGCAGCCTGGCATTTGCCAAGAATAAGATGGAAGGCGTACGTATCTGGCCTTCACCCTCCAATACCAGGGTGGTGTTTGATATGCGTGAAGCGCCCGATTACAGCTACTTTACCCTCAGCAACCCCACCCGTCTGGTGATTGATCTGGCCGACACCAGTAAAGGCCTGGACTTTGACAAGATCCAGAACGACAGCAAATTGATTAAGCGCCTGCGTTACAGCAATGCCAAGGATAAGCAGAGCATCAGAGTGGTATTTGACCTGAATGAGGCTGTCGACACGCAGATTTTTTCCTTACCTCCTACCGCCCCTTACGGCAATCGTCTGGTGATTGATATCGGCAGTAAAGGAGAAACGGCGTCAAGCAATGTTAAACGCAGTGACCAGTTAGCTGACCGGGACATCATCATTGCTATCGATGCCGGCCATGGTGGCGAAGACCCTGGCTCTATTGGCTATGCTGGTAGCTACGAAAAAAATGTCACGCTCAGCGTGGCGAAGATGCTGGCGCAGAAAATCGATAATACGCCGGGCATGAAAGCGGCCATGATCCGCACCGGCGACTATTATATTCACCCGAATAAAAGGGCGGATATGGCCAGACGGCAAAAAGCCGATCTGTTTGTATCCATTCACGCTGACGCCTACACCACGCCACAACCCAGTGGTGCATCGGTATGGGTATTGTCTATGCGCCGGGCGAATTCAGAGTTGGGCCGCTGGCTGGAAAACAGCGAGAAGCATTCAGAACTGCTGGGGGGCGCTGCCGAGGTGATCCAGGATACCGCCAGCGAGCGCTATCTGACTCAAGCCTTGCTGGATATGTCGATGGACCATTCCATATCTACCAGCTACGAGGTCAGCCGCGAAGTACTCAAAGAAATGCGCCAGATTACCAAATTGCATAAATCCGTTCCTCAGGCCGCCAGCTTAGCCGTGTTGACGTCACCAGATATCCCGTCCATTTTGGTGGAAACGGGCTTTATCTCTAACAAAGATGAAGAGAAAAATCTTAATTGGTCGAAGTTCCGCGAGAATCTGGCCGACGCCATGTACAATGCGGTACAACGCTATTTCAAACGTATGCCTCCGGATGGCACAATGTGGGCCAAACTGAAAAGAGAGAACCGCACCCACAAAGTGTCAGCCGGTGAATCTTTGTCCCTGCTTGCACAGCGTTACAATGTGCCGGTCAGCAAGTTGAAGGCCGCCAATAATCTTGACTCGGATTTGGTGCGCATCGGACAAGTGCTGACCATTCCCAACTAAAAGTAACAATATCTTGTCGATACAAATCTTACCCGCCCGTCTTGCCAACCAGATTGCTGCAGGTGAGGTGGTAGAGCGCCCCGCTTCGGTTATTAAAGAACTGGTTGAAAACAGCCTGGATGCTGGCGCCGATAAAATTGAACTGGAAATTGACCGCGGTGGCCACAAGCGCATTCTGATCAGAGATAACGGCAACGGTATCGTTCAGGACGAACTGGAGCTGGCTTTAAGCCGTCATGCCACCAGTAAAATAAGTTGTCTGGACGATCTTGAACAAATTCTTAGCCTCGGTTTTCGCGGCGAAGCGTTGGCCAGTATCAGCTCGGTCGCGCGCCTTACCTTGACGTCCAAGCCCGCCAGTCAAGCGCAAGCCTGGCAGGCCAGGGCCGAAGGACGGGACATGGCAGTGCAGCTTCAACCTGTCGCACACCCAAACGGCACCAGCGTTGAAGTGCTGGATCTGTTTTTTAATACGCCAGCCAGACGTAAATTCCTGCGTAGTGAAAAAACCGAATTCCAGCATATTGATGAAACAGTCAAACGTATTGCTTTGTCGCGCTTTGATGTGGCATTCAGCCTGAAACATAACGGCAAGCTCTTACGTCACTATCCTAAAGCGGAATCGCAGGTAGCCAGGCAAAAAAGACTGTCACTGGTATGTGGACAGGCCTTTGGCCAGCAAGCCCTGAGCATTCAGAGTGAATATCAGGGTTTGATATTGAACGGCTGGCTACTGAATCAGGGCAGCACCAGCCAGGATCAACAATACTTTTACGTTAATGGCCGGATGATGCGCGATAAGCTGATTAACCACGCCATTCGCCAGGCGTTTGAAGGTATCCTCGCTCCTGATTGCCACCCTGCCTATGTTTTGTATTTGCAACTGGACGCCAAAGAGGTGGATGTAAATGTGCATCCAGCCAAGCATGAAGTGCGTTTTCACCAGGCCAGACTGGTGCATGACTTTATCTTTCGGGCACTACAGGATGCTATAGAGCGCCCCCAGTTTGAAGAAGAATTAGCCCAGCCACAAGTACGGCAGATGCCGGACGCAGAGCCCAGACATGACTATATTCGCCCCTTACAAGCCAAAGTCGGCGAAAGTACCGGCATGTATCGGGGTACTGGCTTACCAGCCCGGGCAGCAGATAACTATCAGCAGCTTATGCGCCCCAGCCCCACAGCTGCCACAGCTCCTCAGCTAAATAACCCACCATGGTTATTAGTGCAGGGCCGTTTTCTACTGCTAGAGCAGCAACAAAAGGCTTATTTGCTTGAGGTCAGAAAACTGGCCAAGACTCAACTGAAAGAAAGTCTGAAGGCACCTGTCAGCCAGCCACTTTTAATGCCTGTGGCAGTCAATCTGTCGGACTCAGCAGCAAACCTGACCAACAAGCAGAATGAACTTGAGGCGCTGGGTTTTGTTGTCAAAATTGACAAACATAAACTGATGCTCAAGCAAGTGCCTGCAGGCTTTCGCCAATACCACTGGCCTGATTTACTGCCCTTGTTGATAGACTGTCCAGCAGGAGAAGCACTGAATTGCCTGCTCGGTGCTCTGACAGATACCAAACAGTCCTATACCCACGAGCAAGTGCAGCAATTGTGGCAATGGTGTCAGCAACGCAATCTGCTTAACGAGATACTGACAGCGCAAGCCACAGAACTGCCCCTGGCAGATTGGATTCAAAACAATGCAGACTAATTTGCCACCCGCCATATTCCTGATGGGTCCAACGGCCTCAGGTAAAACCGATCTGGCAATCAGCCTAGTGCAAAATCTACCCTGTGAAATTATCAGTGTTGATTCAGCCATGATTTATAAAGGCATGGATATCGGCACCGCTAAACCCAGCAGCGAAGAACTCGCGGCCGCACCGCATCGTTTAATCGATATATTGGATCCGGCCGATGCCTATTCTGCGGCAGATTTTCGCCATGATGCGCTCAGGGAAATGGCCGATATCCGGGCCAGAGGCAATATCCCCCTGCTGGTGGGCGGAACTATGATGTATTTCAAAGTGCTGCTGGAAGGAATTTCACCATTACCTTCCTCCGATGCCCAAGTCAGGGCCAAAATTGAAGCTCGTGCCGCCGCAGAGGGCTGGCAGGCTTTGCATGCTGAACTTGCAGAAAAAGATCCGGTCTCAGCGGCACGCATCCACCCCAATGACCCCCAAAGGTTAACCCGGGCATTGGAAGTGATCTATTTAACCGGCAAAAGCCTGACGGTCTTGACTGAGGAAAAATCACCCCCATTACCTTATCAGGTATTCCAATTTGCTATAGCGCCACAGGACCGAGCCGTGCTACATAACAGGATAGCACTGCGTTTTGATCAGATGCTGGCGCAAGGCTTTGAAGAGGAAGTAAAAAAATTTTACGCTCGGGCGGATCTGCATCTAAACTTGCCTTCTGTAAGATGTGTTGGCTACCGTCAGATGTGGGAATATCTTGATGGCAGGTATGACCATCAGGAGATGCGTTATCGGGCTATAGTAGCCACCCGGCAGTTGGCCAAGCGCCAATTGACCTGGTTGCGCAGTTGGCAACCAATTCACTGGCTGGATACCTTTGCAAAGGACAATCTGCAGCAGGTGATGAAAACGCTAAAAAGCCGCGTCCCTTAACGGGCTGCGGCTATACAGGCGGGACAAAAACTGTATAATCGAAAAGCTGGCGAGGTGTCTCCATAAGTGGTGCGGGGGCGCTGAGATAATAAAAATAAAAGGATAATGAAAATGGCGAAAGGCCAATCACTGCAAGATCCCTTTTTAAATGCGCTGAGAAAGGAACGGGTGCCTGTTTCTATTTACCTTGTAAACGGCATTAAGCTGCAGGGTCAGGTGGAATCCTTTGATCAATTTGTGATTCTTCTGAAAAATACTGTCAGCCAGATGGTATATAAGCATGCTATCTCAACAGTAGTGCCAGCCCGTCCTATTCCAATGATTGCTAATCCTCAGTCAAACCAAGATAATGACGAGGACTAACCATTCCTTTTGGAGATGACGCTTGTTTGACCGTTATGAAGCAGGCGAGCAGGCTGTACTGGTACATATAGACTTCCCCGACGAAAGCAGCAGAGAAGACCTGCACGAGTTGCAGATGCTGGTTTCGTCTGCTGGTGTCGAAGCTGTGGGTTTAGTGACGGGTTCCCGTTCCACCCCCAGTGCCAAATTTTTTGTCGGCAGCGGTAAAGCAGATGAAATCGCCCAGCAGGTACAGCTGACTGGTGCCGATGTGGTTATTTTTAACCATGCTCTCAGTCCCTCACAAGAACGCAACCTGGAAAAGCTGTGTAAGTGCCGGGTATTAGATCGTACTGGTCTGATTCTGGACATTTTTGCCCAGCGGGCCCGTACTCATGAGGGTAAATTGCAGGTTGAGCTGGCTCAGCTCAGACATATATCAACCCGCCTGATTCGCGGCTGGACTCACCTTGAACGGCAAAAAGGCGGTATCGGCCTGCGCGGACCGGGTGAAACACAGTTGGAAACTGACCGCCGGTTGCTGCGCGCCAGAATAGATCATATTTTAAAACGTCTGGCGAAGGTCCAGAAACAGCGTGAACAGGGACGACGAGCCAGAACCCGGGCTGAGATCCCTACCGTATCACTGGTTGGCTACACTAACGCTGGCAAGTCCACCTTGTTCAATACCCTGACCGCCGCAGGCGTATATGCCGCTGACCAGCTGTTTGCTACGCTGGATCCGACACTACGCAAGATTCAGTTACAAGATGTGGGGCCGGCAATTCTCGCCGATACGGTTGGATTTATTCGCCACCTCCCCCATGATCTGGTGGCAGCATTTAAAGCCACCCTGCAGGAGACTCAGGAAGCTGACCTGCTGCTGCATGTGGTTGACTATGCCGATGAACAGCACAAAGACAATATTGACCAGGTCAATCTGGTGCTGGATGAGATCGACGCGGGTGACGTGCCACAGCTTATGATTTGTAACAAGATAGACCTATTACAGGAAGTCACCCCACGCATCGACTACGACGATGAGGGCCGACCTGTGCGAGTATGGTTGTCGGCCCATCAGGGATTAGGTATTGACCTGCTGTTTCAGGCCCTGACTGAATGTCTGGGACGCAGTATGGTGCAATATCAATTGCGAATTCCCCCCAAGGAAGGAAAACTGCGCGGTGCACTTTATCGTATGCAGTGTATCTCGGCAGAGTCGTACGCAGAGGATGGCGACTGGTTGGTGGATGTAAGAATGCCGGCCAAAGACTGGCACAGGCTGGAAAAACATATGACCAGCAATCTGGCGTCTTTCGTCATCCATAAACACTGAGCAACTCAATTTTTTTATCTATCAATACGGAGAAACACATGGCTTGGAATGAGCCTGGAGGCAACAACAATGACCCCTGGAAAAATCGCGGTAGCCGCGATCAGGGTCCTCCTGATTTAGACGAAGTCTTTAAGAAGTTCTTCGATAAGTTGGGCGGTTTTGGTGGCGGCAATAAGTCATCAGGTAAAGGCTTTGGCGGCCTGGGTTTGGGCTTAATCGTTGGTATTCTGGTCGCCGTTTGGTTTATCAGCGGTTTTTACACCCTGAAAGAAGCAGAACGTGGTGTGGTACTGCGCTTCGGCAAGTTCCATAGCTTCCAGGAGCCCGGTCTGCGCTGGAAACCAACTTTTGTTGATAAAGTATATCCGGTTAATGTGCAGTCGGTACGTTCCATGCCCTCATCTGGCTTTATGCTGACAGAAGATGAGAACGTGGTGCGCGTTGATATGGAGATCCAGTATCGGGTTATGGATCCGTTCAAATATACCTTCGCCGTGGTAGATCCTGACGAGAGCCTGCGCCATGCGTTGGATGCAGCCATTCGCTACGTTGTTGGTCACTCCAAAATGGATGATGTGCTGACCCGTGGTCGTGAAGTGGCCCGTCAGGAAGTGCGCGAGGAACTTAACGGTATCATCGCACCTTACGGCATGGGCATTGAAATTCTGGATGTGAACTTTAAAGATGCCCGTCCGCCTGAGGAAGTCAAAGCCGCATTCGACGATGCCATTGCCGCCCAGGAAGATGAGCAGCGCTACATCCGTGAAGCAGAAGCATACGCCCGTGAGATCGAACCGCGTGCCCGTGGTCAGGTTAACCGTATGGAACAGGAAGCGACCGCTTATAAACAGCGAGTAACCCTGGAAGCCCGCGGTGAAGTGGCACGTTTTGAGGAACTGCTTCCTCAGTACGTTGCTGCACCTGAAGTGACCCGTCAGCGCCTGTATCTGGAAACTCTGGAAGAAGTCTATGGCAACACCAGTAAGATCATGGTGGATACCAAGGGCAGTGGCAATATGATGTACCTGCCACTGGATAAAATTCTGGAACGCCAGAATGCAAACAATGCGGCACCAGTGTCATCCAACACCCTGGAAGGCCTGCGCACCAATACTCAGAACCAGTCCGCATCAAATGGCAGTAGCAGTACGACGGGCTCAAGATCTGACAGATACCGCACCGGGAGGGAGTAAGGTATGAAGAACTTTATTATCGCACTACTGATCGTACTGGTGATCCTCGGTTTTGGTTCTGTGTTTGTGGTGGAAGAGGGCTATCGTGGCATCGTTATTCAGTTTGGTAAGGTACGCCGTGATAGCGAAACCGGCCAGACTGTTGTGTATGAGCCAGGTATTTACCTGAAGCTGCCTTTTATCGATACGGTTAAACAACTGACATCCAAAGTACAGACCTTGGATGACGGCGCTAATCGTTTCGTCACGGCTGAAAAGAAAGACCTTATCGTTGACTCCTATGTGAAGTGGCGCATTAAGGATTTTGCTACCTATTATCTGGCCACTGGTGGTTTTAAGGATCAGGCGGAAACCCTGCTGAAACAGAAAGTAAATAACGGCCTGCGTACCGAATTCGGTAGCCGTACCATTTCTGAAATTGTATCGGGTGAGCGTTCTGAGCTGATGAACAAAGCCATGAAACAATCTGCTGAAAGTGCGGTGGAACTGGGTATTGAAATTGTGGATGTGCGGGTAAAACAAATTAACCTGCCACTGGAAATCAGTAACTCCATTTATGACCGTATGCGCGCTGAGCGGGCTGCTGTGGCGAAAGAGCACAGATCACAAGGCCGTGAGCAAGCGGAAATCCATCGCGCCGATATCGATGCCAAGGTGACGGTTATGCTGGCGGATGCAGAGCGTAATGCGCGTAAACTGCGCGGTGAAGGTGATGCCGAAGCCGCTAAGATTTATGCCGACGCTTACACCAAAAATGCTGAGTTTTATGCTTTCTTACGCAGTATGGATGCCTACCGTAAGAGCTTTAACAATAAGCAGGATGTGTTGATTCTAGAGCCGGATAGCGACTTCTTCCGCTACATGAACGACACTAAAGGTAAGAAAAACTGATAAAAGGGCCCGCAGGGGCCCTTTTGCTATGAGAGGGACGTGACCTTGTACCAGCATCTGTATCAACGCTTTCTGGACGCTAATCCAGGTAAACAGCATTTTGCCTGTCACAGTCATCACTACTGGCCGGATGTCACCCGTGACGCTATGTTGCAGTATTGGGATGACACCGCCGCCATGGTGGACGACAAATGGCAATATCTGTTTTCGCAAAAGCTCCCGCAGGTACAACAGTATATCGCCGACACGCTGAATACCGGCATGCCATCTCAGTTAGCCTTTGCTCCGAACACCCATGAATTATTGTATCGGATACTCAGTTGCCTGGATTGGCAGAAACCGCTGAAAATTCTTACCACTGACAGTGAATTCCACAGCTTCAACCGGCAGATTCAGCGCCTGGCCGAACTGGACAATCTGCAACTAACCTGCATTGAAACCTTGCCTTTCAACAATTTTGAGCAGCGTTTTTTTGATGCCATCGAAAGCGACAGCTGGGATTTAATTTTTATCAGTCAGGTGTTCTTTAATTCAGCTTTGGCAGTCAGAAATCTGGATGCCTTAGTGGCAAGAGCTGCAGCACATAGCTTGTTTGTGATAGACGGCTATCACGGCTTTATGGCGCTCCCCACTGACTTATCTGCCATTGCCAACAGGGTATTTTATCTGGCCGGCAGTTATAAGTACGCCCAGGGTGGAGAAGGCTGCTGTTTTGTACACGTGCCGCCCCAATGCCAGCTCAGGCCCACCTATACTGGTTGGTTTGCTGAGTTTGGCGAACTTGACCAGGCCAAGACCGGTCAGGTGAACTATGCCACCAATGGGATGCGCTTTGCCGGTGCCACTATGGACTTCGCCCCTCTTTATCGCCTTGCCGCAGTACAGGCGCTTTATCAACAACAAGGCTTGGATGTCGCCACTATTCATGCCTATGTGCAAGGCCTGCAACAGGCTTTTCTGCAAAAGCTTGATGCCATAGGACATCGCGATTTGCACGGCGGTAATCTGCTGATGGCTGACCCCCATCATCACGGTCATTTCCTGACCTTTAAGCTGGCCAGTCAGCAAAGGGTGCAGGCGCTGCACCAACATTTGCATAAACATGGCGTGATAACGGACGCCAGGGGAGACAGGTTAAGATTCGGCTTCGCCCTTTACCATAATGCCGCCGAATATGACTTACGCTGCCTGCAGGACATGCCATGAGTGAGATGATCTGGGTTGCCCTGGCGTTGGTGCTGATACTGGAAGGTATCGGCCCTATGCTGTTTCCCAATAAGTGGCAAAGCTTTATGCGCCAGTTAGCCAGTCAGTCAGCACAACAGTTGCGTACCATGGGAGGCACCATGGTGACCATAGGATTGGTGGCGTTATATTTCCTGTTGAAATAACCGGAAATTCCCTTTGTAGCAAGGAATTAGCTGTCACCGACCGGGAATTACCGGAAAACAGGTGATCTGGCTGGTCGAAATTTGATAGAATCCCCGCCTAATTTTCTGACCACTTTTTAATCCATGGCAAAAAACGTTGTAGTACTCGGCACCCAGTGGGGTGATGAGGGTAAAGGTAAGGTCGTTGATCTTTTAACAGACAAGGCCAAATTCGTCGTCCGTTATCAAGGTGGCCACAATGCTGGCCACACCTTAGTTATCAATGGCGAAAAAACCGTACTACACCTTATCCCGTCTGGTGTTCTGCGTGACAATGTCACCTGTGTTATCGGCAACGGCGTGGTTCTCAGCCCCGAAGCATTGATGAAAGAAATCAAAATGCTGGAAGAGCGTGGTGTGCCTGTTAAAGAACGCCTGGTTATCAGCGAAGCTTGTCCGCTGATCCTGCCTTACCATATCGCCCTGGACCTGGCCCGTGAGAAAGCCAGGGGTAACAACCCCATTGGCACCACCGGCCGTGGTATTGGTCCGGCTTATGAAGACAAAATTGCCCGTCGCTGTCTGCGCGTAGGTGATTTGTTCTGTGCCGAGACTTTTGCCGCCCGCCTGAAAGAGATTGTGGAATTCCATAACTTCGCCCTGACGCAATACTACAAAGTAGAGCCGGTCAGCTACGAAGACGTCCTGCAGCAAACCATGGCGATTGCCGACATTATTAAGGCCATGGTTGTGGATGTGCCGGACATGCTGGACAAAGCCCGCAAAAATGGCGATGCCATTATGTTTGAAGGCGCACAAGGTACTCTGCTGGATATTGACCATGGTACCTATCCTTATGTAACTTCGTCTAATACCACCGCTGGCGGTGTAGCCACAGGCGCTGGTTTCGGCCCGCTAAATCTGGATTACGTGCTGGGTATTGTTAAAGCCTATACCACTCGTGTTGGTTCAGGCCCTTTCCCTACCGAGCTGGATTGTGAAGTGGGTGCCCACTTGGGTACTAAAGGTCACGAGTTTGGTGCCACCACAGGTCGTAAACGCCGCACCGGTTGGTTTGACGCGGTCGCCATGAAACGTGCAGTGCAGATCAACAGCATCAGTGGTTTTTGTCTGACCAAGCTGGATGTACTGGACGGTCTGCAGACGCTGAAAATCTGTGTCGGCTATAAATTCCCCGACGGCTCAGTTCGTGATGTGCCCCCCATGGCTGCCGACGGCTATGAGAAAGTCACGCCGGTTTACGAAGAGATGCCTGGCTGGCAGGACAACACCTTCGGTGCGACGTCCCTGGATGCGCTGCCGCAGGCTGCCCGTGACTACATTAAACGCATAGAGGAACTCACCGGCGTACCCGTGGATATCGTTTCCACCGGTCCGGATCGGGTTGAAACCATAGTATTGCGTCATCCATATAGCGCCTAAGGTGCTGGCAAATAGAAAACGCCGCTGAATGCGGCGTTTTTTATGTTCATGGATAGAGCTATGTTGCTGTTAACACGCAGTGTTAGACGCGTTCAAACACCGTAGCAATACCCTGTCCCAGACCGATACACATAGTTGCCAGGCCCACAGACTTGTTATTGGCTTCCATCAGATTAATCAGGGTGGAGGAGATCCGCGCCCCCGAGCAACCAAGCGGATGGCCCAGCGCGATAGCACCGCCATTGAGGTTGACTTTCTCGTCATAGCTTTCCAGCCAGCCCAGCTGTTTAATACAAGACAAAGCCTGTGCGGCAAAGGCCTCATTAAACTCAGCGATTTCGATATCGTCCATGCTCATACCAGCGGCCTTCAGTGCCTTTTTAGTGGCAGGTACCGGTCCATAGCCCATAATGGCTGCATCACAGCCAGCCACACCCATAGAGCGGATTCTTGCCCTTGGGGTCAATCCCAATGCTTTGGCCTTATCGGCTGACATAACCAGCATGGCAGAAGCGCCGTCAGATATGGCGGATGCCGTACCGGCGGTAACTGTGCCATTAACCGGATCAAACACAGGACGCAAGCCCGCCAGAGTATCCACAGTGGTATCCGGACGAATCACCTCATCAGACTCAATCAGTGTCAGGGCACCATCCGCATCATGCCCCTCGATAGCGGCGATTTCGGTTGCCCAGCGGCCCTCGACAGTGGCCAGATGGGCACGCTGATGCGATCTTGCGCCAAAGGCGTCCTGCATTTCACGGCTGATACCATTCTGACGCCCAAGTAATTCTGCGGTCATGCCCATATTACCGGACGCTTTAGCAGTGTGCTTGGCCAGCCCTGGGTGAAAATCAATGTTAAAGTCCATGGGCACATGACCCATATGCTCTACACCACCAATAATATAGACATCCCCTTTGCCCGCCATAATGCCACATGCAGCATCATGTAAGGCTTGCATGGAAGAGCCACACAAACGGTTTACCGTAACGGCGGCTACCGAGCGGGGAATATTGGTTAACAACTGCGCATTACGGGCAATGTTAAAGCCCTGCTCTTTAGTCTGCTGCACGCAGCCCCATATAATGTCGTCGATCTCAGCCGGATCCAATGCTCCATTGCGCTCAAGCAGTTGAGTCATCAGATGGGCGGACAGGGTTTCGGCCCGTACGTTACGGAATACACCGCCTTTTGAGCGGCCCATTGGCGTACGAATGCAATCCACTATTACCACGTCTTTCATGATGTTCTCCCAACCTTAAGCGAAATAGGACTTGCCGGATGCGGCCATTTCGCGCAATCCGTCGGTGATCTGATAAATGGGTCCCAAACTCGCATACTTGTCGGCCAACGCCACAAAGTTCTGCAGACCCAGGGTTTCCATATAGCGGAAGATACCGCCACGGAAAGGCGGGAAGCCAAGCCCGTACAACAGGGCCATATCCGCCTCGGCTGCACTACCAACGATCCCCTCTTCTAAACAGCGTACCGCCTCATTGGCCATCGGGATCATCAAGCGGGCAATCACCTCTTCTGCATCAAACTCTTGGTGTTCAATGTTGATTAGCTTATAGGCTTCGGCGGAAGGGGCTTTAGTCGGCTTACCACGCTTATCCACGCCAAAGTCATAGAAACCTTTAGCGTTTTTCTGGCCCAGGCGGCCCGCCTGGTAAAGACTCTGAATCGGGTCTTGTTGAATACGCTGCATACGCTCAGGAATGCCGTCAGCCATAACACCAGCCGCATGGTCGGCGGTATCCAGCCCAACCACGTCCAGCAAGTAAGCCGGGCCCATCGGCCAGCCAAACAGTTTCTCCATCACCTTGTCTACGGCAACAAAGTCAGCGCCGTCCAACAATAACTGACTGAATCCGGCAAAGTATGGAAACAGCACCCGGTTTACCAGGAAGCCAGGGCAGTCATTAACCACTATCGGGGTTTTACCCATCTTCAAGGAAAAAGCCACCACGGCTGCAATGGTGTCATCACTGGTCTTTTCGCCACGGATAATTTCCACCAGCGGCATTTTATGTACCGGATTAAAGAAGTGCATGCCACAGAAGCGTTCGGGTTTTTCCAGGGCATCAGCCAAGCTGTTGATCGAGATGGTGGAAGTGTTAGAGCAGATAATGCTATCAGCCGCCACGCTTTGCTCGGTTTCTTTGAGCACCGCTGCTTTGACTTTAGGGTTTTCCACCACGGCCTCAATCACCACGTCGGCATCTTTGATCGCGCTGTACTCAAGACTGGGTACGATATTGTTTAACGTCGCGGCCATGGTTTTAGCATCGACCTTACCGCGCTCCATACCTTTACCCAGAATCTTGGCCGCTTCATTCAGACCAAGTTGCAGCGCGTCCTGACGAATGTCTTTCATCACTGTCGGTGTGCCTTTGACCGCAGACTGATAGGCAATACCGCCGCCCATAATACCGGCACCCAGCACCGCGGCTTGCTGGATCTCTTTATTGGCCGCTTTAGCCTGTTTCTTGCCTTTGCTCTTAACCAGTTGATCGGCCATAAAAATGCCAATCTGCGCGGTAGCAGCGTCTGTTTTAGACAGCGCAACAAAGCCTTCATTTTCCAGCTTCAGCGCGCCTTCACGGTCCAGCCCGGCAGCCTTGGCTACGGTGTCAACCATCATATGCGGCGCCGGATAGTGACGCCCGGCTACGGCACTGACCATGGCCTTGGCAGTGGCAAAACTCATCATGGATTCATTGGCATTCAGACTCAGTGGTGAGGTTTTCTGGGTACGGCGCTTTTGCCAATCCAGCTTACCGGCAATGGCCTGCTTTAACATAGCAAGCGCCGCATCACGCAGTTTGTCCGGAGCCACCACCGCATCCACCGCGCCATCGCTTAACGCCTGCTCAGGTTTTTTGTCACGGCCGCTGGTCATCCATTCAAGGGCATTGTCGGCACCAATGATACGCGGCAGGCGCACCGTACCACCAAAGCCTGGCATTAAACCCAGTTTTACTTCGGGTAGGCCAATCCTGGCGCTGCTGTCGGCCAGACGAAAATCACAAGCCAGGGTCATTTCACAACCGCCGCCCAATGCGAAACCGTTAATGGCAGCCAATGTGGGGAAAGGCAAGTCTTCAAAGCGGTCGAACACTTTGGACGTTTTGGCCACCCAGCTCAGCACTTCCTGCTCGGGTAAGGCAAACAAACCATTAAATTCGGTAATATCGGCGCCTACGATAAAGGCGCCTTTGTTAGAACGCACTAACGCACCTTTCACCTCGCCGTTGGCTTCCAGTGCTGCGCAAAGTTCGTTGAGTTCGGATACCGTCTGCTGGTCAAACTTATTGACTGAGCCGGCGGCATCAAACACCACTTCGGCAATGCCATCTTCCAGCAAGGACGCAGACAGGCTGTTACCTTGATAAATCATGTTGCTCTCCTTTGGCCATCTATACTGATGGTGCAACGTCCGGTTTAAACCGGCACGCAAGTGTAGGGTGGCTCAATTCTTGTTGAAGGCGTATTAAATTTCAACCGAAATTCAAACAATCGTTTAAATAATTTTTCATCCTGATAAAAACCTGAATAAAGTCAATTAGCTAAGCCTACCTTCAGCAAGGCTGCACAAAAAACAGACAAAATATACACCTAAGATGCTGGTCACATACTTGATTATCCAGCGACTATCATTAATCTAAAGGGTCCCTGCGCTTCAGGAGGCTGGTGGTGTTAAGCGTCTCTACATTGCGAAATTGTCTGGTTGTCATGGCCTTGTATCCCCTGAGTTTGTTGGCGGATAGCAAGCTTGAGCAACAACGTGCTCAGTTCCTCGATACAGAGAAATGGAGCTATTACCCGGACAGCCAGGCCTACCAGGATGCGCTGGTGAATCTGGCAGATTACCCGCTGCTGCCCTATTTGCAGCAAACCGCGTTACTGGCCAGTGTGAAGCTAAACAATGAGCAAGCCATTGCCGGGTTTCTACAAGATTATGCTGATACCCCCCTTGACCGTGAATTGCGGGAAAAATGGCTGACTTATCTGGCCAAACGCAATGACCAAGCACGCTTCTTAAAGTACTACCGGGATACCGGCGATGACACATTGCGCTGTACCAATGCAGCCTACCATCTGAATCAAACACAAAACCGTCAGCAAGCCTTTGCACTGGTACCTGAGCTATGGCTGGTGGGTAAATCTCAGGACAAAGCCTGTGACAAGGTGTTTAAGCAATGGACAGACGCAGGTCAGCGCACTGAACAGATGATCTGGCAACGCCTGGTACTGGCTGCTGACGGTGGCGACCACACCCTGGTGCCCTATCTGAAGTCACTACTTCCTGCCCCTCAGCAATACCTGGGTGACCTGTGGCTGGATGCCAGACGAAATCCATCTTCGGTAGCCCGCCTGAGTCGCTTTCCGGTTAAGTACCCTGACAAAGAAAAGCAAATTGTTCTGTATGCCCTTAAACGACTGGTGTGGCGTGATAAACCCCTGGCCATCAAAACCTGGCAGCAAGCCAGTGACAAATACCGCTTCGACCCCAGCGAGGAACAGGAAGTGGCAGCCGGGTTTGCCATTGCCATGGCGGTGGAAGACCATCCTCAGGCAGAATTCTGGCTGGAGCGCGCCAACCGGGGCGACGGTAACGAAGAGATTTTTCGCTGGCACCTGACCCATGTGCTGCGTCATCAGGACTGGCAACATGTGGCCGACGTGGTAAACATGGCCCCTGCGGCACTGGAAGAGGATTATTCCAGCCGCTACTGGCTGGCACGCAGTTATGAACACCTGAATGACCCCGTCAACGCCAAACGCCAGTACGACGCCCTGTCTAACGTTCGCCATTATTACGGCTTTCTGGCCGCGGGTAAGTTAGCCAAAGCGCCCAACCTGGCGGATACGCCATTACAGATTTCCGATCTGGAGCTGTCGACCGTTGAAAATTTGCCAGCTGCCAAACGCGCCAGGGAGTTACTGGCACTAAAACGCTACACCGCAGCCCGCCGCGAATGGATCCAATTACAAAGCCAGTTAACCTATCAACAGGGTCTGGCCGCAGCCGTATTGGCCGATCGCTGGGGCTGGCATGATCAGGCCATTTTTGCTTTTTCGCGTCTGGGCTATCTGGATGACGTAAAGCGCCGCTTTCCGCTGGCCTACGACCAAACCTTGATGCACAACGCCAGTAAACACCATGTGGATCCGGCCTGGGCATTCGCCATCGCCCGGCGTGAAAGTTCCTTTATGGTGGACGCCAATTCTGGGGTCGGTGCCAAAGGGCTAATGCAGGTGATGCCGGGTACCGCCAGACATCTGGCCAAGAAAAAAGTGTCCAACCAGGTGTTGTTCGATCCGGAAAAAAACGTCGAATATGGCACACAGTACCTGCGTTACCTGATGGACAAGATGCAGGACAATCCGGTGCTGGCCACCGCCGCATACAACGCCGGAATGAGCAGGGTTAAACGCTGGTTGCCAAAAGAAGACGTGCCCATGGACGT
Organism: Bowmanella denitrificans; assembly: GCF_039522935.1. Taxonomy (NCBI): domain Bacteria; kingdom Pseudomonadati; phylum Pseudomonadota; class Gammaproteobacteria; order Alteromonadales; family Alteromonadaceae; genus Bowmanella; species Bowmanella denitrificans. Next base: position 10,849 of record NZ_BAAAEI010000031.1, on the reverse strand, counting down.
ATGGGTGGAAACCATCCCTTACAAGGAAACCCGTAATTACGTGAAAGCCGTGATGGCCTATAAGCAGATCTATAAACAGCGTCTGGGTCAACAGCAGAATCTGTTCGAGGATTTGGCCAATATGAAAATCTCATCATCCATGACAGCTATGTAGACACCAAGCGCCGTCCAATGGTATTGGACGGGTTAGGAGTTCAGCGCCAGTTATGCTAGTGTACCGGCAAAAATTCTCTGTCCCGGAGCACTTTATGCAGCAACTGGCGTCTCTTTATCCGCAACATATTGCCGAGCTTCAGTCCCGTACCCTGGAAGCCATCCAGCGCGAAGGCATTGACGGCCTGATTATTCATTCCGGCCAGGCCAAACGTAAGTTCCTTGATGATATGGATTACCCCTTCAGCGTCAATCCGCAGTTTAAGGCCTGGTTGCCGGTTCTGGACAACCCAAACTGCTGGCTGATTGTTAACGGTGCAGACAAACCCAAACTTATCTTCTATCGCCCCAAGGATTTTTGGCACAAGGTCCCGCCACCGCCCAGTGACTTCTGGGCCGAACAGTTTGACATTGTGTTGCTGGCGCAGGCGAACCTGGTGGAAAAGCATCTGCCTTATGATAAACGCCGTTACGCTTACATCGGCGAGTACATTGAAGTGGCAAAGGCACTCGGTTTTGAGCTGGTGAACCCGGACCGGGTCATGCATTACCTGCATTACCATCGCGCCTACAAAACCGACTATGAGCTGGCTTGTCTGCGTGAAGCCAACCGCATTGCAGTGGCCGGGCACCAGGCCGCCAGGGCCGCCTTTTTTGCCGAACAAAGTGAATTTGATATTAATCAGGCGTATTTGTCAGCCGTGCGCCAGGGCATCAACGATGTGCCTTATGGCAATATTGTGGCCCTGAATGAAAACGCCGCCATATTGCACAATATGACAGTGGAAACGCACAAGCCAGCCGAACACCGCTCGTTTCTAATCGATGCCGGTGCTCAGTTTAACGGCTATGCCGCTGATATTACCCGCACCTATGCCAGGCACAACAACGACTTTGCTGACCTGATACTGGCCATGGACCAGGTTACCCTGGATCTGGTGGACATGCTGAAACCCGGCATCCCTTATCCGGATTTACATATTGCCGCACACAGCAAAGTTGCGGCACTGTTAAAAAGCTTTGGTATCGTAAATCTGGACGCCGACGATATTGTCGAACAGGGTATCAGCCGCACTTTCTTTCCCCATGGTATTGGCCACCACTTAGGGCTGCAGGTACATGATATGGGCGGTTTGATGAATGATGACCGCGGCACTCCGGCACCACCGCCCGCAGAACATCCGTTTCTGCGCGCTACCCGTCTCGTTGAAGCCCGTCAGGTCTTTACTGTTGAGCCGGGACTGTATTTTATAGATAGTCTGCTGGCTGACCTTAAAGGCAGTGAGCAATCCAAGTATATCAACTGGGACAAAGTAGACAGCTTCAGGCCCTTCGGCGGTATCCGTATTGAAGATAACGTCATCGTACACCGGGAAAGGAATGAAAACATGACCCGGGATCTGGGCCTGGCCTGAGTCACAATAACAACAGGAATAACAATATGAAGAACAAAATTGCCCTGACCATCGCTGCTTTGCTGGCTTCCGGCAGTGTGCTGGCCATTCAGCCTTCCGAACAGGCGAAGCGGCTGGCCAAAGATACTATCATTGTTGACGGTCATATCGACGTACCCTACCGCCTGAACGATGAATGGGAAGATGTGACGCTGGCCACAGACAAGGGCGATTTTGACTATCCCAGAGCAGTGGAAGGCGGTCTGAATGCACCCTTTATGTCTATTTATATTCCGGCCGGCTATGAAGAGGCCGGTGGCAGTGTATTGTTGGCAAACCGCTTAATCGACAGTGTTGAGGCCATTGTCGGCCGCGCCCCGGACAAATTTGCCATTGCCCATTCGGTGGCCGATGTAGAAGCGGCCTTTAAGAATGGCAAAATCGCGTTGCCCATGGGGATGGAAAACGGCACCCCTTTGGAAGGTAGCTTTGACAACCTTAAGCACTTCTACCAACGCGGTGTGCGTTACATCACCCTGGCCCATTCACAAGCAAACCATATCTCGGATTCTTCTTACGACTTGCGTCGCAAATGGCATGGCCTGAGCGATTTTGGTAAGAAGCTGGTTACCGAAATGAATAACATCGGCATGATGATCGATATTTCTCATGTGTCAGACGATGCTTTTTATCAGGTTATCGAATTGACCAAAGCGCCGGTGATTGCCTCGCACTCTTCATTGCGTAAGTTTACTCCCGGCTTTGAGCGCAACATGAACGACGATATGATCAAGGCGCTGGCTAAAAATGGCGGGGTAGTGATGATTAACTTCGGCTCCAGTTTTGTTTCCAATCAGGCACAGGCCTGGGGCAAAAAACGCAGTGAAGCCATGAAGGAAGCCGACGTTAAAGATCGCGAGGCATTTGACAAAACCTACCGTCAGAATAACCCATATCCTTTTGCCACCCTGAAAATCGTTCTGGACCATATTGACCATGTGCGTGATTTGGTGGGTATTGACTATATAGGCATTGGTTCAGACTATGATGGTGTCGGCGATTCACTGCCCACCGATCTGAAAGACGTGTCCACTTATCCCAACCTGGTTCAGGGCTTACTGGACAGGGGCTACAGTGAAGCGGATATCCGCAAAATTCTGTCAGGTAACCTGCTAAGGGTTTGGCGCCAGGTGGAAGCTTACGCTGCCGCGCACTAACGAAAAACGAAAAGCCGCGCAATGCGCGGCTTCTTCTTACCTAGCTGGGTAGCTTATTTGGACAGCGCCTTGCGACGTCCCCCCATCAGCAACATACCCAACGCTAATGCAAACATACTGATAGTACCTGGCTCCGGTACCGCTCTGGCGTTGATCCAGTCAACAAATGTACTGACCCGTGTTGAGCCATAAACATCTCCATAGCCTGCATAGGCTCCATTTCCATCCCAATCAAAACCGAGAGAATGTACACCTGCCAGGAAAAACTCGCCATTTTCTTCAATGAAAAGCCCACCACCAGAGTCACCACCAGCAATGGAGTATTCATAGTCAATCGCTAAGTCATCGAAAGTATAACCATCGAAGTCTAAAGCGTTGAAGAGCGGGTTTGTTGGATGATCAAAGTCGGAGAACAAAATATGATCACCATTACCTTCGGTAGAAAACTGGTCATCAATAATATTCTGTCCACCACGACGCTCCCCAGATGGCAATGTTGAGCCAGTTTCGCCCGTACCTGTTGCACCATAGCCAACGTGAGTGGCAATTGACAAGAACTCACTGGCACCTTCATACAATTTGGCGAATGGCACAGTCAACGCGTCTTTTACATACATCAGGCCGATATCCCAACCGGCCAGCAAGTCACCGGTCCAGCTTTCATGGGCAAACCAGCGGCTGGCCTGATAAGCCGTATGGCCCATACCGGAGCCGTTATATTGATAGAATGTCATACTAGTGGCTTCGTCTACGCAATGTGCAGCCGTCAGAATCCAGTTGGACGAAATAGCTGTACCACTGCAAATATATCCACCATCGGGTGTATCAAATAAAATGGCTCCCACTGAGTTAAAGGCCGGGTTACTGCCAATGGCTTTATAAATATCGTCACTGACATCGTGACGAATTACCCCTGCCATGGCGGTAGAAGACAGGCACACAAGCCCCATAGCTGCGACTAATTTTTTTATCATTATTGTTCCCTATTATTGTTTTATTACTAATCTGCTGTGCAAGAGCAGGGGAGGCCTTAAGCAAAATTCAGGCCTTGTATTTTTACACTTATATTTCAATTGGATAAGCAAACATTTAACACTGAACTGTTAAAAAATCTGACAACGCTTTGCCCTTATCTGGCTGCGCTGAACTGTCAATTTATGCTATTAGCGGGTATGCTTGCGCCACAGCAATACGGCTAAGTTCATCAGATTGGTCCATATCCAATCATCTCTCCTTAACTACAGGAATAATCATGTCTAAGACTTATACCACCCCAGAGCTGCAGGCCAGCTACGGCATCGGCCTGCAAATGGGCGAACAACTGGCATCCAACCCTTTTGACGGGCTGGACATTGACGCGGTACAAGACGGCCTGGCCACCGCCTTTCACAAACTGCCCAGTGCGGTAAGCAATGAAGACCTGCGCGTGGCCTTTAACGCCATTCACCAGAAGATGCAGGCAGCCAAGGCTGAGCAATCCAAAGCCGTGATTGCCGAAGGCGAAGACTTCCTGGCCGACAATGCCAAGCGTGACGGTGTGACCGTGACCGATTCTGGTCTGCAGTATGAAGTACTGAATGCCGGCAGCGGTGACAAGCCGGTTGCCTCTTCCACCGTACGTACCCATTACCATGGCACGCTGATCGACGGTACCGTATTTGACAGCTCCTACGAACGTGGCCAACCAGCCGAGTTCCCGGTAGGTGGCGTGATTAAAGGTTGGACCGAAGCCCTGCAATTGATGCAGGTCGGTGCCAAGTGGCGTTTGTATGTGCCTTATCAACTGGCCTACGGTGAGCAAGGTGCAGGCGCGGCGATCAAGCCTTACAGCACCCTGATTTTTGATGTGGAACTGCTGGATATTCTCTGAGCCACCACTGAAAAGCAAAAAGGCCTGAGATATCAGGCCTTTTTTTGTTTTCAAGCAGCGACTTTAGGCTTGATGACTTACCAGCAGCGCCTCAACCAAATGGTTGTAAGCCCCCGTGCCGATTTGCGAGGCGATGGCTTCTATATCAGGCGAGAAGTATCTATCGTGGTCATAAAACCCTACCCGCTCACGCACCAAAGCATAGCCTTGCTCTACTTTAGGGCTGGAACGTAGCGGCCGACGAAAATCCATCCCCTGGGCAGCGGCCAGTAATTCCACCGCCAGAATACCCCGGGTATTTTCCGCCATATCGGCCAGACGACGACCGGCAAAGGTGGCCATCGACACATGGTCTTCCTGGTTGGCAGACGTGGGCAAGCTGTCCACCGAGGCAGGATGGGCAAAGGTCTTGTTCTCGGAAGCCAGTGCAGCGGCCGTTACCTGGGCCAGCATAAAGCCTGAGTTCACCCCGCCGTTATTAACCAAAAAGGGCGGCAGCTTAGACAAACCGCTGTCAATCAGCAGCGCCATTCTGCGCTCGGACAAGGCCCCGATTTCGGCTATGGCCAAGGCCAGATTATCCGCCGCCATGGCCACAGGTTCGGCGTGGAAGTTACCGCCAGAGATAATGTCGTCACCAAATACCAGCGGGTTATCGGTCACGCCATTGGCCTCCACCAGCAATACTTCGGCGGCCTGGCGCATCTGAGTTAAGCAGGCACCCATTACTTGCGGCTGACAACGCAGGGAATAAGGATCTTGCACCTTTTCGCAGTCATGGTGTGATTGTCCAATTTCGGACTCATCACCCAGCAGATCACGGTAAGCCGCTGCCATATCTATCTGGCCGCGCTGACCACGGGCTGCATGAATTCGTGCATCAAAAGGGGCACGGCTGCCCAGCGCCGCTTCCACGCACATGGCGCCGCCCACGGTAGCAGCGGCTAACAAGTCTTCAGCATAGAATAACCCTTCCAGGGCAAAAGCCGTTGAAGCCTGGGTACCGTTTAACAGCGCCAGCCCTTCTTTAGGCGCAAAGGTCACAGGTGCAAGTCCGGCAATTTTCAGGCCCTCGGCCCCGGTCAGAATCTCGCCCTTATAGCGCACATGGCCTTCACCCATCAGTGGCATACTCATATGTGCCAAAGGTGCCAGGTCGCCGCTGGCGCCTACAGAACCTTTTTTCGGTACACAAGGGTAAACGTCTGCATTCAGCAGCGCGATCAGGTTCTCAATCACCAACAAACGGATACCGGAGAAACCACGGGCCAGGCTGTTGATTTTTAATAGCATCATCAACCTGACGGTATTGTCGTCCATCAACTGGCCGGTACCCGCCGCATGGGAAAGCACGATACTGCGCTGCAACAATTCCAGCTCTTCAGGCTTGATTCGGGTATTGGCCAGCAAACCAAAACCGGTGTTAATGCCATACACCACCCGGCCTTCATCAAGGATTTTCTTCACTGTAGCGGCCGAGGCGTTAATGGCTGGCTTGGCCTGCTCATCCAGCCTGACATTTACTGCGGCGCGGCTGACGGCACGCAGTTGCGCCAGATTCAACTGGCCGGGAAATAGCGTTAAAGCTGTCATTATTGATTCTCCAGCATCGGTAGATCCAAGCCCTGCTCTCTGGCACAGCGCTTGGCAATCTCATAACCCGCATCGGCGTGACGCATCACGCCGGTTGCCGGGTCATTCCACAATACCCGGCCTACCCGTTGGGCCGCGGCGTCTGTGCCGTCACACAAGATCACCACCCCGGCGTGCTGTGAAAAGCCCATGCCTACACCACCACCGTGATGCAAACTAACCCAGGTCGCGCCACCGGCAGTGGACAACAGGGCATTTAGCAATGGCCAATCAGATACGGCGTCTGAGCCGTCCAGCATGCTCTCAGTTTCGCGGTTGGGGCTGGCGACCGAGCCGGAGTCAAGATGGTCACGGCCAATCACCACCGGGGCTTTCAGCTCACCATTTTTGACCATTTCGTTGAAGGCCAGTGCGACACGGGCACGGTCTTTCAGGCCGATCCAGCAGATACGCGCCGGCAGGCCCTGAAACTGAATGCGCTCGCGGGCCATGTCCAGCCAGTTATGCAGGTGTGGATTATCGGGGATCAGTTCTTTAACCTTCTGGTCGGTTTTATAAATATCGTCTGGATCGCCAGACAAGGCCGCCCAGCGGAATGGGCCAATGCCTTCGCAGAACAGCGGGCGAATATAAGCCGGTACAAAACCTGGGAAATCAAAGGCATTGTCTACGCCTTCTTCAAAAGCCATCTGGCGAATGTTGTTGCCATAATCCAGAGTAGCTGCACCCCGCTCTTGCAAGGTCAGCATAGCGCGAACCTGTACCGCCATGGACTGTTTGGCCGCCTTTACCACTGCTGCTTCGTCCTGCTGGCGCATGTTGGCTGCCTGTTCCAGAGTCCAGCCCTGCGGCAGATAACCGTTTAATGGATCATGGGCAGAGGTCTGGTCGGTGACCACATCCGGGGTGATATTGCGCTCCACCAGCTCGGCAAAGATATCGGCGGCATTGCCCAGCAGGCCAACGGACACAGGGCTCGCTGAAGCCTTGATGATGGCCAACGCCTCATCCAATGATGCCGCTTTTTTATCCAGGTAGCGGGTGCGCAGACGAAAATCGATGCGGGTTTCATCCACATCCACCGCCAGCATAGAGAAACCGGCCATAGTGGCCGCCAGAGGTTGGGCGCCGCCCATGCCACCAAGCCCCCCAGTAAGTACCCACTTTCCATTTACTTCGCCATTGAAGTGCTGCCTGGCGACGGCTCCAAAGGTTTCATAGGTGCCCTGTACAATGCCCTGGCTACCAATATAGATCCAGCTACCGGCGGTCATCTGGCCATACATCATCAGGCCTTGTTTATCCAACTGATTGAAGTGCTCCCAGTTGGCCCAATGTGGCACCAGGTTGGAGTTGGCAATCAGTACCCGCGGCGCATCCGCATGGGTTTTAAACACGCCAACGGGCTTGCCGGATTGAATCAACAGCGATTCATCCAGTTCCAGGCGCTGTAACACCTCAACAATCTTATCAAAGCAGGCCCAGTCTCTGGCCGCACGGCCAATGCCGCCATACACCACCAGATCTTCCGGGCGCTCGGCCACATCCGGGTCCAGATTGTTCATCAGCATTCGCAGTGCAGCTTCTGCCTGCCAGTGTTTGCAGCTCAGCTGGCTGCCATGGGGCGCGCGGATTACGCGGGCCGGATCATGTCGGTTGTTCATGCTTGTCTCCTGTTAATTCGTTCACCTGGTACAAAGGTCAAATGACCACCAAGCTGGTATTTTTCACCTGGATGGGTCAACAGTGCATGGCTGACCACGCCATCGCGGCTCCAGGTGGTACGGTGTAATCTCAGGCAAGGCGCGCCCGCTGCCATGGCCAGATGTTGTTGCGCCAGTGCGTCGGCCAGCATGGCCTGCACTTTGTGCTCGGCTTCGGTAAGCGGCGCGGCGCTGCACAGATATTCGTGTGGGGTCAGTTGGCTGAAATCCTGCTTGAGGTAGTCAGGAGCCAACGCCGGATTAACGTAGCGTTGCTCCAGTTGCAATGGCTCATCATCCTGCCAATGGCAAATCAGGCTGTAATACAAGGGGGCACCGGGTTGCAAAGCAAAATGTACTGCCAGCGCCTTGTCGGCCTTCACTTCGACCAGCTCCAGTACCTGGGCACGGTGTTGATGCTGACGTTCGCGAATCTCATCGGCAATATTGCGAATTTGCAGCATCGACGATTGGCTTTTCAGCGGCGCCACACAGGTGGCGGCACCCTGAGTGCGTTGCAATACGCCTTGTTCCGCCAGTTCCTGCAGGGCGCGTCGGGCGGTCATCCGGCTGACGCCAAACTCAGCGGCCAACTGGTTTTCAGACGGCACCGCATCCCCTTCAGCCCACAGACCGGTTTCAATCTGCTGCAGAATATAGGTTTTGATTTGTTGGTATTTGCTGTCTGCCACCCGTCGCCCCTGCAAAGTACTTAACTGTCGATTAACATGGTTATATAAATTGACACAAAGAACTTGTCTATACAAGATAGGCAACACACATACTCCGTTAAGGAAACTTGCCATGCCGGTTACCCACTCTGCTGACTTACTGCTAACCAATGCTAATTTGGCCACCCTTGACCCTGCTCTTGGCTCTTACGGCATTATCGAACAAGGCGCATTACTGGTGCGCGAAGGGAGAATTCAATGGCTGGGCCCACAGCAGGACCTGCCAAGCCTGGGCGAAGTAAAACAGGCGCTGGATTGTCAGGGCCAGTGGCTGTTACCCGGCTTTATCGATTGCCATACGCATCTGGTGTTTGCCGGTAACCGCGCCGATGAATTTGAGCAGCGTCTGCAAGGTGTCAGCTATGCCGATATCGCCAAACAGGGCGGTGGTATTCGCCGTACGGTTAGCGCTACCCGGCAGGCCAGTGAAGCGGAACTGTTAGCACTGGCGTTAAAACGGGCCGAAACGCTGCTAAGCCAGGGCGTGACTTGTGTGGAAGTAAAATCCGGCTATGGTTTGGATCTGGACACAGAGCTGAAAATGCTGCGGGTGGCCAGGCAAATCGATAAACACCTGCCAATCACGGTAAAAACCACCTTCTTAGGTGCCCATGCCCTGCCGCTAGAATTTCAGGACAATGCCCAGGGCTATATCGACAGGGTCTGCCAGCAGATGTTGCCTGCCATTGCCGAACAACAACTGGCCGATGCCGTCGACGTATTCTGTGAAAATATCGGCTTTAGTCTGGCGCATACCCGCCAGGTGTTTGATACCGCCAGGCAACTGGGGTTACCAGTTAAGTTACATGCCGAGCAGCTGTCCAATCTCGGTGGCAGCGAACTGGCAGCCGAATACCAGGCCTTGTCGGTGGACCATATCGAATTCCTGAGCGAAGCCGGCGTCAAGGCCATAGCCCAAAGCGGTACGGTCGCTACCCTATTGCCAGGCGCATTCTATTATCTGAAGGAAACGCAGAAACCGCCCATTGACCTGCTGCGCAAACATCAAGTGCCTATGGCCATTGCCACCGACTTTAACCCCGGCTCTTCGCCTATTCTGAACCTGCCACTGATGCTGAATATGGCCTGTACTCTGTTCGCCCTGACACCACTGGAAGCCTTGCAGGGCATTACCTTAAATGCCGCCAAAGCGCTGGGCGTACAGGAACAGCTCGGCCAGTTAAAAGTGGGTATGCAGGCCGATATGCAATTGCTGGATATCAGCCACCCCAACCAGTTGGCTTATCAGGTAGGCCTTAATCCACTGAGCCGTTTATGGCAGGCCGGTAAAGCAATCAACGGCGGACGCTGATATAACCCTTTGAAAACTCTGTGGTTGTTTATGTTTTTTAGGACAGATTTTTCACCACAGAGGCACAGAGGGCACGGAGAAGAGCAGGAGATATTTTAACCTAAGCCATTGAAATATCTGGATTCTCTACGTCTCGGCGGTTAATAAAGGCTTCTCGCAGTGACACTCATTTCGTATTAGTACTTTCAAATACTCTGTGCTCTCCGTGCCTCTGTGGTTATTTGTGCTTTTGAACAGATTTCACCACAGAGGCACAGAGGGCACGGAGAAGAGCAGGAGATTTTTTAGTCCAGGCCCTTTAGATCTCTGGGGTCTCTGCGTCTCGGCGGTGCACATCGGTTTCTCGCTGTGACGCTGAGTGCGCAGTAACACTTTAAAAACTCTGTGCTCTTCGTGCCTCTGTGGTTATCTATGTTTTTAGGACAGATTTTTCACCACAGAGGCACAGAGGGCACGGAGAAGAGCAGGACGACCCATTGTTAGCGTATAACAGCAATAGGGCGGAACATCGCCGCCTTTCCACAGCACCAAGATGGTGCAACCTGATTAGTCTTGCTAGGCAAGGGCGTCGGGGCATGCTACAAAATAGCGATGTAAAAGTACGGCGAAGCGCCGTGTTTAAACACGGCGCTTCGCCGTCTATTAAACTGTTAAATGCCAAAGGAAAATATGAGCATTGGAATTGAAAATTTAGGAAAATTTGTTTTCGAGTACATCTCTAAATATAGAGAAGGTTACGAAAGCTTTACATCATTGCCCCCCAATGGGGCTGGATATCCTAAATACACAATTTCGCCATTTTTAAAGTCAGTGTAGTGGCATAGTTAATTTGGCCACCTAATTAGAGCTGCTATGATGCAGTCAGAACTTCATTAG
>NZ_BAAAEI010000030.1:0-51258 GCF_039522935.1 Bowmanella denitrificans | reverse complement strand
AAACGAGTCAGAACGAAGATACTGGCGTAACTATAAACCTGTGGCCAATATGACTTGACCACTACACAATGCCACTACACCCACTCTGTGCTCTCCGTGCCTCTGTGGTTATTTGTATTCTGAATTAACGTTTTCACGGCAGAGCCGGTGAGGGAGGTTAGGTCTGATTCTGTAGCGGTTAGACTGGCTGTCTGTTATGAGCCGAATAAAACGATTATTCGGCTCACGATTTGGATATTGAAAGAGATGTAATTTACACCGCCTGACTCTATCCAGCATGACCACAAACACCTAAACCACTAATTTAAAGCATCTTTTCAACCACCTCACCCAATACAGCATAAAAATCCCACACACTGGCGCATGAGCCGAATATCCAGCATAATCGGCTCATAGCATTATCATTCGGATTTGGAGGCGGCAATGTATATCTGGGAGCAAGCCGACTGGCCTGATTTCCGCTGGGACAGCTCGGTTCTGAAACCGCTGCTGGATGAGGCTCGCTTGCTGCAAGGCAGATTAATCGGCCGCACCGAATCCGGCCCTGCCGGTATTTCACTTGAAGTAGAACTGGATGCACTCATTCAGAATGCTATTCGCACCAGCGAAATAGAAGGCGAACTGCTGGATACCGGCTCTGTACGCTCGTCCGTGGCGCGGCAGCTTGGGCTTGAACAGGCTGGTGTATCGGCTGGCGCCACTCCCGAATCCGAATCCCTGGTGGCATTGCTGCTGGAAGCCACCCATCAACCTGACCAACCATTGTCTGAAGAACTGTTGTGTCATTGGCAATCGCTGTTATTCCCCAACGGCGCAGGGTTGTTTGCCAACGTCCTGGTCGGCGAATTACGTGGCCAGCACCCCATGCAAGTCATCTCTGGTCGGCTGGACAAGCCACGAGTACATTTTCAGGCCCCTTCCCGGCAGGGATTGGAGGCTGAGCTGAGCGCCTTTATGCACTGGTTTAATCATCCACCAGCCACCTTAGACCCGTTACTCAGAGCTGGCATTGCACATCTGTGGCTACTCACCCTGCATCCCTTTGATGATGGTAACGGGCGGGTAACCCGCGCGGTTACCGACAGAGCGCTGGCCCAAGCTGAAGCGCAATCGATACGCTTTTACTCCCTAAGCGAAGCCATAATGGCCAAACGCAGTCAGTACTATGAACAACTGGAACAAACTCAACGCGGCGACCTGGACATCACAAACTGGCTGGTGTGGTTTATGCAAACCCTCAACCAGGCCATGCAACAGGCATTGCACAGAATAAGAAGAGTGGTTAACAAAGCGCATTTCTGGAAACGGCATGCCGCTGAACATTTGAATGCCAGACAAATCAAAGTACTGAACCGCCTATTGGACAGTACAGGTGAAGCGTTCGAGCATGGCATTAACGCCAGCAAATATAAGGCAATCACTAAAGTGAGCAAAGCCACCGCTACACGCGACTTGGCTGAGCTACTGGAAAAAGGCTGCCTGCAAAAACTGCCCGAAGGCGGGCGCAGCACCCGCTATATTCTTACCGACAGCGCCGTGGACGATACATTCACCGCCGAACCGTCGAGGATGCAGAGAAAGACGGGAGACTGATCAATACCCACCACGAACTCCACGAAAAACACTAAAATCCATTCTTCTCGCAGAGCCGCTAAGGCGCAAAGAAAAGCTCGCGGAGAGGTAACAGCACCTTACCTACTCTGTGCCTCTGTGGTTATCTATAATTTTGTTCAGATCATTTTCACCGCAGAGTCGCAGAGGGCACGGAGAAAAGCAGGAGATCATGAATCCAGGGCCTTGAAAACTCAGCGTTCTCTGCGCCTCGGCGGTGAAAAATAAATGACATCACACTGATACGATAGGGGCGCTGAGGTGAATAATGGTTTCGGGGCAATTTGTTTATTCGGATAGGGATACGTCAGAATGAAAAGAGCGATACTAACGTTACTATTGTTGGCCAGTTACTCTGCAATAACGTCCTGCCAAGCCATAGAAAGCTGGGAAGAAAGTAAAAATGAAGCGCTCCGTTCAGTTAATTCCGGTGATTGCGCCACTGCCTGGAATATTATTTGGCCATGGGCTCGTGATGGTAAAACTGAGGCGCGATCACTTCTTGCTACTGGTATATATTCTGCGGGAATCACCCCACCGGGCAGTAAAGATGCAATAACCTTGCTAAGACATACGTTTATCTTATCGGTGCATGGTTCTGTGAATGGCGATGCAGCAACACTTGAACTGCTGCACTCGCTGTTAAATACCGAGTTATTGGCTGATATGGGCGGCAAACCTCTGCAGCGCTGCCTGAGTACAAACAGACAACCAGGTGATTGCATCGCTGACGCCGTGAATGCTGGCTTAGTACCTGATTTTCAAGATTATGCTCTTGAAATAGATGCGCTTTCCAAAGTGCTGTCGCCAGTGTCTTCATGCCGAACCTCAGGAAGTGCCAGTTCAGAATCATTACCGATAAAAAAATAAGCCAGTAGCGACCGCCAAAACCACAAGCTCAGTTTCGGAGTCCTGACCATGATTGCAAAAGCAGGCTACTTTCTAATCGCAGTATTGCAGCTGCTCATACTTGGCGCTTGTACTGCCACAGAAGCGAATATCTTTGGTGAATGGAAGCTGCAGGCGGTGACATACGTAGATGGCTCAGTCAATCAAGTGGAGGACGGCAACCAGGTCATTATTCATGAGAATGAGATTATCGAGCAAATCAAAGGGCATAGCCGCCGCAACTACCCATACACCCGAAGAGGTTTAGTACTGATGCTCGAGCCAGCAGGTGAGCAAGTTGAATGGCAAATTCTGAAGGCCGAAGCTAACACAATGGAAATACTCACCCCAATCGGCACCTACAATCTGCACCGTATTCAGTAAGCTTCAATCACCATTTCACTGCTTGGTATCAGTGGCCTCCCGCAGGGGGCGCTGGGGCGCAAAGAAAAGCTTGCAGTGACTAAACCTTCAGATCCTCTGTGCTCTCCGTGCCTCTGTGGTTATTTATAATTTTGTTCAGATCATTTTTTACCGCAGAGTCGCAGAGGGCACGGAGAAAAGCAGGAGATCATGAATCCAGGGCCTTGGAAACTCAGCTTTCTCTGCGTCTCGGCGGTGAATAAATCAATGTCTCTCGCAGCGTGACAACTCCTGCAATCACTATGTGCCCCTATGGTTACTTATTGCTGAGCTGACTAGCGCAATACCGCTTTTAAACGGGCGAAGGTGCGCATGCTTTCTGTGGCGGCAAGGTCGGGGTAATCCGGGTTATGGGCATGCAGCAGGTAACTGCCATCAGGGGATTTCCGAATCACCCTTAGTAGGTACTGGCTATCACCGGTTTCATCCTGGCGCTCTATAGCCAGGGTTTGGTCGGTAATAGAACCGGCATGTTCGGGAGTAATCCATTCCAGTAACAGCAAATCACCGTCTTCAATTGCTTGTTTTCCGCCGTTCATGGAATTGCCACTGGCCCTGGCCAAAAAATGACGCTCGGGATCAAGCTGGCCGCTATAACCTTCAACCTGTTGCATCTCTACTTCATCAGCACGACCAGTCTTAAAATGACCACAGGCAATTTTCAGGTTGGGGAAATAGGGAACCTCGTTTGCCGCTTCCTGAAAATCAAGTGGGGCAAAACTAGCTGGAACGGCCACTTCTTTTAAGCGGCCGCTGCTTTCCAGTTTTGCTATCCGCTGTTCTAACCCCTTGCTACGACGATATTCTGCAAGACGCAGATCGATCAGTTCCTGCATCATGCCATGCAGCGTTTCAGCATGTTCCGGAGGGACAATTTTGGCTTTGAAACAGTTATTCTCAACCTCAAACCAATAGTTATCAAGGTTACCGCTGCTACCTTCGGTGGAATGTCTAATAGGGTTTTGCTTCCAGTATTTTAGCCAGTCCGCCGAATCGGCGGCAAACGCCTTTTGTTTGTCTGCCAAGTCCAGCGCCAGTAAGTCGGGGTGGCGTTCCAGTACAAGGCGCGATTCTTTGGCCAGAGCTGAAAGGGCCGGAGGATTGCGCAAACCATCCAAGTTTAAAAAAGCTTGCAGTAAGATAAATTTAAAACACTTGGTTTTCCCTGCGGTTTCAATTGCTCCCAACAGAAATTCCCTATGTTGGGTAAAAACCATCGCTTCCTGTTCATTCAAATCCCGCTGACCGTGCACCAATGCAAACCAGCTACCGTGTTGCTTTCTCAGCTTGGAAAAATCAACACCATAATGAAAGATCTGAGCAGCGCTGGGGCGGTAGCCCAATTGCTCTTTAAGTGTCCGATAATCGTCCTCTACACGAACCCGAATGCCAGCCTTTAATTTCTCCAGCAGCGGCACCAACTCCGGTTCCAGATTAACAAAGCAACCTTCAGGCAGCTTGCCCATTTCACCTTTTCCGCTGCCATTTCCGCCACTCAACAGGCTTTGCAGCAGATAGGGCTTGGAAAGGCAGGCCTTATGATTTCCTACCAGGTCGATGGCGACCAGATGAGTTTTGCCCGGATGCAGGCGCAGTCCACGACCAAGTTGCTGTAAAAATACAATCCGGGACTCCGTTGGACGCAGCATCAGTACGGTGTCGATGGCGGGCAGGTCAGTCCCCTCATTAAACAGGTCAACCGAAAAGATCACCTGCAGATCGCCCTCATCCAATTGCTGCAAGGCGGCGTTGCGGGCCATGGCGGAACCGGCATAAACCGCCACCGCCTTAACACCTGCCTTGCTGAAAAACTCAGCCATAAATTCTGCATGTTTTATGGAGATACAAAATGCCAGAGTGCGCTGCCCGGCATGTTGCCGCCATTTTTGCAAAGCATGTTCTGCCCGTTTCCGGCTGGCAAAGGCATGGTCCAACGCCTCAGGATCAAAGCGGCCGTTTCGCCAGGGAATTTCGTCGTAGTTAATATTCTCATCATAAATCCCCTGGTACAGCAGAGGCACCAAATACCCGGCAACAATACCTTCGCGCAGGCCAGTTTCGAAGACCAGATTATCGTCACACAATGCGAGAATATCAGCCTGATCGGTTCGCTCCGGCGTGGCCGTGATCCCCAGCAGAAAACGTGGGCGGAAATAATCCAATATCCGCCGGTAGGTGGGTGACGCGGCGTGGTGAAATTCATCCACCACGATATAGTCGAAGTCTGTGGCTTTGAATCGGGTCAGGTGCTCTGCTCTGGCAAGGGTTTGCACCGAGGCAAACAGCCAGTTAGCTTCTTGTTGTATTTCACCAGTATACAGGCCGGTATGCGCATCAGGTTCAAGACGCTGGAATGTCGCTTCTGCCTGGCGCAAAATCTCTTCACGGTGCGCCACAAAAAGCAGGCTGGAAGCCTTCATGGCCCGGGCGTCGAATGCTGACAGCCAGGTTTTCCCCAGACCTGTGGCCATCACAACCAAACCGCGCTTAAAACCCTGTGCCCGGCTCTGCTGCAACGCATCCAATGCCTGAATCTGAATCATATTGGGTTGGGGCGGGAATGGTTCATCGGCAAGCGTATCACCGCTTATCTGTCTTAATAGTGGCCCAGCACTCTTTCGGTAACGCTGGCCATAGGCATCGATCCACGAATGGGTTAGTTCCACCATCCTTGGGTCTGCAGCCAGACAGGCGATCTGTTGCTGCAGCTCTACTATGCTCCGCCTGGCTTCCGGTGAAGATTGCGGCGTAACCTTCAAACACCAGTTCCATTCCAACGATTGGGTAAGCGCTGCCCGCGACAGATTACTGGAGCCGACAAAAGCCGTGGCCTGAAAAGAAGCAAGGTCATCCTCACGCAGACACAGAAAAGACTTTAGATGAAACCCGGCATTGTTCTGGCTCTGGTAAATTTTCACCATGGCACCACGTTCGGCAAACAACATCAGGCGACGCAGCGCCACGGGTTCAGTAACGTCAAGATAATCCGATGTCAGTACCTGCAACGCCACACCACGCTCTTGAGCTTCAGTCAGGGCGGCGTCTAACAGTGCCAAACCACTTTGGCGAATAAAGGCCACGCACAAAAAAATATGTCCGCCTGGCGGTACTGTATTGATCGCTTCCAGCAAAGCCGTCAGCAAAGGCTGGTGGAAACTCGGGTCATTCTGGCTACCGCCGGTAAGCAACTGCAACTGCGTCACAACTTAATCCTTATTTACAAGAATGGCGTTTAACCATTGTTCCTGCTCACGACCGGGCCTTAGGTCGCTTGTTTTCCAGCATTCGCGAATACTCACCGATGTTTCCCGTAGCACATCCGCCAGACCCGTTTCGGTTAAATCGGTAAAACGTCGGTTACCGCGCAGAACTTCGCCTTCACCATATTTAAACGAGCAATATATCAGCCCGTTTTCAGCCAACTGCGCAGCCAAATGGCTAAAGGTGTCAGGCAAATCGGTCAGAGGCACATGCAATAGCGACGCACAGGCCCAAACAGCATCAACAGGGGAAACCGCATGGAAATCCATAAAGCGGCAGTGCCGCACATTCAGCCCGGTATATTCCCGCGCCAGTGCCACCAACTCAGCACAGGCATCAAAAGCAGACACCACAAAACCCTGCTCTGCAAAATACCGCGCATCCCGCCCCGAACCACAGCCAGCATCTACGATATGCCCACCCGGTCTAAGCAACGGCAAAACCCGCTGATACAAAGGCCCCATATCCACCGCCTGGGTATCCTGAAAAAACTGCGCAGCGTGCTCTTGATAGTAATCTGATGGCATTTTTTGTTGGAAAAATCCTGTATGGTCAGTACATTAGCAGAATATAGCTTTTTGTTCTGTGGGTATCTCACATTGACAGGATGAATTTCGGTGACTTGGGTTATCAGAACAATTGAACTGTGAAACCTTAAGTTGCAGTTTCATTCCATGTCTACGAAAGAAACTTCTAGCTAGATTAGGGAAAAATAGTGGCTCGTGAACAAACACATCCTCCTAGTGCAGCCTGTTTGTCGGCTTCCATGAGAGATCTCGGCTATTCACTGGAGACAGCGATTGCGGATCTGATTGACAATAGTATTTCTGCGTTCGCAAGCACAATAGAGGTCATTTTCGATGTCTCAGGTGAAAAACCAGTAGTTGTTATAACTGATAATGGAAAAGGAATGCTGGAAGCTGAACTACTGGATGCAATGAAGCATGGTACAACCAATCCTAGACAGGTGAGAGCCCCCGGGGATTTAGGCAGGTTCGGCTTGGGCCTTAAGACAGCTTCATTCTCTCAATGTCGATCGCTGACAGTTGTCAGTAAAAAAAACGGAAAGCTTTGTGGGGCCGAATGGAATCTTGATCGTATTGACGCCGTTGACGAGTGGATTCTTTCTATTCTGGATGAATCGGACATCCAGAATTTACCTTACCTAGATCAGTTAGAGGATAATGGCACTTCAGTAATATGGCGGGAACTTGACCGGCTGGTAGAAGACGAAACCGGAACTCGCAGGGACGAAGTCGTCAACGAGAAACTGGACGCTCTGGAGAGGCATCTAGCCTTGGTTTTTCATCGTTTTCTTGCTGGAGAAATCAAGGGAAGTCCTAAGATATCTATTACTGTTAACGGCCATTCGGTCGTTGCTTTCGATCCTTTCTGCAGAAAAAATCCGGCCACTCAAGTTCTGCCGGAGGAAATTGTCCATGTCGGTGACGTTGTTGTTCGTCTTCAACCATATGTGTTGCCACATCACTCAAGACTGACTGCCAGTGAGTATGATTTCTACCAGAATCGAAGTGACTTCATCTCAAACCAAGGCGCATATATTTATCGTAATGGCCGGCTCATGGCCTGGGGTGATTGGTTCCGGCTGATCCCGAAAGGTGAGGCTACCAAGCTGGCTCGGGTGCAGATCGACTTCCCCAATAGCTTGGATGAATCTTGGACCATAGATATCAAAAAATCACGCGCACGGCCTCCTCGCCCGGTGCGTGAGCGGCTTCGCCAAATCATTTCACAAGTTACGGGACGCAGCACCATCGTGCATCGAGGTCGTGGACAGCGTCTCTTCCAAGATGTGGCGGCACCTATATGGGATAGGTATTCCAACCATGGTGGAATCCGCTATTCAATCAATGGTTCTCATCCGCTGATTCAGCGACTTGCGGAGCGACTTGACCAGGACGGGGAGATACATCTGAATGTCCTGCTGGCATCGATCTCAGCGTCATTGCCTGTAGAGATGATCTATTCCGATTATTCAACTCATCCACAGGAGGTGAGTCAAGTTCCTGCGGAACATGATGTAATTGAGAGACTTCGTGCACTGCGTGCGGCACTTTGGGGGAACGCAATAGGGGATGCGAATGCCTTCCGTGAAATAGTCAGATCGACAAGGATGTTTGAACGACATATGGAAATCGTTAACAAATATATCGACCAGGATTTTGCATGACTTTCAATCAGAAAGAGAAGGAAAAGGGGCTAGTAAGAGCTCTCATCACCGCTTTCGAGGGCCTTGAAGAGGTACCGAAGAAGGCTGATATTGAAGCGAGGGCAATGCAGCTTGCTCCTCTCCTCGGTTACGACGGTGACCTGCGTGTTGCTGTAGAAGAAGCGATGATTGCGATCGATACATGGATGGGTGCCGGCGTCTCCTTGGTCGATAACGAGGCATATCATGATGAAGAATGGGTTTACAAACGCGATATCGAGTGGACCTATTCAGATGCATATGAAGGGTACCTGAAGAACGAGAAGTGGCAGCCCAGCCTCGTGCAAAAGCTTAGCGACGTTGGAAGCAAGATTCTGGGGCAGTTGCAAGATCCAACCAGTGAAGGCTCTTGGAACCGTCGAGGACTGGTGATTGGACATGTCCAGTCAGGGAAAACTGCGAACTACATGGGTGTCATTGCGAAAGCTGCTGACGCAGGTTACAAGTTCATCATTGTCATTGCGGGCATTCACAACAATCTACGTAAGCAGACCCAAGAACGGATAGATGAAGGATTTATCGGACGATCCAGTGACCCGGAAAACCGGGTAGCTATCGGGGTTGGGAGAAATCGTGATTACCCCTATCCAGCCACTCTCACCAATATCAACGAGGATTTCAGCAAAAATACTGCAGCCAAGAGCGGCTGGAAAATAAATGATTTCGGTAAGCCTATCATTCTTGTCATCAAGAAGAATGTTCGCACGCTCGAGGCTTTGCATAATTGGCTAAAAGAGCTCAATGCTCAGGGAGATGGACGTATATCGGACGTCCCTATGCTGTTGATTGATGACGAGGCTGACAATGCATCGATCAATACGAACAAGGAGGATATCAGTCCAACCCGCACCAATGCGATGATTCGTCGGATTCTTGGACTGTTTGCGAAATCTTGCTATGTTGGCTACACTGCTACCCCTTTCGCAAATATCTTCATCAACCCTGATGCCTATGACGATGATGCACGGGATGAGCTGTTTCCCAGGGATTTCATTTACTCGCTAGACGCGCCGAATACCTACTTTGGGCCGGAAAAGGTCTTTCTCGACGAGGACTTCAGTCCAGATGTGCTCGAGGACATCACTGATTGTGAAGATTATCTACCCTTCTCGCACAAGAAAGTTGACACTGTTGTCGAACTTCCCCCAAGTCTATACAAGGCGCTGGACCAGTTCATCGTGGCGCGCACTATCCGAAATCTGCGTGGACATTCCTCAAAGCATTGTTCAATGATGATCAATGTTTCCCGCTTTGTTTCTATACAGCAGGAAGTCAGGAACTTTATCAGCATCCGAGAGAGAAGAATTAGGGAGGCTGTCAAGGCAAACTACATGATGCCCGAGGAAGTATCCTCCCGGAATCAATACATGGCGGCATTGCGTTATGTGTTCGAGAGTGAATACTCAGGTTGTGGGTTCGAATGGGATCAAATCAAGGCTTCTCTCATTGGGGTATTCGACAATCTCCGTATCTTCGTTGTCAACAGCAAGAGCGACGAGGTACTCGATTTCAAAAAATATGAAAGGGATGGTGTCGGGCTTACCGCCATTGCCATTGGTGGACTAAGTCTTTCTCGTGGATTGACTATAGAGGGGCTCACTGTCAGCTACATGTACCGCAATACCCGCATGTATGACACGCTCATGCAGATGGGACGTTGGTTCGGTTATCGCCCAGGTTTTGAAGACCTTTGCCGTGTCCACCTTTCCGAGGACTCGATCAATTGGTACTCACATATCGCCAATGCATCCGAGGAGTTGCGGGAACAGATTAGACGTATGCGTCGTGATGGTATGAGTCCAAAGCAGTTCGGACTTTATGTCCAATCGCATCCAGACAGGCTTCTCATCACGGCTGCCAACAAGATGCGCACTGGTGAGAAAGTTGTGTTCAACCAAAACTTCACTGGCACGATTAAGGAATGCACTCTTCTCCCAGTAGATTCGAAGGTCAATACCGAGAACGAAACTCTCATTCAGGAATTCTGGCGGTCCGGCTTTGGTAGGAACACTATAGAAACACGCAAGGGATGGTTCATTCCCGATGTAGACATAGACCGAATATCTGCCTTTGTGACGCAATTCAAGGTGCATGCCGCCTCTGATTCTCTGCGATCATCCGTATTGGACTACCTCCATGCTATATCGGAACGTTTTCCGCTTGGCGATGTTCTCCTGATCTCCAAAGGAGATGGAAATTCAAGTGAGTTCAGGCTTGGTGCTCAGCAACGCTCCGCCAAGGATGCCAAGGCGAGAGGTTGGCAGTTGTCGCGTTATCGCCTTGCCAGCCGAGGTGATGAAAAACTTGGGTTGTCAGATGAACAGATCGCCCAAGCGTATGAGGTGGCGGAGAACGACAGGAACAGCAAAGGTAAGGAACCATCGGATTTTCATTATCGTATCGTCAGGAATAAACCGCTTCTGATGATTCATATCCTCGAACCTAAAGAAACAGCTCTTGAAGAACTGAGGGGACAGCGAGTCCCGGCGTTTGGTGTCAGCTTCCCCAATGGTCTTTTCGACACAGAAATCGAAGTGGTTGCCAATCGAGTGTGGGTGGAGCAAATGTATGGTTCGTTCGATGATGATCCGGACACGGAGGATGACTATGACGAGTAGGACAACACCATGGGAACAGATCGCCGAACCTCGCATCGATTATAATGTTAGACGGGTTGCGGACACGACCGGAATACCATTCTACTGGGGCAAGGATACAACGGGACAGTGTCTCTTCATCATTGAGCTTGAAGGGGACCACACTTCCCAATATCGTCGTGACATAACCCGGCTGAAAGGAATCAGTGTCGATCTCCGCAATGGTGAAAATGTAAGCCAACAGCGTCTAGTTCTGACGCTTGAACGAAATGTCGATAGCGACCTTTTCCTGGGGCTGTGTGAAACATTGATCTCCAGTCTTGCGACTGTGACGGATTCCTCCGTAGCCTTGGCAGTTACCCTTCAACACTTGAAGCGATGGAAGGCCTTTCTCGCGGGTAAAAAGGCGAGAATTCTGACGAATGAAGAGATTCGTGGTCTGTTTGCAGAACTCTATGTTCTTCGTCAACTGTACTTGCGCCGAATGACGCAGGACCAGGCTGTAGATGCATGGTGCGGACCCAACGACTCACACCAAGACTTCATTTTCGGTAACGTTGCCATCGAAGTGAAGTCCCTCTCAGGTAGAGAAAGAAACAGTGTCCGCATATCTTCCGAGGATCAACTTGAAGCACTGGTGGACAACCTGTTTCTGATGACGTTGCACCTAATAGATATGCCAGACGAAGAAACGGCGCGTTCACTGAATGACTTGGTTGCACTGATTGAACAGGAGCTTGTTACAGCCGAGGCTATTGAACTGTTCTCCGAAAAGATCGCCGGTTGTGGGTACACAGCTCTGGCAGACTATGACAGGCTGCGGTTCACTGTTGGCAGTACCAATGCATACGCGGTAACAGATCAGTTTCCCAGGCTTATCCGATCCCAGATATCGCAGGGACTATTCCATGTGTCCTATGACATACAATTGGAGGCCATTGCTCCATTTGTTTGTGAGGATAATGAAATATTCGGGAGGCCCTGATTGGAAATCACAACCGCAGAATTCTTTCACAATTTCCGCCAGGAGCTTCTGGTCGGTGCAGAGGCGAAAGGTAGCTTCCAGCTTTTTGAGTTCATGGAGACTGTTGCAAATGAACTTGTCGAAACAGGAGTAACAGAAGGCTTTGAAATCTGCCATTTTCGTGCGCAACGTGGAATTCGGGTTGATGGATATTGGTTTGACGATGAAGGTGTTTTGGATCTTTTTATAGCAGACTTTGAATCCCGTAACGAGCTGAAATCCCTAACCAAAACAGATGTCGATGCTGCTTTCAAGCGTGTTGTCAATTTCTTTGAAGCTAGTATCAACAAAGGGTTGGCAGCAGAGTTGGAGATCACATCTCCCGAATATGGGCTTGCTAGGCAAATTACCGATCGAAAAGGAGCAATTCGTAGACTCAGATTTACTCTTTTTTCCGAACGCTTGTTGAGCGAAAGGATTAATGAGCTTTCCGACTCGGAGGTGGCAGGTATTACTGCCAGCTATCAGATCTGGGATATATCTCGCCTTCATCGCCAGAGAAGCTCGCGCAACCACAAGGAACCTCTCGATCTCGATTTTGAACAGATGTTCGGATCTGGTATCTCATGTCTTCCTGCTCATTTAGGAGCTGAAGCTTATCAGTCCTACCTGATTGTTATGCCAGCCGAAGTTCTCGCATCTCTTTATGAAAAGTTTGGTGCGCGACTTCTCGAACAGAATGTGAGGACATTCCTTCAGGCCCGGGGCAATGTGAACAAGGGCATAAGGGCTACGATACTGAATGAACCGGGAATGTTCTTTGCCTACAACAACGGGATCACGGCAACTGCACAGGAAGTCGAAACCAAGATGACAGATGCCGGGCTGGCAATAACAAGAATCATCGACCTACAGATAGTCAATGGTGGCCAGACAACAGCTTCGCTTTTCCATACACTAAGACGCGACAAAGCAGATCTGTCACATATATTCGTACAGATGAAGTTGTCCGTTATCGACAGTCAGGATAGTGAATCTGTAGTCCCGAGAATTTCCGAGTATGCAAATACTCAAAACCGAGTGAATGCAGCGGACTTCTTTTCCAACCACCCCTTTCACGTCCGAATGGAAGGCTTTTCCAGACGCCTATGGGCGCCAGCACAAGAAGGGGCACAACGTGAAACCAAATGGTTCTATGAACGAGCACGTGGTCAATACGCAGATGCGCAATCGAAGCTATCTCCCAGTGAGCAACGCCGCTTCAAAGCAGAGCACCCCAAATCCCAAATGTTTACAAAAACAGATTTAGCAAAATTTGAAAATGTTTGGGATGACCATCCGAGGTGGGTGAATTTGGGAGCACAAAAGAACTTTGCTCAATTTGCTAAACGTATTGGAAGAGAGTGGGAAAAGTCGCCTGAGTTCTTCAGTGAATTCTATTTTAAGCGTGCTGTAGCAAGAGCTTTGATCTTCAGAAGTGCTGAAAGAATCGTCTCATCTCAGCATTGGTATAATGGCGGATATAGAGCTAATGTCGTTGTTTATACTTTAGCCATTATCGGTGAAATTCTTAAAGAAAAAAATAAATCAATAAATTACATGGCTATCTGGGGCACTCAGAAAGTACCTGTTATTTTAGAAGAGATTATTGCAATAATTGCACAGAGTGTGCACATGGATATTATGTCTCCTCCGCAAGGTATATCAAACATATCTGAATGGTGTAAAAAAGAACAGTGTTGGATAAACCTTAAAGAAAAGAAGAAGCTATTTCTTGAATCTATACCAATTAGATTTTTTGATGATTTTATCTCTACTATTGAAGAAACGGAATTATCTAGAACGGCAAAGAAAAGCCAAAAAATGGATGATGGAATTGAGGCTCAAAGGAGAGTATTAAATGTCGGACCAGATAGATGGAATTTAGCGCTATCAAAACTGCAAGAGAAAGGTAAGATTACCCTAAAGGAAAAAAGTGTTTTAAACGTTGCCATGCAGATTCCCAATAAAATACCAAGCGAAAAGCAAAGTATCGTACTAATTAGTCTTTTAGAAAGAGCTGATATGAAACTTGAGGTTGAAGAATAAGTTAATCTACGTCTATGGAATTTCTTTATATGGGATATTTCCAATTAAAAATTCAGATACATCTGAAAGTAGCTGTTGGCTTTCAATACGGCACTCCCATATTATCAGAACATGCCAGCCCAATTCTCGGAGCTTGTCTTGGACAGCCATATCTCTCTGACGGTTTGATAATAGTTTAGTTTTCCACCAATGCGTTCTTGTCGACGGCCATTTAAATAGCTCACATTCATGAGCATGCCAGAAGCAGCCATGTACAAATATAACAGTTTTATATTTCGGCAAAACAATGTCTGGCTTACCAGGAAGAGTTGTTACGTTTAGTCGGTATCGATATCCAGCGGAATAAAGTAACTTACGAAGGCGCAATTCAGGCTGCGTACTCGTGTTGCGTATTGCAGCCATATTCTTACTTCTTATTTTTTTGCTATGCACATCCACTATTTAAAGCCCCGATTTAGCTTGACTATAAGTTCAACATACTCTGTTTTCGGTCTTCTTGTGTTGTTAGATGCTGACTTTCCTGGTAATGTTCGCTAAGTTTTCATGGATCTAAATACAGTACAATAATGCATCAGAGCATTCCGGTAGCAGATGTCTTCGCCGGGCCCGGGGGCCTGAGCGAGGGCTTCTCAGCGTTCAAGCTGTCGAATAGTGCAGATTACCCCTATCAGGTAATACTTTCTGCGGAAAAAGACGAACACGCAATCCAAACTTTACGGCTAAGGGCGTTTGCTCGTTGGTTTATTTTTATTCAGAAATATAATGAGCTTCCCCCTGTTTATGTTGACTATGTTATTGCAAAAAACAAAGGGGTAAAAACCTCTGCGAGCCTTTTTCTACATCAACTTCTGAACGATGGGGCATTGGAAAAGTTGTTTTCTGAGCTTGATTTTTCTGCAAAAGAAAAGACAGAAGCTACTATTCTCAATTATGCATTTGCCAGCCCGTCACTTAGCGAGGCATTCTTCAGTAAGTATAGAGAGAAACTGCCGGAGATTTTTCAGGCTGTAAGCTTCGCTAGAAGTGAAGCTTTACATGTTGAGCTAGGTGGACAGAATGACTGTTTCGAACTTCGCCTGAAGCAGGCAATGCAAACATATGCCAGAGATTATTCGGCCTGTCCATTTGTACTAATTGGTGGTCCCCCCTGCCAAGCTTATTCGAATGCGGGAAGAGCGCGAAGAAAAGGTAACGTCACTCAACATACAGATGAAAGCGGCCAATATAGTCAGGATATGGACCCTCGTAGTTGGTTGTATAGGGAATACCTGAAAATACTTGCACATAGCCAACCAGCTATATTTGTAATGGAGAATGTACCCGGCATGCTTTCTGCTGAGCTTACTGATAGTAAGAAGGGAAAAGTTAAAGCTTGGGAACTTATAATCAGAGATCTACATTCACCAACTCAGGCGTTGGCCAAACTGGAAGTCAGTGAGACTGAAAGAGAAAACGCAAAGTACGTTATCTTTTCGCTCGAAGATAGCGATTATTTTTTCGACGGCTCAGAAGAAAGTATTTCAAATATAAGAAAGAGACCCCGTAAGCTTGTTGTCAACGCAGCTTCTCACGGAATACCACAGGCAAGAGAAAGGGTAATTCTGCTGGGAATTAGACAAGATCTCATAATCAAAAAAGACAAGGCTATAGAGAAGCTACAAAGCCTGATAAGCCTGGAAAATTTTGAAGAGAGAAAAGCTACAGTTCATGACGCCATTTCAGATCTCCCCAGAAGGTTAAGTTCACTATCTAGTATTTTTCAGGAGGGGAAAAAGAGACCTCGGACTGTTAAGCAAGACGAGGAAAACACTATTAAGTGGAAAGCAACACTTGAAGAATTTATTCCGAAGCTTTTGGATAGCCTACCCAGGAAAAAGCAATGTATAACTCAATTTGGTGCTACCAAAGGGTTAGTGGTAGCGGAATTATATAATGAGGTTCGCACACTATTAGGTCAGGTTGATCAACTAATCAATCCTTCCCTTTCCCCCAACAGTCTGAAGCAGCTAGACATAGAATTAGACAATTGGATTGGAGAACCAGAAACCAAAGGCTCCCCAAAACTGACTGCATGGATTAATGCATTCTGGAATAAAGATATAGTTCTCAACCACTATCCTCGTGGGCATATGGACACCGACCTTGCTCGTTATCTTTATGCATCATGTTTTGCAATAGCGAGCAGAAGGATTAGAAACAAGTATCCAGATGTTACTGGGCTAAAAGAACAGATTGATTTGAACGAACTTGAGAAAGTCAATCCTGGCTTTCTGTTACCAGCTCATGACAATCAGAGTTCCTTTGTTGATCGCTTTAAAGTCCAGAGAGCCGAGCACCCTTCAAACACAATTACCAGCCATATTTCGAAGGATGGACACTATTTTATCCACCCAGACCCTGGTCAATGTCGGAGCTTCACGGTAAGAGAAGCTGCTCGCGTTCAGACTTTCCCTGATAATTACTTCTTTGAGGGAGCAAGAACAAACCAGTTTGTTCAGGTTGGGAATGCCGTTCCCCCTCTGCTGGCACGACAGATTGCCAAAGTTGTGTTTAATCTTTGGCAGGAACTGATTCTCGAT
The DNA here is from genome assembly GCF_039522935.1 of Bowmanella denitrificans. Lineage (NCBI taxonomy): Bacteria > Pseudomonadati > Pseudomonadota > Gammaproteobacteria > Alteromonadales > Alteromonadaceae > Bowmanella > Bowmanella denitrificans. The sequence continues at coordinate 34,617 of NZ_BAAAEI010000030.1, read as the reverse complement.
AAAAAGGAAGAGAAGTCAGAAACGCAGGTGGCATAACTACCACATTCACCATCTGCGCTTCACCATTGTCGAATGAATTCCCCCAAGCGGCCCAAGCCGCTTTGCCCCGCTTAAAAATTCCCGGTCAGTTCAGGGTGCTGCTAAAAGGCGGGCAGTTTGCTGGGAGCAAATTGAGTGGAAGACGCGTCTGGAACGTCGTTTTCACGACCGCCTTTTAGTAGTGGCCTGGGCTGATGTTGTTGGGATCCAGCGGCGTGTTTCTTTTGGTTACTTTTCTTATACACGAGTAAAGAAAAGTAACTGGCGCGCAAGGGACCGCGTGTCATATCAAACATGGAGGTTTATCCGTTCGGGGTGTTTAACCTATTCACTTTGGAGCGAGTTCACTTGCACAACGGGCATCGCCAGTTAGGATAAGAACCAGGAACAGTGCAGGAATGGATACCATGTCAGAACTTTGGTCTTTTTCGATTAGCGTTGGCGTAGTGATTGTGGCATTGAGTGCCACGTTAGCTCCAATGTATATATTGATTAGACAACGTGAGAAAAACCTTCGCCTTCCAATAGATAGGGAACAGCTGCTACGACTCCCTGGTTATGGCTTGCAAGAGGAACTTCGAGACAAGCAGTTTGCGATACTTGGTTATCTGGTGTTCGGCTTGTATATAGTTCTTAGCCCTTTTGCTTTCGTCTCGATTCAAACACATATCAAAGCAGGTAACTTTCCTTACTTGTTGTGTATTACAGCAATAAGTGGCTTGCTTTTCGTCGCATTCAAAACTGTTCGGAATTTTAATCAACTAACCAAACTACGCCTGGGCCATGCCGCAGAGCTGGCCACCGCTGCAGAGCTGATGCTTCTCCAAGCGCAGGGCTATCAAATCTTTCATGATATTCAGGCAGATAAATTTAATATCGATCACTTGGCCATTGGGCCTAACGGCGTATTTGCCATAGAAACTAAGGGCAGACATAAGCGCACGGAAGATAGCAAAGAGAGCCATAAAATGGCGTTTAAAGACGGCAAGCTGGTGTTTCCATCCTGGACAGAATCAGACCCCATCGATCAGGCCGTTCGCCAAGCGAAATGGGCAACACAGTGGCTGTCAAAAGCCAGTGGGGTAAACATTACCGCTGTACCTGTGTTGGTTTTTCCTGGTTGGTATATCAATCTGCAATCCCGTCCACCCTTCCCTATTCTCAACCATAAGCAGTTGGCAACCACCTTGCCACGTTCTGGCAATACCCAACTAAGCCAGGAGCAAATCAATGCCATTTGCTATCAAGTCGCCCAACGTTCCGTACAGGGACCGCCCCCCAAATAGCCCTTATCGCCTTTCTTGCTTCGTGGTTTTCGTGCCCTTCGTGGTCAATAACTTTTCAAAATCAGCCCGTATCACCACGAAGAAGATACTTTTCACCGCAGAGCCGCAGAGGTCACGGAGAAGAGCAGGAGATCTCTTAATCCAGGGCCTTGAAATCTCAGCGTTCTCTGCGTCTCGGCGGTGAATATTAGAAGGCTTTTCGCTCTACTCCAAGGTAAATCTGTCGCCAAAGATTTTCTTCAGGCGGCCATCCGGATCATAGAGCCTGACCTGGCTGGCATCCCATCGGTAAATCACCAGGTTGACGCCAGATTTCATGGTATAAGATGGCACCAGAATGCCGTTGGCCAGGTTTTCTTCCACAACCATACGGGCCAACAACTGCCCCCGGGATTGCAGCTTCTTTACCTGCAGAATGCGCCAGTTCTGTTTAAAAAACTCATCATCTTGTGAAAAATCCAATACCCGGGGCAGCTCAACCTGATAGCTACATAGCGTAAAAGGCTCTATCAAGCCGGAGGCCGTGGGTTTAACCACTTCGCTGTAGGCCGTCATCAGGTCACAGGCGGTATAAAACGCGTCCAGGCCTTTGGGATTAAAACGCCCACCGGTTAAGGCGGCACCTGCTGTACTAAGGGGGCTGAATGACCACAGCGGATTGTGGACACGAAACACCACCTGTTTACATGGTTTGGCGGGGAGCTTGCTGTTTAACAGTTTCCTTACTGCCGGGATTGTCATTCAAAGCCGCCAAGTTCCTTGGAGGTAATAAAGTCCTGCACTGCAGATACGCCGTCATTTCCATACAGCTTAATGGTCTCGGCGGCGGTCAGGCCATCTAATGATGGAATGGGTTTGCCGACATACCAGGCCCAGGCCTCCAGGTCGGAATCAAACCATGGGCGCACTCTGGTCAGAATGGCTTTAACGTCTACTAAGCGGGTTTGTACTTTCGGACTGCTTAACCTGACTTGCTTGGTTAGCGACTGCATGGGGATATCCATATACCTGGACAATTGCTCAACCGTAACACCAATCCCCTCAGCCAGGGCTCTGGGATTCACCAAACCCGCTGAACTCACTGCAGCCGTATTGCTTGTTGAATCTGCATGCATCAGTATCGACCTGTTTTTGACTGGCTATTAGGTCATATATTAGTCTTTTCTGTGCTTTTATCCACAGATTCTGTGCAATCGCCTTTCACGCTGTATAGCCCCTGGATATTTACCACAGAGGCACAGAGGGCACGAAGAAAGACAGGAGCGCGATAAAGACCAACCACGAAAGTCCGTTCCTCTCGCAAAGACGCAGTGACTAAACCTTCAGATCCTCAGTGCTCTCCGTGCCTCTGTGGTTATCTATAATTTTTGTTCAGATCAATTTCACCACAGAGGCACAAAGGGCACAGAGAAAAGCAGGAGATTCCTCATCTATGTCCTTGAAAAAATAAGAATTCTGTAGCGCAGTGACGGTGAATATTGCCTTTTACCCCTTCGTGTTCTTCGTGACCTTCGTGGTCAATAGCATTTCAAAGAAAACAGCTCATATCACCACGAAGAAAAGAAGCATCACGAAGAGAAAACTTCTCGCAGTAAAACCTTTAACCACTCCGTGATCTCTGTGTCTCTGTGGTTATTGGTATTTTGAATTAATACGTTTTCACCACAGACTAAGCACCAGCGCCCTGCACTTCTTCCAGGTGATTATAAAAGTGCATAACATGCGCCACTTCGTAATCCGCCTTACTCAGTTCGCCATAAGCAAAATGCGGCGCCAGCGGCCCCTGGTGGGCCTGAAACGTCAGCATGGCCTGGCGGAAGCGGCGAATGGCGCTGTTTACCTCGCCTTGCGCGGCAATGGTCGGCGCACCGGGAATAGGTTCACTCAGGCTGTGGGCCATTTCGCCCCTGGCGCTAAATACCGCAAAGGCGGCTTTACCCAGGGTATGTTTAAACACCGGGGATTTATGTTCTGGAAAACCGCTAAGGGAATATTCAATGCTTTGCGCACAGTGGCTGAAGATTTGAAACAGGTTCCAGTCACCCGTCGCAGATAACTGCTGGGGTTGCAGGCTGTCCAGTTTGGCCAGCGCCAGTTCCATACTCAGTTGCTCACGGCTAACCTGCTCTGAGCTTAACCAAAGGCCGCCACCCGCGGCAGCCAGGGCACCAGTGCCAAGCAGGGAACGCTGAATAAATTGCCGACGGTTCATACTAGATCACAGCGGCTTCTGGCTCATCAGATAATCGATAGTGCCCAGGCTGGTATTGGAAATATGGTTGCGCATGGCGTCGAAGGCTTTGTCGCGGTCGCCGGCGATAATGGCTTCAACCAGTTCGCCATGTTCACGGAAGGATGCTTCCAGACGATTACGTTTTTCAAATAACCAGGGCTGGCGATACAGGCTTAAACGCTTACGCAGCTTGGCAATGGTTTCCAGCAGGGTTTTATTACGTGAGCCTTGATGAATGGCGGTATGGATTTGGTTATTGAGTTCGGCAAAGCGCTCCACATCTTCGCTGTGTACCGCTTCTTCCGACAACTGATGCATACGCTGAATTTGCTTGCGTTCCACGGCGGTCATACGCTCGGCACTCAGGCGTGCGCATAAGGCTTCCAGCTCTTGCAGGGCTTCGTACATATCGCTGAGCTGATCAATATCCAGCTCAATCACTGTGACCCCTTTATGGGCTTTGCTTTCCACCAGGCCGCTGGTGTGCAGCAGGCGAAAGGCTTCGCGAATCGGGGTGCGGGATACGCCGAATTGATTGGCAATTTCCTGCTCTTCCAACTTTTGTCCGGGTTTGATCTCGCCGGAGATGATTTGCGCAGACAGTTGGTTATAAATTTTGTCAGAGATAGTCAGAGTGGACATTCCTATTGCTTCAAACGCAGCCAAACTGCGGCCAGTTTAAAAGATATCCCTTAAGTTTCAAGCGATATATACACAGACATTTTATTGTGTACACGCCCTCTTATCATTGAACACAGAAAGCCCTCTCGCAAAGCCGCCGAGTACGCAAAGAAAAGCTCGCAGAGGAATAATATCTTCAATCTCTCCATGCCCTTTGTCCTCTGCGCTCTCCGCGAGAAAAGACACAAGCCCTCTCGCAAAGGCGCCGAGTGCGCAAAGAAAAGCTCGCAGAGGAATAACCTTTCAATCTCTCCGTGCCCTTTGTCCTCTGCGCTCTCCGCGAGAAAAGACACAAGCCCTCTCGCAAAAGCCGCCGAGTGCGCAAAGAAAAGCTCGCAGAGGAATAACCTTTCAATCTCTCCGTGCCCTCTGTCCTCTGCGCCCTCTGCGAGAGTATTCCGTATTTTTCGTGTCTTTCGTGGTTAAGCCCTTTAATCAAGGTCGAGTTGCATGCACATGACTTTGGTCTGGCTCATTTCCCGTACCGCGAATTTCACCCCCTCGCGCCCCAGGCTGCCGCGCTTGGCCCCACCAAAAGGCATCGCATCCAAGCGGTAATCGGTGGAATCGTTAACCATCACACCGGCCACATCCAGTTCGCGGCTGACTTTCATGGCGGTATTTAAATTACTGGTAAACACCGCGCCATGAATAGAAAACTCAGCACTGTTAGCCTGGGCCAGAGCCTGGTCCAAATCATCAAAGGCAAACAAACTCACCACCGGGCCAAAGGCTTCCTGACACACCAGCCGGTCGGTGTCTTTGAGGTTATCCAAGGCGGTGGGATAGTAACAGGCACCATCGCGCTTGCCGCCCACCAGCAAATTGGCACCGTTGGCCACCGCCTGTTCAACCCATTGCTCAATGCGTATGGCTTCGCGCTCGTTGATCATGGGGCCAATATCGGTGTCATCCAACAGCTGGCTACCCACTTTCAGCCTGGCGGTTTGTTCGACAAAGGCCTGTTTAAAGGCCCCGTATAGACTGCGCTGAATATAAATGCGCTGCACGCCGATGCAGTTTTGCCCCACCGCCCAGTAAGCGCCAGACACGCAGGCTTCCACAGCCTTTTGCAGATTGCAGTCATCCATTACCAACACCGGGCTGTTAGCCCCCAGTTCCATGGCCAGCTTTTTAATCCCGGCGTTTTTGGCAATGATTTCTGCCGAGGCTTCGCCGCCGGTGTAGGTCACCATCGCCACATCTTTATGGCCCACCAGGGCCTGGGCGAATTCCCGTGCATAGCCGGTCAGCACATTCACCTGGCCTGGCGGCAGACCACTTTCGAGCAGGGCCTGCACCAGCATTAATGCCGATAAGGGGGCCTGCTGCGACGGTTTCAGCACCACCGCATTGCCAGCGGCCAGGGCCGGGCCCAATTTGTGGGCGGCCAGGTTTAACGGGTCATTAAAGGGCGTAATGGCGGCAATCACCCCCAATGGCACTTGGTCGTAATAACCAATGCGCTGTTCGCCACCGGCAAAACTGTCGAAACGCAGGGTCTCGCCGCATAGCCTGGTGGCTTCCTCGGCCGACAGATTCAGGGTATTGACGCAGCGGCGCACTTCCTTACGGGCGGCCTGTATCGGTTTGCCGGTTTCCAGCGCGATAGTCCGGGCAAAATCCTCCAGCCGCTGCTGCACCAGATTAGCCGCGCCTTTTAACCAGGCGGCGCGCTCGGCACTGGGCACAAAGCGGTGTTTCTCAAACGCCTGTCTGGCACTTTTCACCGCCTGCAGCACATGGCGGTCGTCAGCACAGGACACTTCGCTAATCACCTCGTTATTAAAGGGATTGTGGATCTGCATACTGGCGCTACTGGCCAGCCACTGACCGTTGATCAGCAAGCTGGCCGCGGCACTTGGGTACTTGATGGCGGCCTGCATATCAGGGTTTGTCCTTACGCAGTACCAGGCCGTCGTACTCTCGGGAATTTAAGATGGCCTCAACAATCACCGGCCCCTGCATGGCAAAGGCTTTTTCCAGCGCCTGGGCGTATTCCTGTTTATCAAAGGCTTTTAGCACCGGCGCACCAAAGATATTGTCACCACCTATGGTGCCACGCTCACGAATTGGCGTGCCGTAAATGGGGTTGTGCTTCTTCTCCTGCTTAATGCGGATCAGTGCCAGGTCATTGTCGGTAAACAGCACATAAACAATATTCAGCTTTTCCCTGACGGCCACCGCCAGTTCGCCAGCGGTCATTAAAAAGCCGCCGTCACCCACCACTGAACAGACCGGGGTGTCGGGTTTACATAGCTTGGCAGCAATAGCCGACGGAATAGCAAAGCCCATGGCTGACCAACCGTTGGTCATAATTTGCAGACCGGCTTTAGGCGTGGGCCACTTTTGCCCAATCAGGTGAATATGCGCGCCCACATCGCAGGTCATAATGCCGTGTTGCGGGAACTTGTCGCGTAAAATGTCCAGCGCCGCACAAGGGCCGAAGGCGTCATTGGCTGGCGACATACGGGCAAACATCTCGGCCTTGCGCTGGGCCAGTGCATTCAGATCCCAGTTTTTCGCAGCGCAGTCACTGGCCAGCAGATATTCCACCGAATGCTTAATATTGCCCAGCACGTCACAGGCCAGAGTATATTTGCTGGTGTCCAGGTCGGTGGCAGCAATATCCAGGCTGACCAGCGGCGCGTTGGGGATCCAGTCTTCGTAGTTAAACTCCACTTCGTCGTAGCCAATGCTGACCACCAAATCGGCCTGCTGATGGGTTTGCCCCACCACATCACTCAGGGCATGGAACAGCACCCCGGCATAGCATGGATGGGATTCGGCCAGCATGCCTTTGGCCATAGGGTTTAATACCACTGGCACCTGGAATTTTTCGGCCAGGGCGATGACCTGCTCCTGCACGCCGCTGGTGATGGCGCGCATGCCCAGTGCAATCACGGGTTTGTCGGCCTGCACAAACAATTCGCGCATTTTGTCCAGCAGCACCTGGGCGGCGGGCTCGGCAATTTTCACCGGAATCGGCTTGGCACTTTCGGCCACCGCTGGCAGGGCACTCATCCCCACAGGCAGGCCAATATGCACCGGCCCTGGTACACCAGACATGGCTACATGGGCTGCATCAAAGATGATTTCGCGCACCCGCTCGGCTTCCAGGCGGGTGGTTTTTTTGGTGATGGGGGCAAACAGCGCCTGATGATCAATGGCCATTTGCACTATGCGGCCGCGTTTGGCGGCAGGCATTTCGTCGGTCAGGGCAATCATTGGCGAGCGGTCCAGATAGGCACTGCCCACGCCGGTGGCCAGGTTAGTCGCGCCCGGCCCGAAAGTGCCGAAACACACCCCAGGTACGCCGGTAATACGGCCACAAACATCTGCCATAAAGGCGGCCCCCCCCTCATGGGTGGCCAGCACAAATTCAATGCCGTCTGTGGTGCGCAGGGCTTCCATGTAGTCGACCCAGCCCCCGCTGGGTACGCCGAAGACATGTTTGACGCCCAGCTCCTTGAGCGCATCGACGACCTGTTGAGCTACGGTTTTATTAGTCATAATAGGGTACCCGTTAATAGTGATTATGCATGAATATAGCCCGCGCTGTTGCTATGCGCAGCGGCACTGGGGGCGAGCCCGGCCATCTGCAGAAAGCTCAGCAGGCTGTCGTTAAATTCCACCGGCTTTTCAAAAAAGGCCGAGTGGCCGCAGGCGTCAAACTCCACCAGAAAGGAACCTTCCACCTGCTCCTGCACCAGACGAATGGCCTCAATGGGGAACAAAATATCGTCCTGCCCGGCCAGAAACATCACGGCAAAACCCAGCTTGCCCAAGGTGGCCGGATCCACTTTTGTGGCGGCATATTCACCGCCAAGGTTACTGCGATCGGTGCGGTTAAAACTGTTGAATTGCCGGTATAGCAAGCTTTGCTCGGGATTGGCCTGGCGAAAGGCATTGCCCAGTACCCGTTGCAACTGGTCCAGATCGGCGGTGTCGGCGCGGGCTTTGTCCATAATGGCGGCGACCTCGGGGCTTTCCTGTAAAGCATGCAGGGAGTCGGCTATCACCAGCCCGGCGACCCGCTCGGGATACTGGCTGGCAAACTGAATGGCGGTGCCGCCGCCCATGGACTGGCCAACCAGGGCAACTTTGTGCAGTTGCAGATGGTTAAGCAAGGCCAGCAGGTCGCTGACAAAACCGCTACGCCCCAGTTTGGCCTTATCGCTGGAATTGCCAAAACCACGATGGTCAAAGGTGATCACCTGATAGGCTTTGGCCAATACCGCCACCTGCATGTACCAACTGGCATGGTTGCCGCCCAAGCCATGGGCCAGCACCACAGGCTCGCCCTGACCATGGACTTCGTAATAAAAGTTGTCTTGTGCAATCTGAATAAAGGGCATGGTGCGTCTCCTTTATTGGTCTTTGTTGATAATGGCCTTGATCCGCGCAGGCGGCTCAACCACAAAATTTTCCAGGCTCCACTGGTCAAAGGTGCCCATTTCTGAGCCGGGCCACACCGATGCGGTATAAGGCGCCTGCTCTGAGATTTGCAGCATGTCGGAATAAAACTCCACATTGTTGCCGTCCGGGTCCTTAAACACGATAAAGGTATTGTCGCCGGGGCCATGGCGGCCTATACCACGGTCAATTTCGATGCCACGGTCTAACAGCATCTGCGTGATTTTTTTAATTTCTTCAATGCTTTCAACATGATAAGAAAAGTGCTCAACACGGGACTGGGCCGGATCCTGCCTATCAATCTGGTCGGCAGGCAACTGCAGTAAGGCCAGATCATGATGGTCCTGCCCGGCACGCAGAAACACCATACGGTCGTCTATCCAGTCCGATACGGTCAGGCCGACCACGTCCTGATAAAACTGCACCGAGCGTTGAATATCCTGCACTTTGAGCACCAGATGGCCCAGTTTGGTTGGCTTGGGTTGGTACATGTTGCCCTCCTGTGGGTCAGAGCACTTCGGCTCTGACGGTATTTTTAATACTGCCCACGCCCGCGGCGCTGGCTTCCAATACGTCGCCCGGCTTCAGGAACAAACCGATGCCCTTGCCCACTCCGGCTGGGGTGCCGGTCATAATCAAGTCGCCGGGGCGTAGGGTTAAAATGCCGGACAGGTATTCAATCTGTTCAAATACGTTCCAGATCAGCTCGCTGGTATTGCCGTCCTGCATTTGCTTACCGTTCAAAAACAGCGACAGCTTGACCTGATGTGGGTCGGTAATAGCTTGCTTAGGCACAAACACCGGCCCCATGGGGCAGAAGGTGTCCCAGCTTTTGCCGCGAAACCAGTCGTGCTTAAAGGGGTAGTCGCTGCGACGATTCAGATCGCGGGCAGAAATATCATTCACCACGGTATAACCGGCAATATAGTCCAGCGCGTCGGCCGCCTTTACCCGGCGGGCGGTTTTACCTATCACCACACCCAGTTCCACTTCCCAGTCCAGTTGCTGGGTTTCCGGTGGCAGAATTACATCACTGTGCGTACCGGTCACCGAGGTGGTGGCCTTCATAAACACATAGGGCGAACTGTCCGGCTTGGCAGCCAGAATGGTGTTCATCTCGGCGGCATGCTCGTGATAGTTAGACGCCGTACCAAAAATGGTGGTGGGACGAAACGGCGCCAACAGCTGAATATCGTCGGCCAGCGCTGCCAGTTTGCCTTGCTCGGCCAGACTATCTACCTGCTCGGCCAGATCCTGCAACTCTGTGCGGGTTTGCTGCCAATGGCAAATGGCTTCGGTGGTACTTTGCAACCACAGTGGTTTGCTCTGCTGGCCCGGGTGCACGGCGTCGAAACAGGCGGCCAGGTCGAAAAATTGACCGCGAATCTGCAGCGCTGCGCGCTCTGCCCCTTGTTGTTGGTATGTAGCTAATGCAAATGTTGTCATGTTCTGTTCTCTTATTCTGGCCCGTCACAGGCGGGCGATGAAACTTGTTGCGCCCACTTTGCTGCGCTTAGCAGTGAATTTCGACTAATTAAATTGCCGCCAGCTATATATAAAAACTTATATCTACACCAGCACACCTAGGCCTTTTGGTTATGGCTGGGTCAGGCCAACAGGGTGCGATACAGCATGCGACCCGCCACCAGTAACAGGAAGAAACCAAACAACATGCTTAAATGGCGTTTGGCCAACCTGTGCGCGAGCCTGGCGCCAAAGGGCGCCACCACTACAGTGACCGGCGCAATCAAAGCCACGCCGATTAAATTGATATAACCGAGGCTGGCTGGCGGCAGCCGGCTGTCGCCCCAGCCGGAAATGGCAAAGCCCACCGCGCCCGGCAAGCTGATCAGCAAGCCAAACAGCGCAGCCGTACCCACAGCCCGGTGAATGGGCTGACTCATCAGAGTTAACACCGGCACACTAAGCGTTCCGCCACCTATGCCCATCATGCTGGACAAACCGCCAATGGCCAGCGGCGGAAATGGCGCAGCCAGTCCTCTGGGTACATCGCGGCTAAGGGTCAGGCCATCCAGGGGCAGCAGCATTTTCAGCGCCACGATAAGCGCCACCACCCCGAACAGCGCAGCCAATACCTGGCTGTCCACATAGGCCGCGCCCACTGCCCCCAGCAGTGACCCCATTAGCACTCCCGGCCCCCAGACCTTGGCCAAAGCCAGATCCACCGCCCCTTTGGCGTGGTGAGCACGGGTGGACGAAACAGAAGTGAAAATAATGCAGGTCAGCGACGTGGCGACGGCCACATGCATGCGAATGGCCGGGTCGATGCCGTATATCCCCAGCGCTGTATCCAACACAGGCACAATCACAATACCGCCGCCCACACCCAGCAAACCGGCCAGCAGTCCGGCAACCACACCTGTGGCCAGCATCATGGCGGCCAGTGGCAGTAAAGCGTCAATTATCTCCATAGCATCAGATCTCTAAATTCAACTTGGTATACTTTGATATAGTTATTGTATACATTAAATCTAGATTGCACTCAGATCTAGTAATTTTTTTCATCAAGCCAAAGGACAACCTATGAATTCTGCTTCTTTCAGCCCCGCACAAAAACAAGCCATTCAGCAGGCCCAGGCCGCTGCAGACAAGTTACGTGCAGAGTTTGAGCCCCTCAGCCAGAAGGCGCTGGACCAGATTTTGTGTCAGGCACGCAGCCACAATGGCTGGCTGGACAAAGCCGTTGCCGAGCCAACCCTGAGACAGCTGTATGAGATTGTGAAAATGGGCTCCACCAGTATGAACAGTTGCCCGGCCCGTTTTGTGTTTGTGCAGACCGAGGCTGGCAAAGAAAAACTCAGAGGCTGCCTGGCCCCGCTGAATGTGGACAAAGTGCTGAGCGCGCCGGTCACGGTGATAATTGGCCAGGATCTGGCGTTTTATCAGAAGATGGATAAGTTGTTTGCCCACAATCCCGGGGCCAGGCAAATGCTGGCAGATAACCCCAAGGTCGCCGAAACCACCGCGTTCAGAAACGCCACCTTGCAGGGCGCCTACCTGATGATTGCTGCCCGCGCGCTGGGACTGGACGTTGGCCCGATGTCCGGCTTTAATAATCAGGCCTGCGACCAGGCATTTTTTGCCGGCACCAGCATTCGCAGCAACTTTCTTTGTAGTCTGGGCTATGGCGACAGCAGCAAGCTTTTCCAGCGCTTGCCGCGTCTGGACTTTGACGAGGCCTGCCAGTTACTCTGACAGGGCTCGCCAACGGCGGCGTGCTACAGCAACAGACCAGGCCGCTGGACTAAAGCCCTTGTTGCGCCAGCAGGCTACCCAGTTTAGCCAGGTCTTCGGCGCGCGGCGCTGGCATGCGGAACTGCGCCGGACAGGCCGCCAGGCTGAATGTCGGGCGCGCCCTGACCCGCTCAATCCACCCGGCCAGTGCTGGCTTGTTGCGCCAGATAAAGTCAAACCCCAGTCTGTCGATTCTGTCCAGCAGCGCCATACTGGCGATATCCGCCAAAGAAAAACCGTTACCTGCCAGCCATAAGGTTTGCTGTAATCTTTGCTCCATTAAGGCCGCGACTTCATACAGCTTTTCGATGCTGGTCAGTACCGCCTGATAGTCCACCGGCGTGTCCACCAGGTTCTGAAACGCCTGTGCCCTGGCCGGTTGTGGATGATGGCGAATCAGCGCCTGCACATCCTGCTGACTCATGCCCATAAAGCGCTGCCTGATCATCAGTTGAAATGACGCCACCCGCAATGTTGGGTGAATCACCTCATCAAAGTAACCACACCAGCTACGCATACTGTCCCTTAGCTCTATCCGCTCTGATACCAGACTGGGTTGAAAGGCCTGATCAAGGTACTCGTTGATATGGCTGGACTCGCAAATAACCTGTTGGTTATGCACCAGTGTGGGTACCACACCGGCAGGATTTAACGCCAGATAGGCCGGGCGCAGATGTTCAAAGTCTCTGAGCGACACCCGACGGCTCTGCCATGCCAACTGTTTTTCTGCCAGGCAGGCCCTGACCTTAAACGACATCAGTGAATCCCACTCGTGATAGAGCGCCAGCATAAGCTTCCCCTTGTTGAACTGGTTGTAGATAACAAGCCACATTGTATACATACAAATATTAATGTATTTATTTTGATCTAAAATATATACAAATAATTAACATTGAATTATATGTAAAAAAGGTGAACACAAAACAAACAGTCTCAAACAACCACACTGCAACGAGAACGAGGAGACGGGAATGACACGACACACCACCAACATAGGCTTCTGCACCGGTTGCCTGCTGTCAGGGCTGACCAGCCAAGGCCTGATGGCACAGGACGCACCAGTTGCACAGGACAGGAAAGTCGAACAAATTGTCGTCACAGGGTCTTTTATCAAAGGCAGGGAACAAGGTAACAGCGCTTCCCCGATTGCCATTATTGGCGAAGATGATTTAACCAATATCGGTGCCACCAGCGTATCGGATCTGGTCAACACCCTGACGGTGAACACCGGGGCACAGGTATACTCCGACAGTTTCGAACAGGCCCGCTCGGCGGGTACCACCAATATCAATCTGCGAGGCTTAGGCGTCACTTCCACCCTGGTGCTGTTAAATGGCCAGCGCCACACCCTGTCACCGGCGGTGACCGAAGCCGGCGACCAGTTTGTCGACCTGAGTACCCTGGTCCCTGCCATTGCGGTGGAGCGGGTGGAAATACTTAAAGACGGTGCATCATCTTTGTATGGCTCAGACGCGGTAGCCGGGGTGGTGAACTTTATTACCCGTTCCAGCTTTGAAGGCTTTGAGCTGGACGCCAATTACCAACACAACAAATACGGTTCGGATGAAGTAAGTCTGGGCGCCATTGTGGGCGCGGCCGGTGACCGCAGCAATGTGATGCTGGCGGTAAACTATCTGACCCGCAGCAACGTGCCCAATGCTGCGCGACGGGATGACTATGCCGACAACCAGGACTCCTGGAGTGGCTATGGTTTTCCCGGCAAGGTGATTGCGTTTGATGGCCCGCCCGGACCGCCGATTAAGTTAATTGACCCCAGTTGCCTGGACGGCAGTGCCTTTGCAAAATACCCAGGTCTGGTGCGCCGCAATCCGGACGGTGCCGTGCCCAGCGACGGGGCCTGTGAGCTGAACTATGGCTACTACGGCGACATTATTGCTGCCGCCGAGCAAACCCAGGCCATGGCACAGGCCAGCTTTGACCTGACAGACAACACGCAGCTATTCAGTGAAGTGGCGGTGGCCCGCAATAAAACCACCATTAACTCCGTCCCCAGTCAGCCACAGTTGGATGAAGTGCGGGTTCCGGCCTTTCACCCGGATGCCATTGAGGTGGGTGGCACAAACCCCTTCCCCGGCAGCGCGTCGAACAGCGGCGTGCTGTTTATTCGCCCGCTTGGCGCCGGCTCTGAGCCCAATGTGGACGACAAACTCTATCAAAGCTGGCGCTACCAGTTAGGTATCAAAGGCGATCTGGCTAACTACTGGAGCTGGAAAGCCACCTGGAGTAAAAGCGTGAATGAGGCCGAAAATGCCCGCAAGGACGTGATTACCGATAATCTGCAGGCGGCGCTTAATGGCCAGGGTGGCCCAGACGGTGATGCCTTCTATTATTGGTTGTCCAGCAGTCAGGATAAAAATAGCGCAGAAATGTATGACTTTATCTTCGGCGAATTCGGCTATCAGGCTGAATCCAGCCAGACGGTATTTGATGCCCATGTGACCGGTGATTTGTTCGAACTGTCGGCCGGTGCGGTGGGAGCCGCCTTTGGTGTACAACACCGCACAGACAAACTGACATACGACTTTAATGAGCTGTCTAACGATCTGGTGTTTAACTTTTTCGGCGGCGGCGAAGACTTCAGCGGTGAACAGAAAGTGTGGGCGGTATTTGCCGAGTTCTCTATTCCTCTGACTTATGATCTGACCATGCAAACCGCACTGCGCTATGAGAATTTTGACATTGCCAGTACCACGGACCCGAAAGTCGCGCTGCTATGGACACCCAGCCAGGATTTCAGCCTGCGGGCCAGCTATGGCACCTCGTTCAGGGTGGCCACCGTGTTTCAGAACGACTCACAGTTTATTACCCCGCAGACCGCTAATGACCCGTTGGCCGGCGGCAACGAGGTGAGCTTTATTTCCCTGCTGACCGGTGACCCGGACCGTCCGCTGAAGCCGCAAGAATCTGAGGCGGTGAACTTAGGGCTGAGCTGGACCATGGCCGACAATCTGACCCTGAATCTGGATTACTGGCGCTTTGACTATAAAAACTTTATCACCCCCGAATCCGCAGCGGCACTGCTGGCGGTGGACCCCACCAATAGCCAGATAGAACGCGGTCCGGGCGGTGAAGCAGTGAAGATCACCACCTACTACCGCAATGCCGGGTCGGTAAAAACCGATGGTGTGGACTTCAGCCTGTTTACCGATGTGGATCTTGGTGACTGGGGCAATCTGCGCCCGGTATTAGATGGCACTTATCTGCTTAGCTACGATTTGGATGACCCGCTACTTGGCCCTATTGATGGCCTGGGTAATGTAAATGATGAGAACTTTGGTGTGTCTACCGTGGAACTGCGCGCCAATCTGGGCTTGCTGTGGAGTCACGGCAAGCACAGCGGCAATCTGTATCTTCGCCATATCGGCGACTACCAGAATGACAACGAAGACAACGCCAAAGTGGCCAGCTGGACCAAGGTAGATCTGCAATACAGCTACCAGATGGACCCGCTGTTTGACCAGGATCAGGGCCCGCGTTTAACGCTGGGCGCCCTTAATTTGTTTGACCGCGCTGCGCCTACGGTGCGCAATTCACTGGGGTATGACGCCACAGTGCATGATCCACGCGGGCAAATGTTGTATTTGAATATTAAACAACACTTCTGATCCAGGCTGTTGTTGTCTGCTTGGCGGGCCTGGCCCGCCTTTTTTGCCTATTTATCGTTGTAGCGGCGCTCGACTTTGTCTTGCATTGCCGGGTTTTCCAGCTTCAGGCGTACCGGTTTTTCCAGAATAATACGACCGTCAATGCGTACCGCTTTTTCCACCAGCAGGGTGGGTTCTTCGTCACTGTTCCAGTCCCAGCCCTGGTCACGACGGCGTTCAAACACCACATCACCTTTAATATAGGTGTCGCCACGTAACTTAATATCGCCGTTTAAGGTTTGCAGGTCCTTGCCCACTTCAGCGTCAAGTAACAGGATATCGCCATTCACGGTACTGATGTCGCCGCCCACCCGAGCGCCTTTTTGCAGCTCAATGCGGCCATTTACCGTTTGTAAATCGTCATGGGCCTGCAGGTTATGACCGGCAGTGATGCTGCCATTCACCGTTTCCGCTTCTTCAATCACCACATTGTCGCCAAGCTCAATGCCGCCATTAACGGTACTGACATCACCGGCCTGGCTGCGATGGCCAATATCGATACCGCCATTGACGGTGCTTAAGTCGCCTACCTGACGATCATTGCCAATATCGATACCACCAAATACCGTGCTGGCATTGCCATGTTCATCGGCATCGCCGCCGACATGAATAATACAGCCGGACAGTAAGCTGACACTGAACAGGGGTACAAGCAGAGCGAGGGTGTGTTTTTTCATTTTGGTTATCCGTATTTGCAGTAATAACGACTAGCAGCAAAAACCTGGCCAGTAAGTTAACTTATTGTTTTAAATTGATAATATTTTTATTGGTGAGATTTTGTGCTGCGCATCGCACCACTTTTTAGTGAGTTTGGCAATCTGCCCGGGTTCGTTCCTTTGCTGGGCTAACGTTGCTAATCCCTACTCTGACAGGCTGCCACCGTCGGACTCAAGTCCGACCCACTGCGAGGCTCTAACAACAGAATACAATTTTTTGTCTACTTAGAAAAAAGGGAGCCCAGCGGCTCCCTTAAGATTAATTACCCTTAGGCGGCCAGGCCTGCTTCGGTGGGGCAAAGCTGGGTTCACCCAAAAGTGGGCTGGACAGGGCATAGAAGCCATGGTTGGTAAACAGCCAGAACAGGTTGCGGTCGTATTCCACATACACAGCGTGGGACAAGTTGCCCATGGCATAGCTGGCGACCTGATCTTCCTTAAAGGGGGGGACAAAGTAAGCGGCAATTTCCGGTTTGTCCGGGTTGCTTACGTCAAACACCTGTAACCCTGCGTTGTAGAAGTTAAACGGCAAGATACCGGCTTTGTGACTTCCCGGCTGATGGTAGGCACCTGTGCGCTTCGGGCCAAAGCTGCCACGACGCTGACAAAAGTCGGTGAAGGCGGCGTCGGCTGGCGGCTTGGGACGAGGCATCACGCCTTTCACTTTGGGATTAGCCGGGTCAGAGACATCAATGATATGGATATCTTTATAGGGCTCATAACAGTCTTCGTTGAGTGGGTAGCCGCTGAAATACACCAGACCGGTTTCCTCTACCTGAGAAACATCCACATAGTCTCCTTCGGTGCCAGCGATATTGGCCGGGAACTTAAGGTTGCTGACCACTTTCATATTGGACGGATCGCTGATATCCACCACCACAAAACCTAACCCGCCCATGGCACCATAACCATATTTGCCGCCTTGAGAAGCCGGTTTGGGAATAAACAACGGCATACGAGAGCCCATCCAGGAGGTACGGTTGCCGGCACGGGGATCGGCTTTAAATACCGCTTCGTGTTCGGGGTCGCCGACGATTTGGCCGGGCAGACCCAGCATATCCAGGAATCTGGGGTTGGTCGGGTCTGACATATCCCAGGCCTGGTACCCGGCGCTGTACAAATCATTTGGGTACTCGGTCAGGCCCCAGCGCTTATCCGGCGCAGCTGACACAAACATAATATCGTCACCAAAATAGGCCGGAATATCCCGCACACCTGAGCCTTGCTGCTGGCCGATGGGGGCATCCGGATGCAGGATGTCGGTGCTGCGCTGGGCAATCAGTTTCCAGTCTTTGGGCAATGGCCCGTTCATTTCATAGACCTTAAAGCCTTTGAGATGATTGGCGTGGCGAATGGCCTCGACTTTGTCCGGCTGGCGGTATTTATCGCGCAGCAAACCAAAGCGACGAATTTCAAAGGACTGCACCATCACATACTTACCCAGCTTTTTGCTCCACTGGATGCTGGCGGCGCCCATCATATCGTCTTCAGGATAGGGATTTTGCGCTTCAGCGTCCGGGCCGTTGGCGCCCCAGGTATGGCCCCGGGTCAGTAACAGTTCGACTTTTTTGGGGTTGGTGATGTCGAAAATCTTCAAGTCGCGGCGTACATACTGATACAGGTAACGACGGCCGTCGAAATCGACAATATTCTGCCAGGTATGAAAAGGCTCTACCGTAATAGGGTAGTAAGCTTCCACCTTCATATTCTTGATGTAACTGTTGGGATCCCAGTAATCCAGTTGCCCTTTAAAAGGAAAGGCATCATGGGATTCCGGCGTGGCTTTGGGGTGTACAAAGCTGCCATCGGCCTGCATCCCATAGCTTTCTGGTGCGGGATTGGCCGGGGTGCGGTCGCCCCCCAGCTCGGCCTGGCGTTTAACGATGGGGTCCTGAATATTAATCGGTGTATCCTTGCTGATATCCCAGGGGCTGGCCAGCAAACCCGAGCTGAATATCAGCGCGGCGGCGATAGCACTCAGCGGGAGCCTTGTGTAGTTGTGCATGTCGCTCTCCGTTATTAATTAAGGTTAAAAAACTCAGCGGCGTTGTCCGCCAAAATACGTTGCTTGGTGTGCTGGCCCAGGCCATCGTGGCTTTTTACCAGCTCGCCGATGACCTGTTCACCCAGCGGAAAGGGGTAGTCAGAGCCCAGCATCACCCGCTCTTCGCCCATGGTTTTCACCAGCAGGGCCAGGGCGTCAGGGTGAAATACCGCAGAGTCCACATAGAATCTGTCCATATAGCTGGAGGGCAGATTGGGGCAGTCTTCACGCACGATGTCGCGGTGCTTCCAGGCGTTGTCCACCCGGCCGATCAGATAGGGGAAACTGCCGCCACCATGGGCAAAGCAGATTTTCAGGCTGCGGGGCAGACGCTCAAAGGCACCGGATAAGATCAGGGACAGAATCGACAGTTGCGTTTCGGCCGGCATGGCCACCAGCCAGGGCAGCATATATTTGGGCATGCGTTCCGGCGCCATCATATCCCAGGGGTGAATCAACACCGGTGCGCCGATATCGGCACAGTGGTGCAGGAAGGTGACAATACCTTCATCATCCAGATTCTTCAGGCCCACATGGTTACCGATTTGTACGCCCACATGACCATTGGCCATACAGCGTGACACTTCGGCGCAGGCGGCATCAATATCCTGCATGGGTACCTGACACAGGGCTTTTAAGCGCTGGTTGTCCGGGGTGCAAAGCTCCAGCGCCTGATCGTTCAGCCAGGCCGCCAGTGCCAGTGCCTGTTCCACCGGCCGGTGATAAGCAAAAAGGACCGGGGTAGCACACATAAGCTGCGTGTCGATACCCAGTGTGTCCATATCGGCCAGACGCTTATGGCTGTCCCAGCAGGCATGGGTAATTGGCCGGAACAGCTTACCGTCAATCAGAATATCGGCCTGTTCGGCATTTTTATGCACCACTTGTGGCCAGCCCGGACTGTTATAACGTGCGGCAAAATCCGGCAGACTGGCCGGAAAAAAATGCGCGTGCATATCGATTAACTTCATGGCCAACTCCTATTTGCCGGGGTGCAATTCGCCACAGGCACTGCAGGTGCGTAATTGCGCATTTTCCTGAAAGGCTTTAAACAGCGGGGGCAAGTCTTTAACGATGGACTTCAGCTCGACCTGCACTTCATGCAGCAGATGGTTGCAACTCAGACAATACCAGCGGAACGCATCTTTCTTTCCATCGGGACGTTTGGGTTCAATCACCAGGCACAGGCTGCCAGCTTCCGGGCGCTGCGGAGAATGGGGCACATAAGGCGGTAACAGAAATACATCACCTTCTTTGAGCTCAAGCCGGTATGGGCCGTCGTCGCCCATAATGTTGAGATAGGCATTGCCTTTCATCTGGTAAAAGAACTCTTCCACCGGATCGACATGGTAATCAAAACGCTGGTTTGGCCCGCCCACCACGGTGCACATCAGGTCTGCGTCTTCCCAGATCAGTGCGTTATTGACCGGCGGCTGCAGCTTGTCTTGATTGTCATCCAGCCACTTTTGGAAGTTGAAAGCTTTAAGTTGCGTCATGTTAATTCTCCTTGATGGTGGCTGACTCTGTCAGTGGCTTATACGCCACCGCCTTGATTTCAATCAGCAGATGCGGATGAGGTAACTGATGCACCGCCACCGTAGTACGGGTCGGACCGTTAGCATCGAAATATTCGCTGTACACCTGATTGTAAGGACCAAAATCGTTCATATTGACCAGAAAGGTGCTGATTTCCACCAAATCTGCCAATGACGCCCCTTCAGCGGCCAGAATATCGCCGATGTTGTCGATAACCGCCCGGGTCTGGGCACGGATATCCAGATTGGTGGTGCCCATGGCGTCCACCTCGGCCCCAACGATACTGTTGTCAGGCAGGCGGGAGCTGGTGCCAGACACAAACAAAAAGTCGCCTGCCCGTTTAATATGCGGGAATTTGCCCCGCGGTGTGGCTTTACCGCTGACTAGGGTTGCACGCTTGGTCATATTATTCTCCTGCCTGTAAGTGCACCTGGCCCATGCTGCTGGTATGCAAACAAACATGGTCAGCGACATTCAACGGGTGTGCTGCGGTGGCCGCGCCGGCCAGCACGATCCAGCCCGCTTCCAGACAAATATCGGATTCTGCTGCCAGGCGCGCCGCTTCCACCAGCGAGCGCCAGGGATTACCGAGAATGGCTGAGGATGAGCCGATTTGCACCGGTTTACCGTTGATTTCCATCACCATGGCCTGGTTGCTGATATCCAGTTTGGGAGAACACCACTGGCCCAGCACAAAGCCTGACGACGAGGAGTTATCCGCCACCACATCGGCCAGTGAAAACTTAAAATTGGCGTAACGTGAGTCAATAATTTCCAGCGCCGGGGCCACCGCGTCTACCGCACTCATGGCTTCCAACAGGCTAACTTTGCCTTTCAGGGTTTTATTCAGACGAAAAGCGATTTCCGGCTCAATTCTGGGGTGAATAAAGCGCTGCATCGACACGCTGTCGCCTTCCACCAGTTGCATGCTGCTGGTCAAACGGCCCCAAATCAGGTCGTCTACCCCCATCTGCAGCATTTTGGCACGGCTGGTAAAACCCATTTTAATGCCTAGCAGCTTTTCACTGCGACTCATGCGCTTTTCAATGCCAGCCGCCTGAATCTGATAGGCCTGCTTCAGGCCGATTTCAGGATAATCCAGACTAAGCTGAGGCGTGGCCTGACTATTGAGCATGGCCTTATCCAGAATATCGGCCATTTGCCCGGTTTGATGTTGTTTGCTGTCCACAGGCGCTCCTTAATTGGTACCGAAACTGGCACGTACCGAGCCCAGTCCGCTAATTTCACAATCAAATACATCCCCGGCCTGCACTGGCACCATGGGCCCCAGCGCGCCGGTTAAAATGGTATCGCCGGCGCGCAGCGGCTGGCCATGGCGCACCATGGTTTTTGCCAGCCACAAGGCCGCACTTAATGGATGGCCAAGACAGGCCACCCCGGCTCCGGTGGACACCGGTTCGCCGCGACGGCTTAACGTCATACCACAGAGTTTCAGGTCAACCTGGCTGAGCAAGGTTGGTTTTCCCCCCAACACATATAAACCGCTTGAGGCGTTGTCGGCCACAGTATCCACAATGCGAATGTCCCAATTGGCAACCCGGCTGCCAACCACTTCCAGGGCTGGCAGGGCAAAAGCGGTGGCGCGTAGCAAATCCGCCAGGGTGGGCTGTTCCATGGCCAGGTCCTGTTCCAGTACCAGTGCCACTTCGGCTTCTATTTTTGGCTGCAATACCGCAGCAAAAGGGATTTCTTCGCCTTCGGCGATGGCCATATCGGCAAACAAGGCGCCAAAGTCCGGCTGGTCTACCCCAAGTTGGGTTTGCACTACCTTGGAGGTCAGACCGATTTTACGCCCCACCAGGCGGCGGCCCTGCTCCTGCCAATATTGGCTGTTGAGCTGTTGTACCCGATAGGCGCTGTCCAGATCACTGTCTGCCAGTAAGGTTCTGACCGGGGCGCAGGGCTGGCCGGATTGATGGGCCTGGCGCAACTGCAAGGCAGCACGTAGTTCAGCGTCAGTGGCTTGTGATTGCATAATGTCCTCTTACAGCTTGATACAGATATTGCTGGGTTCGGCATAGAAATTCAGGGAATGCTGGCCGCCTTCACGACCAATACCTGACATCTTGACCCCACCAAAGGGGGTGCGCAGATCGCGCAGATACCAGGTATTTACCCAGATCATGCCGGCTTCCATTTGCTTGGCGACCCGGTGACCACGGCTGATATCCCGGGTCCAGATTGCGGCTGCCAGGCCGTAGCGACTGTTATTGGCAAGCGCAATGGCCTGCTCTTCAGTATCAAAGGGGCAAATATGTGCAATCGGGCCGAAAATCTCTTCTTTTACGCAGCGTGCCTCTTCGCTAAGGCCGGTAATAAGAGTGGGTTGTACCCAGGCGCCCTGATCGCGTTCATCGCCAAATTCAGGCACACCACCGCCGGTGACAAAGCTGGCCCCTTCTTCGGCCGCCAGTTTGTAATAAGACAGCACCTTGTTGCGGTGCTCAAAGGAGATCAGCGGCCCCATGTCGGTGTCGGCATCCGTGGGCCAGCCAATTTTCATGGCTTCGGCTTTTTGCTTTAGTGCTGCGACAAAGCGTTCGAAGATAGGGCGCTGCACATAGACCCGCTCGGTACAGAGGCAAACCTGGCCACCGTTGGTGAAAACAGAACGGGCCGTACCTTGCACTGCGGCATCAAAATCGGCGTCGTCAAAAATAATCGCCGCATTCTTGCCACCCAGTTCAAAAGACAGGGGTTTAACATGTTCTGCCGCTGCGCGCATAATGGCGCTGCCGGTACGGGATTCACCGGTAAAGGTAATAGCGTCAATGTGTGCATGGCTGGTGAGATATTCGCCTGCTGAATTAGGGCCAAAGCCATGGATCAGGTTGAATACCCCAGGCGGGATACCCGCTTCATGCATCACTTCTGCCAGTAAGGTCGCGCTGGACGGCGTCTCTTCCGACGGTTTGGCGACGATACAGTTGCCCGCCGCCAGTGCCGGTGCCAGCTTCCAGGTCAGCAGTAATAGCGGCAGATTCCAGGGTGCGATAACCGCCACCACGCCCAGGGGTTTAGGCAGGCTGTAGTTCAGTGCCCCTTTACCATCCGGTGTGTCGGTATGAAAACACTCACTACCGGCGGTTTTAACCATATCGGCAAACACCCGAAAATTGGCTGCTCCGCGCGGGATATCAATACTGGAGGCCTGTTGCAGGGATTTACCGGTATCGCGCATTTCAGCGGCCACAAACTCATCAAAGCGCTCTTCAATACCGTCGGCGACTTTGTGTAACAGGGCGGCGCGCTGCTGCACCGACATGTTGCCCCAGGGACCCTGCAAGGCCGCTTTGGCCGCCATAACGGCCTGATTGACCTGCTTCTTATCGGCTTCGGCCACCTGACAAATACGCTGGCCGTTAACCGGATTGATATTGTCAAAACGCTTGCTGCTGTCGACAAATTCGCCGGCGATATAGTGATGCAAAATACTCGATGTCATTCCTGATTCTCTGGTGGCTGCAAGACGCAGAGCTGAGACTTGGAATGACTTTACAGGCCGTTAACATAATACAAAAATAGAATTTACCGACTTGGATATAAGATAAAAGTTATACCTCCTGGCCCGCTGGCGCAGGCAGGGGTGTAACAGAGAAGAATCATCAGGAATTGAAATTGAGTATTTCTTATCCAGCTAAAACTGTGGTAAGACATAATAAAAGGGTTGGCAAATTCACATTGTTATAGCTTTTCACTGATAACAAATACGCACCGCTGATCGTAAAAATCACTGAGATCCTGAACATGACACCAGAAAAACTGCAACGCGATATGGTTGCCCGCATGAAGCTCAAACACCTGAAACTACTGGTAACGGTGGGCGAGCAGTGCAATATTTTTAAGGCCGCACAGCTGATGAATATGGCTCAGCCTGCCGCCACCAAGATTATCCGAGACATAGAATCGGCTTATGAACTGACCTTATTCGAGCGTTCGTCCCGCGGTGTGGTGCCCACCCTGTACGGCGAGGTACTGATCAAACATGCCAAACTGGTACTGTCGCAAATCAAACATGTCAGCGAGGAGCTTACCTCTTTGCAAGGCGGGTTGTCCGGCCATGTCACGGTAGGCACCTTGATCACCGCCAGTTTAACCCTGCTACCCAAGGCATTGGTGCGACTGCGCGCCGAGCGACCCAATATTTCCGTGACGGTGGTGGAAGGTACCCAGGATGTGCTGTTGCCCAATCTGGTACAGGGCGATCTGGATCTGGTGGTGGGCAGGATCCCGGAGCACCAGGACTATGACGGCTTAACCTCCATCGAACTGTATGAAGAACCCACCATGATCGTGGCGCGGGCCGGTCACCCGCTGAGTAATCGCGGGATACTGAGCCTGGAAGACCTGTTACAGGAAGACTGGATCCTGCCGTCACCACAGACCTACCTGCGCCGCGAACTGGATCAGAACTTCCGGGATCAGGGCCTGCCCTCGCCTGCACCGGTGGTAGAGTCGGTATCGGTGCTGACCAACCGTACCCTGCTGCGTGAAACCGATATGATCGCCGCGATGCCTTATCAGATCTTTCGTACTTACGAGCAGCTCGGCGAATTATGCCGTTTACCGGTGCCGGCCCTGGCGCGCAAAGGGCCGGTGGGCATTACCATGCGTACCGAAGGCGGTCTGACGCCGGCGGCGGCCTGCTTGGTCGACGATCTGAAACTGGTGGCTGCCGAGATCACAGAAAGCTGAGCTTGCTGGCAAAGTAATTGAATTGCCTGGCTTTTAGCCAGATCCGCCAGGATCCTTATGGCCGGTAAGGATCTTATCATCATGGCTATTGATCTTATAATTCAACCACATGCGAAATACTGAGCAGCCTTGGCCACTTACCTGTGGATTATTTTTTGATTTAATGGATTAAAACTTAAGCACTGTCACCAGATTGAATCTTTCGGCTCGCCGTTAATGCCGCAAAACTATCTGAAATCCCCGGATATAACGGCTGTTCACTTTGTTTTATTGTGCAAAAAGCATGTTATTCAGGTACAAAAGTTATGCACCGTTTTGCACAATGCCTGTGGAAAAAACTGTGTTTTATTTTGAAGAAAATGCTTAAAGCACCGTAAAAGCCGTGATTGCAATCAGTGCCAGACAGGTCTTAATACCTTGATCCTGAGGGATCCTTAACGCAGATCAGGATCGCAAAAACAATAAGGGATCCACTTGGGATCCCTTACAAAACATCAGCTTCAGGAGCTTGCTTAGAAACGTCCTTTCACCCCAAAGCGCACAGAACGACCTGGCAGCGGGGCAACGTCCTTAAGGAAAGACGAATGCACCCTGGCTTCTTCATCGGTGAGGTTGTCGCCTTTCAGGAACAGGGTGATATCGGCCAGATCCGTGGGCAGATAGTAATTGACGCTGGCAGACACCAAAGTGTAGCCGTCGGTTGCGGTTTCATAGTTGGCGTATTTGTCTTGCTTGCTGTAACGGGTTGCACCGGCTTCTGCATGCCACCTGTCGTATTCAAAGTGCAGGGCCGCACCAACACGCAGGGGCGGAATGCGCGGCACGTTAGTACCGTCATCCAATTTAGCCCTTGTGTAATCGGTAAAGGCATCTACCCGCCAGTTATCGGCAAAGTGCCAGTCCACCTCGGCTTCAAAGCCATACAGCTTGGCATCCTGCTGTGCAAACAGGAACACCGGCAGGTCATCACCATGCTCATGTTCGTGCTCATCATGGGTTTCTTCGCCAGCAGGCTCGTCATCATGATGGTGCAGATGGCCGTCGCTGATCACCAGACCGGTATCCTGCTGGAAGATGTAGTTGTCTACATGGTTGTAGAACAGGCTGACCGACGCATGCCACTGCTCGGCATGATAGCGGTAGCTGACATCCAGGTTATTGGACACTTCTTTGTCCATTTTGGCCTCGGCCTGTTCCAGAATATGCTCATCGTCATGCTCGTGGATAGCAAAACCGCCGCCGACCTCATAGGTGCCGGTGCCGATATGCGGGCCATTGGCGAAAATTTCCGAAGCAGACGGAGCGCGCTGGGAAAACGCATAGTTAAACGCCAGCGACTGATGCTCATCCAGGGTCCAAACCACGCCGGCTGACGCACTCAGGCTGGTATAGCGCTGCTGGTCAAAATGAATCTCGTGGTGTTGTTCTTCGCCTTCATCATCATGTTCTTCGTGCTCGTGAGCCAGGGCATCAAAGAAGCGGTTGTCGGCCTGATGACGCACCTTTTCCAAGCGTAAGCCAAGTTGCCACAACAGATCACCGCTGCGTTTCTCTTCCAGCACAAACATGGCCAGGCTCTGGCTGTCGGTTGGTGGGGTAAAGGCTTCCTCACCGGTGGCCGAAAACTCACCATCGTTGTAGTGCAATCCCACGACCCCTTCCCAACCAAACAGCGGCTGATGTTCGGCCCACAGGCGTGATTCCAGCGTATCGTTTTTAAAGGTGGTACCGACCTGCCCGTCTTCTATTTCGCTGTGCTGATAGTCGGTATAACCACTGTGCCAATGCACCGCCTGGAACGGGCCCGATAAATTCATCCAATCGGCCACAGCCTGGAATCTGTCCTGCTTAAGGCTGGCATACACGGATTCTTCGTTGTGGTTGGCTTCTTCGTGCTCGCCTTCCTCATGTTCATGCTCATGGGAATGACCAGGTACGCCATAGTCGGATTCCAAACGACCATAAGACAGAGCCAGGCGGAAATCGTCGGTAATCCAGCCGCTGCCCAGGGTAAAGCCCTGGGCATCTATGGCTGAATTTTGCAGGTAGCCGCTGGGCTCTTCATGTTCTTCTTGCTGGCCGTCGCCGTCATGATGCAATTCGGCCTCGCCGGGGATCTCAAAATTGTCGGTTTTGCGACTAAAGGCATCCAGGTGCCAGGCGAAGTTGCCAGCCCCACCATTCAGATCGGTAGAGACGCTTTTCTCGTTGGACACCGTGTCATAAAAACCCATCACTTCGCCGCTCAGGCCGTCCTGGGTTTGCTGCGGCAAGCGGTTGTCCACGACGTTGACCACGCCACCAATGGCACCGCTGCCATATAGTAAAGTAGCTGGGCCGCGTAACACCTCAATCTGAGTGGCGGTAGAGGCTTCGGTGGCGACTGCGTGATCAGGCCCCACCCTTGAAGCATCTGACGCATCCAGGCCATTTTGCACTACTTTAATCCTCGGGCCATCCAGGCCACGAATAATCGGGCTGCTGGACACCGGACCAAAGTACGAGCTGTTTACCCCAGGGGTATTTTTCAGGGTTTCACCCAGGGTGGCCGCCTGATTTTGATCCAGCTCTTCGCCACTTAGAATAGATACCGGTGTGGCCGACTCCAATACCGTACGTTTAATCGGTGAAGCATTGATAATAAGTGTTTCAATATCATGTTCATCCTTCTGGGTGGGCTTGTCATCAGCCCAGCCGAATACCGGGAGAAGCGCTAAAAGAACAGGGGATAGGCGTAATTTCATGAGCAAACTGCTTAGACCAAAAACTGGTGACAGTATAACATCTCCAACAACATTCTGGTCAAGGCTGGACCGATGGATACCGTTTAATCTGCGACCAGCGCAACCTTCAGTGGCATTTAATCCCGTCTTCGTTATTACTACACAGAGCAATTTCTGTTGTAATAGATATAAGCGTGTTTCGGATGCCACTATGTTACCCAGCAGCCTTGCTCAACTGACTCAATTACTGGATTTATCCCCACAGGCCTTGCAGCTATTGCATCGTCAATGGTGGCCACTTGCCAGCAGTCTGGCAGTGCGCAATGCCCCGAAAGTACTGGGCATCAATGGCGCACAGGGCAGTGGTAAATCCACCCTGGTGAAATACCTGCAAGCTGTTGTCGCCCAGGAGTTTGGTCTGCAGGTGGCCATTTTATCGCTGGATGACCTGTATTATCCCAAGCCTCACCGCCGCTGGCTGGCCGCCCAGGTGCACCCCTTACTGGCCACCCGCGGGGTACCCGGCACCCATGATATTAATCTGGGTATGGAGATTATTCGCCGTTTTCGTGCCGGGCTGGAGCTTAATCTGCCGCGCTTTGACAAAGCTACAGATGACCGGGCACTGGAAGGCCACTGGCTGCAGGGACCGGTGGATATTCTAATCCTGGAGGGTTGGTGTCTGGGGGCCTTACCGCAGTCACAAGCGCAGCTAAAGACACCAGTGAATGAGCTGGAGGAAAATGAAGACAGCGACGGCAGTTGGCGTCAATACGTCAATACACAACTGGCCGGGGAATATCAGCGCTTGTTTGCCCAGTTGGATAAACTATTGGTGCTGCAAGCACCAGACTGGCAAAGCGTGCAAAGATGGCGTGCCGAACAAGAGCAAAAGCTCATCGCGCGCCGTGGTCAGGGTATGAGTAAACAGGCGCTTGCACGCTTTATGCAGCATTATCAGCGCCTGACCTGCCACCAGCTGCATGCACCGCCGCCAAACGCCCAGCTTTATCTGCTGGATCCTGCGCGTCAGGTGCAAAACCAACCAGGACAACCAAGCTATGACTGGCAAATCTGAGTCTCAGCATCGCGCCCTGCTGCAATTGTGTGAGGATTTGCCGCAGCACTTACGGGCCGCACACGAAGTGGAGGGACTGATTTTCGCCGTTTGTGCCGCCCCGCAAATTCCCCCGCCTCAGCAATGGATGCCCTGGGTATTGATCAGCGCTGAAGATCTGCAGCCCAACCAGGCAGAACAGTTAACCCAGGTATTAATGGACAGCTTTAAACATGGGCTTGGCAAGATGCGCGATGAAGGACCATTGTTGCCGGATATTTGCCGTTATCATCAGGGCCTGACCATAGAAGACCCGTTAAGCCAATGGATGAGTGGCTGTCTGCTGGGCCACCAACACCTGCATAGCACCTGGCAACAGGCCTGGACAGCGATGCAAAAGCAGAATCAGCAGTATGCGCCGCAAGCCGCCAGCGAACTGAGCCACCTGCTCAGGCTGTTCAGTACTTTTGCCAATGTACCGCTGGCCCTGCAACAGGCTGCCGATAAGGGTAATAGCGGACTGGCAGAGCAGTTGGACGCCATAGCGCAAACTCTGCCCCGCGCGCTGAGTCAATATGTGGCACTGGCCGGTAAGTTAGCTGACTATCTTCCCAATCAGTTTGAAACCTTTATATCAGGCCAAGATCCAGCGCCTTAAGCACGGCACGGGTTCTGTCCCTGACCTCCAGTTTGGCCAGTATCGACGACACCTGATTACGGATAGTGCCTACCGACTTATACAGCGCATCGGCGATTTCATGGTTGGAATAACCGGCCGCCACCAATCGCAGCACTTGCACTTCTATGTCGGTTAACTGTTCAATCAATGCAGTGGGTGAATCTTCGCTGTCTCTGGCTTTCTCCACCCGGCAGGTCACCGCAGGTTGCAACCAGCTTTTGCCCTGGGCCAGATTGAGTATGGCGTTGGTTAGCACCTCAAAGCTGACATCTTTGCGCAAATAGCCTTTGGCCCCCAGCTTAATGCAATCCAATACCAGATCATGGTCATCAAAGGTGGTCAGAATGAGCACCGGCACATGAATGCCTGCGGATTTAAATTGCTGCAGCACATCCAGGCCGGTCACCCTGGGCATACGGATATCCAGTAACAGCACATCGGGTTGGTGCTGGCGCACCAGTGTTTCTGCTGCACTGCCATCATCCGCTTCGGCGACAACATTCAGACCGGGTTTAAGTTGCAGCAGGCTCTTGATGCCTTCACGAACCAGATTCTGGTCGTCTATCAATACTATCCTGACATTCATACTTAGCTATCCGGTACGCTGGCTATCAGACAAAAGCCTGACCCACTATTTTCAAACTGCAGATCGCCATCCAACTTGTTTAAACGCTCACGCATGCCGGACAGACCATGGCCCGCAACCACTTGTTTGTTATTACTGCCATTGTCTGCCACCAGTAACTTTACCACGCCCTGATGTTTGTCCAAGCGCAACCGACAATGGTTGGCATCGCTGTGTTTGAGCACATTAGTGATAGCCTCCTGAGCACAACGAAACAAGGCTTCAGCCACCCTGGCATCGGTAATCACTAAGTCGTCGGCTACTTCCAGTGCAATATCCAGACTGTTCAAATCCTGAATCAGGGTTTGGATGGCAGACGCGATATCCAATTGATTGCTGCGGCGAATATCCGCCACCGCCTCACGCACGTCAGACAGCAATAACTTAGCCAGCTCTTGGGCTCGCTGAATATGTTTTTGTGCCGTATCGCGGCTCAACTGATTCGCCACTTCCAGTTGTATGCTCAGTGCGGTCAAGTGATGACCAAGCACGTCATGCAGATCGCGGGCGATACGTAAGCGCTCATCCCGCCTGGTTGTGGTATGCAGCAAGCTTTGGGTGGCGCGAAGTTCCCGCAATAAATGTGCATTGGCTTCCTTGGCGCGCCGCTCTGCCTCCAGGCGGGTAGAAACCAACAAGGCGAACAGATTCAGGGTGATAAACAATGCGGTATTTACCAATCCATATTCCATTGGCGACCATAAAAAATTTATGGCGGGAATAATCAGACAGATAAGCACACAGATCCAAGGCTTAACAAACAATTCCCCCAAATGCGCCACCAACATAATGCCAAGCACCAGCACCAGTCCATTAGGGAACAGCCACATCAGTGCGAGTAAGCATAAAAACTGCACAAGCGGCCCGATCCACAGAGCGCGTCGCCCTAACAGGCGCTCAAGATATCCAGCCAGAAACAACACCAACAGCAGACAAACAAATGCAATGGCCATGGGATTGGGGGCAAGATAAGACTGAAAATTTGCATCACCGTGCAACCAAAAGTACAAGGTCACGAAGCTGATCACCGTCCAAGTCAGCAGTCCAAGACCAAGCTCAAGCCCGATCACTTTGTATTTTAGTCTGTTGGTTCTTTTCATATTGTCAGTATCGCATACCGCTTGAAGGGCCCGAATAGGGCAAATGTCACGATTCCACCACGAACACTGAGCGCATGACATTTGTCACATGCTGGCATCCATCCGCAAAGCTAACCTGCTCACAATTCAATCATGGAGAGTCTGGCGATGAAAAACTATTTATTCTGGATCACGGTGTTCTTATACCTGGTAAGCGGAGGTTGGGTAAAGGCCGACAACTGGACTTTGTCCGTAGGTGGCGGTGCTATTGTGCATGAGACCCCATGGAAAGATATGCCGGTACAGTATGCCGTATTGCCATACATTGATGCGGAATACGGCCGCTGGCATTTTGGTATGCAAAGCGGCATTTTTCAGTATCGCTTGTCGGATGAACAATGGCCGGTGGCGCTGTCAGCAGGCCTGGATTACCGGGATGAAGGCTATGACAGCATGTTCAACTTTAATGATGACTTGTCAGACGACCCGGTATTTGACGGCTACCATGCACCAGACGGCGAAGTGGCTGCCAGACTGGATATGAACTGGCAGCATCTGAGTGCCACGGTCAGTCAGGATGTGTCTGACAAGTCCAAAGGTACCTCTGCAAGCCTGATCTACATGTATCCGGTATACCAGGGTAATCGTGGTGTGCAGGTAAAACTGGGCGGCGGTTTTCGTTGGTTAAGTGACAAGTATGCCGATTATCTGTACGGCATTAATGGCGACAATATTAATCCGGCGCAGGGCCGTTTTGCCTATCAGGCCGACGCCGCTACCAACTATCAGGCGTCAGTCCAGCTTATCTACCCATTCGCGGCTCAATGGGCGGTAAATGCCCAGCTTACTCATGAACGGCTGGATGACAGCATCAAGCAGAGTCCCTTAGTGGATGTCACCTCTACCACGCAATTTATGTTGTTTGTTACCTACAGGAAATTTTAAGCATGAGAACAATCCTTCTTGCTTCAGCTATGCTGACACTCGGTGCCTGTTCTAGCGAAGATATCGAAACCGCTAACTTTGGCAGCGACTATTACAAAAGCGATTATCAATTAATAAATGCCACCGACCTGGAACTGGACTTCTATATGGCCAATTCCGAGTTGGATGGCGATGAACGCGACCCGTTCAAAGATAAGTACAAGGTAGCTCATCTGGCCAGACTGGAAGAAATCAAGCAGATAAGCCATGAACATAACGTTGAGCGGGAAGTGAGCTTCTATGTACATGCTCCTTACGCCAGTAAAGCCAGCTACAAGGAAGCTCACAAGGTCAAACGTGATCGCCATTATCAGTGGCTGGCCTGGAAATCTGGGGATGCCTTGTCGCATAGCCTGTTTGAGAAGCATGAATCCAATAAGGAAGGCGTGATTAGAGTCAGGCTGTTTGCCACCCAGGCGGATTTGCACGCCAGTCAGAATGACAATCAGCTCACCCTCACCGCAGGCAAAGTATCGGATTTTCAGTCTGTGCAGCAATGTAACGGTGGCCTGAAAATCAATCAGATACCGGTCAACTTATGTGATGCCTCTTTTGGTCGCAGTTACCTGCTAGTGGTTGGTGATCAGGGGCGAATTGCCCTGGCACTGGAATAAATTAACCCTTTTTGCGTCAGTCGGGCGTTTTACTGTTGAAACCACAACGGAGAACACGCCATGCAAAACCGCATAGAACACCAGCCAATGGTTAGCGCCCTGCCTAGGGCGCTAACCATCACGCTGCTGGCCAGCCTGATGACCTTTTCCTTATTTGTGTTAATGGACCAACTGACCCGGGTGGACCAACAGGCCGTGGCCGATACGCCCCCCACAGTAGTGATTGATGCGGTGTTTGAGCCAGAGCCACAGGTGACACATACGAAAAAGGTGCTCCCCCCGCCACCTGAGCCAAGAGTAAAACCCGAAACCCCGCCACTGGCACCGATAGTAGAGAATTTGGATCCGGGTATTAACGAGTTCGTACCGCAACTGGCGCTGAATACAAGAATAAGTGATATGCCAACGCTGGGCATGACAGAAGGGCAAGCAACACCAATGGTACGCTATGATCCTGATTACCCGCTGGAAGCGCTTCGCGACGGTACAGAGGGCTGGGTAAAACTGATGTTTGATATTGACCCTACAGGCCGGGTCGTCAATGTACGGATTGTACAGGCCGAGCCAGCCCGGGTATTTGACCGTGAGGCCAAGCGGGCACTGCTGCGCTGGAAATACAAACCGCAGATTCATAACGGCCAGGCCATCACGCAAGCTGATCAAATTGTACTGTTGTCTTTTAATTTGAGCGAATAGACTGAGGTAAGGGGCTGTTTATCTTGCACCTAAGGTTTTGCCGTTTATCAACCCGTTTGGCAAAACAATGTGACGATTAAACACCCCCTTGGCCGTTTGGTAAAACGGCCATAGCAACAGGGAGCCGTATGTCATTAAGTATTGCGATTAAATCCTTTCTGCACCTTGAGCTGAGCAATGAAGAGCTGATGGGGCGCTATGTACAAAGTGGTGATGCCGCTTTGCTCGCCAGGCTATACGACAATTGTGCCAATGACCTTTATCACTATCTGCTAACTAATTCAGACCCTGAGATGGCCGGGGAGATTGCCCAGCGAGCCTGGTTAAGAGTGATGGAAAAACGTCACTTGTACCACAGCAATGGCCAGTTTAAGGCCTGGTTGTTTACCCTGGCGCGTAATCTGCTAATGGACGAATACCGGCGCATTAAGCGTCAGCCGTTGATGGAAAGCACGGACTTATCTGGCACTTCGACAGGTTACCAGGGTGATATTCAACTGGCATTTAACCAGGCCCTGGCAACCTTGCCTTTTTTACAACGCGAAGCTTTTGTGTTGCAGCAGGAAGGTTTTGGCCTGCAGGACATTGCTGCGATTACTGGCGATAGTCAGGAAGCGATTAAGAGTCGTCTGCGCTATGCCAAAAACCATCTACGCCAACAGCTTGGAGATCACAGTGAAGAATGATCCTTCTCTGGACGCTTTGTACAACAAACGCAAACAAAGCGTCAAAGCGCCAGCCAGCACTCGCAGCTTTATTCTGGCCAAGGCGAAATCAACGCAAGTTCGGGCAAGCTTTAACTTGTGGAACTGGACGTTGGGTGTCAGTCTGTGTGCCGCACTTTTGGTGTTATTTCAATATGTCGGTCTTAGCCACCGGCAGATTCAACCACAATATAATGTCATTCAGGTCCATCGTCTGTATGAAGAAAGTCAGCCGTTAGAGCTGGCCCGCCAGGCCGCCCAGCAAACCCGTATCCAACATGCAGATAATTACGCCAGGTATATGCAAAGCCAGCAGGTACTGGCCACCCATCACAAGCTTAATGCCGAGTTAGTGGAAACCGCGAATGGCTGGGGCCTGCAGACATGCGACCGGGAGTTGGTGCTGCTGACCACGCAATTGGTCAATCAATTACGTAATAATCACCGATTGGAAGCGCAGTTGAAAAAAGGGGATCAGGTGGAGATTGCCTTTGATGCACAGGGCCGTATCCTGACCATAAAACCCACCAGCAAGTTAAACTGCTGATGTGCAATGCCCTGCAGGCGTTGCTGGAAGACTTTGCAAACACCATACATCTGGGCGGTCAAACCAAACCCTCTCGCAAAGACGCTGGGGCGCAGAGAAAACCTCGCAGAAGAACAACACCTTCAACCACTCCGTGCTCTCTGTGGTTTTTGTATTCTGGAAAGATAAGATTTCACCACAGAGACACAGAGGTCACGGAGGAAAGCCGGAGACTTTTTAATCTATGCTCTTGTCAACCAGCCGTTTTCTGCCCCTAGTGTAGTGGCATAGTTAATTTGGCCACCTAATTAGAGCTGCTATGATGCAGTCAGAACTTCATTAG
>NZ_BAAAEI010000029.1:0-43530 GCF_039522935.1 Bowmanella denitrificans | reverse complement strand
AAACGAGTCAGAACGAAGATACTGGCGTAACTATAAACCTGTGGCCAATATGACTTGACCACTACATATTGTTCTCAGAGAGAATCCTTATCTACTTGGATACTATAGACTGTTGCTTGGTTATAGTCAGAAAGAGTTTTATGGGCGAGATAAAGGGTTTGGAGTTGGCCATTTCAAATCCATGGAAGTGAATGGACGCATTGGGAAAGTGGCAGCAAGTGACATTGAGGATTTATGTATAGCTTTTAGTACCGCAGCTTCGGCTCTGTTAAAGGGAGTAGGCCCCCTTAGAGTTTCGAGAGAATTACTTGATGATCTCACGCTGTTAACAGTGGGACCACAGTTTAGGGGAGGGGCAAACAATGCTCGAGGAGCTGCTGGAATTATTCAGGTATTCGAGATAATTAAAGAAATAGTTGAGCACTCTGTGGAGAATTTGGGGGAAAACTCGATGGAGGTCAGGAGTGCTACAGGTAGACTGTTTGCTATCGAGTTTGCCCCTGACCCAGATATTATTATTAAGGAGGAGATGTCTGTTGGTCATGATAGGAATGTGGTTGCGATCGAAGTGAAGAGCGGAACTGACGTATCTAATATCCACAACCGAATTGGTGAGGCTGAAAAGAGTCATCAGAAAGCTAGAAAAGACGGATTTACTGAATGCTGGACAGTTGTGAACGTAAATCAACTGGACATGGAAAAAGCAAAGAGTGAATCTCCATCTACAGACAGATTTTATTCGATAGCTAATTTATCTCTAAGGAGTGGTGATGAGTATGAAGACTTTAAAAGAAGGATCATGTCACTAACCGCTATACCTGCTGCAAGAAATTAATTAGCCCTAAACCACTCCGTCCAAATCCAGTAAAGCTATAAATCGGAACCCCGCATACGGGGCCCCCTTGCTGCGCAACCCTTCGGGCGATTTATAGCTTGACTGGCTTTGAACTCCGCAGTGCATGTAGCCCATGTGGTATGGCGCGCCTTTAGGCGACGAGCGCCTAAAAACTCACCAACCACATAAGCAAAAGGGGCTAACATGACTAAGAATGAGTTTATTGCCAGAGCAAGAATCGTTGAGTATCGCGAGATTAAACGCACCAGAGCACCTATCGAGAGATTGGTTCTATCCTCAGTAACAAACGAGGATGAATGTTTTCTGGTTCGTTCCGGCAGCAGGCTGCAATTCTGGATCACCAGAAGAGGAGGCCTCATGTCTGTAAATCAGTCTGCTAATTCTTGCTTTTGTGTGACAGTAGCGGCCGGGTAGCCCCGGCCCAGGGAAGAGGTGGAGGGGAAAAAGGGAAGTTGGAGGCGTATTAATTTGTTGAAATACATATACTTTCCCAGTTTCCCAATTTTCCCAGTTTAACCATTTCACTGCAGAATACTTGGAAGCGACATCATCGCTTCTTTGCGTTTAGTCTCAATGATATCCGCATACACTTGGGTTGTTTTCAGCTCTGAGTGTCCCAGAAGCCTGGATACAGTGTAAATGTCTGCTCCGTGGGTCAACATCCTTACGGCAAAGGTGTGCCTGGCGCTGTGAAAAGTAATGTGTTTGGTAATGCCTGCCCGCATCACCCACTGAGCCAATGCAACGTTACTATAGGATGAATACTTCAGACCTTTGAATACCCGTTCGTTCAAACCGGCTCTTTCGCCCATCAAAGCTATGGAGTCAGGCGGTAAATCCAGATATTGATTGTATTGTGTTTTCTTGTGGCCAAATATCACACGGTAGCCGTCGTCGCTTTTATGCACCTCTGACCATGTTAGCTTTTGTATATCACTCCATCGCATACCTGTAAGACAACTAAACAAGAAGGCTCGCTTGAGAACGTCATAGCGGCACTCGGCGGCGTATATGGCCTTGATTTCATCCTCTACCAGGTAACTCCGTTTGTTTTGCTTGGGTTGAATGCTTTTGACTTCGTTGACTGGATTTCGATGAATAATCCCCTGGTGAAAAGCTGAGCTTAGGGTTGCTCTGATCTTGTTGAAGTAAGAAGACGCGGTATTTTTGGAAAGCAGAGTGTCAGATTTTGTTCTTGCTTCGTCTAACAGGTAATGTCTAAAGCCTTTTAACCGTTCAGCATCCATGTCCTTGAAAGAGAGCTCCATGCTTCCGCAGTATCTTCGCAGATGCATCAGCGTTGACTCC
Organism: Bowmanella denitrificans; assembly: GCF_039522935.1. Taxonomy (NCBI): domain Bacteria; kingdom Pseudomonadati; phylum Pseudomonadota; class Gammaproteobacteria; order Alteromonadales; family Alteromonadaceae; genus Bowmanella; species Bowmanella denitrificans. The sequence continues at coordinate 41,366 of NZ_BAAAEI010000029.1, read as the reverse complement.
CAGATGGAAACGTTAGATTTGCTGTCCGTCTTGCGCTTTTCTTCGATGATCTGCTCCATAAAATCAAAGAAGCTCTGCTGCTGTCGCTCAGCATCTTCAAAGTGATGTTCATTCCTGGCCAGGTCAACTATTGCCTGCGCCCGAATTTTCTCGGCCAGTGCCAGGGTGTCCTTGTTGTAATCTCGCTGTGATTTATCTTTAGGTTTGGCATAAATGAATAGATCAAGCGACTGGCGTTTACGCCTCTTTACCCGTTTACCCTGGTCATTGATGACTGAGCCGTAATGTCTGGTGAGTAACAATTGCTGGCGTCCAGCGCTGTCAGGTGATTTCTTTTCGATAGATAACTTCATGAGTATCCCCTTGGTTGGTGGTCCAATAGTGGCCCACCGGAAAAAGGGAGGTGGGCCGTCAGAGGCCCATTAATAGCAATCAAAGGAAGGGATAGGAAGACAACGATTAAGTTAAATATATGAATATATTAGATATTTTAACTTTGTTTGGTGTTTGTTTTCCTTTGTTTGACCCAGCTATTTACCGATACAGAAAGAACTGAATATACGCCCCAGTAAGTCATCTGAACTAAATTCACCGGTGATTTCATTCAACTGTTGCTGAACCAGCCGCAGTTCTTCTGCCAAAAGCTCACCTGCCAAATGACTAAGTAACTGGTGCAGGCCATTTTCAAGATGTTGTGCTGCGCGTTCAAGCGCATCTAAGTGACGGCGACGGGCGATAAACTGACCTTCTGTATTGGCATCAAAACCCATGCAGTCTTTTAGGTGCTGAGCGAGTAGCTCTATTCCCTGGGCCTTGCTGGCGCAGAGACGAATCAGGGTGTGTCCATTGGCTTCAAGCTTTTCGATTGGTTCGCCGGATAGATCCACCTTGTTGCGGATTAATGTCACTTTTACCCCTTTGGGTAGCCGATCGATAAACTCAGGCCAGATAGCATGTGGATCGGTTAGTGCTGTTTCATTGCTGTCTACCATTAACAGCACCCGATCTGCCTGAGCGATTTCGTCCCAGGCCCGCTGGATGCCTATTTGTTCCACCTTATCGTCGCTGTCGCGTAAACCGGCTGTGTCAATAATATGCAAGGGCATACCATCAATATGGATATGTTCTTTAAGGACATCCCGGGTGGTGCCGGCAATATCGGTGACAATAGCGGCTTCCCGACCAGCCAAAGCGTTCAACAGGCTGGATTTACCCGCATTGGGGCGACCCGCGATAACCACCCGCATACCTTCGCGTAAAATACTGCCTTGTTGCGCCTGGCTGAGAATGTCGGCGAGTTGACTGATAATATTCTGCAGGTCTGTTTGTACCTTGCCATCTGACAGGAAATCCACCTCTTCATCGGGAAAATCTATGGCCGCTTCAACATAGATGCGCAGATGGACAACCTGTTCAACTAGTTGATGAACCTGATTGGAAAAAGCGCCTTGCAGTGAACGCAGGGCTGAACGTGCAGCCTGTTCGGAACTGGCATCAATCAGATCGGCAATGGCTTCTGCCTGGGCCAGGTCTAATTTGTCGTTTAAAAAGGCCCGCTCGCTGAACTCCCCCGGTCTGGCCATCCGCAATCCTTGGATGGTTAGAATACTACGTAGCAGCATGTCCATAACGACTTGGCCGCCATGGCCTTGCAGCTCCAGTACATCTTCACCTGTAAAGGAATGTGGCCCTTTAAAATACAGGGCAATACCCTGATCTAATATCTGCCCTTGGGTATCATAAAAAGGCAAATATTCTGCATACCTTGGTCTGGGTAGTTTTCCCAGTATGTGCTCAGCAACATAGGCTGCCTTGTCACCTGATACCCGGATAATACCTACACCACCACGACCCGGAGCCGTCGCTTGTGCCACTATGGTTTGCGCAGCGGTCATATGGGTTAATCGCGAAAATTGGTGTACTGGAAAGGTTGCCCCAGGTCGGCTGATTTAATCAGCGCAATGGCGTCTTGCAGGTCATCGCGCTTCTTGCCACTGACTCTTACCTGGTCTCCCTGAATAGAAGCCTGCACTTTGACTTTGCTTTCCTTAATCAGCTTAGTGATCTTCTTACCCATATCTTGTTCGATACCCTGGCGGAAAACCAATACCTGTTTAAAGGTTTTGCCGCTGCGATCTATGCCTTTTTGCTCAATACTTGCGGTACTGACGCCGCGTTTGGCGCATTTGGAACGCAAAATTTCCTGCATTTGTTGCAACTGGAATTCTGCTTCGGCGATTAGGGTAATTTGATTGTCTTTCTGTTCATAGCTTGCCTCAACGCCACGAAAGTCGAATCTGGTATCCAGTTCGCGGATGGCATTGTCGACGGCATTTTTTACTTCAACCAAATCTATTTCAGAGACGATATCAAAAGATGGCATGGGGCTTCCTTATTGATGATTGAATACTTTTTATCTGAAGGATAAAAAAGGCCCTTGCATCGGGCCTTTAAATTATGGCGTTTAATGCGACTTGATACCGCGTTTTTCCATTGACGCGTAGATCATTTTCGCCTGCACCAGCGTAATCACGTTACTGATTAGCCAGTACAATACCAGACCCGCCGGGAACCATAAGAAGAACACACTCATCATTACCGGCATCCACTGCATTATCTTTTGTTGCATTGGATCCTGGATGGTCATGGGTTGCAGTTTCTGCAACAGATACATACTGGCGCCAGTTAATATCGGCAATACAAAGTAGGGGTCTTTCACCGACAAATCTGTAATCCACAGGAAGAAGTCAGCATGGCGTAATTCAACACTTTCCAGGAATACCCAATACAAGGCCAGGAATATTGGCATCTGCAGTAACAGAGGGAAACAGCCACCCATCGGATTGACCTTTTCCTTCTTGTACATTTCCATCATCGCCTGCGACATCTTCTGGCGATCTTCACCATACCTTTCTTTTAATGCCTGCATCTTTGGCTGCAAAGCACGTAACTTGGCCATGGACTCGTATTGCGCCTTAGTCAGGGGATACATGGCACCTTTAACGATGATTGTGATAAAGATAATTGCCAGTCCCCAGTTACCCACCAAACCATGGATAAACTGCAGTAACCAGAACAGCGGTTTGGACAACCACCACAGAATGCCGTAGTCAACGGTTAGGTCCAGGCCTCTGGCAAGCAGCTCCAAATCATCCTGATCTTTGGGGCCTGCATAAAATATGCTGCTGATTTCTGCTTGGTCACCAGCGGCAATATTGACCAGATTACCTTTAAAGCCGATGCTGGCGTATTGCGCACTTAAGATTCGGCTGTACAGCGTGTTTTGGGCATCCTGAGGTGGAACCCAGGCCGAAACGAAGTAGTGCTGTAACATGGCTACCCAGCCACCTTGTGTTACTTCATTTAGCTTTTCGTCTTCAATGTCATCAAACTGATGCTTTTTGTAACGGTGCTCTGCAGTGGAATAGGCAGCTCCGCGGTATGTGGGCATAAACATGCTGCCTTCCGGGCCAGCCAGTGTCTGTTTTAGCTGCGCATACTGCTGAATTTGTATATCAGCGGTAGTTTGGTTATTGACCTGATACTGCACTTCAATATCGTGCTGGCCTTTTTTAAAGATAAAGTTCTTGGTGATTTGCAGGCCACTTTCAGTCTGATAGCTAAGTGGGACAACCAGACTGTCACCTTCAAGCTGATATTCTTCTGCGGTAACAGTGTAAACAGGTCGACCTTTACTGGAAGAATCTGGACCATTCGGGCCGATTAAACCGCTTTGGGCGATATAGAGATGGGCCGGGTCTTGCGTCAGCAACTGGAAGCTCTCGCTGGAGCCCTGTGTAATGGGATAGTCGGCTAATTTAACCGATACTATGTCGCCACCGCGGGTGTCTATTAACACGTCCAGGCTGTCGGTAACGACCGTTATCAGGCGATTGCTTGTCTCGGCAGAGGCTGGCAGATGTTGAATATCAGCGCTGGGAACATCGTCAGATGTTGTTGCTCTATCCGGTGAGACATCAGTGTTTTGGCTTAACGGCGTTTGCTGGACCGGCGGTTGACCATAGTCCATTTGCCATTGTTGCCATAATAAAAAGCTGACCAGGGCCAGACCAATGAGAAGAAAGCTTCTTTGGGATTCCATAACAGACTACTTTTATTTTAAGTTTTCGGCGGGACGGGATCGTCTCCCCCCGGATGTAAAGGGTGGCATTTTAATATGCGTTTGGTGCTTAACCAACAACCAATCAGCAATCCATGACGATTTATTGCACCTATCGCATATTCCGAGCAGGTTGGATTGAACCTGCATCTTGGGCCAAGCATGGGAGATATCCATCTTTGATACTGGCGAATCAGCCAGACGCTTGCTGATTGCATCGCTGTTTTAGCTTTTTCCATAACCGACTTAACAGTTCAGACAATTGCTGATTGGTCATTTTATCTAACCCGGATTTTCCCACTACCACTATATCAGCACTGGGTAGATCATGTTGGGCTAGTCGAAAACTTTCTCGAATAACACGCTTAAGCCGATTGCGGTCATGAGCTTTCCTGACCCTTTTTTTCGACAGTGTTATACCAATTCTTGGATGGGATAGGCCGTTATGTCTGGCCAACAGTGTTAGTTGTGGAGATACTGCAGGTATGGCTTGCTGAAATACATTCTCGAAATGGGTGGGAGTAAGTAACCTTGACTCCCGAGAAAATTGATTTTCACCCACTTCGATAAATGCAATTAGGCTGATAAACGAGCACGGCCTTTAGCACGACGACTGGCAAGAACCTTGCGGCCATTCTTTGTCGCCATGCGGGCACGAAAACCGTGTGAACGTTTACGCTTCAAATTACTTGGTTGAAATGTTCTTTTCATAACCTAGTCCGCCGCTTTCAATTACTGATGGATCAATTTAAGCACGGGATGTGCTCAAAAGGACGCCGAATTTTAGAGATCTGTACAGCTTATGTCAACGTAAATTGGTGATCTGTTAGTGCTTTGCTTTACGTTAATCGATCGTTCCTGTTAATAACCTAGGGTTATGCCCTGATTTTATCCACAGTTATAGTCGATAGGCTTGCTAATTCTTTCATTATATGCGGGGTTTTTATCCACCCGTCAATCCAACCAAGCTCACTTAGTATTTTAAATTGTCCTGCCATTACATAAATAAAAATATAATTAAAACAATGATATAGTGGTTTTGTGTGGGAGCTGCACAAATGCAGATAAGATCAATGTTGAACTTGTGGATAAATTTGCGCAATAATTCACAGCCTTAGTCTAAAGCGGGTGTAGCAGATCATCTGAGATCTTTGCCCGGTTCGTTTTTTCTTCATCAATTTTCTGGGTCGGGTGCTAGTGCCGGCGGGGGTTGTCAATGTCATTGTGGGAAGAGTGCCTCAGGCGGCTGCAGCAAGAGTTGCCGACTCAACAGTTCAGTATGTGGATACGCCCCTTGCAGGCTCAATATGACAGTTCAACTCTGACCTTGTTTGCGCCTAACCGTTTTGTGCTTGATTGGGTCAGAGACAAATACATTTCACGTATTTCTGAACTGTTTGATGAGATTTGTGCGCCCGAGCAGGCGCCAGCTTTACACTTTGATGTGGGCGTTGCGTCGTCTGTGGTGCCTAGTATGACAAGTCAGGCTCCGGCTAACTTTCATCAGGGGCAGACAACATCGTTCAATGTCCCCCCCGTATCTGCTCAGCCGCAGCAGAATATGGCAGGACAGGGAGTTAGGGTAGAGCACAAGAGTAATATCAACCTGACCTATACCTTTGATAACTTTGTTGAGGGTAAATCTAACCAACTGGCCAGAGCTGCAGCCAGCCAGGTTGCAGATAACCCCGGTGGCGCTTACAACCCCTTGTTTATTTATGGCGGTACAGGTTTGGGTAAAACCCATTTATTGCATGCCGTAGGTAATGGATTGATGGCACGTAATAAAGATGCCAAGGTTGTATACATGCACTCTGAGCGATTTGTTCAGGACATGGTAAAGGCCCTGCAAAATAATGCTATAGAGGAATTCAAACGTTATTATCGGTCTGTTGATGCATTGCTAATTGATGATATTCAGTTTTTTGCCAAAAAGGATCGATCTCAGGAAGAATTTTTCCATACATTTAATGCGTTATTGGAAGGTAATCAACAGATCATCCTCACATCTGATCGCTATCCTAAAGAAATAGATGGTGTGGAGGATAGGCTGAAATCTCGTTTTGGCTGGGGATTAACTATTGCTATCGAGCCGCCAGAGTTGGAAACCCGGGTAGCCATCTTGATGAGAAAAGCGGTCGAAAATCGGATTCATCTTCCCGACGAAGTGGCATTTTTTATAGCTAAGCGATTACGTTCCAATGTCCGGGAACTGGAAGGTGCGTTAAACAGGGTAATAGCCAACGCCAACTTTACTGGCAGACCAATTACCATAGATTTTGTTCGTGAGGCGCTCAGAGATCTATTAGCCTTGCAGGAAAAACTGGTTACTATAGATAACATTCAGAAAACGGTCGCCGAGTATTATAAAATCAAGGTAGCCGACATACTCTCTAAAAGAAGAAGCCGTAGTGTTGCCAGACCCAGGCAAGTGGCAATGGCCCTGGCTAAGGAATTGACCAACCATAGCTTGCCCGAAATAGGCGATGCATTTGGTGGGCGGGATCATACAACTGTATTGCATGCATGCCGAAAAATAACCCAGCTTCGAGAAGAGAGTCATGATATTAAAGAAGATTATCAGAATTTGATTCGAACCCTGTCGTCTTAAAACAACAACGAGTCGCTCATGAAATTTACTATAAGTAGGGAAAACTTCTTACAGCCACTACAGTTGGTTGCCGGTGCAGTCGAACGCAGACACACTTTACCTATACTCTCAAATGTACTTATTAAAGTAAGTGAGGGAACACTATGGCTGACGGGTACTGATTTAGAGGTGGAGCTGATATCCAATATGAGTCTGGTGGGGGATTCGGAGGATGGCGAGATCACCGTTCCTGCGAAGAAGCTGTTGGATATTGTAAAAGGATTTTCTGATAGTACTGATGTTGAATTTCATCTGGAAGGCAACAAGGCGCTGTTGAAGTCGGGACGGGGGCGTTATTCGTTATCTACGCTACCCGCAACTGAATATCCAAACCTGGAAGACTGGCAAGGCGAGGTTGAGTTTGAAATTTCTCAGTCTCAACTAAAAAAATTGATCGACAGTACCCATTTCTCCATGGCGCAGCAGGACGTACGGTACTATCTGAATGGTATGTCATTGGAAACAGAGAATGGCATTATTCGTACTGTCGCTACTGATGGCCATCGTTTGGCGTTGTGCCGGATTCAGTATGAAGGGACCGCTTTGCCTGACAGACAGGTAATTGTTCCTCGAAAAGGGGTCATGGAGATTTCCCGTCTTATTGAAAATGACGATAAGCAGCTAAAAGTTCAAATTGGTGCAAATCACATTCGTATTTTCTCAACCGATTTCATATTTACCAGTAAGCTGGTTGATGGGCGTTTTCCTGATTATCGCAGAGTGTTGCCGAAAGACGGCGATAAGCTGGTTGAAGCTAGTAAAGAAATTCTGAAACAGGCGTTTTCTCGTGCCTCCATTCTTTCTAATGAAAAGTTTAGGGGAGTGAGACTTAACCTGGCAACCGGGGAGCTTAAGATTACTGCTAATAACCCCGAGCAGGAAGAGGCCGAAGAAATTGTCGATGTTAACTACGAGGGGGCTAATCTTGAGATTGGCTTTAACGTAGCCTATTTGATTGATGTGTTGAATGCATTGTCTTCTGAAAACGTAAAGATTAGCTTGTCGGACTCTAACAGCAGTGCATTGATAGAAGATGCAAAAGATGATTCTGCACTCTATGTCATTATGCCAATGAGGCTATAGAGATAATTTGCAACACCACATTTTTCTTTTCGCTCCAGTTTACATATGAAACTGGAGCGTATTCAGGTCCAGCAGTTTAGAAACCTGCAGGACGTTAGTCTTAATCCGACTGCCGGGTTGAATGTCATTTACGGTGCAAACGGAAGTGGGAAATCTTCTTTCCTTGAGGCCATTCATTATCTGGGCTTTGCTCGGTCATTCCGAAGTGCCAAGCATCAGAATGTGATTCAGCATCTGCAAGATTCATTTACTGTGTTCTGTAAGGCTAAAGATGAGAAGGAATACGAAGCCAGTATTGGTTATCAGAGATTTCGGAATGGCGATTTTCTAGCTAGGGTAAATGGCGAGGCACTATCTCGTTCATCTGACTTGGTTCGACTTTTGCCGGTTCAGTTGTTCACGCCGAGCAGTACAGACGTTATTTATGGCGCTCCCAGCTTAAGACGAAAGTTTTTAGATTGGGGATTGTTCCACGTGGAACAGTCTTTTTTATCTGTAGCTGGCAGATTCCAGCAAGTTCTTTCCCAACGAAATGCATTACTCAGAGGCGGGGGCATTCATAGCCAGGAAGCAACATTTTGGAACGCCGCATTTGCTGATTGCGGCGAACATCTGGACCGGCTTAGAACTGATTACGTGGAAGCGCTTAAGCCCAATATACTTGCCAACCTAAGCTATTTTCTACCTGAGTTTTCCTTCGAAATTTCGTATCATAGTGGGTGGGAAAGAGGTAAGCCACTAGCCGAGGTTCTGAAGCAAAATCTTCAGAAGGACATCAAGTTTGGTTATAGCTCGTCAGGGCCTCATAAGGCAGATCTGCGCATAAAGGCAGACGGCATCATTGCGCAAGAAGTTCTGTCGCGTGGGCAAGTAAGAATGTTGATGGCTGCGTTGTTACTGTCGCAATCTCAGTATCTTCTGCAACAGAAGGGTAGATCATGCATCTTTTTGTTGGACGATATTGGGGCGGAGCTCGACTCCGGTAAACGTGAGGCCTTTGTGAAGGCTCTTTTGGATTCATCAGCACAGATTTTTGTAACAGCAGTTGAAAAACAGCAGGTAGCCTTTCTGGAAGGTTACACAGATAAAAAAATGTTTCACGTGGAACATGGCCAGGTGAAAGAGGAGTAGATATAAAAATGTCTGAAAACAACTATGATTCATCGAGTATCAAAGTACTAAAAGGACTGGATGCGGTCAGAAAGAGACCCGGAATGTATATTGGCGATACCGATGATGGCACCGGTCTGCATCATATGGTGTTTGAGGTTGTAGACAACTCCATCGATGAGGCTTTGGCGGGACACTGTTCAGATATTCGCATTGCCATACATAATGATGGCTCTGTCTCGGTCAAAGACAACGGTCGTGGCATACCCACCGAAATTCACCCTGAAGAGGGCGTATCTGCTGCTGAAGTAATTATGACGGTTTTACATGCCGGTGGTAAATTCGACGATAACTCGTACAAGGTTTCGGGTGGATTGCATGGTGTGGGTGTTTCTGTAGTAAACGCCTTATCTGAAAAGTTGCAATTGCGCATTCGTCGCGGTGGAAAAATCCATGAACAAGAATACCATCATGGTGTGCCGCAAGCGCCTTTGGCGCCGGTTGGTGAAACCGATGAGAAAGGTACCAGCATCCGCTTTTGGCCCAGCCCCGCGACATTCTCTGATGTTGAATTTCACTATGACATCTTGGCAAAGCGTTTAAGAGAACTCTCTTTCCTGAACTCAGGCGTCTCTATCTATCTGACCGATGAACGTGATGGGAAGTCTGATCACTTCTGCTACGAAGGTGGCATCAAAGCCTTTGTACAGTATCTAAACCAGAACAAAACACCTGTGCATCAGAAAGCCTTTCATTTCTCCAGTGAGAGAGACGATGGCATTAGCGTAGAAGTGGCGATGCAATGGAATGACGGCTTTCAGGAAAACATCTATTGCTTCACCAATAACATCCCACAACGAGATGGTGGTACACACCTGGCCGGTTTCAGGGGGGCACTGACCCGTACCTTGAATAACTATATGGAAGCGGAAGGACTGAATAAGAAGTCAAAAACCAATGCCAGTGGAGATGATGCTCGGGAAGGGCTAACTGCTGTTGTTTCAGTAAAAGTACCGGATCCAAAATTTTCATCTCAAACGAAAGACAAACTTGTGTCATCTGAGGTGAAGCCCGCGGTCGAAACCACTATGGGTGAGAAGTTACAGGAGTTTTTACTGGAAAATCCTGGTGATGCAAAAATCATTGCCGGCAAAATAATTGATGCTGCCCGTGCTCGTGAAGCCGCCAGAAAGGCCAGAGAAATGACGCGTCGTAAGGGAGCCCTGGATCTAGCCGGGCTTCCCGGAAAGCTAGCTGACTGTCAGGAAAAAGATCCAGCCCTATCCGAACTCTACATAGTGGAAGGAGATTCTGCCGGAGGGTCTGCAAAGCAGGGTAGGAACCGTAAAAATCAGGCCATTCTGCCGTTAAAGGGCAAGATCCTGAACGTTGAAAAAGCACGTTTTGATAAAATGCTTTCCTCGCAGGAGGTAGCGACACTTATTACCGCTTTGGGCTGCGGTATAGGCCGTGACGAGTACGACCCGGAAAAACTGCGTTATCACAGTATAATCATCATGACAGATGCTGATGTTGACGGTTCGCATATTCGCACATTGTTGCTGACCTTCTTCTATCGGCAAATGCCAGAGATTATCGAACGGGGCCATGTCTTTATTGCTCAACCTCCTCTATACAAAATGAAGAAGGGTAAGCAAGAGCAATACATTAAAGATGATCCTGCATTGACGGCTTATCTGACGTCCATGGCGCTGGACAACGCATCGTTGTTTGTTAATGAGAACGCGCCAGCCATCAGCGGAGTGGCTCTGGAAAGTTTGGTAAAACAATATCAGACTACGATGAGCATGATAGACAGAATCAGCCGTATCATGCCTAAGGCGATGCTAACGCGTCTGGTGTACTCAGATATCCTGAATTTGCAGGACCTGTCTGATACCAATAAGCTGGAAGCGGTGGGACAAAAGCTGGTGAAAGAACTGGAAGAGCATGAGAGTGACGGCGCTCTATACCGATTTGAAATCCGCGAAGACCGCGAGCGTTCCAACTGGTATGTGGTTATCATAATGCGCCAACATGGTATTGATACAGAATATCGTCTGGACCATGATTTTATCGATTCCACAGAATACAAACGTATCCGAGACCTGAATCAGGCTATTAATGGCATGATTGAGGAAGGGGGCTATGTTGCCCGCGGAGAGAAAGCCCAGAAAGTCGATAGCTTTGCCCAGGCGCTTGACTGGTTACTTACTGAATCAAAACGCGGGACCTACATTCAGCGCTACAAAGGGTTGGGTGAAATGAACCCTAGTCAGTTGTGGGAAACCACCATGGATCCTGAGAGTCGTCGCATGTTGCAGGTCACCATCGAAGATGCCATTGCCGCTGATCAGCTCTTCACCTGTTTGATGGGAGATCAGGTTGAACCACGTAGAGCCTTTATTGAAGAAAACGCCCTAAGGGTCGCAAACCTGGATGTATAGAAAAAGCCGGCGAAAGCCGGCTTTTTTATTAAATTCAATAGGTTACAACTATTTCTTTCGAATCCGGACGGTCGGCTGCGGGGACGCAAAGTCTATAAAAAACTCATATACAGCGGTTTCTTTCGGAGTAAACTTAAAATTGTTATTACTGCTATTGCAATCCGCGTGAACTGGCTTGTCCAATACAATTAGCTCGTCCGCTGTCTTTGTTAAATAACCACAGTTTGCACCATTTGACCAGTTGGCATCGGCAATACGAAAATCGTAAGGCTGACCATCTGCAATGAGCTCCGCTTCACCTTTAAATTGAGTATCTGAAAGACGCTGCATCTTGTAGTTTTCATCAGCTTCCCACCAGGTAAATACACCTCGTAGATACAGGTCCTTAACCTGCTCAGGCTCTGGTATGCCGGGGCGAGTGGCGCAAGCAGCCAGCGAGCCCAAAAGAAAGGTGATGATAAGCGCTCTTGGCAATGACATTCCTGTTTTCCTCAATTCGTCACAGCGTCCAATATTACCCATAGTTATAACAAAACATAGGGGGCAAAGTGAATGCTTTACAGAAGTAGCGATAATTTATTGCGTGGTATACAAAAAGGCCCACACATAAGTGGGCCTTGAATTTGAAATTTCGATGGCTAGTTAATCAGAGATATATCGGCAATTTGCAAAAACAGTTCACGTAGCCCCTGCAGAAGCGACAATCGGTTCGCCCTGATCGCAGGGTCATCATCCATAACCATCACATGATCGAAGAAGCTATCCACAGAATCACGCAGAGTCGCCAGACATATCAATGCCTGTTTGTAATTCAATGTGGCCATGGATTCCTGTACTTCTTCTGTTACTTGCAGCAAATCACTGGCTAGTTCTCTCTCTGCGTCTTCTTTCAGCAGCGCCTTATCCACCTGAGTGCCAATTTGGTCCTCGACTTTAGACAAAATGTTGGCGACTCGTTTGTTTGCGGCTGCAAGCGTCTGAGAAGCTTCTAATGTCTTAAAGTGTTGTACGGCCTTAATACGTGCATCGAAGTCCGCTGGTCGGGAAGGGCGCCGGGCCAGCACCGCCTGAATAACATCTACGTCGACATCTTGTTCCTGATACCAAGCGCGGAATCTGGCCTGTATAAACTCGAACACTTGCTCTGCGGTATCTGTATTGGTGAGCTTATCGCCGAACAATTTCACGGCCGCTTCAATCAGTGGTACCAAATCCAAAGGCAGGTTCTTTTCTACGGTAATACGCAGAACACCTATCGCCGCTCTGCGTAACGCAAAAGGATCTTTATCGCCCTTGGGTGCCTGTCCAATGCCAAATATACCGACCAGTGAATCTAACTTATCGGCGATGGCAACCGCGCAACTGATGTGTGAGTCAGGTAATGCATCACCTGAAAATCGTGGCATATATTGCTCGTTGAGCGCCACAGCAACCAACTCATCTTCGCCGTCCAATCTGGCATAGTGCATTCCCATTACACCTTGCACTTCAGGGAATTCCATGACCATCTGCGACATCAAATCGGTCTTAGACAGCAAGCCGGCCCGATGAGCGAGAGACGGGTCAGTATGTAAACTTTCGGCAATCACGCTGGCTAAACTGGCAATCCGTTCTGATTTGTCCTTTAGTGTGCCAAGCTGCTGTTGAAACAACACATTGCCAAGACTATCCAAGCGGCTGGCCAGGCTTTGCTTCTTATCCGTGCTAAAGAAGAATTCTGCGTCGGCCAGACGCGGACGAATTACTTTTTCATTACCCTGAATAATCTGTCTCGGGTCTTTGCTTTCAATATTGGTGACAAAGGCAAATCTGGGTAACAGCTCACCTTTGGCTGAAAACAGCGGGAAATACTTCTGGTCACCCTTCATGGTATGAATAAGGGCTTCTTTGGGTACCTGCAAAAAGCGTTCGTCAAAAGAGGCCGTTAATACAACGGGCCACTCTACCAGGGCAGTGACTTCTTCCAGCAAGCCTTCCTCTGGGATAATCTGCGCACCTTCCTGCTCCGCCGCCTTAATTAATCCCTGGCGAATGATTTCTTTGCGCTCAGCCGCATCGGCCAACACATGGGCCTGACGCAGTGCGGTAAGATAGTCATTTGCATGCGCCAGTACAACGGGCTGAGGATGATGGAATCTATGGCCAGACAGCCGGTCTGAAGAGCTCACTCCCAGCACCTCGCCGTTAATCAGGTCAGAGCCATACATCATACATACTGTATGTACAGGGCGAATAAACTCAGTGCTTTTATTACCCCACCGCATAGGCTTGGGTATGGGCAGAGCCTTAAGCGCCTGACCGACCATGCCTGGTAGCAGGGCAGGCAAGCCTTCGCCTTTAACTTTCGCCATGTGCAACAGCCATTCACCTTTATCGGTGGAGAGGCGCTGCGCTTCGCTGATATCTATGCCAAGGCCCTGGGCCCAACCCAAGGCTGCCCGGGTAGGTTGACCCTCGGCGTCAAATGCCGCGCTCACCGCCGGGCCGCGTTTTTCAAGCACCTTATCTTCCTGTTCACTGGCAAGATCGCGCACAAACAAGGCCAGGCGCCTGGGTGAGGCATACCAGTTGATTTCCTGATACTTTAACTCAGCTTGTTGAAGTAGCTTGCCCATTTCCAGGGCAAAGGCTTCTGCTAATTTGGTAAGAGATTTTGGCGGCAGCTCTTCGGTCCCAATCTCAACTAAAAGGTTGTCCTGTCGCATTAATTGATCTCCTGCTTGCACATGGGGAAACCCAGGGACTGACGGGAATCGTAGTAGCTCTGTGCGCAAGCTTTAGCTAAAGCCCTGACCCGTAAAATGTAACGTTGACGTTCAGTGACCGAAATAGCGTGTCTGGCATCGAGTAAATTGAACGCATGGGAGGCTTTCATAACCTGTTCATAAGCAGGCAGTGCCAGGCCTTTTTCAATTAAAAGCTGGCTGTCTTTCTCACACTGATCAAAGTTTCTAAACAGTGCATCAACATCGGCATACTCAAAATTGTAAGTTGACTGTTCTACTTCGTTTTGATGAAACACATCGCCATAGGTTACTTTGCCCATCGGCCCGTCGGTCCAAACCAGGTCATAGATGCTATCTACCCCTTGAATGTACATGGCAAGCCGCTCAAGGCCATAGGTAATTTCCCCTGTAACCGGGGCACATTCCAGTCCACCGACCTGCTGGAAGTAAGTAAACTGTGTTACTTCCATACCATTCAGCCAGACTTCCCAGCCCAATCCCCAGGCGCCCAGGGTAGGCGATTCCCAGTTATCTTCAACAAATCGGATATCGTGCACCAGAGGATCAAACCCCAGCTCCTTCAGAGAACTGAGATAAAGCTCCTGGATATTATCGGGTGACGGTTTGAGCATCACCTGGAATTGATAGTAATGCTGCAATCGGTTGGGGTTTTCCCCATATCTTCCGTCGGTAGGGCGGCGGCATGGCTGTACGTAAGCGCTACTAATGGGCTCAGGGCCGATGGCGCGTAAGAATGTCATGGGATGGAAAGTTCCCGCTCCCACTTCCATATCCAGTGGTTGGATAATGACACAGCCCTGGCGTGCCCAGTAATCCTGCAGGGCTAAAATCAGGCCCTGAAATGTTTTGACATCAAACTTTTGCATAGTATCCGCTGTCTTACTGGTTTGAAAAATGCTGCCAAGTATACCTTTTGAGCGGCATGGAAAGTAGGGCAATTTACGCCTTCAACATGATGTGTTTAAGCGGCACTACGCCGTGTGGGTTTAACTGAGTGACAGCAATGCCTGTTAGATGGGATTTATTTGATAAAACGGGGCAGGGACTAATAAGACTTCAGATGCTGGATCTCTTTAAGGATTCGGCTTTCTAGTTCAGCCTCATACTCTTCACGCTCCATTTGCATACGCAGTCGGTCTTGTTTGGGTAACGCTTTGTAGGCGTCGTGAGTAGGCATGTGCTTTATCTTCGCATACAGCTCATGTAGTGCTGGAAAATGGCTGGCATGATCCTGATTTTTATCCAGGTTCTCCAACAATACGCAAAGCCGGATACTGCCTTCAGACAAACTACACTGCTGTTGATCCAGTGCCATGGCAATGGTTTGAATACTCTGGCGTAGATGCTGTTCGCGTCGTTTCTGGACATCGCGCTGCTGGCGGGTTTGTTGCTTAAGCTGGTAGAGCAACTTACCGGCATAAAATGCCAAAGCGGCAACAATCACTAGCGCGGCAATTATCAGGCTTATATGTGTTGTTGTTAGTGTCATTTCCTAAATGGATCCAGGCTACTATTTTCGAATTTATCTAGCAGGTCCTGCTCATCAACTTCCTGATCAACCTCTGCTGCTATGCCCATTAACGCGCAAAGCTCCTGATGCCGGGACAGCTTGTCATCAACATAACGTTGTTCTTCAGCTGTAAGTGCCTGTCCTGCATCGATTTTATCCATTAAACCGTCCAGACGCTGGTCGGCTTCAATGGCTTTCAGTTCTGCTGCGGGTGAAAAAAAGCGAGCCTTATCTGTGGTTTTAGCTTTTTCTGCAATCAAAACAACAGGTTTTTTACTGCCAATACGGGGGTCCCGCTGGGCTTTGGCCACCTTTTCCTCGCGCTTTGGAACCGTGTTGTTGCGATTGCCTGCGGGTTTGCCGGTCCGACGCTTAGGTTTTTTATCCTCAACAACGTTGGACTTAGGTGATTTTTTTGGACGAAGTGGTTTAGGCATGAAGGCTTACTCAGGTTGAATCAGGGTATTTTACACTTTGTCGCTATGCAAAAACACCACGTCTGCAGCGACTATCTGTAATCGTAAGGAATAATAGTCTGCCAGCCACTGGAATGTCTCTTCACTGAAAAAACACACATGGGTTTGGTCATTTTTATAATGCCAGTTCGCAAAGCGCTCCTTACTCAATACCCGTTTTGTCATTATGGCCAGTAGTCCACCTGGTCGCAGCAGGGTCATCCAATCGCCTATTACCTTCCCAGGTTGGTAAAAATGTTCGATGGCTTCAGTGCAACTAATAAAGTCATAGCGGCTTTGTGGCTGCGTTGGGAAGTAAAATGGGTCGTAGCCTTTAGTTGGATAACCATTTTGCGTTAGCAATTCTGCCAATACCGGGGAAGGGCCACAGCCATAATCCAATCCCTTGGCACCGGCGTGGAGTACGTCCATCAAAGGCTGCGCCAATCTGGATAAAAAACGCAGATAACCTGGATCATCAGGAAGGTTTTCATGCAGATCATAAATGGCTTTTTCGGCTTCAGGTGTGAGCCTATGCGCCGGGTCTACATAAACCAACCGGCAATGTAGACATTGCCAGTAATCTCTGCGGTTGTCCTGATGATAGAAGTCAGAATCCTGACTGGCACAGAGTGGACAAGTCATTTTTCTATGCATAAAAGAAAAGGCGATAGTTTAACTATCGCCTTTCGTATAACCAAGTGCCAGATGACACTTCTCCCGTTTTATCGTTCATCCTGAACGGTGCTGACTGCCTTATCAACGTGCTTCACTTTTTCTTTTTGTTCACGAAGCTTCTTGTTATTGGTCTTCCAGACGCTTTATTAAATCTTCCCTGGATTCCAAGAGCGAGCTAAACGCAACGAACTACTATGTATTTCCCTTCCTGGGCGCTTCATAGTCCTTGTTGTTGATGCGAAAGAATACAGGATAAAAATTATTTTACAACTTTTTTACAAGGTGCCACTTGCATTAAAATTGTGCAACATTGGTGTTTTCGTAAAGATGTCTAGACAGGTTGTCTTTGGTTTACAAAAAAGCCGACCAGTAGGTCGGCTTTATTTCTGTACTTTAAACTCAGTACAGACCACCCACGTATTTTGACAGCAGCTCAATATCCGCATCTGTCAGGCGCATGGCGATATCGTGCATCATTCCGTTGGGGTCATTATTGCGCTTACCAGCACGAAAATCTTCCAGTTGTTTTTTCACATAAGTCGCATGCTGGCCACTTATGTCTGGGAATTTGGCTAAACCCATGCCGTCACCCCTTGGGCCGTGACAGGCCGCACAGGCGGTAATTCCGCGTTCCAGATCACCACCCAGAAACAGCTTGGAACCTGCTTCGATAACATCTTCGGGTGTACTACCTGCATTGGCTTTTTGCTCTGAAAAGTAGGCGGCCAAATCTTCGATGTCCTGATCAGACAATGGTGCTGCCATGCCTGACATTACTGGATCGTAGCGCCCTTGCTCACCATTACTTTGCGCACCTAAACGCAGATCCTGTAGCTGTTTGACGATATAACTGGCGTGTTGGCCAGCAATACTGGGGTACATGTCCATTGCACTGTTACCATCAGCACCATGGCAGGCTGCACAGGTCATTGACTTGGCTTTTCCCGCTTCAGCGTCACCGGCGGCGATTACCGGCAGGCTTAAAGTGAGGCAAAGCATCAGGAAGATCTTTTTCATAATAATTCTCGTTGAGCTTTATGTGGGCTGGCTACTGGTCTTGCCGTATTTTACACATTTAATCCCGCAGGAAAATATTTTCCCGTTGATTTGTAGGGTTTTAACTGGCTTATCAAGCTCTGAATCGATGACAATGTTATACTTTGCGCCTGAATATGGCAGTTTGCCATCGTTATCCATATTAAGTCATAAAGGCCATGCGGCCTGTCGGGAGACAATGTGAGTCATTACAGCCACGCCAAATTTTTGTTAAGCGCCCCGGATATCCGGCATCTTGGCGATGACCAGGGCATTGAAGTCGCATTTGCGGGGCGTTCAAATGCAGGTAAATCCAGTGCCTTGAACCGCATTACCAGGCAAAAGGGGCTGGCGCGCACCAGTAAAACGCCCGGCCGCACGCAACTGATTAACGTATTTTCTCTGGACACGGAACGACGCCTGATCGATCTACCCGGATACGGTTTTGCTCAGGTGCCGGTGGAGATGAAAATAAAGTGGCAAAAGGCCTTAGGGGAATACCTCCAACAACGTAAAAGTCTGAAAGGACTGGTGGTCCTGATGGATATTCGTCATCCATTTAAAGATTTGGATCAGGAACTTATCCATTGGGCTGTGCAAAGTAAGTTACCCGTGCTGGCGTTGTTAACTAAAGCCGACAAGCTCAAGTCGGGGCAGCGTAAGGCCCAGTTATTAATGGCACGGGAAGCCAGTCTGGCCTTCTGTGGCGATGTTCAGGTGCATGCATTCTCTTCATTGAATGGATTTGGCTTGCCGGAAGTGGAGTCGATTTTGAATCAATGGTTTGGTCTTCCGGATAAACAAACAGTACCGACACCAGCCTGATTCAACTCTCGCCAGCCTCCGCAACTACCTGATTACCCATAAAAAAAGCCCCATCCAATGGATGGGGCCAGACACAAACTCAGGGACACACACATAAACCGTATATTCAGACGCTGATGTTGCTGAAAAGTTCAGAAGAAAATCGATTTTTTATAAAAAAGTCTGGGTGTGCTTTTCTTAACGCATTGTTGAAGGGGGCATCAAGGCTCCTGTTTCTCCATGAACCCAATGCATACGACCGCCAGGGAGGGCGGAAGTGACGAAAACGCAGGGGCTGTTTTTCGTGCCGTTCATTCTGAACATAAAAAAAGCCCCGGCAATGCCGGGGCCTAAAGCAAAGGTCTGAAAGATAGAACATCTTACCTCTGTACCCTACAGCTTGAATAATAGCCATGTTCCGGATAAAAGCAAGAGGTTTTTGTAACTAAATTACATTGCGTTGATTTCGACCGTTTGGGCTAGTGTGCCTCATCCCAGTTGGCTCCTATGCCAGCTTCCACTACCAGAGGAACCGCCAGGGTTGCAGCATTTTCCATCAGGCTAATGATTTTTTGTCTATTTTCTTCCAGGTTTTGTTCTTTTATTTCAAATACCAGTTCGTCATGTACCTGCATAATCATCCGCACTTCTCCAACGGGGAGTTGGTCAATCCAGGCATCTACTGCCAACATGGCCTTTTTGATGATATCTGCCGCAGTTCCTTGCATGGGCGCATTAATAGCCGCTCTCTCAGCCCCTTTGCGACGGGCAGCATTGCTGGATTTGATTTCGGGCAGATAGAGGCGTCTGCCAAACACGGTGCTGACGTAACCCTGCTCTTTCGCTTGTTCTCTGGTGGTTTCCATATACTTCAATACGCCAGGGTAGCGCTCAAAATACAAATCCATGTAACTCTGGGCTTCGCCTCGCGGAATATTCAACTGCTGAGACAAACCAAAAGCTGACATGCCATAAATCAGTCCGAAGTTGATGGCCTTAGCGCTGCGTCTTTGCTCGGCTGTTACTTCGTCCAGCTCCACCCCAAATACCTCGGCAGCCGTTGCCCGGTGAATATCTTTACCTTGTGAGAAGGCGCTCAGCAGACCTTTATCTGCAGACAAGTGGGCCATAATTCGCAGCTCTATCTGAGAGTAATCCGCTGCAACCACTTTATAGCCTGGTGAGGCAATAAAGGCCTGTCTGACCCGGCGACCTTCCTCGGTACGGATTGGAATATTCTGCAGATTAGGATCGGTAGATGACAATCTGCCAGTGGCTGCTACCGCCTGATGATAAGAAGTATGCACCCGGCCGGTTTTTGGGTTGATCATTTTGGGCAGTTTGTCGGTGTAAGTGTTTTTGAGCTTGGTCAGCCCCCGGTACTCCATCAAAAGCTTAGGCAGAGGATACTGATTGGCTAACACCTGCAGCACATCTTCAGATGTCGATGGCACACCTTTGGGGGTTTTTTTAATCACCGGCAGGTTCATTTTCTCAAATAAAATTTCCTGCAACTGCTTGGGGGACCCCAGGTTGAACTCTTGCCCGGCCTGCTCATGCACTTGCTTTTCAAGTTCCATAATGCGTACGGCCAGTTGCTGGCTTTGCTCGTTGAGCTTCTGGGCATCGATTAATACGCCTTGAACCTCCATCTTTGACAGCACGGTTGCCAGAGGGATCTCGATATCAGTGAGGACGGCACAAAGGTCTTGGTTTTGTTCCAGAGCCGGCCACATAGCCTGGTGCAACCGCAGCGTAATATCGGCATCTTCTGCGGCGTATTTAGCTGCCTGCTCCAGCGGAATTTGGTTAAAGGTTAGCTGTTTGGCTCCTTTACCAGCGATATCTTCAAAATGAATGGTCTGATGACCCAGATGGCGTTCAGCCAGGCTGTCCATATCATGGCGACCGGCCACACTGTTGCTTACGTAAGACTCCAGCATAGTGTCAAAGGCAATACCTTTGAGGTTTATACCATGGTTTGCCAGCACATTTTTATCATACTTAATATGTTGACCTACCTTGCGACACTGTTCATCTTCCAGCAGTGGCTTTAACTGCTGTAATACCCATTCCTTGTCCAGTTGCGCCGGTGCATCCATATAGTCGTGGCCCACGGGCAGGTAGGCCGCCTGTCCAGGCGCGACGGCAAAGCAAAAGCCCACCAGTTGGGCCTGCATATAATCCAGACTGGTCGTCTCAGTATCCAGTGCAATCAGAGGAGCTGACTTTAACTTATCCAGCCACAGGTTGAAGTGTGCCTTATCCAGGATGGTTTCATAATCTTCTGCGCTAATCTCCGTTGCTACCTGCGTTTCTGGCAGGGCTTGGTCTTGTTCCTGGCCCAACTCTTCCAGCCAGCGTTTAAATTCGAACTCGCTATACAAACTGGCCAGTCGTGGTTTATCTGGCGTGGTAGGCAGCAACTGTTCGGGACTAACAGCTAATTCGACATCGGTTTTTATTGTAGCCAGCTCGTAGGATAACCTGGCCTGTGTTTCATGCTCCTGCATCTTGATGGCCATGGTTTTGGCGCCCCGAAAGTCCAATTGCGCTATTTCATCGAGTCTGGCATAAATTTCCTCTATGCCACCCAAACCTTGTAGCATCGCCAGCGCGCTTTTGTCACCCACACCAGGTACACCGGGAATATTGTCAACTTTGTCGCCCTTCAGGGCCAATAGATCAATGATTAGATCTGGCGGTATACCAAACTTCTCAACGACGCCCTGGGGGTCCATCAGGGTATTGGTCATGGTGTTGATTAAGGTAACCTTATCGTCCACCAACTGGGCCATATCTTTGTCACCAGTACTAATCAGCGTTGGAATGCCGGCTGCACTGGCCTGTCGGGCCAATGTGCCGATAACATCATCGGCTTCGACTCCTTCAACCACCAGAATAGGCAGTCCCATCGCTTTGATAATTTCATGGATTGGCTCTATCTGCACTCTCAGGTCATCCGGCATCGGCGGGCGTTGAGCTTTATATTCTGGGTAGATGTCATCCCTGAACGTTTTGCCTTTGGCATCAAATACCACAGCCATATGCGTGGGATGATATTGCTTGATTAGGCTGCGCAACATATTGATAACGCCGTAAACAGCATTAGTGGGTTGGCCCTTGGAGTTGGATAGATCACGTATGGCGTGAAAGGCTCGGAACAAATAAGAGGAACCATCTACTAGAATCAGAGGATAAGTGGGTTTTGTCGACATGGTCTTGAGCTCTGGCTGAGAATGCTGGCTAGGATGCCATAAGCGATGACGTTGAGCTATGCCAAGGATTATCCACAGACTTTACAACCTGTGGATAAGGTTGTTGATTAAGTTTTCCTGCATAACATAACGCACCTCGCCTATACAAAAGCAAAGTGTTGGAAAGTCTTATAAATACTGGCTTATGAAAAAAACAGGGGACCGCAGGACCTGTTATTTTTTTTATAATCCTTTGTGGATAATCCTGCAGCCTGGAAATTGCACTTGGCCGCAGGGGAGAGCTACTCTACCATACCCAAAGTCGAAGAAAAGCCTTGATTGATTAATTTTTAGATTGATTGGCTATGTGGTTTTGAAGCAAATAGCATAAGCCAGTATTGACGGGCATTGGAGCGAAAAATGAGCAAAGTGGCGATTTTATTGAGTGGGTGCGGTGTATATGACGGGGCGGAAATTCATGAATCCGTATTGACCATGCTGGCCCTTAGCCAGCGAGGTGTGGCATACCAGTGTTTCGCTCCGGATTTGCTCCAACTGCATGTCATCAACCATCGCACTGGCGAAGTGGCCGAAGGTGAGCAGCGTAACGTATTGGTGGAAGCTGCGCGCATTGCCAGGGGCGATATTTTGCCCATCAGCGAGCTTGATCCTGCTGAATATTCTGCACTGTTCGTGCCTGGCGGTTTTGGCGCAGCAAAAAATTTGTGTGATTTTGCTGTCAATGGGAAGAATTGTGAGATTCAGCCGCAGGTCATGGAGGTATGTCAGGCATTTGCCAACAGTGGTAAACCCGCTGGCTATATGTGTATCGCACCGGCATTGGCTGCCAGGGTGTATGGTCAGCAGGTAAAGCTAACAATTGGTAATGACCCGGCTACGGCAGATGCGCTTGTTGCAATGGATGCAACCCATGTGAGCTGTCAGGTGCAAGACATTGTTGTGGATGAATCACGAAAACTGGTAACTACCCCAGCTTACATGCTGGCGCAAAATATTGCAGAAGCGGCAGTGGGTATAAATAAGCTGGTAGATAAGGTTTTATCCTTGGTATGAGAATGCTCCGTGCAAGCCAGCAGCGATAAAATTCTGTACCTGCTTAAAAACCGGGGTGAGATGACCGCCCGGCAATTGGCTGATGCTTTACAGATGACGGCAATGGGGGCCAGGCAACATCTGTTGCAATTAGCCCGACAAAACCTGGTCAGTCACTTTTCCCGCCAGGGTCAGGTGGGTCGTCCCAAGCAGTTTTGGCAGTTGACCGAGCTTGCCCAGCAACGCTTTGGGGATATGCACGCACATCTTAGTCTGCAATTATTGGCGTCGGCAAAGCAGGAGTTTGGCGAGCAGGGATTGGAGAAGATTATTCGTCGCCGCGAAGCGACCAGTCGAAAGGAGTATCTGGCAAGCATGCAGGGGCTCGAAAACATCACCGATAAACTAATGTGTCTGAGTGAAATTCGCAGCCGGGAAGGGTACATGGCCAGTTGGCAGGAGGAGCCGGGCCGCGGCTATTGGTTTATGGAAAACCATTGCCCAATCTGCACCGCAGCCAATCAATGCCAGCAGTTTTGCCGCTCGGAGCTGGAACTTTTTCAGGCCTGCATTGGTGAACAGTATCATGTGCAGCGTATGGAGCATATTCTTGACGGAGCCAGACGCTGCAGCTATCTCATCACAAAAAAACATTCTAAGTAAAAAAACAAATGGCCAAATCAAGGTGTTGATTTGGCCATCAGGATGTCAGCTTTTAATAAACCCTAAAGGGTACAATTCACTCTTGTGTTGGCTGAATACTGGCCTGTTGCATCTGACCATAGTCTTTCAAGCTTTCGCGAATTGCATCGGCACGACCCACTACCACAAATTGCAACTGCGCTTTGGGGAAGTATTTGTTCACCAGTTGTTTTGCTTTGTCTGGTGTCAGGGCATTTACCTGGCTAGAGAAGTTATTGATAAAGTCCTCGTTAAAGCCATACACAAACATAGACGACATCAGATTTGCCAATTGAGTAGAGGTCTCATAGCGCGGTGGGAACTGACCTTTTACATAGGCCTTGGCTGACTCCAGAGTTTCCTGGTCTATGCCTTTTTCCCATAACCTTTGGTATGTCTGCAGGGCCAAGTCTATGGCTTGCTTGGTGGTTTCGGTTTTGGTGAAGGTGGAAATATAAAAGCTGCCACTTTGCTGATAGGCTTCAAACGTGCTGCGTGCGCCATAGGTCAGACCAGAATTAACGCGTAATTCATCGTTAAGCCATGATGTGAAGCGCCCACCTAATACGGTATTAATCACGCTTACGGCTACGTAATCAGGGTTGCTCATGGCAATGCCAGGCCCACCAATCATAAAGGTACTTTCTACGGCATCTGCCTTATCCACCAGCATCAACTGCGCTTGTGTGGGAAAGGTCGGCGCTGTAATTGCGGGCATGGCTTCAGTGTTACCCTGCCAATTTGCAAAGAGCGACTGCAGTTTTTTCTTAAGCTGTTCAGTATTAAAATCTCCCGCCACGATGACAGCGGTGTTGTCGGGCTTGTACCAACGCTGATGGAAGTCCTTAATATCCTCAAGCTCAATAGTGGCTACCGACCGGCTGGAGCCGTCTACCTGTGCAGCATAGGCATGCCCTTTGAAAAGTTGGGCATTGAAGTAGTCTTTAATCACCGCCTTTGGGCTTTCTGCTTTTTGCTGCAGACCAGCCAGGTAACGTTGCTTGTGATTATTGAATTCCTGTTGATTGAATGCCGGTGTCAGTAAGCTGTCACGAACCCAACCCAATATCTGATCAAGATCCTTACTGGCGGCAGAAGCCTGTATTGTTGAATACTCCAGCATGGCATCGGCATCTAATTCGGCGCCAATAAAATCCAATTTGGCTTCGAGCTCCGCGCGAGACAGAGATTGCGTGCCAAGCAACAGGTTTGCCGCCGTTAATTTGGCCTGACCTGCTTTTTGGTCAGCAGTGGCACCAGCTTTCACAGTGATATACAGGTCTACCAAAGGAACTTCATGTTGTTCCATCAGATACAAGGTCAGGCCATTTTTAAGCGTGACTTTTTCATAAGCTGGCAGCACAAATTCTGCCGCCACACTAGCCAGGCTCAGACTGCAAAGTAAAACGGAAATAATAAACTTAGAGATCGTCTGCATGGCTGTCCTCCTGAGCGTCTAAGATGCCGACTGTGCGGTTGGCCTTTTTAAGATATTGTTTGGCTACACGTTGAACATCTGTCGTTGTCAGACTTTCCAGTTTTGCCGGGGCATCAAACAGCGCCTGATAGTCACCAAAATACATTTCGTAGGTACCCAAGGTGTTGGCTTTACCATTGATGGTGGACATCTCCCGATAAAAATCTACCAGGCGACGGTTTTTGACCTTCTGCAATTCTTCTTCGCTGATGCCTTCCTGTTTGATTTTTTGCAACTGGGCGATAATGCCTTCCTCCAGCTTATTGGCATCGACACCGGGATTGGCCACGGCATAAATATAAAACAGGTTAGGGTCAATGGACTCTGGGAAATAGGCAAAAAGCTCGGTGGCCAATTGTTGCTCGAACACCAGGCTACTCTGCAGTCTGGAGCTATTGCCGGTGGACAGAATATCCGCCAGTACCGCCAACGCATAATAATCCTCGTGGCGTGAATTGGGCACATGAAAGGCCATCATCAGATTGGGGCTGGAAACCGAGGCTTTGTGCAAATACACCCGCCGTTCACCTTTCTGTTCTGGTTCTACGGTGTGCACTTCTCTGGGGGGCTGCTGGGCCGGGATGGGGGCGAAATGCTTTTCCGCCAATGTCTTTACTTCGTCCAGGGTCACATCGCCCGCTACCACCATAACGGCGTTATTCGGGGCGTAATACGTTTTGTGGTATTGAATAAGGTCATCCATTGTCCAGTTAATGATGTCAGACTCGTGACCTATTACCGACCAGCTATAGGGGTGCGCGCGAAAAGCACTGCCCTTCACCTCTTCCCAGATTGCGCGGAAATTGGAATTCTCCAGCCCTGTTGAGCGTTCGGACATGACCACGCCTCGTTCGCTCTCCACCATTTGCGGGTCAATCGCCAGATGCTGGATACGATCCGCTTCCAGTTCAAAGATTAAGTTCAATTGGTCAGCCGGAAACCAGTTGGTGTATACCGTCAGGTTTTCAGTGGTATACGCATTATTACTGCCACCTGCAGCCTCCATGGTACGGTCAAACTCTTTTGGGCCGTATTTCTTGGCACCATTGAACATCATATGTTCAAAGAAATGCGAAAGCCCGGTGATACCCGGATACTCATTGCGTGAACCCACACGCCAAAACAGATAAGAATTGGCATTTGGAATGGAATGGTCCTCCAACACCAGAAACTTCATGCCATTTTGCAGTGTAAAACTTTTCACTTGATCCTGCTTTGGCGACGCTAAGGCGGGCATGGCCAATAGTATCAGCAAGCTCCATATTGATATTCTTTTCATCCGATTCTCCGTAGGGTAGGGATCCAAGTAGTGTATGTTTAGCGGAGGGACTGTACCAGAGGTGCTCTGTAAGAAACTTTGTAAACTGCGTCGCAATCATCAAATTGGGCTTTTGATTTCCACCCAGTCGGTCAATAATTGGATACTGAATTGGCAATCTTACTCAGTATCATGCAACAGCGTGTATATCTGGCAGGCAATAACGCTCAACAGCTCCGGGCACTCCGGGATGTGCTTGTGTCCAGACAGTTGCCGATAAACTTTTTTCATGCCTTGTCTAACCAAGACGTTGGTGGGACAAGGCTGCAGGTAGATGATATTCTCGCCGAGCGATTGTGTCTGAGCATAAACCAGTCATTACTTGAAAGTGCAGACTGGTTGGTGTTTATGCTAAGCGGGCCAAATGATGCACAGCAAATGGCTGGAGATATTGTCAGGGCGATGGCAAAGGGCAAGCGGGTCATACTCGTACACCGTAAAGAACAAAGTGAGCTCTTCCACTACCTCGACCAAACCGCGCTATTTGTAGCGAAAGATCATTTTCAACTTCTGGAATATCTGGAGCGGCAAACGACAGGGGCAGTTAGCTAAGGACAACATGCAGTACCGCACAATAATCAGAATTCTCGGCTTGTTGGTTGCCTTATTCAGCGTAACCATGATTCCTCCTGCTTTTGTTTCGTTAATTTACGCAGACGGTGGTGGTCTGCCTTTTTTACTGGCGTTCTTTTTGTGTTTGGTGACGGGCCTTTTGTCCTGGTATCCCAACCGGGCACATCGTAAAGAATTGCGTGCTAAAGAAGGTTTCTTGATCGTGGCGTTATTCTGGACGGTACTGGCCAGCTTCGGCGCTTTGCCATTTTTGTTACTCGAACAACCTCAGATGTCGGTAACTGACGCCTTTTTCGAATCTTTTTCCGGCTTAACCACTACCGGGGCGACAGTAATAGAGGGAATAGACTATCTGCCTAAAGCCGTGCAATTTTATCGCCAGCAACTGCAATGGTTGGGGGGAATGGGCATCATTGTGCTGGCTGTGGCGATTCTGCCAATTCTGGGGGTCGGCGGAATGCAGTTGTATCGGGCAGAAATTCCCGGCCCGGTGAAAGATTCTAAGATGACTCCGCGGATTGCCGACACGGCCAAGCATCTTTGGTTCATATATCTGGGATTAACCATCGCTTGCATGCTGGCGTACTGGGTGGCAGGTATGAACTGGTTTGACGCTATCTGCCATGCTTTCTCAACGGTAGCGATAGGGGGGTTTTCAAATTATGACGCCAGCCTGGGATATTTTGACAGCTCAGCAATTAATTTGGTCTGTGTGGCATTTTTGTGGATCTCAGCCCTAAATTTTGCTCTACATTACAATGCGTTCAGCAATCGCAGCATAAAAGTGTATATACATGACCCTGAGCTGCGCGCATTTTTCATCATCCAGTTTGTACTGGTGGCGATTTGTTTTGCCACGCTGACGGCACATAACTGGTATAGCGACGTTGAAACTGCTTTGGATCAAGCCTTGTTTCATGCGGTTTCTATCAGTACTACCGCAGGTTTTGCGACAGACAGTTTTGCCAGTTGGCCAGTTTTTTTACCTATCTTGTTAATCTTTGCCAGCTTTATTGGTGGTTGCGCCAGCTCTACCGGTGGTGGCTTGAAGGTTGTGCGGGTACTGCTGCTTTACCTGCAAGGCAAGCGGGAAGTGGACAGACTTATTCATCCCAAGGCCATTTATTCCGTGAAACTGGGTGACAGGGCTTTGCCAGACCGAGTGGTTGAAGCAGTATGGGGATTTTTTTCCGCCTATGCCCTGGTGTTTTTAATTATTATGATCGCGCTGGTGGCAACCGGCATGGACAATATCACGGCTTTTTCTGCAACGGCCGCTTGTTTGAATAATCTCGGACCGGGCCTGGGCGCGGTGGCGGCGAACTTTGCGGATGTGACCGATGCGGGGAAGTGGTGGTTAGTATTGGCCATGTTATTTGGTCGTCTGGAAGTATTCTCTTTGCTGGTGTTGTTTTCACCGACCTTCTGGCGCAGTTGAGTCAGTTAGCGGCAGGTTGGAGATCCGCATCCCAGCTGCAGCTGATATTGTATGATAGCGCTGGTTTTCTAAGCGCTATCTGATACAGTCTGTTTGTTTACACTTTGCATACAATAGCGGGCTTGCTGTAAGAATGCCGAAGGCGGACCGCTCGGGGGTTAGAATATGTTTGCTTATATAGCCCGCCATCCCATTCTGGACAGTGACAGGAATGTCTTTGCCTATGAACTGCTATTCAGGGATGGCAGAAAGAACTGTTTTCCGGATATCCGCCCTGACGAGGCCACTTCAAAGATTCTGACTGGTAGTCACCTGACGTTGGGGTTAGAAGATATAGCCTGTCATAAAACGTCGTTCATTAATTTCCACAAAGAAACCTTGTTGCATGGTTTTCCCACCATGTTGGATCCTGAGTCTGTAGTAGTGGAAATCGTTGAAACTGTGCCTACCGACAACAATATGCTGGCAGCCTGTAAACAAATAAAAGACCAGGGCTATAAGCTGGCACTGGATGACCATAACTTTGACCCAAAGTGGGACATGTTCCTGCCCTATGTGGATATTATCAAAGTTGACACTTTACGCAGTGACTACGAGACCATTGCCCGTAACATTGCCAAGTTTAAGCAAGCCAAGGTGCAACTGGTAGCCGAAAAAGTTGAAACCTACGAGGACTTCAATCGTTTCAAAGAACTTGGTTTTGACTACTTCCAGGGCTTCTTCTTTGCCAAGCCCGAGGTTATTCGTCAGCGTAACCTGCCGACCTCCAAACTTGCCCTGTTGGAATTACTGCAGGAGAGCAGCAGCAGAGACTTTAATTTTGAACGGGTCAACGCCATATTCGAAAGGGATGTAGGCCTGTCATACATGTTGTTGCGGTTTATTAATAACCCAACCATAAACAAACGCTACAAGATCTCGTCCTTGCGCCATGCCCTGAATTATCTGGGGGAAGTGGAGCTGAAGAAGTTTATCTCTATTCTGGCCCTGGCCA
Source organism: Bowmanella denitrificans (assembly GCF_039522935.1). Taxonomy (NCBI): domain Bacteria; kingdom Pseudomonadati; phylum Pseudomonadota; class Gammaproteobacteria; order Alteromonadales; family Alteromonadaceae; genus Bowmanella; species Bowmanella denitrificans. The sequence goes on along the minus strand of NZ_BAAAEI010000029.1, from coordinate 11,996 downwards.
ATATGGGTGAAGAGAAACCCATGGAGTTATTGCATCTGTCTTTGGTCAGGGCTAAGTTCTGCGAGTTGGTGAGTTTGGCCAAGAAAGATCAGGATAATCCTCCAAAAGGCTTTTTGGTTGGCTTGTTTTCTTTGTTGGATGCTTTGCTTGATCAGAGCATGGAGCATTTAGTGGAAAAATTGCCAATTGATGAAGAAATCAAACAAGCCTTGTGTGGGCAGGAGGGGCGTTTGAAGAATTATCTTGGTTTGGCCAGAGCATTTGAAAGTGCAAACTGGCTGGCGTTGATTAAATTGTCCGGACAGTTAGACCTGAGCCAGAAGATGTTACATGGGCTTTTCAACCAGGCCATTGTCTGGGGAAATGAAATTCGCCAGACGGTATCACCGCATTTTCCAAAATCGCAGGTTAAAAGTTGAACGCCAAGGTGAAAAAACACGCGAACGACATAAAAAGTTCATAACGAGTGTTGACAACCAGAGCGTGACTCAATAAAGTACGCGCACTTCTCGCCCAGGTGGTGGAATTGGTAGACACGCTAGCTTCAGGTGCTAGTGGCCGAAAGGCCGTGGAGGTTCAAGTCCTCTCCTGGGCACCAATTCTCGGAAAAAGCTCTAAACGTAAGTTTAGAGCTTTTTTCTTTTCTGCCGTTTGATATCTGATGCTGCGCAGCCCGCAGCCCGCAGCCCGCAGCCCGCAGCCCGCAGCCCGCAGCCCTAGCCAAAAAAGAAAGCGCTGGGCTGGAACAACTTTTCAACATCGCTGATAAACTTCTTGTCTACCAGAAACAGGATGACATGATCATCGGCCTCAATCACCGTATCCCCGTGAGCGATAATGACCTCGTCTTTACGCACCACAGCACCTATGGTGGTGCCTGGCGGTAGTTTTATATCATTGATGGTTCTGCCCACCACTTTGGATGTATTGGCGTCACCATGGGCTATGGCTTCTATCGCTTCGGCCGCGCCACGTCGCAGTGAATAAACGTTTACTACGTCACCACGGCGCACGTGTGTTAACAGCGCTGAGATGGTGGCTTGTTGCGGCGATATGGCGATATCGATCTCTCCACCCTGAACCAAATCCACGTAGGCACTGCGCTGAATGAGCACCATGGCTTTTTGCGCACCCATACGTTTAGCCAGCATGGCAGACATAATATTGGCCTCATCGTCGTTGGTAACGGCAATAAATACGTCTATCTGCTCAACCTGCTCCTCCAGAAGCAGTTCCTGGTCGGATGCATCGCCGCAAAAAACGATGGTCTTTTTCAGATTGGAAGAAAGATAGCGGGCTCTTTCCTGACTGAATTCGATCAGCTTGACCTGGTGCTTCTCTTCCAACTGCCTGGCCAGACCCGCACCAATAAGACCACCGCCTGCAATCATGATACGTTTATAGCTGGCTTCGAGTTTTTGTAACTCACTCATCACCGCACGTATGTGTTTGGTGGCAGCGATAAAGAACACTTCGTCATCTGCTTCTATTACTGTGGTACCCAGCGGGCGAATGGGCTTGCCTCGGCGATATATCGCCGCCACCCGGGTTTCCACATTCGGCATATGCTCTTTCAGGGCTGATAGTGCATGGCCAACCAGCAGGCCACCGTAATAAGCCTTAACGGCCACCAGACTGACTTTGCCCTCGGCAAACTCCACGACCTGTAATGCGCCCGGGTAATCAATCAGGCGTTTTATCGCGCGGGTCACCAATTGCTCCGGGGCGATCAGATGATTCACCGGAATATCCGAGTGTTTAAACAATTGTTCCTGATAAACCAGGTACTGTTCAGAGCGGATTCTGGCGATTTTGGTTGGCGTTTTAAACAAACTGTGGGCAACCTGGCAGGCCATCATGTTGGTTTCGTCGCTGTTAGTTACCGCGATCAACATGTCGGCATCTTCTGCACCGGCTTTTTTCAGAATATCAGGGTGGGAGCCAAAACCGGATACCACCTGCAAATCCAGGCGGTCTTGCAGATTACGTAATATATCGTAATCGGCGTCAATCACGGTGATTTCGTTTTTTTCGCCTACCAGATTTTCTGCCAGAGTTCCGCCTACCTGGCCTGCACCCACAATGATTATCTTCATAACCCGCTATTCTTGTTGTTAACCCATAACAGTCATGGGTTGGATTAAGACTTTATCAGCCTCGCGTAATAGAAGCCATCCATCTGCATTTCGCCAGGCAGTATCTGCCAGCCTGGATTATCGATATTGTCTGCCTCGTGCAGGGGGGACAATCTGGCATCTGCCTGACATTGCAGGAAGGCTGTGATCTGTTGTGCGTTTTCTTCCGGCAAAATAGAGCAGGTTGCGTATAACAGGGTGCCGCCAGGCTTCAACAATGCCCAAATCGCATGCAGGATTTTTTGCTGCAATTGCGCCAGATTTGCAATATCCGCCCCTTTGCGCAGCCACTTGATATCCGGATGACGGCGAATTACGCCTGTGGCAGAGCAGGGTGCATCGAGTAGGATCCGATCATACTGTTTGCCGTCCCACCAGTCTTCGGGGTTGGCAGCGTCACCACACACAACCTTGGCCTGGTGTCCAAGTCTTAGCAGGTTTTCTTCTACCCTTTGCAATCTGCCCGGGTCACAATCCATTGCCGTGCAATGAATATCTGGCTGATATTCCAGCAAATGACAGGTCTTCCCACCTGGCGCTGCACATGCGTCAAGGATGTGCTCACCTTTCTGTGGAGCCAGCAGTGCAGCAGCCTGCTGAGCGGCACCATCCTGAGCAGCAAACCAACCTTGTTGGTAGCCCGGCAACTGAGTCAAATCCATTCCTTTGGTTAATAACAGCGCTTGCGCAGGTAGGCCCTCTGACAAATAAGTAATGTCGGCCTTGTCTAACTCCGCGGTGAAATCGTCTTTGCTGATGCGGGTGGTATTGACCCTGAGCCAGATTGGCGCCTTAGTGTTCATGGCCGCACTGATTTCATCCAGTTGCTCTGGATAATGCTGTAACAGCTTTTTGTATAGCCATTTGGGGAGCCCTGAGAGGATCTGTTTATCGTCAGGCAAGTTTTGTTGCAGATTCTGGCGAATAAAATTGCGCAAACAAGCATTAACCAGGCCTTTCAATCCAGGACATTTAAGGTTTTGGCAGGCTCCTACTGTTTCTGCCACAGCAGCATGCTGAGAAACCCGACTGAAAGCCAACTGATAAAAACCCAGCATAATGAGGTGTTCTACCGCTTTCTGGTTGGACTTTAACGGCTTCTCAAGTAATTGCCTCAGCCAATACTGTAACAGCGGTAGTTGACGTAGAACCCCGTACAACATTTCCTGCAACCAGGCGCGGTCCTGCTCTTTATGCTGGCTTTGCAGCTCAGGTAGCAATTCCCGCAGGGATTTGCCTTGCTCCAGTACCTGAAAAAGTGTTCTGGCTGCATCAGCTCTTAGCGATGTAGTTTTCAAGACAGTCTGTTTCCGGCTTCAAACAAGTCTTTTCTGGCATTCAGAATATCCGCCACAGGCATGGCTTTTTTGCCTGGCAGTTGCAGGATTTGTATGCGCAGAGCTTGGTTGCCTGTTGCTACCAACAGCCCTTGTTTGCTGACATCCAGTATTTGGCCGGGTTGCCCCTTGCCTGACTCAACCTGTGCTTGCCAAACTTTAACCGGTTGTCCTGCAAGTTCAAAAAAGCACACCGGCCAGGGATTAAAGGCGCGTGTATTGCGTTCTAACTGCAATGCATCCAATGTCCAGTCAAGGCGAGCTTCATCCTTACTTAACTTTTCTGCATAGTTGGCCTGAGCGTTATCCTGAATTTCAGCCTTCAGATTGTCCAATTCATGCAACGTGGTTAACAGAGCCTTGGGGCCTAGCTCGGCCAACTTTTCATACAAGCTGGCACTGGTATCCTGCTCGCCAATAGGCAAGCTGGCTTTATACAACATCGCACCGGTATCCAGGCCCTTATCCATCTGCATAATGGTGACGCCTGTGTGTGTGTCTCCTGCCCAAATGGCTCGCTGAATAGGTGCTGCGCCCCGCCATCTGGGTAACAATGAACCATGAACATTCAGGCAGCCGAGTTTAGGCATATCCAAAACCGCCTGTGGAAGAATAAGTCCGTAAGCAACCACTATCATTATGTCGGCTTTTAATTCGGCCAATTGTTGCTGTGCATCGGCCGTTTTCAATGTCTCAGGCTGGAATACGGGTATGTCATGTTCCTGTGCCAGTTGTTTAACCGCACTGGCTTGTAACTTCTTGCCTCTTCCTGCCGGGCGATCCGGTTGGGTATAGACCGCGATGACATTATGCGTAGAACCCAACAGGGCCTGTAAATGCCGGGCGGCAAAATCTGGCGTGCCGGCAAAAATCACGTTTAGTTTTGTATTCACTGGATATCAGACTCTTTCCAACTGACGGGCTTCTTTTTCCAATTTTTTGCGAATACGCTGGCGTTTCAGCGGGGACAGGTAGTCAACGAACAGCACACCACGCAGATGGTCAAGTTCATGTTGGATACAAATTGCCAGTAAGCCTTCTGCTTCAAGGGTAAACTCTTTTCCATCTCTGTCTAAAGCGGTGACTTTGATTCGCTCCGCCCGGTCTACCTTGGCATAATTGTTGGGAACAGACAGACAACCTTCTTCACTGATGGTGGAACCCTGCTTCTCGGTAATTTCCGGGTTAATAAAGACCAGTGGATTGTCTTGTTCTTCAGACACATCCATGACTACCAGGCGAATATGCTCATTTACCTGGGTGGCGGCTAAACCTATACCATTTTCGGCTTTCATGGTTTCAAACATGTCGTCAACCAACCGACGGATGTCAGCATTGACTTCCTTGACTGGCTTAGCAACGGTACGCAGGCGCTCATCCGGAAAGCGCAGAACTTCTAATTTGGCCATCTTATATTCAGCTACACTAGTTAATGGATCCAAGCATATGGAATCTCATACGAAATGCCACAACGGGCTATTTAATACTTGGTTTTAATGGTTATTCTAGCCCAATCGCCAGCAAAACATAATAGCCTGGCGATATTGATAAGGTATGAAGAACACCGCGGTAACTGTTTGGGTTAGCGGCTATTCGGGACAGAGCATGCAAGGCTCAGTGGGGGATTTATGCGACTTAAGTTGTCAATTGGGTTGGTATGGTTATGGCTCGTGCCAGCCTGGTGTATGGCCGTCGATATTAAACCCGATGCGCCGAAAACCTATGTAGTAAAGCAAGGAGATACACTCTGGGATATCTCTTCTCTATATCTGCAACAGCCATGGCTTTGGCCGCAATTATGGCGACACAATACGCAGATTAAGAATCCTCATCTGATCTATCCAGGGGACGAACTTAAACTGGAGTGGGGAGCGGATGGCGAGCCAATGCTAGTGGTCAATCGCAATGGCCAATCCAAGGCTGAATTCAAGTTGTCGCCTGCAGGCAAGCGCCTGGAGAAAAGCGCTGACCCTATAGCGGTGTTGCCCTGGACTGTGATTGAGCCTTTTGTCGAGCATGGCTTGGTGATGGCAGAGGAAGAATACGAAGCCTTGCCTAAGTTGCTTGGTGATTATGATGGCGGTGTGCGTTATGCCACCGGGGACCTGGTGGTGGGACAGCAGGGAGAAACAGAATCGCCCTTGATGCTGTTACGTCAACAAAATATCTTGTATGACATGCAGGACAATCCTATTGGTGTGCAGGTCCGCCATGTAGCAGATGCCTCGCTGTTACCTACAGAGCAGCAGGCCCTGATGCTGGTAGATGTAAAAGATGCCAATTTCGAGGCCGTGCAAGGGGATCGTCTGACTGCTAAAGCCCGGCTCACTGGCATGCAGGATCTGCAGTTGCAGGCGGCAACCGATGTGCACGGTTTTATTATCGGCAATCTGCGGGAACACAATTTGATGGGTAAGCTGGATATCGTGGCCCTGGATTTGGGGGCAGAGCAGAATGTTCAGGCTGGCACAGTGATGGGCATTTACCAACAAGGTCCAACAATTAATGAAGCTGACAAGCCCAGGTATGTAGAAAGCAATAGTTGGCTGTTTGGCATGGTAGAAAATGACGATGTGTTAACCGCACCACCACTAAAGGTGGGGGAGTTGGTTATTTTTAAGGTGTTTGATAACACCAGTTATGCGCTAATCGTTAAGGCATCAAAAATCATTAAGCGGGGTGCTTTAGTCGCGCACCCTTGATTGGTCATTGCAGGGACTGGCATGACAAACGAAGACAATATGATGGCCTGGCTGACGTTGGATCAAATGTCAGGCTTAAGTGGCGAGCTGTTGATAAAACTCCTGCAAGACACAGGAGGACATTTGCCGTTGCTTTTGCAATGGGATGCTAAGCAGTTGCGCCGCTGCGGGTTACATGAAGAGCAAATACGACAACTGAAAAATCCCAATCAAAGATGGATCGCCGACTCGTTAGACTGGCTCAGCAAAGACGCGCAACATTTTCTTCTGCCTCTGTCAGACAAACGCTATCCCAATCAGCTCAGGCAATTATCCCGCCCGCCACTTTTGCTGTTTGGAAAGGGGCAAGCTGATATTTTAGATTGTCCTCAACTTGCTATTGTCGGTAGTCGCAGTCCTTCTTCCAGTGGCCAGCAGAGTGCCTTTGAGCTTGCCGGACAGCTATCCCTCGCCGGGCTTATTGTGACCAGTGGCCTTGCTTTGGGTATAGATGGCTGGGCGCATAAAGGGGCTTTGAAGGTTAATGGCAAGACTATTGCCGTACTTGGTTCTGGCCTGGCTAACGTTTATCCGCGCAGGCATCTTGCTCTGGCAAATCAAATCAGTGAATGTGGTGGCTGTTTGTTGTCTGAGTTTGCACCTGGTCAATCCGCCTTACCGGAGCACTTTCCCAGACGAAATCGTATTATCAGTGGACTGAGTCTGGGTACGCTGGTGGTTGAGGCTGCACTGCGCAGTGGTTCACTGATTACCGCTCGTTATGCATTGGAACAAGGGCGGGACGTATTTGCTGTGCCCGGAAATATATACAATCCCCTAACGGAGGGTTGTCATTATTTAATCAAACAAGGTGCTAAGCTGGTGACGGCTGTTGAAGATATTCTCGAAGAATATCAAAATCTTGCTCTTGAAGTTCAAAATCAGGGCCATCCGTCCTCAGAAAAAAGTAGCGGGAATGGCTTGGCAAAGGATCCATTGTTGGTTAGTGTAGAATTTGAAGTCACATCTATTGATGTGATTGCACAGCGCAGCGGCATGCCGGTGACACAAGTGCTTGCACAATTACTAGAATATGAGCTGCGTGGCCTGGTAGCTGCCGTCCCCGGTGGTTACGTCAAATTGAGGGGAAAATAGTATGTTTGACATCCTCATGTATCTGTTCGAGAACTTCATCCACAGTGAAACCGAAATTCGTGTCGATCAGGACGAGTTGACCGAAGAATTGGTGCGTGCCGGATTTCATCATGATGAAATTTACAAGGCATTATCCTGGCTGGAAAAATTGGCTGCCTTACAGGAATCGGATACCAATCCGTACCTGGCGCATATGTCTGCCATGCCGGTTACTCGCATCTATACCCAGGAAGAGGAGATGCGTTTAGATGTGGAATGTCGTGGTTTCTTGATGTTTCTTGAGCAAATCAAAGTATTGGATGCCAGTACCCGTGAGATGGTTATCGACAGGGTAATGGAAATTGATGCTGCTGAATTTTGCCTGGAAGATCTCAAATGGGTGGTATTGATGGTGCTGTTTAATGTGCCAGGCAAAGAAAATGCCTATGCCCAGATGGAAGATCTGCTGTTTGAGGAGCCAGAAGGCCCACTGCACTAGTCGTACCTTTTCTACAACGCTTAGATATTAAGCGAGCCCCGATTATGACATAATCCGCTTATGTCAAAGATAGATCACTCACTTTTTAACGCCGATGAACATGCCCTGCAGCATGCTTATGGTAGTTGCCCGCAGTGTCAGGCTAAGCTGCAGATCCGTTCCGGCAAAAGCGGCCCATTTTTGGGCTGCAGTCGCTACCCGGCTTGCCATTTCAGCAAGCCCCTGCATGAATATCAAAGCCATGAGGTGAAAGTGATCGAGGGGACCGCCTGTCCGGCGTGCCATTCACCACTGGCGGTAAAGAAAGGGCGCTTTGGTCTGTTTATTGGCTGTACTAATTTTCCTGATTGCCACCATATAGAGAAACTTGAGCAGCAAGAAGACGAGCAGCTTGGATGCCCTGTCTGCCACAAAGGTAAGTTGCTGCGGCGCACCAATAAGTTTGGCAAAAGCTTCTATGCTTGTGACCAATACCCCCATTGTCGTTACCTACTCAACTTACCACCTGTTACCAAAACCTGTCCGGTTTGTAACTGGCCCTTGATGGTACGAAAAGGCAATATGCTGATTTGCCCTCAGAAGGCTTGCCAACATAAAATGGCCAGTGAATAGTACTTCTATCTTCTGTTATTAACATGCCGCCTAATTAGTGAAACGGTAATGAGTAAACACATTTTGAATATTGATGCTGAGTTACACCGAGTGTTTTATCAGGGCGAGGTGCTGGCCTACCCTACGGAGGCCGTGTTCGGCCTGGGGTGTGACCCTGATAATGAGGCAGCGGTTTTTAACATTCTGGCGTTAAAGCAGCGACCGGTGGAGAAAGGTGTCATCCTGATCGCCAGTCATTTTTCCCAGCTACTACCCTACATAAATGACAACGCTATTCCCATGGACCGGCGCACCCAAATCATCTCCAGTTGGCCTGGGCCCTATACTTGGTTGTTACCTAAATCTGAACGGGCACCAGATTGGATCACAGGTGGTTCGCCATTGATCGCGGTGCGCGTGTCTGCTCACCCGGTTGTCAGGACATTGTGTGATTTTCTCGATAAGCCATTGGTGTCGACCAGTGCAAATCTGGCTGGACAGGAACCGGCCCGAACTGTGGAAGAGGTAGCCCGAATTTTTGCAGGGCGCGTACATATTGTTCAGGGGGAAGTGGGTCAGCAGGCGCAACCTACACAGATTCGCAACGGACTGACCGGCCAGGTCGTCAGAGCATAGGAACGGCAGATGTCGCAAATTAATCTTGATCAGGTTAAACAATTTTTATTGGGCTTGCAGAATAGTATTTGCCAGACCCTGGAGCTGGTCGATGGCAAAGGTAACTTTGTTGAAGATAACTGGCAGCGTCAGGAAGGCGGCGGTGGCAGAACCCGGGTGATGCGTAAAGGCCAGGTGATAGAACAGGGGGGGGTGAATTTCTCACATGTATTCGGTCAGCAGTTGCCGCCCTCGGCCACGGCTGCCCGCCCAGAGCTGGCTGGCCGCAGTTTTCAGGCCATGGGGGTATCCTTAGTAATACATCCTCACAATCCTTTTGTGCCCACTTCACATGCTAATGTACGCTTTTTTGTGGCGGAAAAAGCAGGTGAAGCACCGGTATGGTGGTTTGGTGGTGGTTTTGATTTGACACCTTTTTATCCCTTCAAAGAGGATGTGCTGCATTGGCACAATGTCGCTCGTAACCTTTGCCAGCCATTTGGCGAAGATGTTTATCCGAGGTATAAAAAGTGGTGTGACGACTACTTCTTCCTTAAACATCGGGGTGAGACTCGCGGTGTGGGGGGGCTGTTCTTTGATGACCTCAATGAGTGGGGCTTTGAGAAGAGCTTCGCTTTTATGCAAGCGGTAGGTAACGGCTATCTCGATGCTTATGTGCCGATTATTGAAAGTCGTAAACAATTGGCTTTTGGTGATCAGGAGCGTGAGTTTCAGTTATACCGGCGTGGCCGTTATGTGGAATTTAATCTGGTATACGACCGTGGCACCTTGTTTGGCTTGCAAACCGGCGGTCGCACAGAGTCTATTCTGATGTCTATGCCACCACTGGCCCGCTGGGAATATGACTATTCACCTTTGCCGGGTAGCCGTGAAGACCAGCTTTATCAACATTATCTTAAAGCTGTTGACTGGTTGGCTGAGCCTCAGTCCTGATTTTTCATATGCTGCGCCAGAGGCACCAGATTCTGCCAGATAACCTGGCGCAGCCGTGAATCCGCCACACAATCCTCTAATGCCTGATTCATACAATACAGCCATTGGTTGATCATCTGTTGATTAATCTTTGCATGTAAGTGTCTGGCTCTGAGCCTGGGATGCCCGTACTTTTGCTCAAATAAAGGTGGCCCGCCCAACCAGCCGCTCATAAATTCATAGAACTTTTGTCTGGTCTGGGTTAAGTCCGCTTGGTGAATAGCCAATAACTCGCTGGCTTTCGGGTCGCTTTGCATAATGTCATAGAAGCGATGGCAGAGTTTGTAGGTTGTGTCTTTACCACCAATCAGGTCATACAGGCTGGTGGGTTTGTCGTTAGCCTGTTTCTGGGTTAGGCTCGCAAGCCAATCTGTCATCTTTTTTAATACCATGGATCAATACGCAGTCTTCGGTAACCCTATTGCGCATAGCAAGTCACCCTTTATTCATAAGATGTTTGCCGAGCAGACCGGGCAATCTTTGCACTATGCTGCGATCTTATCACCCTTGGATGGCTTTGCGGAAAGTGTAAGTACCTTCATTGCCTCTGGTGGGCGAGGCGCTAATGTCACAGTACCTTTCAAAGAACAGGCTTTTAAGCTGGTCGAACAGCTTTCACCGGCGGCCAGGCAAGCCGGTTCGGTGAATACATTAATTTACCAGGATGGAAAGCTACTGGGAGACAATACCGATGGTATTGGGCTGGTGAAGGACCTGCTGTTTAATGGTGTTGGGTTAAAAGATAAAGCAGTACTTATTTTAGGTGCTGGTGGGGCGACCCGTGGTGTGGTGCTGCCCATTTTGAAACAACAGCCAGGCATGCTACATATCGCCAATCGTACAGCGGCTAAGGCTGAGGAGCTGGCGCGCCATTTTTGCCAGTTTGGGCCGGTAACGGGAAGTGGATTAGAAGCGATACCCCCTATGGCCTTTGATGTGGTAATTAACGCTTCATCTTCCAGCTTATCTGGTGAGTCACCTGATATAGCCTCTTCTTATATAGCTAATCAGCCCGTCTGTTACGATATGGTATATGGCAAAGAAATTACTGCATTTAACAATTGGTGTGCTGCACAGGGGGCTGGATTAACCTTGGATGGCCTTGGCATGCTGGTGGAGCAGGCGGCGCAAAGTTTCTACTTATGGCGTGGGATTATGCCTGACACACAACCAGTTCGTCAGGCATTAAGGATGTCGCTTTCTCAAGCCTGAGCCAGGTAATCGTCTTTTAGCTCCACATAATTAATGGCAGATTGTTTAAGAAAGGTCTGCTCGGCTTCGGTGAGTTTGCGGGCCTGTTTAACCGGGCTGCCTACATATAGATAGCCTGATTCGAGAGCTTTACCTGGTGGCACCAGACTACCGGCACCAATAAACACATCATCCTCAACGATGGCGCCGTCCATAATAATGGCGCCCATTCCCACTAAGATACGGTTGCCCAGTGTGCAGCCATGCAACATACACTTATGACCGACAGTGACATCGTCGCCTATTATCAGCGGATACCCAGCCGGATGCTGCGTCGACTTCCTCGTTACGTGTAGTATGGTACCATCCTGAACATTAGTGCGAGCACCAATGCGGATATGATTGACATCACCGCGGGCCGCAACTAATGGCCAAATACTGCTGTCATCACCTAATTCAATGTCACCTTTTAATACTGCACTGTCATCAACGTAACAATTTTTGCCAAGTTTGGGATATGCCTTCTTATAAAATCCTAAGCTCATTTCACTCTATTCCGCTGTTTGAACAGAGGAATAGTAGCAAAAATGGACGTTTAATGCCTTAAATGCTCAATAACTCGCCAAACGATAAATTTTCTTAAAAAACCTGTTGACGGTTGTGCGGAAATCTCTAGAATGCGCACCACTTCGACGGGGCAGGCAGAAAGGTCTCCCAGTCAGCCAGGAAGGCAGGAAGATTCAAGGAGCGGCAAGCAACGAAATTTAAAAAAGTTGCTTGACACAGAAACCGGATGGCGTAGAATGCGCGTCCCGCTTGA
>NZ_BAAAEI010000028.1:0-92185 GCF_039522935.1 Bowmanella denitrificans | reverse complement strand
TGTAAAAGCGTGCGTGCTTATTACGTGTATCCCTCTTGGGGGAGGGAGTCCATACATCTCTGTGGTTAATTTTTTTAGACAGATATATTTTTTACCTCTGAAGCAATGAGGGTACAGAGTTCTGGACTCAAGTGATGATGACATTCGCGTTCTTGGCGGCTCTGCGAGAGAGAATTCCGTTTTCAATGTTAGCAATCACCGCTTTTCGTCATTTGTTAGTTGCGCAGTTATAAAAAGCGCAAAAGCTCTGGGTGTTGGTTATGGATAAAGTTGCTAAGGGCCGAATCCGCCTGAATAAAATTAAAATCAGCAAAGTCAAAGCCCGGCGCCACACTGCAACCCATTAAACTGTATTCGCCCAGACTTTCAGCGGCCTGATAGTGACCCCCTTCTATCACCTGGGCAAAATGTGGTTCGTCTGGTCCCAGACGTAACTCCTGAATTTGTTGATTATGCAGATCGATAAGCCGTAGTGGGGCACCAGCATAATGATTCCATACCTCGTCATGGGCCACGCGATGAAAGCGGCTGACGTCCCCCTGCCCCAGTAGAAAATAAATATGGGTCAGGCTGGGACGTGGTTGGCCATGTACCGGTGAGTTTAAACTCTGGGCTGAGCGGTAAACTTCTGCGTAATAGCCTCCTTCAGGGTGAGGCTTAAGCGCAAACTGGCTGATCAGTTGTTCCTTACTAGGGGACATGATGATGCTTCCTGATTGAAATTAGTCATTGTCAGTGCTCTGGCACTGAACTATGTTAGGCGGAATTTAGTGGAACGTCATTGGAGAAAAATATGGATATACTGTTTGACTACATTTTACGTATTGAGACCTTTCTACTGATTTTTGTGGTGGTGGTATTAAAATCCGCCATTATCTTTGTCCCTCAGAATCGGGCTTATCTGATTGAGCGATTTGGTAAATACCAGACCACCCGCGAAGCCGGACTGAATTTTATCGTACCTTTTATTGACCGGATTGCCGCCGACCGCTCGCTGAAAGAGCAGGCCGTGGATGTGCCGGAACAAAGCGCTATTACCCGTGACAACATCTCTCTTAAGGTGGATGGGGTGCTGTATTTCCGGGTGCTGGATCCCTACAAGGCCACCTATGGGGTGGATGATTATATCTTTGCCGTGACTCAGTTGGCGCAAACCACTATGCGTTCAGAGCTGGGTAAAATGGAACTGGATAAAACCTTTGAAGAGCGTGATCAACTTAACACTAATATCGTATCAGCCATAAACGAAGCCTCTGGCCCCTGGGGCATCCAGGTGATGCGCTATGAAATTAAAGACATTGTGCCACCGCATTCGGTTATGGAAGCTATGGAAGCGCAAATGAAGGCGGAACGAGTCAAAAGGGCACAGATCCTGGAATCTGAAGGTGACAGGCAAGCGGCTATTAACCGTGCCGAGGGTGAAAAAGCTTCAGTGGTACTGGCCGCCGAAGCGGACAAAGCAGAGCAGGTGCTGCGCGCTGAGGGTGAAGCCAAAGCTATTCTGGCGGTGGCAGAGGCGCAGGCCGAAGCATTGCGACTGGTGGGCGAAGCGGCCAACACAGAACAAGGCCAGAAGGCGATTCAACTGGATCTGGCCACTAAGGCCATTGAAGCCAAACAAGCCATTGCTAAAGAGTCCTCAGTGGTGTTGCTACCAGACAGTGGGACTGATGCCGCGTCAATGGTAGCGCAGGCCATGACCATTATCGAGAATATAAAAAAGGGGTAACCGATGGACCTACTGAATCAGCATCTGGCCGAGAGTCTGATGGTGTTAGGCCTGGCACTGCTGGCCGTTGAAGTACTGATCCTGGGCTTTGCCACCTTTGTGTTGTTCTTTATTGGCCTGGCAGCGCTGGCCACCGGGCTGATGATGTATCTTGGCTTGCTTGGACAGGATATGTTCAGCGCTCTGGCCAGCCTCGCCGTGTTGAGTGCCTTGTTTGCGTTGTTGTTGTGGAAGCCGCTAAAAAATATGCAGGCGAAAGGAAAACCGGTACAGGTACAAAGTGATCTGATCGGGCATCAGTTTGCAGTTACCGAGGCACTGCAGCCAGGTAAGAGTTTTGAGTATCGTTATTCAGGTATTGCTTGGCAGGTACACAGTCAGCAACATTTAACAGCTGGGCAGACGGTGCAGGTGGTTAAAGTGTCGGTAGGGCGTTTGGATGTTGCACCTGTGCAGGACGTGTCGTGATAAATCTTCGTCTGGCCCAGGCGGGCAATGAGGATAAAAGTTACTTCTGGCGGCATTATCAGCAGGCCATGCGTGGACATATTGAAAGTCAGTGGGGATGGGATGAGAACTGGCAGCGTCAGGATTTTGCTAAGCGCTGGCAGGATAATCAAAATCTATTGGTGGTATCTGGCCACCTCAATCTTGGTTATATTCAGCTCTGCCAACGTCCAAAGCATGGCCTATATATTACGATGCTGATTATGGCACCACAATGGCGCAATAAGGGAATTGGACGTAGGTTGCTATTGCAATTGCTTAAGGTCTATCAGGCTCAAGAGTTAACACTCAGGGTGTTTCGTTGTAATCAGCAAGCTCTGCAATTTTATGTAAATGCTGGCTTCTGCGTAAGTGCGGAAGAACCGGACTTTTATTTGTTGCAGGCAGGGGCAAAGGCGTTGCAAACGGCCCAACCGGAAGTCAGGCTCGCTTAACGTTATTTTCAGTCTTCCTCGGCTTCCACTGCGTCAACATCAATACCCATTTTTTCCATAATTTTGCGTGCTTCTGCCGGAATACGATGAGGATTGTCTTTCTGCAGATCGGCATCATTGGGTAGGGGTTGCCCGGTAAACGCATGCAGAAATGCTTCACACAGCAACTCCGAATTCGTGGCGTGACGTAAATTGTTGATCTGTCTGCGCGTCCGCTCATCGGTTAGTACTTTGAGTACGTTCAATGGAATGGACACGGTAATTTTTTTTACCTGCTCGCTCTTTTTTCCATGCTCGGCGTAGGGATGAATATACTCGCCATTCCATTTAGCCATGTTTCTGCCTGTTTTATTTTAAGTTAGATGGCAAAATTCTAACCGCTGGCAGGATTCAGTCAATCTGGAAGTCCAAACATCTTGATGTCTGGGCGGAATACAAGTAGATTTAGCCATCTAAACGTCCAAAATCCAGAGCTTATTCCAGGAGTCACTATGGTTTCCTATGCCCAGGGCATTGATGCGCTGAACAATTCCTTGTCTGAATTGCGCAATATCAATGTGTCTTTTGAATTTTTCCCGCCTAAAACTGAGCAAATGGAACAAACTCTGTGGCATTCAGTGCAGCGCCTGGCACCCCTTAAGCCAGCTTATATGTCGGTGACTTATGGTGCGAACAGTGGCGAGCGGGATCGTACCCATGATGTGGTGAAACGTATCCAGGCCGAGACCGGTGTGGCGGCCGCGCCACATTTGACCTGTGTGGATGCCAGCCGAGAAGAGCTTAAGCAAATCGCCCATGACTACTGGCAGGCTGGTATTCGTAAGATTGTTGCCCTGCGCGGTGATTTGCCTAAAGGCGTGGACAAAACCGAGCTGTATGCGGCGGATCTGGTGGCGTTACTGAAAGATGTGGCGGATTTCGATATTGCCGTGGCGGCGTATCCGGAAATTCACCCTGAAGCGCCTAATGGCCAGTTTGACTTGCTGAATCTGAAACGTAAGGCCGAAGCCGGTGCAAGTTCGGCTATTACGCAGTTTTTCTTCGATGCCGAAGTGTTTCTGCGCTTTCGTGACCGGGCCGCAGCCGCAGGAATAGATTTGGAAATCATCCCCGGTATTTTGCCGGTAACGAATTACAATACTCTGGTGCGTTTTGCCGGTATGACCAATGTGCATGTGCCAAACTGGTTGCATAAGATGTATGAAGGTCTGGACGATAATGACCAGACCACCCGTAATCTGTTGGGTGCCAGCATTGCTATGGATATGGCGCGTATTCTGGCCAAAGAAGGGGTGCGTAACTTCCATTTTTATACGCTGAATCGCTGTGAGCTCAGCTATGCGATTTGTCATATGCTGGGTTTGCGAGCCGACTAAGTAAACATTAGTTTGACAGACACACAGAAAGGCATCAGGGGATGCCTTTTTTTGTGCGTCGAGGGTACACTTGAATCTGAGTTTTGGGCAGGAGGTATGGGATGGATAAATTCAGGGCAATTAAAACCTTAACGTTAAGCCAGGTGAAAGTGTTTGCCATAGCCATGCTGACTCGTTGCCAACAGGACAGAATTACCGTTACTGCTGGCCATCTGGCCTATGTCTCCTTGTTGTCGTTAGTGCCATTTATCATGGTGTTTTTTACCATTTTGTCAGCGTTTCCTGCATTTGGTTCGGCCCGTGGTGACTTGGAATCCTTTATATTTAGTAACTTTGTGCCGCATGCCGGTGGCGTGGTGCAACAATATGTTGGTGAGTTCGTTGGCAATGCATCGAAAATGGGCGCCGTGAGCATATTGTTCCTGGTGGTAGTGGCGTTGATGCTGATCTCCAATGTAGACAAGACCATTAACCATATCTTTCGCACCAATAGTGACAGACGCCCCATCTTTACCTTTGCTATTTATTGGATGGTGCTGACATTAGGCCCCTTATTAATAGGTTCGGGGCTGGCGATCAGTTCCTATTTAGTCGGGCTGGCGGCTTTTGCCGAGGACTATACGCCAGGTATTACTACTGCGTTGCTGAATCTGGTGCCCTTTGTTACGTCATTGGGGGCATTTTTCATTTTGTATATGGTGGTGCCAAATAAAGCGGTACGTGCCAGGCATGCTCTTTCCGGGGCTTTTTTAGCAACCTGCTTATTCGAATTATCGAAAAAGGGATTTGCCTTGTATGTTGCCAGCTTTCCCTCCTATCAAATGATCTACGGTGCATTGGCTGCGGTACCCATTTTATTTGTATGGATTTACCTGTCCTGGATTGTGGTGTTACTTGGTGCCGAGTTTACCGTACAAGTAGAGAGCCTGAGCCAGCCACCACCGCCGCAAGAAAGTATTTAATACTTCCCGCCACAAGGCTTATACAGTTTTCAACACTTCCTAACAGATTCGCGGTTTATCACTTGCTATCTTGCTCCTGAAATTTTTCAGATGTGAAGGGGAAGGAATCATGGGGATGCGTGTAAAGCAGAGTGCGTTGTTATTGTTAGCGGCGCTGGGAATGGGGGCTTGTAGTAGCGATCAGGTTGATAAGGCCATTGATGACAGACCGAAAAATCGGGATACCACCATCACCTTTGTTAATGCCCTGAATGACGATGCCGGCTTTTATCTTCACCCGCATGCTATGTTTGGTGATGTATTCCGGGATAAATACAAAGCAGTAGATTTACTCAGTGAAGATTATGGCAGTTATCTGTATGGCTGGAACAAAGATTACGCCAAAACCACTTTTGGTGTGCGCAACAAAAATAGCAACAACAAAAGCCGCAAACTGGATGCGCATTTAGCCGACGGCGGTCGGACCTGGGTGGTGGCCTGGATGAATGGCAGCAACTATGAATTGTCTGTTTTTGACAAATCCCCCCGCAACCGTGCCGATATTATCAGTGTCAGGGTGCTGGCAAATGCTGATATGGATGTTGCTGTGGACGGAAAACACATCAGCCGGGTTAAATCCGGTAAAGTGTCTACACATATCAGTGTTGAGCAGTGCAATGGCACGCTGAGCATAGCCAACCGCGCCATTAATTTATGTCAGCAGGAATATGGCCGCTCTTATCTGCTGGTTGCCGACAGTGATGGTGCCAGGGTAATAGTGGAAGAATAGCTAATTCTGAATACTCTGAATAAACTCGTTAGACTGGTCTATGGCCCGGTTCATCTCTCTGAGTAATAGATCAATATCGCGTTTTATACCACTGAATTCACCTTGCAGGGAGCCAATTGCGCTGGCGTTCAGGTTGTGTTTTAAGTAAAGCACATTGTCTTTTAAGGCACTTAACACCGGCGTCATTTTACTTTCGGCGCGGCGCATGGAATTTAGTAATTGGGTATAGCGGCGTTGGGTATCCTTTAGCTTTACACTGCTGTCTCGTCTGAGCTTCTCACTGCTGTATTGGTCCAGCTCGTCCTGCCATTCATCAAACAAGGCATCGGCAACATCCTGTACCTTATTGATACGTGCTGAAACTTTTTCTGCCGACGCTTCACTGGCTTCATACTGGTCCTTAAGACCCTCGTACACACGCTGCAACTCACCACCATCAAATTCCAGCAGAGTGCTGAAACGTTCCAGGGCTGAACTGAATTGTTGCTGGGCGTCTTCCTGCGCATCTCTGGCGTCTTCGACCCGATCAACCAGAATGTCTCGTTTCTCGACGCCCACCTTTTCCATCGCTGAGTAGTAGGCTGACTGGCAGCCACTGAGCAGCAGCCAGATGCCTAACAGCCCGGCATGACGAAACATCAGAGCCTGGCCCTGAACTTGGCGGCATCCACAATTGCCCACAGATGGATCAGTGCGCCTGGGATCCACATAAAGATCAGGATAACAGTGGCAGCCATGCCATAGCATACAGACACCACCACAAAAAACAGCAAGGCAGCCAGAATCCGGCCTTGGACTAACTGTCCCAAACCTGGAATAAAGAAGCTGCAAATTGCCGCAATGACATTACCGCCGGAACCTTGTCCTGACATAGAAGTCTCCATCACATTTGTTTATGCAATTAACTTAAAGCAATTGTTTGCGCTAGGCAAACTTTGCCACAATAGCATGGTTTTAACTCAGGAATATCAGATGATTGCATTGTTACAGAGAGTGTCAGAAGCCAAAGTGGTGGTGGCAGGGGAATGTATAGGACAGATTAATAAAGGCATTCTGTTATTGCTGGGAGTGGAGCAAAGTGATGATGAAGCCAAAGCCCGCAGGTTATGTGAGCGGGTGCTTAATTATCGTATCTTCGCTGATGAACAGGGAAAAATGAATCTGAATTTACTGCAGACAGGTGGGCAATTGCTGGTGGTATCTCAATTTACCCTGGTGGCCGATACGGATAAAGGTAACCGACCCAGCTTTTCCCGTGCCGGCAACCCACAGGAAAGCGAAGTGTTGTATGAATACTTTGTCAGTCAGGCGAGAAAAGCGGGTGTTCACTGCCAAACTGGGCGATTCGCCGCGGATATGCAGGTAAGCTTAACCAATGACGGGCCTGTGACTTTCCAACTCAAAGTGTAACGGGCAACGATTTACCCCTCAGAGCACTGAAACCAGATAATTTAAGTTGAGGTGATGACGGCGGGCGAACTTTACGAGCGTTGCGTATTCAGGCAACAGGAGTGGTTGTTTCGCACAAAGTAAAATGCGGTTTTGATAACCTGGTACTTTAAAGCAAAGCGGGCGAAAGCCGCTTAATCGCAGATAGAGCTGCTGGAAATCGTCAATCTCACCGGAGTGTTCGGGTAAAAGGTTGATAGCCAGAATACCCAGCTGGGACAAACTATCCAGACAATCACGGTGGAACGCATCCTGTTTGAGAAAGTCGGGATGCTTGTGACCATCGAATATATCGATAAACAGCAAATCCAGACAATGATAGTGTTTTATCTCTATCTGCCCGTCGCCTTGTATGATAGTACCAGGGGCAAGATGAAAGTAATCCACACAAGACTGAATCACGCCGTTGTTGCTTTCAATACTTGTCATATGGATGTTTGGGTGCACAGAGCCCAGATAACGTTTGAGTGCTCCGCCACCTACTCCAAGCTCCAGCGCCTGTGTGGCCTGAGGACAAAAATACAGCGCCAGTGCCATGGCATGTAAGTGCGGTAATACCAAAGTGGGGGGATTGCTCAAATCCATTACAGTCTGTACTGTGTCATCCAGACATAGCCAGCGATATGCGGCATTTTGGTAAACAAAGAGCTGCGGTGCATACCAATAGAGCAGTTCCCTTTGCCTTAGCGCATGATTAAGGTCAAACAGTGGAATACCCAGATGTGTAGCAATAACAAGTGGCTCACTATAGGTGCGGTGTTTCGTTTTGTTAAGCTGCTGGCAGGATTAAATTTAGGTGAGATAAATGTATAAAGTTGATACGCCTACCACGGACGAAGAGTTTGACAAATATTTTCAATTTCGCTGGCTGATGCTGCGCAAGCCCTGGAACTATCCGATAGGGTCGGAAAAAGACGAATACGAGCAGGTGGGTATTCATCGCATGGTGGTGAATGCTAACGGTGATGTGATCGCCATAGGTCGCTTGCATTTCAACACACCCGAAGAGGCGCAAATCCGCCATATAGCTGTGCATCCGGACTACCATGGTAAAGGATTGGGCAAACTGGTCGTGTCTGCGCTGGAAGGCGTGGCCAGAAATCAGGGGATTGAAAGGATTGTCACCAACAGCCGGGAAATATCCACCCCTTTCTTTAAAAGTTGTGGTTTTGAAGTAGTAGGGGAAGCGACAACTGAGTTGGGGCAGCTTAAACGGGAGCAGATGGTAAAGAAGCTGACAGAGCTTAATGCCGTCATGCTGCACCCCAAGTGGTGTAAAGAATTGCAGGACACCTGGTACGAGACCATTCCCATCAGCGAACAAATGGGTATTAAGCTTTATCAGTATACAGGACGGACCTTGGAGGTCCGTGCATCGCTAAATAAAAACATTAATTTACATGGCACTATGTTTGCCGGGAGTATTTTTTCTCTGGCCACCCTGTCAGGCTGGGGTATGTTGTTCTTGCAGATGAAAGAGAAAAACCTGTCCGGCGAGATTGTGCTTGGCGACGCTGATATACATTATCATAAACCTATCAGTTTGCAGCCAAGAGCAATCTGTAATATTGAATCTGTCAGCGGAAAGTTTGAGCAACTGGCCAAAGGGCGTAAGAGCCCATTCAAATTGCAGGTAGATATTCACGATGGCCATAATCCTGTGGCCGAGTTTAAGGGCGTCTACTGGGTTTTACCGCCGACAGAAGAGCAACAATAAAGGCGCCGTAGGCGCCTTTATCAAAACGTGCTTTGCTAAACAGCCTTGCTTCAGACCATGGCGGCCTGAAGTTTTTTCAGGGCATTTTTCTCAATCTGACGCACCCGCTCAGCAGAAACCTGATATTTATCAGCCAAGTCCTGCAATGTGGTTTTGTCGTCAGTTAACCAGCGACACTGAATAATATGCTGGCTTCTTTCATCCAGCGTCTTGATGGCTGAG
The DNA here is from genome assembly GCF_039522935.1 of Bowmanella denitrificans. Lineage (NCBI taxonomy): Bacteria > Pseudomonadati > Pseudomonadota > Gammaproteobacteria > Alteromonadales > Alteromonadaceae > Bowmanella > Bowmanella denitrificans. Next base: position 83,020 of record NZ_BAAAEI010000028.1, on the reverse strand, counting down.
TGCAAGCGCTGAGTTGAGGATTCATCCCAGTCTGCATCCAGCACAGTAGATTCCACATCCGCACTTTTATCTTCAAGATATTGCACTGGTGCAAAGTTACTGCTGTCATCATCGTCATTGGCCAGGTCGAAGGCCTGATCCTGGCTGCTCATGCGCGCTTCCATTTGCAGCACTTCTTTGGTGCTTACCCCCAGTTCATCAGCAACTTTCTGAACTTCTTCATGGGTAAACCAACCAAGGCGCTTTTTGGCCTTGCGCAAGTTAAAGAACAATTTGCGTTGTGCCTTGGTGGTGGCCACTTTTACGATTCGCCAGTTGCGTAAAACGAATTCGTGGATTTCTGCTTTGATCCAATGCACTGCGAAAGATACCAGACGTACACCCACGCCTGGATCAAAGCGTTTTACCGCTTTCATCAAACCAATATTGCCTTCCTGAATCAGGTCGGCCTGAGGAAGGCCATAGCCTGAATAGGATTTGGCGATATGCACAACAAAACGAAGGTGCGACATGATCAGCCTGCGGGCTGCTTCAAGATCCCCTTGATGGTGAAGGCGCTCGGCTAATTCCTTTTCTTCCTCGGCAGTGAGCATATCAATTGAACTCACCGCTTGCATGTAGGCTTCCAGACTGCCCGTCTGAGGTACGCTTAACGCCATAGACTGCATGTTTGTGCTCATCGTTTACCTCACATAAAAAGAGTGGAGCCAGTGTAGCACCCAGTCGCAGCGATCACCAGCCCGTCTGGGTGCGGAAAATACACAGTATTGACCACTGACTCGACCTTGAGTTCCGTTACTTAACCAGCCTTATATTGGGCTGCACTTCGTGCTTTTCAAGCAGCTTAATATTTTTAGACATTCTCTGTCCGTTATGAAACCTGTCGTAACGAAAATTTTCAGCCCCCATTAGTTTAGAAAATTCCAGGAATGTATTAAAGTCCGAACGCTCGAACGGATTGTCATTTTTAGAAAGGTAGCTATCAATAAATGCATCGCTTCCGTTAAATGCAACATGTGCTACTGCTTCATAGGGTTTGCCGTATTCCTCTACACGAATGGCCCTGACCATTTTGACTTCGAAAATCCAGTTCCCAACCTTAACATAGCGATTTGCGCTATCTGCCATCTTTTCCCCCTGTGAAAAGCTGTATGGTTTTGTTACCAATATTGAATTTATCAGGTTGTAATTGAAAAAAGTTAGGAGTAACTCAATTTGGCTCTGCTCTTCTGCCATGAAGAAAAGACCCGACTCTTAACCCTGTTGTCGGCCTCCGGCCGGGAAGTACAAAGACTGTCCTGAACTTGTTTAATTTCAGTAGCTAAACAACAGCCACCAGTTATTGCCATTGCATCATGCAAAGCCTTTCTTGCCTGCTATACCAGTTTTGAGAAGAGAAACAGGGAAGGCAAATAAAAGTACATGTCCATTAGACTCAAGAAGCGACGTCACACAGATAAGCCTTAATTGCTGCGTGTTTTGAAAAAGCCAAGCCAGTTTCATGCCAGTTAGCGAAACTATGAAACTAATAAGTTTCATAGGTAATTTCTTACAACAACTCGCAGCACTCTGTCCCCTTAAGGTGACACTTGCAGGTAGGGAAGGACTATTCTTTTATGCTTGCTCACTTCGGTACTAGATAAATTAACTGGTAAAACAGTGTGTTATATAATCGCTTGGGATTGAGTTGAAGTGTCGCAAAAAAGAGACATCTTGGTGGCGTGATATGCAAATATTTAGTGCCCTTAGTTTCGTGAGGGATTTTAGGGCACAATAGGTAGGATCATTTGGTGGCGTAAGGAAAGTGCATTGACCAAATTCATGCCTTCATCACTTAAATCTCTGACTTTACTAGGCTTCGCTCTGGTTAGTTTGCCTTTGATTCTGGCATTGGCAATGGCGCTGGTGCGCATAGATAAGCTTTCTAATCAGGGGGCGAATGCTGTTCAACAAGTCTCTAAGTTAGTGTATTCCACCCGGCAGGTTAGCCAATTGTTGGTAAACATGGAGCGAGGTGCCAGCCAATTTCTTGTGTTGAAAGACCCATCCTTGTGGCAGGGGTATTTGGAACAAAGACAAGAGTTGCTTGCACTGACCAATGAGATGCGCAACCAACCCGAGTTAGCAGCCACACTAGTTACCATGTTAAAGCATGAGGAGCAGTTAAATCAGGATTTGAGTGAGCAGCTAACGGCATACGATATAGAAGCCTTACAACGGGGTTACGGTAATCTAAACGAGGCAGCTAACGAACTGTATCGACTGAGCCGTCAGGCAATTGATGCGGAAGTGCTGGCCATAGAGCGCAGTGCTGACCAGCTTCGCGCCACTGTATTACAGTCCGCATTAGTAATCCCGGCTTCCTTATTAATTGCACTACTTTTTGTGAAGTTGTTGATGCGACCAATAAACCAACTGAAGCCTCAGATAGGCCAGCTACAGGAGGGCAACTTCGACAAACCTGTTGCCGTGGAAGGAGTACAGGATATTCAGGAGGTAGCGCAGATTCTGGATGCTATGCGCTTAAAGCTGCTGGATCTGGAGCAACAAAAAAGTCACTTTATCCGGCATATCTCTCATGAGTTGAAGACCCCACTGGCTGCCATCCGCGAAGGAGCAGAACTTTTGTATGATGGTACGGCGGGTGCCCTGAATCCTGCTCAGCAAGAGGTTTCGGGTATTATCCGAACCAGTGTCAGTCGTCTGCAGTGTCTGATTGAGGACCTACTGAACTTCAATATGGTGTTAGATAACAGCTCCGCCCTTAAACCACAGTCCAGTTATCTGTCATACAGTTTAGAACGTGTGCTGAATGATCGGGCCTTGGAGATTCAGGGTAAAAACTTACAGATACAGTTACCGGAGAATGACTTCAAGATGCCCTTACATCCCGAACACTTGCGGGTAATTCTGGATAATTTGCTGTCAAATGCGGTGAAGTTTTCACCGGCTCGGGGCAATATACAGATCTGTGCAGAGCTGGATGTGCATGTATTTTTGCTGAATGTCATTGATCAAGGTCCGGGAATCCCGAAAAATCAGCGTGAGCAGGTATTTGAGCCTTTCTTTCAGGGCAGCGTTCGTGCCGATGCAAAAATCAAAGGGAGTGGACTGGGACTGACGATTACCCGCGAGCTCGTGCAAAAGTATAATGGCCACATTCAACTAATGGACAGCCAGAAAGGCTGTCATTTCAAGATAAGCTTGCCCCACTCCGGGGTGGAGAAGATTATTCATGTTTAATTTAAGTTGCAAGTGTATAGGGCTTATCTTGGCGACGATACTGTTGTCTGGATGCGAAACCTTGCCCTTCCTGCCACAAAATGAACCGCTGCCGGTCAATCAACCTGTCAGTGCTGAAGGTTACTATAAAAAGATCACTAAACTGGACAGCACGGGGTTAAAGACTGAAGTCGCTCATCAACAACAATTAGCTGAGACAGGTGATGAACAAGCGGCGATTCATCTGGTCATGCTTTATAGTTTACCTGGCTCGCCGCTGAAAAATTCGCAACTGGCAAGAAGCCATTTGCGCCAGTATTTGCAGAAGCAGTCAGATGATGATTTAGGGCTTCTGCACTTGTTATCTGATCAGTTGGATGAGCAGATACAACTACAGCGGGAGTCAACGGAGTTGGACGAAAAAATCCGGCGCCTACAGTCTGATTTAAAGAAGGAGCAAAGAGACAGGGAATGGTTGCAGAAACAGAAACAATCTTTGGAACAACAATTGCAACAATTAAAAGCAATTGAGAGAAATATTCTGAAGAGGGAAGCTGAAACCAATGGTAAATGAGGTAGCAGACAAGCGGGTTTTAGTCGTGGATGATGATCCATCCTTGTTGAAACTAATCAGTATGCGTTTGCTTGGCGCAGGTTACAAAGTGGAAAGTGCCGACAGTGGCAAACAGGCATTGGGCATCATGGAGACCTTTAATCCGGATCTGGTTATCAGTGATCTGCGTATGGAGGGTATGGATGGCATGGCTTTGTTTGGTGCGACGCGGGAGCGCTACCCAGGCATGCCGGTAATTATTCTTACAGCGCATGGCACTATACCTGATGCAATAGAAGCGACTAAAAAAGGCGTATTCTCTTATCTGACAAAACCCTTTGACAGCCAACAATTGCTCACCGCCACAGCTGACGCAATCCGCTTGCATCCTATGGGGAGTGACGATAACCGCCAGACTGACGACAGCAATTGGCGTAGTGCCATTATCAGTCGCAGTGCCAAGATGGAAGAACTGTTACAGCAGGCCAGGCAAGTGGCAGACAGTGATGTCAGTATTTTTATAAACAGTCAAAGCGGTACGGGTAAGGAATTGCTGGCCAAGGCCATTCACTTGATCAGTGACAGGGCCAGTGCACCTTTTGTGGCGGTAAACTGTGCAGCCATTCCCGAATCCCTATTTGAATCCGAGTTGTTTGGCCACACCAAAGGTGCATTTACCGGCGCAAATCGCGAGCATGTCGGCCTATTTCAGTCGGCAAATGGTGGCACCTTGTTCCTGGATGAAATTGGTGACATGCCTCTGAATTTTCAGGTGAAACTGCTACGAGCGCTGCAAGAGCGTGAAGTCAGGCCGGTTGGCGCAACACAGCCTATTAGCATTGATGTACGGATTATCAGTGCAACTCACCGCAACCTTGAGCAAGCCATCCAGGATGGAGAGTTCAGGGAAGATCTGTATTACCGGCTGAATGTCGTGGAACTGAGATTGCCACCACTGGCAGAGCGTCGCGATGATATTCCCTTGCTGGTGAACCATTTCCTTAACCAGATATTGTCTCGCAGCAGAAAGCAGGTAACCGGCTATTCGGATGAGGCAATGGAGCTGCTGATTGCAGCGCCTTGGCCTGGTAATGTCAGGCAACTACAAAATGTGGTTGAGCAGACGGTGGCTTTATGCAGCGGCCCACTGATTCCGGCGGAGCTGGTGCAAAAGGCGCTACGTGACAAACCCAGCTCTTTACCATCCTTTGCCCGTGCCCGGGACGAGTTTGAGCGCCGATATCTGGCAGATTTACTCAAAGCTACCACTGGTAATGTGACTCAGGCTGCAAGAATAGCAGGCAGGAATCGCACCGAATTCTACAAACTGCTGGATAAGCATCATTTGTCCCCGGAAGCGTTCCGGGAATAAGTCTTCAGTGGTCAGTAATCAGTTGGCAGAGCAGGGGCGCCCTGAACTGCCAACTGTAAAGTAACCAAGGATTTTGAAGCTATTGTTGTTGGGCTTAAGCCCAACCCACAGTGGGTCGGACTTGAGTCCGACGGGATGTAAGCCGTCGGATCAAAGTGGCCAGTAATCAGTTGTCAGTTAGCAGAAATCCTTTGACAGAGCATGAGGGCGGGTCAGACTAAACTGCCAACTTATTTAGGCTCTATGGCACGGATATGTTTATGTACCGATATCATTGAGCCAGCCAGACCCAGAAAAACGGATAATCCCAACATGGTCAGCAGGGCATCGCCTTGCAGGCCGTCGAGACTAAACTGGGTTTGATACAATTGCGCCACTTTGGCAATGCTGTCACTCATCCACCATAAAAGCAGTGCTACGGTAACCCAGGCCAGTAAACCGCCAAGCAAACCATACCAGAAGCCGGTATAGAGAAACGGACGTTGAATAAAGGCATCGGTGGCGCCAACCAGCTTCATGACCAGTATTTCGTCGCGCTTATTGAGGATATTTAAGCGAATGGTATTGCCAATAATCAGTACCACCGCCAGAAATAATAGCAGCGCAATGACGCTGACCAGTTCCTTAGCAATACCAACCAGGCCATGTAAGCGTTCCAACCACTGAATATCCAACTGGCCGACTTCTACTTCACGCTCTTTGCGTAATTTATCCAATAGCATCTCTGCGGCTGTGGGGGACGTATGTTTGCTGGTGGGGGTAACCAGTAAGACGTCGGGAAGAGGGTTATCGTCCAGGTGGTTAAGGGCATCACCAAAGCCGGACAATTGCTTAAATTCATCCATGGCCTGACTTTTGTCTATATGCTCAACCTTTTCAATCTCTGGCCAAAGTCCAAGCCGGGTTTGTAATTGGTGAATATCGCCAATCTGCGTACTGCGATGCAAGAACAGCGTGATCTCAGAAGCCTGATCCCAGCCTGCGCTGACTCTTTCGGTATTCTTCAACAAAATATACAAGGTACTGGGTAAGGTAATGCTCAGCCCCAGAACTGCGATGGTCATCATTGACGCCGCGCGGTTGCGCCACAGTTCACCTAAACTGGCCAGGGCCTGGCGTATATGGCTGACAAAAAACATGGTGAGTTGCTGTAATGGTGAAATACCCACCCGTTCAGCCCCCTGGGCACGACCTTTAAATAGCAGGCTCATCGTCGTCTCCTGGCCATTCTTCTGTTAACCCGTCGGTGATCATCTGGCCTTTCTTTAATGTCAAAGTGCGATACTTCATGCGGGCAATCAGTCCCAGATCATGGGTGGCAATAAGTACCGCAACGCCTGCCTGGTTAAAGTCTTCGAAAAGACGGATGATCTCCAGTGATAGCTTGGGATCCAGGTTGCCTGTCGGTTCATCCGCCAATAGCAGTGGCGGCTTGTTCACTACGGCCCTGGCAATGCCAACACGCTGCTGTTCACCACCGGACAGAGTAATCGGCAGGCAACGGCTTTTATCCGCCAGTCCCACCCTTTCGAGCACAGCACCAACACGCTTTGCAATTTCCTTATGCGTATGGCCCTCGATAATCAGCGGTAGAGCCACATTGTCAAATACAGATTTGTCCATTAACAATTGGTGGCTTTGAAATATCATGCCGATGTCACGGCGAATAAAAGGCACTTGGCGGCGGTGGATGACATTCAAGTCGTGACCGTTGATCAGCACCCTCCCCACTGTAGGGCGCTCCATAATACTGATAAGCTTCAGCAGTGTGCTTTTTCCTGCCCCGGAATGGCCTGTTAAAAAGGCCATTTCACCTGGTGCAATATGGAAATTAACCTGGCGCAGGGCTTGCTGACCGCCGGGATAAGTCTTACTGACCTGCTCAAAGCGAATCATGGTCAGTCCTTTTCGCTGAACAGGGCTTCAACAAACTGTGGTCCGTCGAAGGGGCGTAAGTCGTCGATACCTTCACCCACACCAATATAGCGGATGGGCAAACCAAATTGATCGGCCAGAGCAAATATGACGCCGCCTTTTGCGGTGCCATCCAACTTGGTCAGACACAATCCTGATAAACCGACTGCCTGATTGAACAGTCGGGTTTGGCTGATGGCATTCTGTCCTGTGCCTGCATCCAAAGTCAGCATGATTTCATGGGGGGTGTCTTCATCCAGTTTTTTCATAACCCGCACGATTTTTTTCAGCTCTTCCATCAGGTTATCTTTGTTTTGCAGACGGCCAGCCGTATCGGCAATCAATACGTCGATATTGCGTGATTTGGCCGACTGCAGTGCATCAAAGATAACAGATGCGCTGTCAGCGCCGGTGTGCTGAGCCACCACTGGGATCTTGTTGCGTTCCCCCCATGTTTGCAGTTGCTCTACCGCTGCGGCTCTGAAGGTATCTCCTGCAGCCAGCATCACGCTTTTACCCTGCTGCTGAAATTGTCTGGCCAGCTTACCGATAGTAGTGGTTTTACCCACCCCGTTAACACCGACCATCAAAATCACAAAGGGGCCGGACGATGAGGGGATTTGCAAAGGTTGGCTGACTCCCTCCAACATTCCGGTCATTTGTTTTTTTAACAGGCTAAACAGAGCATCACCATCGCGTAACTCATTGCGTTTGGCGCCCTCCGTCAGTTGTTTGATAATAGTGCTGGTGGTATTGATGCCCACATCGGCAACCAACAGCTGAGTTTCCAGCTCCTCAAACAATTCATCGTCGATTTTTTTGCCTCGAAACAAACTGGCAATACCGCTACCAATATTGTTACTGGTGCGGGATAAACTTTGCTTGAGTCTGGCGAAGAATCCGCTTTTACTTGCAGGCTCAGGCTCAGGCTCAGGCTCAGGCTCAGGCTCAGGCTCAGGCTCAGGCTCAGGCTCAGGCTCAGGCTCAGGCTCAGGCTCAGGCTCAGGCTCAGTTATTGGTTTAGCAACATCCTCGTCGACAGGCAAAACGGTCTTGTCATCTGATGATAAGTCTTCCTTAAGCGTCTCTATATGTTGTTCTTGGTGAGTATTATCTACTTCCTGTTTATTTGATGTGGCTGGCTCCTGGATGGGGGCGTCTGGTTGGGCCGCAGGGGTTGGCTTGTCGTCTGCTGGTGCCGGTTTATCTTTTTTGAACCAGCCAAAAAACTTTGACATGAGCGTTAGAGATCCTTTGAAAAACGTTGGGTTATCGGCCCTGGCCGATTAGACTGTGCGCAATCATAGCATTTCTTGAATTGACAAATGAAGCGAGCTGTAAAACGCCCGACCTCGGCCATGGGCAGTATTCGCATTATTGGTGGACGTTGGCGTGGCAGAAAGTTACCGGTGCTGGATGTCGAGGGGCTTCGTCCAACGACCGACAGAACCAAAGAGACCTTGTTTAACTGGTTGGCTGCGCATACCGCCGATAGCCGCTGTCTGGATGCCTTTGCCGGTAGTGGAGGATTGGGTTTTGAAGCTTTGTCCCGGTTTGCTGATTCGGTAACCTTTGTTGAAAAAGACCGTCAGGCTGCTGAGCTGTTAACCAAAAATATCCAGCTTGTTGGGGCGCAAAACCAAGCCAAAGTGATAAACACCTCGTTACAGGTTTTTCTCGCACAATGTCAGCAAGGATTTGATCTGGTCTTTCTTGACCCACCCTTTCACCACAATCTGCTGGTGGAGGTCATACCATTATTGACGCAATATAAACTGCTGAATCCCGCTGCGCTTATTTATGTTGAGGCGGAACTTGAAGCGACTCTGCCTGTCCCTGATTCATGGCAGCAACTTAAGCACAAGCAGACCAAACAGGTCAGTTATCAATTATTTCAGTATCTGGGGTGAGAAATGCAAAAGCCTAATGGCACTGGATTGACCAGAATATGGCGCGCAGCAATCTGTTCAGTGGACGGTATAGGGTATGCGTTTCGCCACGAAGCTGCATTTCGTCAGGAGCTAATGCTTTGTGTCGTGATGATCCCATTGGCTTTCTGGTTAGCCAACACACCGGTTGAACTGGTGCTGCTAACTGGACCGTTAATATTGTTACTGGTGGTGGAATGTATTAACAGTGCAATCGAGGCGGCTATAGACCGAATCAGCACAGACAGGCATCCATTGTCAAAGCAAGCCAAAGATCTGGGGTCGGCAGCAGTGTTTTTCAGTATGCTGATTATACTGATGTCCTGGCTGGCGATTGCCCTGCCAAAAGCATTCTAGTGTCGCTGCTAATCAGATTTCCAGGCCGATATTGCTGATACCTTCTTCCACCGCCATAGTGCGTAAAGCTGTTATGCTATTTTTATCTCTGGGAAGTGTCTCAACCAAGTCCAGTAATTCATTTTGAAAGGCGACTTCCCATTGCATAAGTGGGTGAGCTTTAATCTGTTTCGCCTCTAGTTCATCTTCGCTGGTAGCCTCAATAAAGGCTTCTACCGATCCCTGAGAAAGCTTACTGATCACCACCGCGCCTTGTGCATCTTCGCCCATCATCAACTGTAATAAGGCTGCAAAAGACATGCAGAGATCGATAGCCGGATATACACCGTAAGTGTCAAAATCATTGGCGTCCGGGGTGGCTTCTTCTATTCGTTCCAGATGCACCGCCAGGTTTAATTTGGCTTTTGGATTGGCCAGCCAGTCCCATACCGCATTCAGACTGTTGCGATACTGTTCCGCATCACCAAATTCACAGACTTCGCAGAACAGTAAATAATTCGGCAGGCTGCGTTCTACCAGCGTGGCACCAAAGGCCACTGCCTGCCAGCCTTCCAGCGTGCGTACTCGTTGAAAAGTGTTGAGTTTCATACGCTGTGCTCCAAATACTTAGCTATGCCGTCCAGGAACATCTGTATTGATATCATCGCCAGAATCATCCCCATTAAACGTTCTACTGCCGTTAATCCGCGCTCACCCAGTAAGCGGTGGAATAAACCAGAAAACATTAGAATGGCCGACGACGCCAGCCAGGCCGACACGGCTGCAATGGTCCAGTCAGTCATGCGGCTTGGGTCCTGATTGGCGATCAGAATCAATGCGGCCAGCAAGGAGGGGCCTGCAACCAATGGAATAGCCAAGGGCACCAGAAACGGCTCTGAATCAGAACTATGGCCAACCGGACCGCCGGGTTGAGGGAAAATCATTCTGATGGCAATCAGGAACAATACTATCCCTCCGGCAATACTAACCGTTTCCTGACGTACGTTGAGAAAATCCAGTACTGCCTGTCCGCTATACAGAAACAGCAACATAATGGCCAGGGAAAATAATAACTCACGCGCCACAATATAGCGTCTGCGACGTGATGGGATCCCCTTGAGTACGGACATAAAAATGGGCAAATTCCCCAAAGGATCCATAATAAAAAACAACATAATGGCGGCAGACCAGGTATCCATTGATTTCCCAGCAGTAGAGTGACATTCTTTTAGTCTGTCTATTATCTGTCAAAAGCGGCAGACTTTCAGTAAGTTAATTGAAAAGACCTGAATCAGGGCGCATTAGCCACAGGTTTAGTGCATAAATGTCTATCCGGCAGCAGGTTGTCTGAATTGGGCGGACTATAATGAATCAGAATTCTTATAATAAAGAGGAATACAGCAATGAGTTTGATGTCGGTGTCTGAAGTGGCCGAGTATCTGGGAGTGCAAGAGATCAGGGTGGAACGTCTGGAACGGGAAAGTCTCTTGGTGGCAAGAGATAAAGATGCAGAGGGGAAGCCGCTGTTTGACAGCGAAGATGTACGCAAATATAAAGAGTTTGCCGAACGTCTGGGCGGAATTTAATTAAAAAGGGAAGCCAGTCGCTTCCCTTTTTAATTCCATTGCAATTCCAGCTAGTTTAGCTGGAGGTTGTCATTTTACTCATTCAGCTTCGAGCAGCGCCCTGGCGATGGTACGAATGCCTTGTGCTGTAGCACCGGCAGGCATGGTGTTGGTGGCGGTGTTATTAAATGCCGCAGCTAAATCCATATGCACCCAGCCCTGGCCTTGATTGGGCACAAAACGAGACAGAAAGCCTGCCGCATTAGAGGCTCCACCCGCACCGCCTCCTTTCATGGGGCGACTATTAGCCGTATCCGCATAGGGGGATGGACACATTTCCTGATGCCAGTTTTCTAAAGGTAACGGCCATACAGGCTCCATTTCCTGCTCAGCATAGGTTTGCATTTTCTGCTGGGTTTGATGATCCAAACCAAACAAGGCATGGTATTCACCGCCCAGTGCCATCACGGCAGCTCCGGTCAGGGTAGCGGCATCGATAATCAATCCTGCACCGGTTTCTCCGGCAGCCAGCAATCCGTCCGCCAATACCAGACGCCCTTCAGCATCGGTATTGACGATCTCCACGGTCATACCGTTTTTGTACGTCAGAATATCGCCAAGCTTATAAGCATGGCCGCTGATCAGGTTTTCGGCGCAGCATAAGAACAGCTTAACCCGCTTGTTTAAGCCTTGCATAATGGCCAGACCCAGTGCACCGCTTACCGTTGCAGCCCCGCCCATGTCACACTTCATGGTCAGCATCCCTTCACTGGCCTTGATACTGTAGCCACCGCTGTCAAAGGTAATGCCTTTTCCCACTAATGCGGCGGCTACTGGTGCATTGGCGTCGCCGCTTGGGTTGTAGTCCAGCTCTAATAATACGGGAGGTCTGCTGCTTCCCCGGCCCACATTATAAATACCGGTCCAGCCGGCTTGTTGTAATTCCTCGCCAACCAGGGTTTTCACTGTGACGGCTTGTGGTGCCAGTGTGGACAACCATTGGCTGACTTCATTGGCCAGACTTTGTGGATAAATATCCTCGGGAGTGCGGTTGACCAGATTACGGGTAAACAGCATGGCTTGATACATTTGGCTCAGCTTATCCTGATTGGCATCACTGACCCATTGAATATGATTCTGCTTTTTCGCCGTGGTGAAGCTACCGGCGAAGGCCCATTGCTGTTCAAGGCTCCAGTCATCTGTCAATTGTACAGATTCAATGCCAATGCTATCCAGTAATCTGGCGGCTTTACGAATACTACGGATTTGGTCTTTGTCAGAGCCTGACAGGTGAATGGTGGCGGACTGGCTATCAAAAGAAACCGGTGCCTTGCTACCCCAATGACTGTCGGGATTGGAAGCGCTAAGTCTGACTTGCAAGCTGGACATGAAATACTCCTGTTGTGCTATCCTGAGCGGCTTTCGAGCTCAGGCTATTTATTTCATTCTACCAGTTAAGGTACTGCTCTCAAGCTATGCACTTTGAATCCCCTTTGCTTTGCGGCAAGCTGATTAAACGCTATAAGCGTTTTCTGGCCGATGTGGAATTGGACAGCGGTGAGATTGTCACCGCGCATTGTGCCAATACCGGCGCCATGACGGGCTGCGCTGAGCCGGGTTTCAGGGTTTGGCTGTCTTATCATCCCGATCCCAAACGTAAGCTGGCATATAGCTGGCAACTGGCACAAGACTTTCAGAATCATTGGATTGGCATTAATACCTTAAATGCCAACAAGCTGGTGGAAGAAGCGATATCCCAACAGCGGGTTAACGCGCTGTGCGGCTATGAGTCAATTCGCCGGGAAGTAAAATATGGGCAAGAAAATAGCCGCATTGACTTGTTGCTGAGCAAAGCAGGGGAACCGGACTGCTATGTTGAAATAAAATCCGTGACCCTACTCGACGGTCGGCGAGGATACTTTCCTGACGTTGTTACTTTGCGCGGACAGCGTCATTTGCAGGAACTAACCTGGGTGGCGAGCAACCACGCGCGCGCAGTGTTGTTTTTTTGTGTTCAGCACACCGGTATTCAATCTGTACAGGTGGCCCGACATATTGACCCGGCATATGCCGCGGCATTGCAGGATGCATTGGCCGCAGGTGTTGAAGTGATGGCCTACAGCTGTACCTTTGATGCCGAAAAAATTCTATTAAATCAACCACTCGATCTGATTCTCTAATATTGAGGGTTGATTTTTACCCGTCAATAGCCATATAAGGCTACTGATTTTTGGCAGTACGGCATTTGACGTGGCCCTGCAGCCTGGTCAAATGATATAAATTGCCTGGCAAGGGCCTTTCTGCTATAGATAGCCGCTTGCTTTAGCTCTGAAAGCTGTTTAGGAGACTTGGCTGATGCCAACAGAAAATTCACATAAGTCACTCGGATTACTGGCCCTGGCCGGTTTAGCTCCTTATCAGGAGAAAGCTGGCGAGGAGTACATGAATGAGGGGCAACTGGAACACTTCCGCCGCTTGCTGAAAGCGTGGCGAGACCAGTTGCGAGAGGAAGTGGATCGTACAGTGCACCATATGCAGGACGAAGCGGCCAATTTCCCTGATCCGGTTGATCGCGCCGCCCAGGAAGAGGAATTCAGCCTGGAGTTACGCACCCGTGACCGCGAGCGCAAGCTGATCAAGAAAATTGAGAAAACCCTGAAGCGTATCGAAGAAGACGATTTTGGATTTTGCGATGCCTGCGGTATTGAAATTGGTGTGCGTCGATTGGAAGCCCGTCCTACTGCGGATCTTTGTATCGATTGTAAGACCATGGCAGAGATTAAAGAAAAGCAAATGCAGGGCTAAATATTGCCTTGCCGTTTGCGGATGTGCATGTAGATTACTGCTGCGCAAGCCCGGCCGAACGGGTCGGGCTGACTGCCTCTTAAAGACGGTACCCTTCGTCTTACTTGTTGAAAAAGTCCAGCATGTCTTCACTTTGCCCGTCTGCAGTAAGCCTTGATGATAAAGCATGCTTAGCGACATTTACCCTGGCATGATTCTGATCAACACCGCTCATGTCTGAATATTCTGCTTACATAGGGCGTTTCGCGCCTTCCCCTTCTGGTCCTTTGCATTTGGGCTCACTGGTCGCTGCACTGGGCAGTTTCCTGCAAGCCAAAAGCCATCAAGGGCGATGGTTGGTCAGAATAGAAGACATAGATCCTCCTCGTGAAATGGCCGGTGCTGCAGAGTTGATTCTTGAGCAATTGCACGTCCACGGTCTGAAGTGGGACGAACCGGTGATTTTTCAAAGCACGCGCAGCGAATATTACGATGATGCATTAAGGCAGCTTCGCGATGCAGGTATGAGCTATTTTTGCCGATGCACCCGCGCTGAAATCAAAGCCCAGGGGGGGCATGTTCGTTGTCAGGCAAAGGGAACGGTGGAAAAAGGTTCTGCCATACGATTTCTTAACCAACAGCCGTTACTGGAGTTTGACGATGGCCACCTGGGGCGCATCAGAGTTGATCCCGATGTAGCCCAGGAGGACTTTGTTATCCGCCGTAAAGATGGCTTTTATGCTTATCAGTTAGCCGTGGTGGCAGATGATATTGCCCAGGGTATTACGGAAGTCGTAAGAGGTGCCGATCTGTTGGAAGTCACGGTATTGCAATTGGCGTTATACAGAGGCCTGGGCATCAATCCGCCGGCCTGGTTACATCTGCCTGTGGCTTGCCTGCGGCCAGGTCAGAAACTAAGTAAACAAAATCACGCGCCGGCTTTGGATACCCGTAAGGTCCTGGCTAACTTGCGCAGTGCCCTACAAATACTGGGTTTTTCGCCTGCCAGGTTGGTTGAGTTTGCACAGGCTGAAACGTTGCTGGAATGGGCTGTAAAGAACTGGTCGGTCAGACAATTGCCTCCCCAGCGGGAGTGGCTGGTTGAGCTCTGACCTGTCTGATTCTCTTTTTTGCTTCGCTGGTATATTATTAGCGCCCATTTTTTAGGCTTAAGGGCTCCGTAGGAGACAGCATTATTATTTCCCGAGTCATAAATAAGGTAAAGCAAGTGTTTGGTGGCCAGCCAACACAGGTCAAGCTGACGCCCGCCATTGTACCGCGAGCCGAGCATGGCATATCCCGTAAAGATATCAGTGAAAATGCACTGAAGGTGTTGTATCGCCTGCATAATGCGGGTTTTCAGGCGCACCTGGTGGGAGGCTGCGTACGTGACCTGTTATTGGGCCTGCATCCCAAAGATTTCGATGTGGCCACCGACGCTGAACCTGAACAAATTAAAGCACTGTTTCGCAATTGCCGTCTTATCGGCCGACGTTTCCGTCTTGCCCATGTGGTGTTTGGCAGGGAAGTGATCGAGGTGGCGACGTTCAGGGGCCATCATCAGTCACAGACTGACGAAGTGGATGATAAGCTCAGTAAACATAGCGATGAAGGTTTAATCCTGCGCGATAACGTATTTGGCAGTATTGAAGAAGATGCTCAGCGCCGGGATTTCACCTGCAATGCCATGTATTACAGTATAGCCGACTTTAGTGTGACGGATTTCGCTGGTGGTATGCAGGCGCTCAAAGAGCGAAAAATTCGCCTGATTGGTGATCCTGAAACCCGCTATCGTGAAGACCCAGTACGTATGCTTCGTGCCGCCAGATTTGCCGCCAAGCTGGATATGCAGATAGCCCCTGAAGCCGGAAATATTATTCCTGAATTGGCACCGCTGCTGGCCAATATTCCACCGGCGCGTTTATTTGAAGAAGTGCTGAAGCTTTTCTTGTCCGGTAAAGGTTTGGAAACCTATCACCTGTTGCAGCGTTATGGGCTGTTCGGCCAGTTGTTTCCGCAATTACAGCCAATGCTGAAGGTGTCAGGCAGCAAAGAATGCCAGTTTGTTGAACAAGTGCTGATTAATACCGATGAGCGGGTCAATAATGACCAGCGCGTCACGCCGGCTTTTATTTATGCCGCGCTGTTGTGGTACCCGGTTGAACAGCGCAGCCAGCAACTGCAGGCGGAAAGCGGATTGAGCGGACAGGATGCCTTTAATATGGCCATGAACGATGTGCTGCACAAGCAACTGCAGCGCATTATGATCCCCAAGCGCTTTACCCTGCCAATTCGTGATATCTGGATGCTACAGCACAGGTTGTCGCGCCGCTTTGGTCGTCGTGCTTATCAGATGCTGGAACATCCCAAATTCCGTGCCGGGTATGATTTTCTGCTATTGCGTGCGGGTATTGAAGGGGGAGAACTGGAATCCCTGGCCAATTGGTGGACCGAGTTTCAGGACGTCGACGCTGAGCAGCGTAAGGGGATGCTGGACAAATTGCAGCATGCCGACGGCGCTAATCGCAGCAAAAGGCGGCGCAGGCCCAAAGCTCGCAAGAAGCCACAACCACAATGAGCCTTTGCTATGTCGGTATGGGCAGCAATTTGCATCGGCCCACAGAGCAGTTGCTTGACGCACTAAATGCCATGCAAGAGATGGCCAGGCTGGTGGATTGCTCGTCTTTTTACACCAGTAAACCGATGGGACCTCAGGATCAACCTGACTACGTCAATGCCGTTGCTGCGCTTGACACTCAGCTTGAGCCACTGGCATTGCTGCACACCTTGCAAGGCATAGAAAACCAACAAGGAAGAATAAGGGAACGCCGCTGGGGTGAGCGTACCCTGGATTTGGATATCCTGTTGTTTGACGATCAAGTGATTGAATTACCTGAGCTGATCATTCCTCATTACGGAATGGCGGAGCGGGAGTTTGTATTGTATCCATTGTTTGAGATTGCGCCACAACTGGTGATGCCGGATGGACGACCGCTGAGTCATCTTATCTCTCATTGCCCGGCAAACGGTCTGCTAACCTTGCTGGATAGCCATAAGGTAAAGCAGAAACTGGCACAACTCTGACAATGGAGCATTAGGGGTATGACCAAGCGTGTTCATACTCAGGTGGGATAAATCGCTTGTTGCGACGCGGGGGTAACCTATGAAAAAAGTGACGATCTCGACGCTGCTCAAAATGAAACAGCAGAGCGAGCGGATCAGTGTAATTACGGCCTACGATGCCAGTTTCGCCAAACTTTTTGATGAACAAGGCATAGATGTAATGCTGATAGGTGACTCCCTGGGTATGGTGCTGATGGGTGAAGACAGTACCTTACCGGTAACGGTGGAGCAGATGGCTTATCATACCAAGTCAGTGAAGAAAGGCGCGCAGCGCGCTTTTGTTATCGCTGATATGCCTTTTATGTCTTATGCCACCAAAGAGCAGGCCTATGCTAATGCCGCCACGCTGATGGCAGCAGGCGCTGAAATGGTCAAGATGGAAGGCGGTAGCTGGTTGTGTGACAGCATAGCCGGCCTGGTTGAACGTGGTGTGCCGGTATGTGGTCATCTTGGCTTAACCCCACAGTCTGTGCATAAGTTGGGAGGTTTCAAGGTGCAGGGCCGCGAGCAAAGTGCAGCCGATGACATGCTGGCCCAGGCACAAGAACTGGAACAGGCCGGAATCCAGATGCTGGTGTTGGAATGCATTCCCACTGAACTGGGGCAACGTATCAGTGCGGCGCTGAGTATTCCTGTAATCGGCATAGGTGCCGGTCCCGGCACCGATGGTCAGGTACTGGTGATGCACGATATGCTCGGCATCAGTGCCAACTATATGCCGAAGTTTTCCAAAAACTATCTGGCCGAAACCGGCGATATCCGTAAGGCTGTCAGCCAGTATATCGACGAAGTCAGAAGCGGCAGTTTCCCGTCCGAGCAGCACAGCTTTAATTAAGGTGAACGTTATGCAAGTGATCAGTGATATCACCAGCCTGCGTGAAATCAGGCGTCGCTGGCAGATTGAAGGCAAGGTCATTGGCTTTGTGCCAACCATGGGCAACCTGCACCACGGCCATCTGCGCCTGGTAAAAGAGGCCAGAAAAGTCACGGATGTCGTAGTGGCATCTATCTTCGTTAACCCCTTGCAGTTTGGGCCTGATGAAGACTTAGCTGCCTATCCGCGCACCATGGCCCATGACCTGGCAGCATTGGAATCGCTGGGGGTGGATGTGGTGTTCACCCCACAGGTCGATGACATTTATCCCAGAGGTCTGGAACAGCAAACCTTTGTGGAGGTGCCGGGCATTTCCTACATGATTTGCGGTGCCAGTCGTCCCGGACATTTTCGCGGCGTAGCAACTATTGTCTGCAAATTGTTCAATATGGTGCAGCCCAATCATGCGTTTTTTGGTGAGAAAGACTTCCAGCAGCTCCAGGTGATCAAAGCCATGGTGACGGACTTATCCATGAATCTGAAGGTCCATGGTGTGCCCACCGTCAGGGAGGGGGATGGCCTGGCCATGAGCTCCAGGAACAACTACCTCACCACTGATGAACGGGAAGTGGCGCCCACCCTGTATCGTATTCTGCAATCGGTAGCCGAAGCGGTGCAACTGGGCAGGAAGGACTTTTCTAGGTTGATTCAGGAACATAAGCAAAAGCTGGTAGATGCTGGTTTTAAACCTGACTATATCGAGATACGTTCTGCAGATACCTTGCTGCATCCCAGCCATGAAGACAGTCATTTAGTTATTCTGGGGGCGGCCTTTTTAGGTCGTGCCAGGCTGATTGATAATATTCAGGTTGAACTGAAGGAATAGCGGCTACACTTTTCTGTGAACAACGGAAAAGGGATAAGTATGGATACCAGACAATGGTGCGCCACCATAATCATGCTAATGGGGGCGCAAATTTTCGTTGCAGAAGCTGAAAACAACCGTCCCCGCCTTTTGATCAGCACAATCAAACATCCGCAAATTAGTTTGATAGAAAAAGACCTGAGTATGGCTTACAGCCACCTTGGCATTGATCTGCAATTTGTTGAGGTGGCCGGGGAGCGCGAATTTATTGTGGGTAATCGCGGCGAAGTGGATGGCATTGCGGCTAAATTTTCTCTGGTTGAACAGCAGTTGCCGGAAATGCTCAAGGTCAATGTGCCTTTGATGAATGTGGAAGTTTATCTGGTTTGTGCCTCTGACAGCCTTTGTCAGCAACAGATACTGGATGACCCCACACAGACAGTGGGGCTGCTTGGCGGCAAGAATGCCATGAGCTTCGCGTTGCGGCATCGTAAGATTAAGCGGATGGAATTGGTATCCCACGCACAGATTCTTAAACTTTTGGAACTGAAACGTCTTAAATATGCAGTGTTGGCATTGTCTTACCAAAACATTCAAATGATTGATGCCGCAGAGCTGCAAATATCCCTACCAGCGATTTACAGTGATAAGGTATACCACTATCTTCACAGTCGTTATGCTGGCCTGCTGCCTGAAGTCGAAAAAGCATTGCGTAAAGTGGTAGATGACTGCCCTAAAAAGGAATAGTCTTATCTGCCACAGGCAAGGATAACTTGCTGATATTGAGGCAAGGTTTCTGCCAGACGATTCTGCTCAGCCAGAATTTCAGCTAAATCTTCGTCACTGGTCAGGGGATTGGCCAGCACTACGCGAAATACATTGATAGCCTGTTGAGGATAGGCCTGGATCTCCAGCCTGGTTCTGGACACAAAGGAATGCCCGGATTCTCTTTGGTGTTTTTGAATGGCAACCGTTAATTCATCAAGTAGCGGGTTTATGCTGGCTGCCAGATCCGGATTGGCCTGTAGTTTGTCCTGCACAACCTGCGGTACTAAACGGTATGTCAGCAGGCACAGTACCGGTGCCGTTGTGAGCTGAAAATTGCCATGTTTTTCAATCATATCTGCAAATCGCTGAGCTTTTTCCAGACTTTGGTCAATCAGCAGCTCGTAGCCACTGCGCCCAAGAATATGCAAGGAAGCGTACAGCATCATCGCCATACCATTTCGCGAGCCTTCCAGGCTGGTGGCTCCCAGGTCTTTTGAGCCATGGCGCAGAATATACTGGGCATGGTGGCGCACCTGATTGCCTGCGTCAGGGTCTTTAAACAACACCATGCCCGCGCCCATGGGGACATACATTTGCTTATGGGCATCCAGGGTCACCGAATCGGCTCGTGCTATGCCTTTGAGCAGTTTGCCGTGACGCCGGGAAAAAAGCGTTGCACCGCCCCAGGCTGCATCTACATGTAAATGACAGCCCAGCTCTTCAGCCACATCGGCCAGTTCATCCAGGGGATCAATATGGCCGGTTTCGGTTGTGCCGGCGATAGCGGTAATTGCTAATACCTTGCCACCCTGTGCTTGTATGGCGATACCTTCTTTCAGGACCAGAGCCGGGTCCAGAGTCTGATCAGGGCAGGGTAGGGCGATCAGGCTATTGCGACCTAAGCCCAATACATCCACTGCCTTACCTAAGGAGTAGTGGCCTCGCCTGGAGGTGATGACGGATAAGCTGTTGTAGCCATATTCCTGCATTCCGACAAGCAGGCCGTCCTGACTAATACCGCGAAATGTGCCCCTGGCTTTCAGCAGGCGATTGCGGGCAACCCAAAGTGCGGTGATATTGGCGATGGTGCCGCCGCTGCAAAAACTGCCAAGGCTATGGCCGGCGTTGTGCAGAAACTGCTGATAGAAGTCCGGCTCATGATTAAAGATTAAACGGTGAATCATGCCCAGCACCTGACGTTCCAAAGGGGTAAACGCCTTGGAGGTTTCAATCTTCACCAAATTCTGATTCAGCCCGACCAACAACTTGGACAAGGTCAGGTGAAAATAAGGCAGGGCCGAGGTCATATGGCCGATAAAACGCGGTGAATAGGTGTTTACCGAATGTGCTACCAGTTTATCCAGCAGTTGCTGGGCATGTTCAGATACAAACTGCGGTTGCTCGGGCAGGAGCGACTCACTGAAGTCCTGCTCAATATCTTCCAGTGAGCGGGGGCTGGCGACTACATGACGGGATAAAAAATCGGCAAGATTGTCGGACAGGTGCTGTTCAATTTGCGCCAGCTTTGAGTCCTGGCCTTCCGGCTTGGTAAATACGCGATACAGATGAGCCAGACTGGCTTGGGCATTTGTCACTGACATTCTCAATTGAACCGTCCGGTGGCGGACTTTACCTCTTTTCCGCTGCTTCGTCACCCGCCAGACTTCCTGTGTATGATAAATCGGTTACAACCTAAGCGGTCACTGCTATATTCAGACAAGCGCACTGAGAAGAACAATTGCATGCGAATTAAAGAGATAGCCGGATTATTTGATATTGAGCGCATCGTGCCGTATTTCCAGCCCATTATGGACTTACAGCACCATGCGGTGTGGAGTTACGAATGCCTGGCAAGGTTGGTCACCGATGATGAGCGCACCTTCCTACCCAGCGAATTCCTGTATCTGGTGGAGCGGCACCAGTGTTTTGGGGAACTGAGCCAGCGTATTTTTTATCGCTGCGCCAGCTACTTTCGTAACAACAATATGGCATTTAGTATCAATATCAGTCAGCAGGATATTATCGAACCGGGTTTTGCCAAGTTTCTGGCTGAATTTCTGGATGATTATCCGGATCCCAGCCGTGTAACTCTGGAGTTGATGGCCTCTACGGCCTTTGATTTCCGGGATGACTTTTTGTCTTTTCTGGCTATTTGCAAAACCTTGAATGTGCGTTTATTTGTCGACCATTTCGGGGCTATATCCAGCAATATCACCAGTATTCTCGATTTGCCCATTGATGGGGTCAAAGTGGATGGTGCCCTTATCAAGCAGATGGTTAAGCATCAGGAAGCAATGGATTTCGTTGGCTACCTGAATGAATTGGCTGAGCAGCGGGGTGTTGCAGTGATTGCCGAGCATATTGAGGACAAAACCGCTCTGGAAGCGGTACAAGGGCTAGGCATTCGTTATGGGCAGGGTTTTTATTTCAGCCGTCCTCAGGCATACCTGAACTGAGCACTTTAGTTGACAGATGTAAATAAAATGTAGCAGTTAATCAAGCGGCCTCTGGTTGACCAATTTGGTTAGGTTAAGGTACTTATTCGTTGCAGCGAATCAAATAAAAAAGGACGTGCCCCATGCAAGATCATGCCTGTGTTCCCCTTAGCGATTACCAGGAATTTTCTCCTGAAGAAATGCTCAATCGGGCTAAAACATTTTATGCCAGTTGCCAACGCCGCCATACCATCCGCTCATTTTCTGATCGGCCTGTCAGCCGGGAGTTGATTGAAACCTGTATCCGTGCTGCAGGTACCGCGCCAAGCGGGGCCAATCACCAGCCCTGGCACTTCGTTGCCATTCAGGACCCGGATGTAAAGCGGCAAATTCGCCAACAGGCCGAAGCCCTGGAAAGTTCTTTCTACGCTGGGCGGGCAGGTGAGGAATGGCTGGGCGCGTTAAAGCCCCTGGGTACCGATGCACATAAACCCTATCTTGAAAATGCCCCCTGGTTGATCGCCATTTTCAGCCAGAAGCGCGGCGGCATTCATGCCGAAGATAATCAGCTGAATTACTATGTGCATGAATCCGTAGGCCTGGCCACCGGCTTTTTGATTCAGGCCCTGCACCAGGCAGGTTTGGTTACCCTGACGCATACCCCCAAACCTATGAGCTTCCTGACCGAAGTCTGTCAACGCGATGCAGATAATGAACGACCCTATATGTTGTTAATTGCCGGTTATCCCGCCCAAGACGCCACTGTGCCCGAACACGCGCTGGTGAAAAAATCTTTGGATGAGATTGCGACCTTTATTTAGTGGAACCTGCGATGTCCATGAGTATCCAACAAGTCAGCAAAGATTCCTTATCTGAGGTGTTAGGGCTATATGCTCAGCCTGACTTTGACAAGGACGTGCTGAGCCTGGAACAGGCGCAGCAACTCTTTGAGCGGATGGCCAGTTACCCTGACTATAAACTCTACCTGGCCCGCCAGGCCGGACAAGCGGTGGGGACATTCGCGCTGTTAATTGTGGATAATCTGGGGCATCAGGGCGCTAAGTCAGCCATTATTGAAGATGTGGTTGTGGCCGATTCACATCGGGGCCAGGGCGTTGGCCGGGTGATGATGCAATACGCATTAGAGCTTTGCCGCGAAAAAGGCTGTTATAAGGCCATGCTTTCATCCAGTTTGCGCCGTGAAAAGGCGCACGAGTTCTACAAAAACCTTGGTTTTGTACAGCATGGTTACAGTTTTTTGATTGATCTTGTAAGCCCCCCATCTTTGCCATCTGAGTAATTCTATGTCTCGCTAAGGCAACAGGTCCGTTGATATGTCTTAGCGAGCCTTGCCCCGCTGCCTTAGCGTCTCAGCGTAAGCGCATTTCTGTTAACTGAAATTCCGGTATTTCTGCTAGTCTGCGGCCGCTTATCTACGCATTGCGCGTTTGAGCTGCCTTGCTATCCGCTCTAACAAGAAATTCCTGCCTTAAGTTGTTTAATGTAAAAATAACGCAGCTAAAATGTTAAAAAAGGCTGTACAAATATCTTGCTGTGTGACTAAAGTGTATACAGAAGCAGGGTTAAACCGGTCAGATTTGCCGAACCAACCCCAGAAATAAGAAATAAAACATTTATAAAACAACAGGTTGTTGAGGTGGAAGATGAACGGAAACAAACCGGGAACTAAATACTCACTTATCTTGGCAGGCTTAGCGACGGCAGGCTGGCCACTGACATCCCTGGCGGATGTTGCGCAGGATCTGGAAGTCAGTGCGGCTAATGAGGCGGTAGAGAAAATCACCGTGACGTCTTCAAGACGGGTGCAGAGTATTCAGGATGTGCCGGCTGCGGTTAGCGCCGTTAACCCCGATGAGTTTGTGAGAAGCGGTCTGACCTCAATCAGTGATGTCATCGGCTATACCCCTGGCTATCAGGTGATCAGCGAAGGCGGTCAGCGCGGGCGGGGTTCAATTACTGCCCGTGGTGTCAGTCAGTTGGGAGGAACCGCGGTAACGGCGATTTACATTGACGATGTACCACTGACCAGTAACAGCAGTTTCGCCAAAGGTAACAGCTTGTTTTTCGATGGTTTGTTAGGTGACGTGGAAAGGGTGGAACTGATTAAAGGGCCGCAGGGAACCTTATTTGGTGCCACAGCTATCAGCGGTGCCATCCGTTATATCAGCCGCGAGCCAGCCTTGTTTGACGCCAGGGGGGCGCTGACGGCAGATATGTCTGCTACTAAAGGCGGCGGCATCAATAAACTGTATCGCGGCTTTTATAGTCTGCCACTGGTGGAAGACCGGCTGGGCATCACCCTGGCTGGTTTTTCCGCTGATGATGCCGGTTATGTGGATCAGGTAGATGCACTAACGGGTGACGTCATACGGGAGGATGCCAACCATGGGGACAACTATGGCTACAGTGCAGATGTGCTGTTTGATGCCACTGATAAACTCAGCCTGCGTATCAAGGCATTAAAGCAAAACTCGAGTTTTGGCATGGGCTCGGCGGTGAATATTGCCGGACTGGATAAACAGGAAATGTACGGCAAGCTAACCTCAAACCGTACCTTTGGTGATGAAAATACCTCTCAGCGCATGTTGTCGGGCAGCCTGGAATATGAAATGGAAGGGGCGGTTGTCAATTTCACCAGTAGTTATGTGAAATACACCAGCGGCCTGGCGCAAGATGGTAAACCCTTATATGCCCCCATTATCGAACAGTTGACTGGTATGACGCCGGGGAGTATCGATACTGTGCCGGTCACTGTGGATGTGGAGTCAAAAAAGACCACGCATGAACTGCGGATCACTTCTACCGCACAAGGTAAACTGGAATGGATTGCGGGCTTATATCTGGCCGATGAATCCACCCAGAACCAACAAAAAATACTGGCATTGCCAGCAGAAATCGTCGGCTTACTGGCGGCCTTCCCCAGTGATTACAAGGAAATGGCGGCCTTTGGTAACCTGACTTACTATCTGAGTGATGACTTTGATCTGACCCTCGGCATGCGCTACGCCGATACCGAACTGGCTTTGAATTATCTGCGCGATGGGCTGCTGATTGGTGCCAGTGAAGACCTGACCCTGCCAACCGCGGAGGCAGATATTCAGACCTATCTGCTGACCGCCAGGTATCGCCCGCATAAAGATATGTCCCTGTATGCCAGAATAGCCAGCGGCTATCGTCCTGCATCTGCCAATCTGTCGATTAATCACCCTGTAACCGGGCAACTGTTGTCGCAACCGACAGTGGATCAGGACAATTTATGGAGTTATGAAATCGGTGCCAAGGGAGATTGGGCCGATGGTCTGTTCAGCTATGACGCGGCCCTTTGGTATATCGATTGGCAGGATTTCCAGGCCTACGCCTCCTTTTTTGGTTTGCGTACCCAAGGCAATGCCCGAGGCGGGGTAACGGCCAGAGGCTTCGAAGGGGCGCTGACCATCAGCCCCAGTTCCAGCTTTACTATCAAAACGTCTGTGGCCTACAGCAACAGTACTTTAAATGAAGACGAGCCCAGCTTGTTTGCTCTGGCCGGTGCGGATTTGCCCGGCGTGCCGCGCTGGAGCTTGTCGTCCATTGCCAGATATGAGTTTGATCTGTCCCGCGACACTTATGGCTGGGTAACGGCCGGGGTAAGGTATCGCGACAGCTTCCCTTCGGCGTTTAACAATGGCGACCCGACTAACCCAACGATCAATCTGGACAGCGATAACACACTGTTGGTGGATATGAGCGTGGGAATGGCGTGGCAAGATTTGGTGCTGAACCTGTATGTGAATAATCTGCTGGACGCCGATGACTATGCCAGCTTCAACGCCCAGATGATTCCCGGTACAGGCAATATGGATATCACCGGTACCCCTGTGGAGCCGCGCACTATAGGTCTGTCGGCCACGTATTCATTCTGATGTTGTATTTTCCGGAAGAGAGCAGGGTATGAACCAAATAACCAATGTGCAGCTAAAAACCCCTTATCTGGTTTTTCTGGGGGATGTCACCGAAATGCTCTATGCCAAGACTGGTGCGGGTATAGTGCAATGGTGTCCAGAGGCCGTGGTGGGGCAAATTCGCCTGCCGGGCTGCAGTATCGATCTTGGCGTGCCCGAGCTCAGTATTCAGAATGCGGTGCTGGCCGGAGCGCGCAGTTTGATTATTGGTGTTGCCCCTATGGGCGGCGGTATCGGCGCTAATTGGAGCAAAGTACTGAATGAAGCAGCGGCCATGGGCATGGACATTGTCAGTGGTCTGCATACTGACCTGGCAGAAACCCCTGGGTTGGTAGAAACCGCCAGTGCCTCTGGTGCGGCCCTGATTAATGTGCGCCGGGCGCCACCACGCTTACCTATTGGCACAGGTGAAAAACGCACTGGTCTGAGATTGCTGACGGTGGGCACAGACTGTGCGGTGGGAAAAAAATACTCCGCTCTGGCATTGGTTAAAGCGATGCGAGAGCAGGGCATGCAAGCCACATTCAGAGCTACAGGCCAAACCGGTATTATGATTGCCGGGAGCGGTATTCCGGTGGATTCGGTGGTGTCAGACTTTATCTGCGGTGCTGCTGAAGTGATCTCCCCCGCCAATCACAAGGAACACTGGGATGTGATTGAAGGTCAGGGCTCTTTGTTTAATCCGTCCTATGCCGGTGTCAGTCTCGGTCTGCTGCATGGGTCACAGCCTGATGCCCTGGTAGTTTGCCACGACGCCACCCGCACACAAATCAGTACCTGTAAGCAATATGAGTTGCCATCTATCCGTGAATGTATCGCGTTGAATCTCCAGTGCGCGCGCCTGACCAACCCCAAGGTCCGCTGTGTAGGTATCTGTGTAAATACTTCCGGTCTGGCGCCGCATAAAAGAACGGCATATTTACAGGCATTGACACAGGAAACGGGCCTGCTTTGTGTCGACCCACTTACCGATGGCTGCGCCTCCATAGTGGATGAGATTCAACGGGTTTGGCATGGTCAGGCCGAACTGGCATGATGCTGCTGAGGCAAGCCAGCCGGTGCAGTCAGGGAGGAAGCGATGATTAATTCGGGCAGGATACGAAACCTATTGCAGTGCTATTTTTTGCCAGGATTGGTCTTTCAGTCGGTGATTGTGGGTGGCGGCTATGGTACCGGGCGGGAAATTGCCGAATTTTTTCTGGTGCATGGCCCGGTTAACGGGCTACTGGGCATGTTGGTAGCCGGCCTGTGTTGGAGCGTTGTGCTGGCTATTGCATTTGAGTTTTCCCGCCTCACCCACAGCCATGATTACCGGCGCTTCTTCAAACAACTGCTGGGGCCAGGTTGGGTACTGTTTGAGTTGATCTACTTGCTAATTGCCCTGTTGGTACTGGCCGTGCTTGGCTCTGCGGCAGCGAAGATGGTGACCGATCTATTTGCTTGGCCGGGTATTTGGGGCACGCTGATATTGCTGGCCTGTATAGGCTTGCTGGCTTATCTGGGAACCCGGGTGATAGAGCGCGCGCTGACGTTCTGGTCGGTACTACTGTATCTGGTGTATGCCGGTTTTCTGCTTTGGGTTGTACATGATTTTGGCGGCGATATTGCGGCCTCTTTCAACAGTGAACCAAACACAAGTACCATCTGGTATTGGGACGGAGTGCGCTATGCAGCCTACAATCTTAATGCCCTGGCTGCCGTATTGTTTGTGACCCGCCATTTGCACAGTCGCCAACAAGCTTTGGGGGCCGGCGCCCTGGCCGGCGTAATTGGTATAGTGCCGGGCATCTTTGTGTTTATAGCGATGCTGGCCCAGTATCCACACATTATCAGTGCGCCGGTGCCGGTCACAGCGCTTTTGCAGGGGCTGGGCGCTATATGGTTCTTTGTGGTGTTTCAGCTTATTTTGTTCGGCACTTTTGTGGAAACCGGCGCAGGAATTATTCATGCAATAAATGAACGGGTTGCTGGTGCTTTCCAGGAACGGCATAAAACCTTACCCAAAACTTACCGGTTGGCTATTGCCCTGGGGTGCTTAAGCCTGGCCATGTTGCTGGCTGAACAGTTTGGTCTGATAACGCTGATTGCCAAGGGCTACGGTATGCTGTCCTATGCCTACCTGGCGGTGGTTATCCTGCCCTTGCTGACCTTCGGACTGGTGCGTATTTTGCGAAGTCCCAAGACCCGGGCTAAAGACCAAAAGACTCAGACCAGCAGATCCTGGGTATAGAACTGCTTGTGTGAAAATATGGCGTTTAAAATACGCTCCTCGGTCTGGGCAATCATATCCTGAACCTGCGCCTGAATGGCCCTGGGTTCGTCACCCTTGATGAGATCCAGCAAGCTGTTTTGTTGATCACCAGAGTAGGGAAAAGATTGGCGGGTTTTAATATACAGCCAGTAAATGCGCATGGCGGTGTCTTCCAGTTGCCGAACCCAGTCATTCATTAACGGGTAGCCAGCCGGGGCACAAAAAGCCAGATTGATTTCCTTGTTGATTTTTAACAGCTGCAGAGCGGTTTGGTCGTCTTTAACCGGCAATAAGCCCTGAATTCTTTTGTTCAACTGGCGAATATGCTCGATATCAATCTTGGCGCCAGCCAGAGAGATGACTTCGGGCAGCAACATTTTACGTAAGGTGAAATTTTGCCGGATTTCCAGCAAAGTCAAAGGTGCAACCTGAGTAATTCGCGGTGACAGGGAAACCAGAAATTGTTGTGCAATCAGCCGTTCTATCAGGTTTCTGGCAATAGTGCGGCTGATGCCGAACATGTCACTGAGAATATTCTCAGACACCTTGTGACTGGGCGGCAGCGCCTGGGTCACTATGGCGTCCATCACGATATTGTATGCCTCAGTGGCATCGTTAATTTTATTTTTGTCCATTTGTGTGCATTGACCTTGGTTGAGGCTCAAAATTAATACACCAGCTGACCCATCTATTCAAGCGATAGAGCTACTGATTGCGGAGAATGTTGATGATTTCCCGTGTTTTGTACAGCCATATATTGTAAAAAGGCTGTTAAATTGATTTGTCAAGCGATATGGTGTTTCTTTCTGGCCCTGTGGGCAGTAACTAAACACAATGGAGTAAAGGATGAAAAAGTGGCAAATATCGGCTCCTCTGGGATTAATATTGGTCGCCCTGATTTTTGTGCTGGGTATGCTGTGCTCCGTCTATCAGCTGGTTTCTGCTGGTAAGGAGATAAATCGCAATGCTCTGTGGCTTAACACCAATAATGGCGGCATAGACGAATCCTTTTATCTGCAAATAAATGGTGTACGCCAGTATATCCGGGTCCGTGGCAGGGACTTATCGAATCCGTTGTTACTGGATTTACATGGTGGTCCTGGTGGCGCTTTTACACCGTTATCACACCGTTTATTACTGCCTCTTACCGAGTATTTTACCGTGGTGGAATGGGACCAGCGGGGGGCCGGACGCTCTATTGCTGATAATCAGGCCGCCAGCGTGACAGACTATGCCACTATGGTCGAGGACGCAGTCGCCGTGATGGAGCATGTAACCCAGCGTTTTGGACAATCTAAACTGGTGCTGGTGGGGCATAGTTGGGGCAGCATGCTCGGTCTTGGCGTTGTTGCTAAACGTCCTGATCTGGTGTCTGCCTATGTGGGCGTTGGGCAGGCACTGGGCTGGAAGTCTGGATTTGAAGGCAGTCGCAGGCAGATGATGGTGCTGGCTGAAGAGCAAGGGGATATAGACACCTTTAACGCCCTGGAGGCGCTTAGCCAGTGGCCGGACGCCGACCAAGGAATGGCGCATATCCAGGCCATACAACAATATGTACCCCGCTTTGCTGGTTCTATTTATGCGTTGCGTGACCCTACCGATGACTTTCGCACCCATTTGACTCTGGATGCGGTATTGTCACCGGATACCAGCATCGGTGAACTGCTGAGTTTTATCACAAATTCCGAGCCTTCACTGGCAACCCGGCAACTCATTCGTGATCTTTACCACTATGAAATAGAGTACCCGCAACATTATGTTTTTAGCGTGCCGATGTTTATTTTTCAGGGCGAGCGCGATCTGCAAACCCCTACCTACCTGGTTAAAAACTGGTTCGAACAGGTCGAATCCCCGCATAAAGAATATGTTGCATTCCAGCATTCCGCCCACTTTGTGATTAATGAAGAGCCAGGCAAGTATTTATATAGCTTGCTAAGTAAGGTCAGACCTATGGCCTTGCAGCCAGTTTCAGGTAGCCAATCGATGGATTGAGCGGGCAAAACCCTTCCATAATGAAAATAAAGCAGCCTAAATATGTAAAAAGGCTGTACAAAAGATGTTGCGTACGGTTAAAGTGTAACCAGTCCGACTGCCACAGACAGCCATCGCCAGGTTGTTGTCTGAGACGGACAGGCCGGACGGCAGGCATGTGAAGCTGGACCCTTGACACCTGGCATGCCGTTCGGCCACCCCACAAAGTGTTGGAGAAAAATAATGAAAACAGTGAGAAACACGGAATATCCACTTAGCCGACGCGCTTTTCTTAAATCTGGTCTGGCCGCCGCTGTTGCGGTTCCTATGCTGAATTTGGGCAGTTTCAAGGTCTTTGCGGCCAGTGAATCCCGCTACAGTGCCAAGGTGATTGAATTAGTTCAAAGCACGCAGGTCTTTGATATGTTGTCGCTGATGGCGCCGCTTGGGCAGACCATAAAGGCCGCCACCAGCAAACAACCCAAACTGGAAGATGGCTATGGCCTGGATGAAAAGTATCTGCGCCTGATTTTGTCCAGTGGCACCGATGTATTTCATCCCGCGGTGGGAGTGGGAGCGGATGAGGCGTTAGCGTTTGTGGCCCGTTTGAATGCCTTGGCGGCCGAGCATCCGCAGCATTTGCAACGCATCGATAGTATCAGCGATCTGCACAATCTGAAAAAAGGCCAGCGGGTGGGTTTTATTGTTGGCACCCAGAATTCAGATCATTTCCGTAGCCTGGATGATATTAACCAGTTTTACACCCTGGGGCAGCGCATCAGCCAGCTAACCTACAACAGTCGCAACCTGATTGGCACTGGTTCTACCGACCGTAACGACGGTGGCCTGAGCAGCTTTGGGGTGGATGTGGTGCAGCGCATGAATGCGCTGGGCATGGCGGTGGATGTGAGCCATTGCGGCGACCAAACCACCTTGGATGCCTTCGATGTGTCCACTAAGCCGGTACTGATTACACATTCCAATGTGCGTGAGCTTGCCGGAGGCCATATTCGCTGCAAGTCGGCCGAGGCGATCAAAGCCATGGCGAAATCCGGCGGCGTCATGGGTATTACCGGTATTCGCCAGTTTGTCAGTCATCGCGAGCCCACCAATCTGGTCAGCATGATTGATCATATTGACTATATCGCCAGGCAGGTGGGGGTGGAATACGTCGGCGTAGGGTCGGATATGGACATGGATGGCTATGATGACATTCCTGCGCCCTTTTTGAATATGTTGAAAGCCCAGTATAAGTCCAGTTATGCCTTCAGAGACAAGCTGGACACAGACGGTTTTGACCATCCCAAGCGGATCTATGACCTGACCGATGCCTTGTTGCGTCGCGGTTATGGCGAGGCGGACATCCGCTTGATCCTGGGCGGCAATTTTAAACGGGTGCTGGGTGAAATCTGGCAAGCCTGAGCCAACATTGGAGTCAATCGTTATGACGTTACAGCGCATTATTCTGCTTAATCTCCTGGCCGGGCTCTTGTTCACCCTCAGTGTTCAGGCACAAACGGCATTGGATATTAATGATCCTGCTGTGGTCGAAGCCTTTGTAGACGGGGCTGTTAAGCCCACCATGGAACGCGCCCATAACCCCTCCGGGGTGGTGATGGTGATGAAAGACGGCAAAATTATTTTTGCCAAAGGCTATGGTTACATAGATCTGCAAAAGCGCATTCCTGTGGACCCTGACACCAGTCTGTTCAGGCCTGGCTCGATCTCCAAACTTTTTACCTGGGTGGCGGTAATGCAGCAGGTTGAGCAGGGAAGGTTGGACCTGGATACGGATGTAAACCGCTATCTTAAGTCATTTCAGATCGAGGACAGCTGGCCTGGTCAGCCGGTAACCCTGCGCCACATCATGACCCACACCGCTGGCTTCGAAGACGGTGGGTTGGGCTATTTGATTGTTGACGACCCTGAGCGCCTGATGCCGCTGGCCGAATCTTTGGCCAAATATCAGCCACAAAGAGTCAATCCCCCTGGTATGCATACGGCTTATTCTAACTGGGCAACCGCGCTGGCCGGGCTGATTGTACAAAACGTTTCCGGCCAACCCTTTAATGACTATGTACAGAGGCATATTTTTGCTGTGCTGAATATGCAACATTCCAGTTTTGCAGAACCTTTGCCAGTGGATTTGCAGCCGCATATGGCCAAAAACTATAAGTACAACCCCCGTGGTGAGCAGGAAATCAGTTATGAACTGGTGAGCAACTTTGGCCCGGCCGGGGCGATGGCTACCACCGCGCTTGATATGAGCAAGTTTGCCGGTGCGTTGTTGAATGACGGTGAATTTAACGGACGTCGTATTCTGCAGGCAGATACCTTGCAACGTATGCTGGATGACGGCTTTAGCCATGATCCACGGGTACGTGGCATGGGACTGGGATTACTGCTACGCCAGTATGGTGCCGACGGCCTGGATATATACGGCCATGATGGTGCGACGCTGATTTTCTTCTCGCATTTTGGTTTGTCCAGGCAAGAAAATCTGATGTTGTTTACGTCCTTTAGCGGCTCGCCTGGCGGCCCTGAACCCCACAAAGCCCTGGTGAAATCCTTCTATGACGTCTTTTTTCCGCGAGCGGTTGCGGCGATTCCACCCCCGGCGGATTTTGCCGGGCGAGCAGACAAATATATCGGCACTTACCATAGCTGGCGCAATAACTATAGCCAGGCGGAATCCCTGCGTCGCATGCTTGGCGAAACCAAAGTCGCGGCATTGGATGACAACACCTTGCTGATTGGTGATAAGCGCTACGTGGAAGTGGACCACAACCTGTTCCGACAGCTAGATGGTTATCAGCAGATCGCGTTTCAACAGGATGCGGATGGCAGCATTAGCGGGTTTGTGGTGGATGGCATGGGGGTGGCGCAAAGTTATAAAGCGCCACTACAAGACACCCTGAATTTTAATCTGCTGTTGCTGGCGTTGTGCCTGCTTATCTTCTGCAGTGTGGTGCTGCGTCTGGTGTATCAGTGGCGTCTGTGGCGCAGCCAAACGGGTATCGAATATCGTGCCTGGCTGGCGTCTGCTGGATTAGCCTTGAGTAATCTGTTGTTTGTTATTCTGTTACTGACGGCCTTAACCACTGAGTTGCCGGAGCTGATGTTTAACCTGCCAACCTCTTTTATTTTGGCGTTATGCTTCCCTATCTTGGCGGTACCGCTGCTACTGGCCCATGCTTTTTATGCAGTGCAGATTTGGCGCCATCGCCTGTTGGCTGGTAGCTGGGCTCGCATCCGCTATAGCCTGGTAACGCTGGCTGGGTTCGCCATGTTGTGGTTTTGCCTGCACTGGAACCTGCTGGGGTTCCACTATTATAGCTAGCCGGATATATGAAAATCATACAAGTTGATATTGCCAATCTGGATGTGCCGATTCGTCATGCAATCAGTACCCCACGCGGAACTATCACCGCTGCGCACAATGTGGTGGTGAAGCTGACCACCGACAGCGGCATTTATGGTTGGGGGGAAGCCAGCCCCTTCGCAGCTATTACTGGTGACAGTCAGCAAAGCAACTATCTGGCAGCCACACAACTGGCGGAGATTTTACTGGGGCAGGATGCGCTGGCTATAGAATCCAGGGTAGGTGAGCTGTTCAATGCAACCTGTGGTGAGCCTTCACTTGTCTCTGCCTTTGATATGGCATTCTATGATATCGCCGCCAAGGCGGCCGGTATGCCGCTATACCAGTTTTTGGGTGGACAATTGCGGGAATTGCGCACCGATATGACTATAGGACTGCAGACTAGCGTGGCTGATACTCTGGCGCAGGCGCAGGAAGTGCTGGCGGCAGGATTTGTTGCTATCAAGCTGAAGGTGGGGCGCGATGGCCTTAAGGATGTTGAGCACGTAGCGGCAGTACGGGAACTGGCTGGTGCTGATATTGCTATCCGTATTGATGCCAATCAGGGCTGGGATCTGCCCACCGCGCTGGCCAGCCTGCGCGCCATGCAAAGCCTTAACCTGGACTATGTGGAACAACCGCTGGCGGCCTGGAATGTGAGGGGACTGGCAGAGCTCAGGCAGCGACAATCCATTCCTGTTTGTGCCGATGAAAGCCTGTTCAGTCATATTGATGCGCTTAATCTGGCTCATATGGCCGCGGCCGACTATCTGAATATCAAGCTAGGCAAGGCCGGGGGAATTTTTACTGCTCTGAAGATAAGTGCGGTGGCCGAAGCCGCAGGACTTAAATGTATGATTGGTTGTTTTGCCGAAAGCCGTCTTGGCGTGTCGGCGGCCGCCCATCTGGCTCTGGCCAGGGGCAATATCCATTTTATCGACCTGGATACCGCGTATCAGTTCCGGCAGGACCCCATCCGGGGCGGGGTGCATTACGCAGAACAACATGGCGGGCTTATGCAGATAAGCGACCGCCCTGGCCACGGTGCCGAGGTGGACGAAAGCGGCTTACGAACCCCGTATTGCATTCGTTTATAGGCCGTCAGGGCAGCTCCACCTCTAATTGCCAGCTTTGCTGGCCGCTGGCCCAGTACTTGCGTTCAAAGGGGGTCATCGGGTGTTCGGCCTGATAGCACTCAGGATTGGCCTTGATACCGGCAATGCCAAGGGCCAGGGCAAATTCTTCAATATACAAAGGCCAGTTACTGCGCACTGTCAGGGTGCCACCCAGTTTGAGAATATCGGCAAAGGAGGCGCCGCCGTGCCAGCGTCTTTTGACATGCATCGACTTGGGCCAGGGATTGGGGTAGAGCAAAAAATGCCTTTGCAGGCGCCAGCCGGCCTGATGCGCTAAACGCCAGAAATCATTGAGGTCGGCGCGCAGCACCAGGTAGTTGTCTTGATCCACCGCATAGCCGCGTTCATGCTTGGCGGTACGCAGCGCCGATTTGTCGATGCCAATGACTTTGGCTTCGGGGTAAAGGCTGGCAATTACGGCCGTGCTTTCACCTACCCCGCAGCAGGAATCCAGGATCAGTGGTCCCTGCCAGTTATCCAGCCAGGTCTGAGCCTCGGCAAAGGCATCCAGAGTATGTTGATTGAAAGGCTTTTGCGAGTCGCTGGCCAGGTGCCGTCTGACCAACTCTTCCAGCTTCTCGTGAGGCCCGCTCTGGTTACTGGTAACGACTTTTGATTCACCCATCAACTGCGGATCCCCACGCCTTTATTGATCAGATGCCAGGCGGTGGCGAATAACGCCAGGTTAAATCCGACTAATACTGCCAGGGATGTGCCAATGCCCACATCGGACACGCCCAGAAAGCCATAGCGAAAACCGTTAACCATATACACAACCGGATTGGCCTTGCTAACCCACTGCCAGAATTCAGGCAACAAGGTGAGTGAATAAAATACCCCGCCCAGATAGGTCAGGGGGGTCAGCACAAAGGTGGGGATAACACTGATATCATCAAAGGTTTTGGCATACACGGCATTCACCAGCCCCGCTGCGGCAAACAAGGTGGCGGTCAATACCAGCGTCGTCACCAGCATCACTGGATGGTGAATCTGAATATCCACAAAAAATAATGACACCAGGGTAACAATCAAGCCAACCAATAGTGCGCGTGCCACGCCACCACCAATAAAACCGAGAATGATAATCCAGTTAGATAAAGGCGCAACCAGCAACTCCTCGACATTGCGCTGGAACTTAGCGCTAAAAAACGAAGAGGAGACATTGGCATAGGCATTGGTGATCACCGACATCATGATCAGGCCGGGAACGATAAACTCCATATAACTGAAGCCGCCCATCTGGCCGATGCGGTTACCTATCAGGTTACCAAATATCACAAAGTACAAGCTCATGGTAATAGCTGGTGGCACCAGGGTTTGTACCCAGATGCGCAGGAAACGCGTGCATTCTTTGCGCCACAAGGTTTTCAGGGCGGTAAACTGCAAATTAGCCATGTTGAGCCTCCCCGGGAGTCACCTTTTGTGCACGACCATCTTCCACCAGGCGCACAAACAATTCTTCCAGTCGGTTGGATTTGTTGCGCATGCTCAGTACCTGAATGCCTTGCTCGGAGAGCTGACTGAATACGCCATTCAGCCCCGTGGCCTTAGGGACATCCACTTCCAGCGTATGGTCATCTGCCTGGCGGAAGGTAAAGCCTTCCAGGTGGGGCTTGAGACTATTGGCAGGCAAATCAAGAATAAAAGTTTCAATATTCAATTTGGCCAGAAGCCCTTTCATGCTGGTGTTTTCGATAATACGCCCTTTATCAATTATGGCGATATTGCGGCACAGCATCTCCGCCTCTTCCAGATAATGGGTGGTGAGAATGATGGTGATACCCTGACGGTTTATGTCCTGCAGAAAGGTCCACATGGAGCGACGGATTTCAATATCTACTCCGGCCGTGGGTTCATCCAGGATCAGCACTTTAGGCTCGTGCATCAAGGCTCGGGCAATCATTAACCTGCGCTTCATGCCTCCAGACAAAGTGCGTGCAGGCATATCGCGCTTTTCCCACAGATCCAGTTGCTTGAGATACTTTTCCGCACGTTGCACGGCCACATGACGCGGCACACCATAATAGCCGGCCTGGTTGCACACTATCTGCAACAGGGTTTCAAATTGGTTAAAGTTAAATTCCTGGGGGACTAAGCCAATATGAGACTTAGCTTTAACCAGGTTTGTATCCATATCATCGCTGAACACCGCGACCTTGCCTGCGGATTTATTGACCAGGCTGGCAATAATGCCGATGGTGGTGGATTTCCCGGCTCCATTTGGGCCAAGCAGGGCGAAAAAGTCGCCCTCCTGAACTTCCAGATCTATACCTTTAAGGGCCTCAACGCCGCCTCGATAGGTCTTACGCAGTCCTTGGATTTGTAACGCTTTTTGTTTAGTCATGCTGTTCCTGTTGGAGTGAGCAGGATTGCGGGATATGGAAATCGTTAAGTTGAGCAATGATTGGGACAGCAGGCTGAGTTTTCAACCTTATTCAGGCCAATTGCGCTATTTAGCGTTCAACAAAGCATCTCAACCGGTTGTTTAACACAAGGCAAAGAGGATTTCAGGTATTTGGTATAAGCTGTACGGGAATGGCATCAAGGAAATAGGGAATGAAAAAACTGTTAAACCTCGGTCGGGTGATACTGGTTCTGAGCTTGCTGGTAGGCCTGGTTGTGGTGTTTATCTGGAACGTTGACAGAGAGCGGGACAACGCCATCGCTGACAATATCAGCAAGCTCAATAGCCAGGTTAATCTGCGTGCCGAGCAGTTACAGGAATCGGTTGACGGCTATAAACGCAATACTTTGTTTCTTGCTTCCGTGCCACCCGTGCAGGGCTTGGTCAGGGCGGCGCAAAATAATGGTCTGGATATTCAGGAAGACAGTACCAGCGACAGATGGAAACGTCGTCTGACGCAGATTTTTACCGGCTTTATGCAAAGTCACCCGCTGGTCTTGCAAGTTCGTTATGTTGGTGTGGCAGATAACGGTCGGGAGTTGGTGAGGGTAAATAGAACCCCGGACGGTCTGCAAGTGGTTGGTGAATCAGAATTGCAAAGCAAGGGGCATCGCGAGTACTTTCAACACACCTTGAGATTAAAGCCTGGCCAGCTTTATGTGTCTGAGATCAATCTTAATCGTGAGTTTGGCCAACTTGAGGAACCCTATCGGCCGACCCTGAGAGTTGCCACCCCGGTTTGGGACCACAACAACCAGCCTTTTGGCATGATGGTATTAAACATCGACGCCAGCAGCTTACTCACTGTGATGGCTGAAGATGTACCTTCAGGTAAAACCCTGTATCTGACCAACGCCAGGGGGGACTTTCTGCTTCACCCTGACAGCGCTCGACGTTTTGCATTTGAGTTTGACCGCCCTTGGCGTTGGTCTGATGAATTCAGTGCCGGTGAAGTTGATTCCGGCCAGCAAACCGTATTTCGGGAAGGAGAAGGCTTTTTCCTGGTGCAGAAAACCATCCAGTTAGGATCAGGGGACAGTGAACAGAACGTACTTGCCAGTATGCTGTTTGCGAAAACTACAGTGAATCGTGATGCGTCGCTGGCCACGGGCAAGTTGTTTGCCGGCATGTTTGCCGGTATGGCTGTCATTGGTGGTTTTGTATTGCTCTATTGGCTTAACTTGCAACAGCGTCGGCAGTTACATCGCCAGCAAGGCCGATTGGCAGCCATTGTCACCAACAGCCAGGATGCGGTGGTCAGTGCCACTCTGGAAGGCAAGGTCACAGATTGGAACCTGGCCGCTGAACGTATTCTTGGATTTCAACGAGACGAAGTGCTCGATAAAGACTATTTGCAGTTACTTGTGCCTGAAGACAAGTTGGATGAATCCCGCCGCACTCTGGAAAAAATTAGACAAGGTAAAGTGGTATTGCCTTATGACACGGTACGCCTTCGTAAAGACGGTAGTTTGGTGGATTTGTCCGTCTCTGTTACCCCTGTGTTAGAAGAAGGTCGGGGAATTGTCGGGGTGGCGGCCATTATGCGGGATATTGGCCGACAAAAAGCCGTGGAGCGCCAGATACAAAAATTAAATGAAGAGCTGGAACAGCGGGTTGCCAGTCAGACCGCTGAAATTACCGAAATACACCGGCTACAGCAAGCCGTACTCAGCCAGGCTGGCTATGCAGTCATTGCTGCGGACCCCAAGGGTGTGATTGTGATGTTTAACCCGGCAGCGGAAAAAATGCTGGGGTATAAGGCAAAGGACATTATAGGTAAAAATACCCCGGCTATTTTTCATCTGGAAAAAGAAATTGCCGAGCGAGCCAGAACATTCTCCGCCGAACTGGGAGAGCAGATAGAACCTGGTTTCGAAGTGTTCATTTGTAAATCAAAAAAGGGGCTGGCAAATGTCCATGAATGGACCTACGTCAGGGCGGACGGCAGCCAGTTTCCTGTTCAGCTTTCTGTTACCTGTTTGTACGACGATAAAGGCAATATCACTGGGTATCTGGGGATGGCATCGGATATCAGCCAACAGGTCGCGGCGCGGGCAGAATTGCAGCATATGCAGGAGCATCTCCTTAAAGCCGTAGAGGTGGGAGAGTTGGGGGTGTGGAACTGGGATGTGGCCAGCGATAGTCTGGAATGGAACGAGCAGATGTATCGTATCTACCAATTGCCTAAGTCCCACGTTCTGAATTACAAGACCTGGCATCAGGTGTTACACGAAGATGATCGGCAAATGGCCATAGAGAGCCTGACTGAAGCGTTGGCAGGCAACGGCACCTTTAATCCCGAATTTCGCATTATCCGGCCCAGCGGTGAGGTGCGTATTGTTCAGGCGTCGGCCGCCATGGAGTGGAATGACCGCGGGGAAGTGGTGCGCGTAGTGGGGATCAACCGGGATGTGACGGTACAGCGCACCTATGAACAAAAACTGCAGGCCGCCAGACTGGAGGCCGACAGTGCAAACCGTGCCAAGTCGGCATTTTTAGCCAATATGAGCCACGAAATTCGCACACCCATGAACGCGGTGTTAGGGCTGCTACAACTGCTGGGTAAAAGCCAGCTCGAAACCCGTCAACTGGATTATGTTAAGAAGGCCGAATCCGCTGGCCGTCTGCTGTTGAGTATCCTCAATGACATCTTGGATTTTTCCCGGGTGGAAGCGGGCAAGCTGGAACTGGACCCACAGCCCTGTAATCTGGACACCATGTTGGTGGAGGTTGGCGCAATTGCTTCAGCAGATATTGGCGATAAAAATCTGGAAATTCTCTTTGATATCTGCGCCGATATCCCTAAACGTGTGGTGCTAGACGGTTTGCGCTTGCAGCAGATTCTGATCAATCTGGCGGGTAACGCGGTAAAGTTCACCCAGCAGGGGGAAGTTAGATTGTCCCTCAAAATTATTGAGCGCCAGGATGAGCAGTTACAACTCGAATTTCGGGTAAAAGACACAGGTATCGGCATCGCCAAGGCACAGCTTCCACATATTTTTGACGGCTTCCGCCAGGCTGAGAACTCTACAGCAAGGCGTTTTGGTGGTTCCGGGCTGGGACTGGCCATTAGTCAGCGCCTGGTGCAGCAAATGGGCGGGCAGTTACATGTAGAAAGTGAAGCTGGCAAAGGCAGCGAGTTTTCTTTTTCCTTACCTTGTACGTTGGCCGAAGAACGCGATTTACATAATTTGCCAAAAGACCTGAAAGTGCTGGTGGTAGACGATAATGCCAGTGCCCGGGAAGTGTTATGTAAGATGGTGGCGTCTTTCGGCTGGCGGGCTGACAGTGTTTCTCAGGGCGATCAGGCCATCAGCCAAATGGCGAAAGGGGGCCATTCTGCGCCTTATGACTTATTGCTGATGGATTGGGACATGCCGGGTCTGGATGGCTGGGAAACCTGCGAATGTATCGGTGCCATGTATCCACCTGACAAGTTGCCTTTGATCATTATGGTAACAGCCCATGGCAACGAACTGACTCAGCAAAGAGGTCGAACTGACAATGGAATGATTCATGCCCATTTACACAAACCTGTGACACCGTCCATGTTATTGGATGCTGTTGCTGATGCCATGGGGAAAACGGCCAGGCTGGGCACACAAATCACCGCCGGAGTGCCCAGACTTAAAGGTGTGAGTCTTTTGCTGGTGGAGGACAATCCAACCAATCAGCAGGTTGCAACTGAACTGCTGGAACTGGAAGGGGCCAAAATTCAGGTAGCGGGCAATGGCCAGCACGCCGTGGACATTTTGGCCGCTCGTCGGGATGATATTGATCTGGTGTTGATGGATATCCAGATGCCGGAAATGGATGGTTATACGGCGGCAAGGGAAATTCGCCAGACTCTGGTGATGACAGACCTGCCTATCGTGGCGATGACCGCCAATGCGATGGAATCGGACAGGCTAGATGCATTAAATGCCGGTATGAACGATCACATCGGCAAACCTTTTGAACTGGATAAGCTGGTTACCACCATACAGCGAAATTTAGTTCAGGGCAGTCACCAGCCTGAGTCTCAGCCGTCGCCCATTATCAACGAAACAATCAGGCTGGATAGCCAGTCAGCCATACGGCGTCTGGGCAATAGTCAGCAGATATATGCTAACGCGGCAAGAAACTTTCTGAAGGAAGCGCCTGATTTAGTGGCGCAACTTCCTCTGCAGCGTCCAACTGACAGCGCCATTGAGTCGGCTGATTTGATACACAGTCTAAAAGGCATGACGGCCATGCTGGGGGCTAATGCGTTGGCCAAGATTTGCAGTCAATTAGAGACCCTGCTGCGTAAGAATTTGGAAGGTGATTATCCGGCCTTAGTCACCAGCTTAAAGCAGCAGTTAGAGCAGTTATACCCGCTACTGGCGAAATGGGCCGATTCCGCACAAGAGCAAGGCGCAAGTCAGCATCTTGAACCCGCGCAGTTATATGATGGGCTAAAAACGTTGGAAACATTGCTTGAAGGTGCCGATATTGATGCACTATCGGCTTTTGAGAGTTTGCGGGCAGAGCTGTTGATATTGTTACCCACAACGGCAAAAGACCTGGCGCAGAGTATGGAAAGCATGGACTTTCCAGCCGCCCTGGCACATTGTCAGGACGCCCTGGATAGCTTGCAAAAGCACAGCAATAAGAGTGCCGGCAACTCGCTGAGTTAATAGGGACTAATGGCAGAAAGCCTGATGGTGCGGCCGATTACCTGCTGACCGTTCACATCCCGCAAGCCAAAATGGATAACAGGATCATCGGCCTGCCAATCGATTTCAAGAAACCCATAGTTGACCTCATGGGTGAAGTCGCCCTGGCGGTGTTGATTGGGGCTGACGGCTTTCC
The DNA here is from genome assembly GCF_039522935.1 of Bowmanella denitrificans. NCBI lineage: Bacteria > Pseudomonadati > Pseudomonadota > Gammaproteobacteria > Alteromonadales > Alteromonadaceae > Bowmanella > Bowmanella denitrificans. Next base: position 41,423 of record NZ_BAAAEI010000028.1, on the reverse strand, counting down.
ACTTTTCGGTTAATCCTGAACTGGTAATTTCCCACAGCGGGTAATCCAGGCCCTGTTCCACCAGGGACAGCTCTCCCCAATGAGTATCACCGCTAACAATCATAACGCCGTTCAGTTTTGCTGTGCGGATTAAGCGCAGCAGTCTATTGCGGTCAGCAGGAAAATTTGCCCAGGCCTCCCAGCCGGTAAATTGCGGCAGCAGTTGCAGACTGGAGGCAATAATGCGTATGGCGGCGGGCTTCTTCAGTTCCTGTTCCAGCCATTGCCATTGATGCTCGCCCAGCATACTGGCGTTATTTTCCTGGTTTTGCTGGTAGGGGCCCATATTGGCTGGTTTGCGCTTACTTTCATATTCGCCCTCACTAACATGGGGAAGCGCCGCGCGGTTCCAGCGTAGATCCGGCATTATGACGCGTATTATCTGTTGGCCCTGGCCCTGGCCATAGGTGTAGGAGGTATAGATACCGTCTGATTGACGTCTGCGCGGGGAATCCATCGGCTCCTGCCAGAAGTCCAGCATAATACGCCGGGAGGCTTCTTTCATGGGGTACTCGCGCCCAGCATCGTTTTCGCCATAGTCATGGTCATCCCAAATAGCGATTAGCGGTGTATTGGCGCGTAGCTGTTTAAATCCGGGATTATTGCCAAGCTGCTGATATTTGGCTGCAAGTAGGGCCATGTCTTCGGTATCACCATATATGTTGTCACCCAGGAACATAAACAGGTCGGCCTGCTCAGCATTGATGGCATTCAGTATCGGTATGGGTTTGTCCTGTTTGGCACAAGAGCCGAACAGGATCTTTGTCGGCGCCCCGGCGCTTACCTGGCAACTTAGCAGTAAGGTGAAGCAGAACAATATGGGCTTGTACATTGGTGCTCTCCGTAAATAAAAAAGTGCGCCATAAAGGCGCACTCAAAGGTAATCCCAACGACTTTAGAAGTTTGCTGTCAGCGTCAGAGACGCGGTACGCGGTGCACCAATAAAATAGGTGAATCCGTCGGTGGTGCCTGAACCCAGATAGCGTTTGTCCAGCAGGTTGGTGACGACAAAGGCGACATCCACAGAGGAAATCCCTTTGATACCCACATCCAGGTTATAACCTACGTTCAGATCAACCAGAGTGTAGCTGTCTACCTTGTTGCGCTGCTGCGGATTGTTCAGAATGTCCAGATAGCCACCGGTGCGACCACCAGTATATTTGGCGGACAAGCCACCACGCAGGTTACCCGAGAAGTAATCCAGGCTCAGGGTCAGCATGTCTTCTACGGCATCGATGACATCAGTATCGGCCACTACCTGAACTTTGCGTTCGGTGACTGTCTGACCGTCCACTTGTTTGGTGGTCGTGGTTTCCACCGTTTCTGTGTACTCAGAACGATTCAATGTGTAAGAACCATACAGGCTCCACTGATCATCGAAGCGGTAGGTGGCACTCAGTTCCAGACCCTGTGACTCAATACCCCCTTCATTTCTAAAGGTACCATCGCCCTCATCGTACACAATACCGCCGATAGCGGCACCCGGCGGGATATTGACAATACGGTCTTCAAACTCGATATGGTAGAGGGTGGCAGACAAGTTCAGGTTATCGGCTCGGTAGCGTAACCCCAGATCAATATTGTCGGCGGTTTCTGGATTCAGGTCTGACACATCAACACCAGCTTTCTCCATCACCTGATCGCTGATAGCAGAAAAATTCTGGCTGAAACCTGCGAAGGCTTCCAGTTCATCGGTAAGCTGATATACCCCACCCAGGCTGAACAGTACATCTGAATCACTATCCAGTTTTGTGCGCGTATTGGCAAAGCGGTCATGCTTCTCGATTTCCACATTGAACTGCTGAACACCCAGGTTCAGGGTCAGTTTGTCGAAATTAATCGTGTCCTGGATGTACCATTTAAAGGTATCAGTAACGTAATTATTGTCGTATTGAATCCAGTATGGGGTCTTATCAAAATGATGATAAACCTTGGCATCTATGACTTTGTGCCAGTCGCGGGATTCATCACGATCAGATCTTTCAAACCAGAAGCCTGCCAATAGATCATGGTTGTCCAGAGTTAGCTGATATTTACCCACAGTACCAGTACGGTCCTTGGCATAATGAGTATGACGATAAGACATCACCGGAATGGCGTCATCCGGGTAGCAGGATGGATGTAAAGCTGCACCGGAATCCCAAGGCCAGCTATAGTTGGCGGTGCAGCCCGCAGCCGGTGTTAATGGGTTACCTTGTTGATCGGTAAAGCCATATTGGGTGTTGGTGCCACCCTTGTTGGTCGGGTTACCATCTTTGTCTACTACGATATTCAGGTAAGGCGGGATCCAGTCACCGCGACCTTTCATCTTGTGATAGTAAGGCGTCATACTGAAGTTGCTGGTCGCCGACAGGTTGTAGTCAAAACGCAGGTAGGCAAAGGTGTTCTCGCGCAGAGTCGACCAGCCTTCGGCAAACATCTGGTCATAATGAGGAATACCAGTCCAGTTCCAGGTTAACTGATCCCAGTCCGGGTTTTGTGCGAATTGGGCCTTACTGATGGCATTGTAGTTGTCTTCTTCCACATCATCGTAGGACAAACGGCCTGTTACACTCAGGTTGCCCCAGTCTGAGACAAACTTGGTTTCAAAGTGGCTACGCTCGGCACCGCCATTTGAGCCTTCGCCAATCCAGCGGCTGTTAGAGGTGCTTGAGTAGCTGACATAGGCATAAGTATTGTCAAAGATTTCACCACTGTCATGACGGACAAAATAGCGGCTGGCGTCGTGGTCGCCGTTGCTGTAGGCAAAGGTGGTACCCTGACGACGAGCCGGGTCGCGACTGACGAAGTTGAATGTACCGCCTAAGGCGTCAAGTGACGCAGAAGAAATATCAGATGTGCCCTGTGCCACTTCAACCGTCGCCATGTTCTCGGCATCCATATAACGGTTGGGCTTTGAGCCACCACCATAAGTGGAGCCACCGTTTGGTAAACCGTCTATGGTCATACCCAATTGCTGTTGACTACCAGTACTGGCAAAGCCACGCATAGTGATGCTGGTAGACCAGTCGTCACCACCAAATGCATCGCCTTCATTAATGCTGATGCCCGGCAGGTTATCAATTACCGCCAGCACGCTGGTGGCGGGGGCCTGCTGTTGAATCATTGACGCATCGACCAGGTTGTTGGCATAAGAAATTTTCTTACCAACCACAGATACTTCTTCTATCATGGTCTGGGCTGCATCGTCGGCGGCAACCTGAGCAGACAGGCCGCCAAGTACAGCCAGACTGATCAGGCTCAAAGATGGAGTGCGCATTATTGGTAATCCCTAATTTTGTTTGTTGAGGTTGTGCTTGAAGCGCGAAAATTATGGGAAGCCAATATGACAATTGGATTAATGTTAATTGAACGTTTAATTAAAATAAAACTTCTGTTTAATTATTGCGCGGTTAAGCGATAGAAGTTCTTCGCCGGGATTGTCTGAACCGTTCAATCATAGGTAAGCTGAGGAAAAAACTGGCAAAAAGAACTTATGCCCAAAGTTGGAATGGAAGAAGTACGTCGGCAGCAATTGATCGACGCGACCCTGGAATCGGTCGAAAAATTTGGTTTGCAAGGCACCACCATCAGTACTATTAGCCGTCTGGCTGGCGTATCGTCCGGGATTATCAGCCACTATTTTGGTGGCAAACAGGCTTTATTGGAAGCCACGGTGCGATTTCTGCTGGAGCAGCTTAAACAGGATTTACTGGCACAGATTCATGGCCAACCCAGTCCGGTTGACCGGTTGATGATGATAGTCGAGGCGAACTTCACCCGCTTACAACGCTCAGAGCGGGCAGCCAAAACCTGGTTAGCGTTCTGGGCGCAGTCCATGCACAGTGAAGATCTGATGCGTTTACAACGTATCAACGCAGCTCGGCTGGAGGCCAATCTTAGGTATTCGTTCAGATCTTTAATCGATGCCTCTCAGGTGCGCAATGTCGCAGCCATGACGGCAGCGATGATTGACGGCTACTGGTTACGCGCCGCGCTGAGTGGCTCCGATGGACAAGCCTTCGACCTGGCACTGCATAATTGCAAGGCGTTTATCCATCTGATGCTGGAAAAGCACCAAGCCAGGAACTAGCGATGTATCTGTTGCTGGTGGGTTTGGGACTGACCGCTGTGCTGGCTCTGGTCATGCTTTGGTTTTATGCCGACAAACCTTGCATTGGCACGCATCCGGTTGGCTTATGGAGTTTTGTGGCGATCCTCTTTACCACCAGTCTGGACATCGGACTGGTGATGTTGCCACTGACCGAATTTCCCCGTTATGCGGATACCGGCAAATTTCCACAGTACAGCCTGACTAACCCGTTGGCGATGGAGTTTGCCATGTGGGGCTGTTTGAACTGGGCCTTGTACTTTGTCAGCTCCCTGTATTTCTGTTTGCTTGAGCCACGTCTTGGATTTTTTCGTCTTGTCTGGGTTAACCGCTTGAATAGCCTGGTGATTATTGGTACCTGTGCCTTTACTCTGCATTTATTTATGGTGAATTTGCCCTGGTACCTACCTGCGCTACAAGACAAACCCTATGCCCATGTCGCAGCCAATCTATTGCTGGCCGTCGTTTTGCTATGCGCCATTGTCTCCAGCCTGCATTTGCGTTGGCTGACCTGGCTGAGTCGCGCCAGTTTGTGGGCGCTGCTTGGCGCTATTGTGCTGTTGTATTGGGATGCCGGGGTGCAATGGCAACAATACATGGGTTATCTTGGCGAACTGGCTGACTACTTCAGAGTTATGCCTCTGTTACTGATGCCATTGGATGATCAGCATGAGTTCTATTTGCTCTGGTGGTTCTCCTGGAGCATCATGATTGGCCAGTTTATGGCCCGTTTCCTTAATGGCATTAAGCCCTGGCGTTTGTTGCTGGTGCTATTGTTGCTGCCATCTATTCCGATTGCCTTGTGGTTTTCGCTGCTTTATCACTTTCAGGTGCAGAACCTGTCGCTCTCCACTTTGGCTGTTGCGGTGATGCTCGCCCTTGGCATCCTGTTTCTGATCAACTCCCTGGATTCGTTGATTCGTTTATACGCCGAGAACCTCAATCTGGACGCATCACGACTTGGCACTTCGCGCTACATCCTGCTGCACTTCATTTTACTAATGGTGCTGGGAATGTTGTATAACGCTCAGTGGTTGAAAATACAGTTGTTTGGCGCCCTGGTTATCTTGCTATATATACTGGGCCTGGCCTATTGGGCCAGGCACCGCAATCAGGCAACGTCTTTGTCTTTGCAACATCGGCGCAAAACCAGATAACCAGCCACGGCAGACAACAGAGAACCGGCCAAGATGCCCACCCGCTCATCAAAGGCCATTCGTACGCCGGTTTCCTCAAATGCCAGGGAGCCGATAAACAGACTCATGGTAAAACCTACGCCACATAGCAAAGCTGTACCATATAACTGCATCAGGTTGATGTCGCTGGGCAGTTTTACTAAACGCAGTTTAATTGCGGCATAACAGAAGCCAAATACGCCAATCTGCTTACCAACAAACAAGCCAAGTAACACGCCCAGGGTGACAGGATGTGTAATGGATTCCAGCCCCATTTCGGAAAAATCGATTCCGGCATTGGCAAAGGCAAACAGTGGCAGTATCACGTACGCTACTGCCGGGTGCAGGCTGTGCTCCAGTTCCTGCACTGGTAGATAGCCGGCCTTTTTCTTGTCGTACATTGGGATGAAAAAGGCCAGTAGCACTCCTGCCAATGTGGCGTGTACACCGGACTTGAGCATGGCTATCCAAAGTACCACACCAATAAGCACGTAAGACGCAATTTCAGTGATATTACGTTTGTTCATACACCACAACACAAACAGGCAAAGTCCTGCAACTATAAGAGGACCGGTGGATATATGATTGGTGTAGAACAGGGCAATGATCAGAATGGCACCAATGTCGTCGATAATCGCCAGTGAGACTAAAAATACCTTCAAACTGGTCGGAATACGGCTGCCAAGAAGGGCCAGCACTCCCAGTGCAAAGGCAATATCCGTTGCGGCCGGTATCGCCCAGCCTGACAAGGCATGACTGTCACCAATAGTGAAAAACACGTAGATGGCGGCCGGTATTACCATTCCACCAACAGCGCCAATGGCCGGCAACATAATGTTGTCGGGTTTAGACAACTGACCAGAGCGGATCTCCCGTTTAAGTTCCAGTCCAACCAAAAAGAAGAAGATGGCCATAAAGCCGTCGTTGATCCACAGTAGCAGCGGTTTGGCAATCTCCAGTTTACCCACCTGCACGGCCACCGGAATATTCAGAAAAGAGTTGTACAATCCAGAGAGCGGCGAGTTAGCCACAATCAGGGCCAGAGCGGCGGCAATCATCAATAAGATTCCGCTGGCCGACTCTAGCTTGAAAAAGTCTTTCAGTGCACTCATGGGGCGTGACTCCTTTACTCGTTATAGGGGGCTGGTCTGCGTCCCAATACCATTGTCAGCTATTCATGCTCAGGCTGCCAGTAAAAGCGCTTAAGTTCAGATGACAGCGACTATATTTATGACTTAACAGGTTGATTTTCAAGTAGTCATAACCATGCTTTTCGATAAACCGACCCGTGCGGCAAGACCAGTTGCGGTAAGCCATCCTCGACACTTTGGCTGGACGGCAGATTAATGTACAATCGCGCATCTGTTGTACCAGGGGAATTGTAAGCAGTCTCTCTGGTTTGCATTTTTGCCGATATTTGAGGAGCTACAATGCCTAAAGTTGCCATTGTGATGGGTTCACAGTCTGATTGGCCCACCATGCAGCAGGCTGCCCTGATGTTGAAAGAACTTGGGGTTGAGTACAGCGCCAGGGTGGTGTCTGCACATCGTACCCCGGATCTTTTGAGTGAGTTTGCCCATACAGCGGCCGATAATGGGATAGAAGTGATTATTGCCGGGGCTGGTGGCGCTGCTCATTTGCCAGGTATGATCGCCGCCCACACACACCTGCCTGTGCTGGGTGTACCGGTTAAATCCAAAGCCCTTAGTGGCGTGGACTCCTTGTATTCGATAGTGCAAATGCCTAAAGGCGTGGCCGTAGGCACTTTGGCAATAGGTGAAGCCGGAGCGGCGAATGCCGGTTTGCTGGCTGCTCAGATTCTGGGGATCAGCGATAAAAGCCTGGCCGACCGTATTAAGGCATTTCGTCAGGCCCAAACCGATAAAGTCCTGGCTAACCAGGAATTGGAGCTGCCTGAATGAAGGTATTGATCTTCGGGGCCGGGCAATTAGCCAGAATGATGTATCTGGCCGGTGCCCCACTGGGCATTGATGTGCAGGCGGTGGATGTCAGTAATGAAGACGTGGTGAATCCTGTTACTAAAGACAAACTGCCACTGTCTCTTGCTGAGGCCCTTGACGCTGCCGATGCCATTTCGGTGGAGTTTGAACATATTCCTGAGGCATTGCTGGAACAGGCACGTTTGACCGGTAAATTGTTGCCGGGAAAGGAAGCCATCTTAACCGGTGCTGACCGGGTCAGGGAAAAACGTTTACTCGAACGTCTTGCCATACCCAATTGTGCCCATCGTATTGTTGATAATGTCGAGCAATTAGACCAGGCGGTGGATGCACTGGGGGATAAACTTATCCTCAAGGCCAGTCGCGATGGGTACGATGGTTATGGTCAGTGGCGTTTGGCTGAGCGTGAAGACTTGCCCGCACTGAAGCAGACCCTGGCTGCACTGGATTTGAAAAAGGTGCCGTTGGTGGTTGAACAGATGCAGCAGTTTGAACGTGAACTGTCGCTGGTGGGCATGCGCAGTAAAGATGGCCAGCTAAAGTTCTATCCATTGGCTGAAAATCTGCATCACCAGGGGCAATTACATGTGTCACTGGCTCCTGCACCTGATTGCAGTGACGCCCTAACCGGGCAGGCACAGGATATCTTTAGCCGCTTGGCAGAAGGCTTAGACTACGTTGGTGTGCTGGCTGTAGAGTTTTTTCAGGTGGGCGACCAACTGCTGGTCAATGAAATCGCGCCCAGGGTACATAATTCAGGGCACTGGAGCATGCAGGGTGCTGATACCTGTCAGTTTGAAAATCATCTGCGTGCCGTGTGCGGTTTGCCTTTGGGTGATACGCAAGCCAGAGGAGCTAATGTCATGATCAATGTGATTGGCTACGATGGTCTGGATCTGGAATTGTTGAAAGTACCCGGCAGCCATTTGCATTGGTACGGCAAGAGCGTCAGAGTAAAACGCAAGATGGCGCATATCAATCTCAGTGCCGGAAATTACAAGCAGTTAGGTGAGGCCATGTTGGCGTTGGCTGACTATCTGCCGGCCAGCCATTTTCCTCATGTTCTGGGGGAAGGAAAAAGATTACAAGCACGCTGACCAAGGGCCAACTGGCCCTTGGGGTTCTTATCTGGGTGCCCTTGTCTTGTAAATCGCGGTTTTGACCCGATAATCTCAACAATTGCTCAATGCAGTCTAAATGGAAGAATTCGTGGAAAATATCGTCAACATAGATCTGAATAATTTCCAGCAGGTAATGCTGGAAGCGTCCCAACAGAAGTTGGTCATGGTGGACTTTTGGGCTGACTGGTGCGAGCCCTGCAAGAACCTGATGCCAATTTTGGAAAAACTGGCCGGTGAATATGCCAGTGATCTTATCCTGGCCAAAGTGAATTGTGATGAGCAGCAACAAATAGCGATGCAATTTGGTGTGCGCAGTCTGCCAACGGTGATTCTGGTGAAAGACGGGCAGCCCATCGATGGTTTTGCTGGTTTGCAAAGTGAAAGCGAAATTCGCACTTTGCTGGAAAAACATCTGCCCAGTCCAGCCGATAACCTGCTGGAGCAAGCCCGCCAAAGTCTGGCCGACGGGGACGCTCAGCAGGCTTTTACCCTGGCTAAACAAGCCCTGGATCTTGATAGCCAGCGCGCTGATATCAAACTGGTGCTGGTCGAAGCCTATCTTGACTTAGGACGTTTACCGCAAGCCAGGGAGCTGCTGGACAGCATCACTATGGTTGACCAGGATGCGCAGTATCAAAGCCTTAAAGGCAGGCTGGAACTGGCAGAACAAGCAGCGGATACCCCTGAAATTAAGGCGCTGCAGGATGCATTGGCACAGGCTCCGGATGATCTGGCCCTGAAGGTAAAACTGGCGGTACAGTTGCAGCAAGCTGGCAGAGTGGAAGAAGCGCTGGAATTGTTGCTGGCGGTGCTGCAAAAAGACTTGGCTTTTGCCGATGCCAAGAAAGTGATGCTGGACAGTCTCAATGCTTTACCTGCTGGTGATCCACTGGCCAGTCGTTACCGCCGACGTTTGTACAGCTTGCTCTATTAGAATGAAAGCAGCCAATGTGAGGCACTTCTGACTCAATAATATTGACAATTGGATGAATTTCAGGCATTTTCCGCAGCCAATTTGATCGATGTTGGCACAACTGGAGGTTGCCAGCCTCCAGGCTCAGGCTGAGCCCAATTGCTTTATTGTTGGATGTATCTTGAGCTTAAGATCAACAGTTAGTTACTGCCTTTTGTGGCTTCTGCTGCCGCTATCATTATGCCCTTCTGCTGCTGCGACGGATGGCCGTCTGCAGGATTATTTCCGTGAAAGCTGGACCACCAGAGATGGTCTTCCGCACAACACTATCAACAGTATTATGCAAACCGATGACGGCTACCTATGGTTTGCCACCTGGGAAGGCGTGGCACGCTACAATGGCCGGGATTTTCAGGTATTTGGTCGTGGTGAGCTGACACAGTTGCCGGATGATGGGGTATTTACCCTGGCTGAAGACTGTCAGGGTAACTTGCTGGTTGCGGGGGCTCGTGGCGGCATCAGTTTTACCAGTAAAGGGCGTTGGTCAGGCCTGCCTTCAGCGCCGGTGCTGGTCAGGGCGTTGTTATGTGACAGTCAGGCGCGTTTATGGATTGGGACGGACGGTTCCGGTGTGATGCGTGACGATCGGCATGGCAAGCGACAGGTCTTTAACATGCTAAATGGTCTGCAAGATGAAAGCGTGTTTGATCTGCTTGAAGATCCCCTGGGGCGCATTTGGGTGGCTACGGCTCAGGGTCTCTTTGTTATCGAGGATGATAAGGTCAGCCCTGTTACCGAATTTCGGGGCTTGCCCTCGGGTCCGGTATTCAGTTTGGCTTGGCATCCAAGTGACGGCTTACTGGCTGGAACGGAACAAGGAGCCTTCAGACTTCATGGTCAACAATTCCAGTTGCTGGACAATGAGCTGGCTAATCTGCCTATTTCCAAACTCCTGGTTGATGACACAGCATTATGGCTGGGTACGATTGGCCGGGGACTCTATCGATTAGGGCCATATGGCCTTGAACATCTTGGTCAGGAAGATGGACTGCCCAATGGTCGTATTACTGCCATTTACAAGGACAAGGAGCAAAGTGTCTGGCTTGGCACCAATGGGGGGCTTTTCCGGCTGCGCGATGCAGCATTTCGTACCTTTACCACCGAGCAGGGGCTGAGCGACGACTTTGTCCGCACATTGTTAACGGATGAGGCTGAACGGGTGTGGGTCGGCACCAGTAAAGGGGTAAATTTGCTTGAGAAAGGGCAAATAACCCATCTGCCAGGGCAACGGATCAAGCAGACCATCCTCAGTCTGGCGCATGCCAGGGAAGGGGGCATTTGGGTCGGTACTTTTACGCATGGATTAATCCACTGGCGGGACAATCAGGAGGTGACCTGCTATGACCGGGACACGGGCCTGCTGTCTAATGAAATCAGGGCGATATTACCGGCGGCTGATGGCAGTCTGTGGCTGGCGACCTCGTTAGGGGTGAATCGTATTGACCAAGGCCGTATTAGCGCTCTGCAAGTACAAGATGGTTTACCCAGCAACTTTAGCGTTTCCTTATTTGAAAGTACAAGGTCTGGCATCTGGATTGGCACGTCTTCAGGGGTGGCCCGTTGGCAGGACGGGCGTCTGCGGGCCTTATCCATTTCACATCTGGATGGTGCCCAGTTTGTCTTTGGTTTTTTTGAACAAACTGATGGCCAGGCGTTGTGGTTAGCCACCGACAGGGGACTGATACGTTACCGCTACGAGGATGAGCAACTGGCGTTGTTGGGACGCGATAAAGGCATGCCCTTTGATAAATATTTTCAGGTTCGCGAAGACCAACAAGGCAATTTCTGGTTAAGTAGTAACCGCGGCGTACTGAGAATCAGCGCCAACCAGGCCAACAGATTACTGGATGGTGAAGGGGGGCAGGTTGAGTTCAGCCTGTTTTCCGAGTCCGATGGCATGGTGAGTGCTCAAGCCAATGGCGGTTCCAATCCAGCCATGGCGCTGGCCGAAAACGGACGGATTTGGGTAGCCACCTCGAAAGGTGTTGCGGTGGTTCAGCCCGCCAGGTTACAGCAATTTGGCGATGTTCGTTTACCTGTGGTGATTGAACAGATGTTGGTCGATGGGCAAGCGCTGCATCCTGCGGCTAATCTGACACTCTCTGCTGGGGCCAGCCGCATTGAATTTCAGTTTGCCGGACTGGGGTATGTTGTTCCTGCGCGCATCCTTTATCGAACCCGTTTACAAGGCTTTGATAAAGGATGGGTGTACCGTGGTACTCATAACAACTCCGAATATACCAGTCTACCCCCGGGTGAATACCGCTTTGAGGTGATGGCCAGTTACCCCAGCGGTGATTGGGGGGGCGAGGTGGCGCAGTTGCGTTTTAAGATTCCTCCGCGTTTTTGGCAGCATCCCGGATTTGCTGTGGGGGTTGGGTTACTGTTTGTGATGTTTCTGGTGTTGCTAATCAAATTGCGTTTGCTGGCGTTACAGCGCAGCGCAAAACGTCTTGAGGAGCAGGTTCAGGAACAGACGCAAGCGCTGAGGTGGCAAACCGAATCTCTGAAACGGGCTGATGAAGAAAAGTCCCAGTTGCTCGAGCAGATACGTTTGCAAGCTGAAGCCTATGAATTGCAGGCACGACAAGATGCTCTCACTGGCCTGGCTAACCGCAGAGCATTTGATGAAGCCTTGCACAGAGAATTTTCCCGCGCCGTCCGTCAGGCTAACCCATTCTGCTTGTTACTGTTGGATTTAGATCACTTCAAGCGCATTAATGACAACTGGTCACATGCTGTTGGAGATGTTGTTTTGCAACGAGTTGCTGAATGTTTGCGCTTACTAAGCAGGGATGCCGACCTGGTTGCCCGTTGGGGTGGCGAGGAATTTGCGGTTTTATTACCCAACACTGATTTGCATGCTGCTCATAAGCTTGCTGAAAGATTGCGCCTGGCAATACAGGCTTTGGACTATTCAGCGCTGGCTCCTGAACTCAGTGTCACGGCCAGTATCGGGTTAGCAGAACAGCAAGACTGTCAGGATTCTGAGCAAATGCTGCAACGAGCTGACACCGCATTGTACCAGGCCAAACAGAATGGTCGAAACCAGACCTGCATCGCAGGCTAAGCGAGCTTTAGGAAATTGTGAAGGTCTTGTGATACTTTTGCGATAATTCTCCCCGATGCTTTTCCCTGACTCTGTTCAATTAAGGAAAAGCTATGAAATATACCCTAGTTGCATTAGCTGGCATGTCAGTCCTTGCCAGCACAGCCCAAGCTGCCGACCTGGATATCCAAATACAGAATATCAGTCACGGCGTTTATTTTGCTCCTCTTTTTATCAGTGCACATAACCAGGACATGTATTTGTTTAAGCTCGGAGAAGCGGCAAGTCCTGAGCTGCAGGCGATGGCCGAAGGCGGCAATATTGCCGGTCTGGCGGAAATGGCCAGCGCCATGGGCGCAGACAGCGTTGAAAACCCAGCGCAGGGGCCTATGTCTCCTGGTATGACCGTTATGACCAGTCTGTCTACCAGTGAGGGCAATACCTGGTTATCTGTCACCGGCATGATGGTTCCCACCAACGACGGATTTGTTGGCTTAAACAGCTGGGAAATTCCCACCGAAGCTGGCAGCTATGAATTCTATTTGCAGGGCTATGATGCTGGCACTGAAGCCAATGATGAAATCCGCGGCAGCGGCGCACCTGGTGTACCGGGCTTACCCGTGTTGCCATTTTTCGACGCAGAAGTGGGACAGAATGGCTCTGGCGTCACCACCACAGAGAACAACCCTGTAGTACATATTCATCGCGGCAGTATCGGTGATGCGGATATGCAGGGCGGTAGCAGCGATCTGGACAGTAGCCGTCATCGGTGGTTAAACCCGGTTGCCAAAGTCACTGTAACGGTGAATTAAGGAGTGGTTTATGAACGTTTTGAATAATAAACCAATGTTATGCCTTTGGGTTTGTGCGGCAAGTTTGTCGGGCTGCTTCGATGGTAATGACAATAACACTGCAATGACACCAATGCCCGAACCCGAGCCGGAACCGCTGATGGTCAGCTATGAGGTCACGGTGGATAACCTGACTCAGGGGCAACCGCTTTCACCTATTACTCTGATATTGCATAGCGAAGGTACCTTATGGGAAATAGGGCAGCCCGCTTCTGTGGCACTGGAAAAGGTTGCTGAAAGCGGTGACAACGAAGACTTACTGGTACTTGATATGGCTATGGCCAGTGCTTCAGGGGAAGGGCTGACCATGCCGGGAAATGCTCAGACCATCACCATCAATATTGAGGATGTCACCAACGCTTACTTATCCGTTGCTGCCATGTTGGGGAAATCAAATGATGCCTTTACCGGTCTCAATGCGCAGGGACTGGCTGGACTGATGGTGGGAGAAAGCTGGACTTTGTTTACTAACGCTTACGATGCCGGTACCGAAGCCAATACTGAAGATATGGCGTCGATTGGCGCCGTAGGCGGTGAAGGCTTCAGTGAGGTGCGTGATGATGCCAGGAACATGGTGACTATGCATCCCGGTATCGTTTCAGTGGATGATGGCTTGGCTACGTCGGCGCTAACCCAGGAGCAACGTTTCGACAATCCTGTCGCCAGGATCCGTATCACCCGCACGCAATAGAGAGGAAAAGCAAAATGGGCCAAAGGGTGTTGCTTGTAGAAGATGATGCAGATATCGCTGAGCTGGTGCGGGTTAATCTGCTGGAAGCCGGTATCCACACGCAACACTTTGATCAGGGAAGAGATGCGTTATCTGCGGCATTGTCTGGTGAATTTGACCTGGTGCTTTTGGATCTGATGCTGCCAGATATCAGCGGCCTGGATATCTGTCGGCAGGTTCGCCAGGCAAGGCCTGCTCAGGCTATTTTGATGTTAACTGCCAAAGACGCGGAAATGGATAGGGTGCTTGGTTTGGAGTTGGGGGCAGATGATTATATGACCAAGCCCTTTAGTGTTCGGGAATTACAGGCCAGAGTTCGGGCTCAACTGCGCAAGGCGGCGTTGATTCAGCAGCGCAAGCATAACGATAGCGATGATGCCCAGTTAACACTGGGGCGACTCTGTATCGACCAGTTGCAACACATAGCCAGCCTTGGTTCATTACACTTGGACTTAACCGCCACCGAGTTTGAACTGCTGCATTATCTTGCTCGTCACCCTAATCAGGTATTCAGTCGCAGCCAGTTGTTGGAATCGGTGTGGGGTTACCATCACAGTGGCTATGAGCACACGGTGAATTCGCACATCAACAGATTGCGCAATAAGGTGGAGCAGAACCCCAATCACCCCAAAGTGATAGAAACCGTCTGGGGCGTTGGCTATAAGCTCAATCCACAGGGCGTATTGTGATGAACCTGTCTTTGTATCAGCGCCTGGCATTGTCGCTGGTGTTGGTATTTGTTTTGATGCTGTGGGTGTTTTACTGGTGGAGTAGTGAATTACACCAGCGGACCACGCTGGAGGCCGAGCAGCGGCTGCACATAGATTTAGCCGCGCATCTTGTACATGACAACCCCTTGTTGGCACAGGGTGTATATGATTATCAGGGGCTGGAGAATTTGTTCCATACCTTGATGGTGCTGGGGCCGAGCTTCGAGTTTTACTACCTGGACCCCCAGGGCAGGATCCTCACCTACTCGGCAGAGCCTCAGAAAATTCGCCGTCAGTCTGTGAACCTGGCGCCCATATTGCAGTTGATTGAGCACCCAGATACGGTGCCCGTGCTAGGGGATGACCCGCGTAACCCCAATGGTCGCAAAATATTCTCGGCGGCGGCGGTCAAACATGCCGACCAGTTGCAAGGGTATCTTTATATGATTATCGGTGGTGAAGCTTATGACTCGGTATTTGCCAAAGTCAGAGACAGCCATGGATTACAAACCATTGCATTATGGGCGTCATTAGCTCTGGCCTTTTTATTAGTGGTGTTGTTGGGACTGTTTAGGTTTATTACCCGCCCGTTGTTGCGGCTGACCCGTTCCATGCAAGCCTTTCGCAGCAATCAGAGGTTGCCGGCAGCGGATAATTGGTGTGCAACCAGCCACAACGAAGTCCATCAGTTAGGTTGTGCCTTTAAGCAAATGACGACCCAAATCAACTCACAGTTTGAGCAACTGCAGCAATTAGACCAGCAACGCAGGACCCTGCTGGCAGACCTATCCCATGATCTGCGCACACCGCTGGCGAATTTGCAGGGCTATATCGAGACCCTGGCGTTGAATGATCAACACCTTAGCTCGGAGGAGCGGCGGCGCTTTGTTGAAATATCCCTGAAAAATGCCCGTAATCTTAAACGCCTGATCGATCAGATCTTTGAACTGGCCTACCTGGAAGGCGGGCAAGTGACCCTGAATCAGGAGGCCTTTCCCCTTGGCGAGTTGCTGTATGATGTGGTGGCGAAGTTCTCTCTTAAAGCCAATGATAAAGGGGTGAAGCTGGAGATAGTCCCTGGGCAGTGTCAGTATCAGGTGTTTGCTGATATTGCCAAACTGGAAAGGGTACTGACCAACTTATTGGAGAATGCCTTACGCCATACCCCCAAAGGGGGACGGGTGATTATTCGCATGTTGTTAGGCAAAGATAGCGTCAGGGTGGAAGTGGAAGATACCGGCGTGGGCATTGGACGCAATGAGCTAGCCTATATTTTTGATGCTCGCTACCGGGCCAGCAATAGCCGCGAGGACAAATCCTTGCATGCAGGTCTTGGCCTGGCCATCAGTAAAAAGCTGATGGCCTTGTTGGAGTCCGATCTCAGGGTAAAAAGTGAACTAGGCAAAGGGACCTGCTTCAGCTTTGACCTGAAGCAGGTGTTCTAGGGCTTAGCTCTTCAGGCGGCTGGCAAATTTCTGCCTGAATTTGGCGAGCTTGGGTGCCACCACTACATTGCAATATTGATTCTGCGGGTTATTACGAAAATAATCTTGATGATAGTCTTCCGCCTGATAGTAGTTATTCAGTGCCGTCACCTCAGTCACTATCGGGTCCGGCCAGACCTGCTGTTCAGCTAGCTCGCCAATTAACTGTTCGGCCTGCTGTTTTTGCAGCTCATCATGATAGAACACCGCACTGCGGTACTGCGGGCCAATATCATTGCCCTGGCGGTTAAGCTGGGTGGGATCATGCAGGGCGAAAAAGATCTCCAGCACTTCGCGATAACTGATTTGCTCCGCATCAAAATTCACTCGTACTACTTCTGCGTGCCCGGTGGTGCCTTCGCATACCGCTTTGTAGCTGGGATTATCCAGATGCCCACCTGCGTATCCAGAAAATGCTGACTCTATGCCGTTTAGTGAGTTAAATGCCGACTCAATACACCAGAAACAACCACCGGCCAACGTGGCTTGTTGAATATTCTTTGCCATCTTTTTCACCTCTGTCGATTGTACCGAAGCGAACTCCGGCGCTGACCATATAATGTGGGTACATGTGCCTTCTGCTTCAAGTGATCTTTATCGCCGTATTTACGCTATTAGCCTGTTTTAAGGAAAAGCTTGGTTATGGATACAGATGCTGTATTGGTTATTGGTGCCAGTGGCGGTATTGGCAGCGCACTAACGGAGCTGCTTGTTGCTTCGGGCAAGCGGGTGTTTTGTATTAGTCGCCGTCCTTGTTCGGCTTCGTGTGAGTCGATGTTATTGTCAGAACAGAATGACAGTACCATCGCAAGCTGTTGTCAGACTATGCTAGAACAGGGCTGGCGATTCAAATGGGTTATCTGTCATATTGGTGTGCTTTATGAATCGACAATGATGCCCGAGAAACGTCTGGAGGATCTGCAAGCGCAGCACTTACAACGTTACTTTGAAGTGAACAGTATTCTTCCCGCTTTGTGGCTTAAGCACTTGGTTGGCTTGTTTGAGCCCCACCAGGATGCCCGTCTGGCGTTTCTGAGTGCCCGGGTGGGCAGCATTGAAGATAACCGCTTAGGAGGCTGGTATGGTTACCGGGCTTCAAAGGCCGCCTTGAATATGCTGGTAAAAACGGCGCAGGTAGAATATGCGCGGCGTGTACCAGGTGTGCAGCTAATGTGTTACCACCCTGGGACAGTGGACACCCCACTGTCGCGTCCCTTCAAAGGCGGCACTCCGCGCGACCAACGTCTTTCTGCTTACCAGGCGGCACAATACCTGTTGTCTGAGTTGCAAAAGCCCAGACAACAGCGCGAGGCGATCTTTATTGACTGGCAGGGACAACCCATCCACTGGTAAAAAGCGCACGTCGGCAAGTGGTGGAATAAATACGTTTGCTACAAAGACATTTTGTTACTTGGCTGTTAACATCGGCGCTGGGGAAGAAAACCATAATGATAAACTCCAGGGAGTTCACCAAGTAATGAAGCGTGAAGAATTCAGTTCCAGCCTGGGCTTCGTCCTGGCAGCGGCAGGCTCGGCAGTCGGTATTGGCAACCTTGTTGCTTTCCCGGTCATGGCCAGTAAAAACGGTGGCGCGGCCTTTCTGATAATGTATGCCATTTTCGTATTTTTTATCTGTTTGCCGGTGATGCTGGCAGAAATGAGCCTGGGACGTCATACCAGACAAAATCCCCTGGGTGCTTATACAGAGATAGGTCGTAATCCTGCCTGGCGCACGGTAGGTTGGTTGTCGGTATTAACGCCATTTATGATCGGTGTGTTTTATCTGGTCATCACGGTCTGGATTTTTGGCTATCTGGCCAAGTCTGTTATGGGGCAACTCGACCTGTTGGCTGCACCGGAAAGCTTTGGTGTTTTTATCAACAGTAATGAACTGTTTATTTATATGGCGGTGGTTATTGCCCTGACCTTCCTGATTTTACAAGGAGGGGTAAAACAGGGGATTGAGAAAGCGGCTAAGGTTCTGATGCCGCTGCTGTTTCTGATGTTGATAGCCTTGGTTCTGTATGTGCTTACCCTGGACAATGCTGAACTGGGAGTTAAATTCTTCCTGGTGCCGGATTTTGACAAAGTAACAGGTAAAGTGTTGAACGGTGCCCTGGCTCAGGCGTTCTTTTCCTTGTCCCTGGCGATGGGGATTCTGATTACCTATGGCTCTTATATTCAAAAAGAGAACAATATTGTGCAGGCAGGGAAAATGGTGGCAGGTTTGTCACTGTTGGTGGCCGCCTGCTCAGGTTTGTTGATTCTGCCAGCGGTATTCTCTTTTAATCCGGATGTGCAGCTTAGCACCCTGTCTGAGTCCAGTATCAGTATGATCTTTACATTCCTGCCGAAGATCTTCCTGGCGCTGCAAGCCAACATTGGTTATTTCGGTGCATCCTTTATCGCCAGTTTCTTCTTTCTGTTAGTGTTTTTTGCTGCGTTAACCTCACTGGTTTCCATTATTGAAGTGCCGGTTGCCAGCCTGATGGACGGTAAAGGTGTCAGCCGTCGCAAGGCCCTATATTCTCTGGGTGGCGCGATGATTCTGCTGGCGATTGTCAGCGCCCTGTCTTTTGGCCGGGTGGAGATATTTTCCAACCTGACTGCATACGGCCTGAATGCGTCGGGCATGCCGCTGAACAAGTCATTTTTTGACGTGGTGTACGACATTTTCTATGAAACAATTCTACCTCTGAACGGATTTTTGCTGTGCCTGTTTGTGATCTACAAATGGAAAAAACAGAATTTTGATGCAGAGATCAGCCAGGGTAACAGTACCTTTGCCGGCTCTTTGCTGCAGAAATATGTGAACTTCTCGTTAGGTACTTTTATACCGGTGATTCTGGCGGTGATTTTCGTTAATACCGTATCGACGGTGTTTTTCGGAAAAAATCTGCTGTTCTGAGTTAACTGACATCAAGGCAGCTTTGGCTGCCTTGATGTTTAGCCAATCTCTATCGGCATATCATACGGGCTGGGGTATTGCAGCGTGATCCCCAGTTTATCCAGGGTTGCAGAGGCATTGATCCAACGCCCCGCATCGGCATTGTTCTCCTGGCTGAACTGCGGAACTGCTAATCCTGCTGCCATGGCAGCCCAGGTGTAAAATTCTGCGCGGCTGGGGTGCTCAGTGGCACTAAGGTGGAACGTCTGCCGCCAAAGCTGCTGAACGATAATCGCTTTTATCGCCGTGATAACATCCTGCTGATGCACCAGATTGACCAGCTGCTGCCCTTTTTCTAAAACTCTGCCGCTGAGATGTTGCACCGGGTGACGGGCTGGACCGGTTAGCCCTGCCAAGCGAAGTATTGTGCCGCTACCTTGTAATGCTTGCTGCTCAATGACGGCATGGGCCTTAGCCGATGCCGTGACAGGGTGAGCCTGGGTGGTTTCGAATATTTCCCCGCTCACCTCCCCGTATACCGAGGTGCTGCTGATAAAAAGGATGTGACTTTTCTGTACCAGTGCCTGATTAACCAAGGCGGTCATGGCTGCGATAAATCTAACTTCATCAAACTCCCGGCGTCCGGGCGGAATATTTATCACCAGTACATCGGGGGGGGCGACTGACCAGGGCAGCGTCGCGCCGAGTGAATATTCAAAAGCCTGAATGCCTTGCTCTGCCATGAATTTCAGTTTGTCTTTATTTCTGGCGGTGCCCAGCACGGTATAACCATTGGCTTTTAGCTGCATGGCCAGTGGCAAGCCCAGCCAGCCGCAGCCACAGATTCCGATCTTTTTGTGCATATAAAAAAGCGGCTTACGCCGCCCAGGGAGAAAGATAAAGCCGAGCTTACATGGAATATTTGGACTCGGAAACTTCGATCATATTCAGGCCCGATAGCTGGGGGATGCTACTGCTGATTTGATTTTCCAGGCTATCCAGCTGGCTCAGGTCATAGCAAAGAGTCTGTGCCTGTGCCTCAATGCCCGCCGCGCGTACTTCCATATCGGCTTCTAACTGTTCGCCAAATCTGTCCATACGTTTCTCGAATGCTTGCATATCGCCGCCACTGAACAGCATTTCTTTACCAATGGCGATCATCAAACTGCCCATGGAACGCTGTACCAGTTTTTCCAGTTTTTGTTCAAACTCCGACTCAAAATCTTCGCCAAGAAACTGGCCATTGTCGAAGTTGGCCGAGTTAAATCTGATGCTACCGTCGTCGGCGTAGAATTCCTGGTGCAGCTTAATACGCAAGGCGTCAATTTCTGATGACAGATCGGCAACCAGTTCGTTGTCTTCCCCCAGCAATTGATTAAATGCCTTTGCAACCCCCTCATTAGCCAAGGCCACCGCATCCAAAGCAATACCCGCTACTTTAGGAGCGAGATCATTAACGTTTTGATGGTATTGATTCAGCATGTTTAACTGAGTATGGCTTAAGTGCATTTCCTGACCGTTTAATAGTGCTTTATGGCCATCCAGGTGCAATAGCTTGTCATCGGGCAAGTGCAGGGTAAGTTGCCCATGACTCAACTCCATCTCACCATGCAGGTTCATATTGCAGTCATTGGCCATGCTGGCAGTGGAAAAAAACAGGGCTGTGGCAGCGACTAAGGTTCTCATTGATTTATCCTCTATTGGGCTTTGCCTTCGGTATTGCTTCAGCAACCCTTGTGCCAATGGAATAAATTCATAGTTAACAGATGCTTATGTTTTTCAGGTGGAGTAGGTAAGAGGTGGATTTAGCGATTTTTGCTAAAAGTTAACAAAATTCACTAACTGTCGATGTGAAGCGCTTGCAACCGGTGGCTAAAAATTTGATCTAACACACTGATTTATCCTCTTGTTTTGATGCATAATAAGCACAGCTTGAATGTAACTTGGGGTGAACTATGAGCAACTGGATTGAAGCCTTGCTGTTTGGCTTGGCACTGTTAGCTTTCGTATTGGGCTTTAGCAGCATCATTATGGCCATGATCCACAAACCTGTAACAGTTGACGCTGAAATGAAAGAAAAGGTCGAATACGGCTTTTTTGGTGTGGCTGGTTTAGTACTCTGTATTTTATTCAGCTACGCCATTTAATTAAGATACATAAATAAGGCGCTTTGAGCGCCTTATTTGTTTTTAGTGGTTTGCCGGTTTGTGGTAGGTGTCAATGCCCAACAGTTTATAGACCAGGCATATACCGCTGGATGCGGTGGTCCACAGCAGCAAACCCGCAATGGCCAGAATTGCGCTGGTTGTATTTGAAAATATCCCCTCTACCGCCATTGCCAACAGGATACAGGACAAAACTGAACGTACGGCTGTATCCAGAACGCCAACATTATCATTGTCTTTCATTGATTTTTCTCCGTCCGATTGATGGCATCATTGTCTTCTTTGCACAAAAATTGGACATTGATGTCCGTCAAATTCCAGAAGGCAATAAATTGTTCCAGATCAAATTTGTTTCCTTCGCGGTCGCGGGCATATAGTAGCCCTCTAAATTAGGAGAATAGGATGGACGTAAAGATCAGTGCTGTACTTTTGAATGCGCTGGTGCTGGAGGATGACGGCATTACCCAGGAGCTGCTCGGGCACCTGTTGCGTGATATGAACTTTGCTGAAATCAGTTTTTTCGGTGACGGGGTGCCTGCCCTTAACCACCTTAACGAGGTGGGAAGCGGCTACTACGACTTGGTCGTCTGCGACTGGCATATGCGAACCATGAGCGGGCTGGAATTCCTGACCGCATTTCGTCAGTTGCAGCCTGAAACACCTTTTTTGATGCTTACCGGCGACGCTACCCGCGAAAACGTAGTCGAAGCACTTAAAGCCGGTGTCACAGAATTTATTGCCAAGCCTTTCTCCAGAAAAGAGTTGCAGGAAAAACTGGCGCGAGTACTGCGTGAAAAACTGCAACGGGATTATCGTGACCCATCAAATGAATGAGAAAAGAGAGCCCTATGGATTTTGATCAGATTATCGACCGCAGCCAAAGCTGTTCATTTAAATGGAACAAGTATCAGGGCCGCGACATTTTGCCTATGTGGGTGGCAGACAGCGAATTTCGCTGTGCTCAGCCGATTCTGGATGCGTTGCATAACCGGGTTGAGCATGGTCTGTTGGGCTATACGCTGCCGGCGCAGTATGAACCGGCTAAACAAGCTATTGTGCACTGGCTGGGTCGCCAGTATAACTGGCAGATAGAATCAGACTGGGTTGTCTGGACCCCTGGTGTTGTGCCAGCCTTCAATGTGGCCTGCAAGGCCTATTGCCAGCCTGGTGATAAGGTTTTAGTTCAAGTACCCAACTATCCGCCACTTTTAGCCGCTCCGGCACTGAACCAATTACAACGGGTAGATATCCCAACCATTGAAGAGTCAGGTCGCTGGCAACTGGATTTCGAAAGCCTGGAGCGGCAAGCCGCTGATCCTAAGGCCAAGCTTTTGATTTTATGCAACCCTATGAATCCAGTGGGTTCGGTGCTGAGTGAGGCTGAACTTGAGCGAGTGGCAGATATTTGTCAGCGTCATGGCCTGATGTTGTGTTCTGATGAAATTCATTGCGACCTGATTCTGGATGAGCAGGCATTGCATATTCCTGCCAGCAAGCTGGAAAGTTTAAAACATCATTCAGTTACCCTGATGGCCGCCAGTAAGACCTTCAATATTGCTGGCTTAGGTGCGTCTTTTGCGGTTATTCCTGATGCCAAAGTACGGCAGCAGTTTGTCCAGGCTGCCATGGGGATAGTGCCTTGGGTCAATGTGCTGGGATTGTTTGCAACAGAGGCTGCATTTACCTTGTGTGATGACTGGTATCAGGCGCAGCTCGATTATTTGCGTGGTAACCGCGATTATCTGATGCAGGAAATCAACAAAATAGACGGATTGCGTCTGCTTAAGCCTCAGGCTACCTTCCTGGCTTGGGTGGATGCCCGCGGGCTGGAGGAGGATAATCCGCAGAAATGGTGCGAAGAAAAAGGGGTGGGTCCCTCGCCGGGTGTCGACTTTGGCGACAAGGGATTTTTCCGGATTAACTTTGGTTGTCCGCGCAGTTACCTTGAGCAGGCCGTTGCCAGACTAAAAGGGTAAGGCTGATTCTGATGGAATCCGTTCTTCAGCATCCAGTTGACGGGCCGATACAGACAACACACCCACAAGAGGATTGAAGATGAAAGCCCTGGCTGCTTTGCCCCTGATGTTGTCATTATGCCTCTCTGTTCAGGCTGAGGAAGAGCTCAAAGCTGTGCAGCTTTATTCACAGGACGAGTTGATTGCGCTTATCCGTGACAACACCCATTTAGATCGGGTGGTGCTAGATAAATGCCAGTTGGTGCAAGATATTGAAGCCAGAGCGCAGACATTGATGGTGCCCGCCTACCAATTCTTATGGGGCGATATGCTGGCCTGGGGAGTCTGTGTTAAGGCCGATCCTGAGCGAGGTATACACTATATGCGACAGGCGGCCCAGCAGGGGCTGCCCGAGGCGCTGGAACAACTGGGGCGCTATTACGCACTGGGCAAACTGGTGCAACAGGATAAGCAAAAAGCCGTGGTGTTTTTGCGCGAAGCGGCTGGCCTGGGTAATCTGAAAGCGCAGATCCGTCTGGCAGAACTGTTTATCGAAGGCTATGGCAGCCCGTATGACTATGAAGATGCTTACCACTGGTTGTATAACGCTATTACCGATGACAAGCCAACTCACCAGAAAATTGCCCGTTGTTTGCAAGAACTTGAAAAATTGATGCACCCCAAGGCGGTTCGAGCCGCCAAGCGAGCGCTGGACAGTTAAGGAATTTGAGTAGGATTGGCTGTAACTGCTGTGCAAATCTGTTTTGCTGAAATTCCCTGCTACTATCAATGCGCGAGTTCGCTATACTAGGGGCCTAAACCTGATATAACGGACTCCGCATTTGTCTCAATCTGACGATCCTTACTTCCAACGGGAACAGGAAAAGTACGAAAATCCTGTCGCCAGCCGCGAATACCTGCTGCAAATTCTTACCGATAAAAACAAGCCGCTTTCCTTTATGGAGATTTGCGAGCTGGTGGATGCCATGGACGAAGAGAGTCGTATTGGCATTCAACGCCGCTTAAGGGCCATGGAGCGTGAAGGACAGATTCTGTTCACCCGTTCAAAAAAATATGGCTTGGCTGAAAAAATGGATCTGATCCGTGGCAAGGTGCTGGGGCATCGGGATGGCTTTGGTTTTCTTAAGCGGGATGACGGTCAGCCGGATCTGTTTATTCATAATGCCCAGATGCAGGCTTTGCTGCATGGTGACATAGTACTGGTAACCGAAAGCAGCCAGAATTTTAAAGGCAAGAAGGAAGCTCGTATTGTGCGGGTTGTTGAGCCGCGCAGTGAAGCCATTGTCGGGCGTTTTTTCCTGGAGCAGGGGCTGGGACTGGTGGTACCAGATGACAGCCGAATCTGCCAGGAAATCATTATTCCACCAGAGCATGTGAATGGTGCCCGCCAGGGACATGTCGTAGTAGTGGAAATCATCCAGCGGCCGATGAAACGCGTGAATACAGTGGGGAAAATTGTCGAAGTGCTGGGGGAGCATATGGCCCCGGGCATGGAAATCGAAATGGCGCTGCGCACCTTTGATATTCCGCACAACTGGCCCAAAGACGTTGAAAAGCAGGTTAAGGGGCTCACAGAGCAAGTCCCTGAAGAGGCTAAGCAAGGCCGATTGGACTTGCGTGAGCTTCCGCTGGTGACTATTGATGGTGAAGACGCCAGGGATTTTGACGATGCCGTATATTGCGAACCGCTGGATGATGGTGGCTGGCAGCTTTGGGTGGCGATAGCCGATGTCAGTTACTATGTGCGTCCGGCTACCGCGTTGGACAAAGAGGCCATCGAAAGGGGCAATTCGGTGTATTTCCCCGAGCAGGTTGTGCCCATGTTACCAGAGGTACTATCGAACGGGCTATGTTCATTAAACCCGCAGGTCGATCGTCTGTGTATGGTCTGTGAAATGCAGGTGTCCAAGTCAGGGCAACTCAAGGAATACCAGTTTTATGAAGCGGTAATGAACTCCCATGCCAGACTGACTTACACCAAGGTGTGGGATATTCTGCAGGGAGATAAAGAGCTTTATCAGCGTTACGAGCCTTTGGTGCCACATCTGCGAAATCTGCATGATCTGTTCCGCACCCTGAAAAAAGCCAGAGGGCGGCGTGGGGCCATTGAGTTTGAAACCCAGGAAAACAAATTTATTTTCAATGCCCAGCGCAAGATTGATCATATTGTGCCGGTGGTGCGCAACGACGCCCATAAAATGATTGAAGAATGTATGATCCTGGCCAACGTCAGCGCCGCCAATTTCCTGCAGAAACACCAGGCTGAAGGCCTTTACCGGGTGCATGACAAACCGGACCAGGACCGGCTGCTAAGTTTTCTGAGCTACCTGGGAGAGGTTGGCATTCCGCATGGTATAGGCAAAGATCCCCAACCGGCAGATTTTTCCAATGTGGTGGACAAAATTGCTAATCGCCCGGATCAGGAACTGATTCAGACCATGTTGCTGCGCTCTATGAAGCAAGCCGTGTACGACCGGGAGAATGTCGGACATTTCGGTCTGGCACTGGATGCCTATGCACACTTTACGTCACCTATTCGGCGTTATCCGGATTTGGTGGTGCACCGGGCGATTAAGGCGGTACTGGATAAAATAGCCAAACGTAAAAATAAGACCGGCGGTAAGGCTTACTCCGAAGAAGAAGTGTCACAGCTGGGTATTCAATGCTCTATGACCGAGCGTCGTGCCGATGATGCCACTCGCGATGTGGCTGACTGGCTTAAATGTGAGTTTATGCTCGATCATGTGGGCGACAGCTTTGATGGTGTGATTGCTTCAGTCACCAATTTTGGCTTCTTCGTCAGACTCAGTGATTTCCATATCGATGGCTTGGTACATATCACTGCGCTGGAAAACGATTACTACCACTATGACGAGCTCAAGCAACACTTAATTGGCGAGAACTTTGGTACGGTTTATCGCTTAGGC
This sequence comes from Bowmanella denitrificans, assembly GCF_039522935.1. NCBI lineage: Bacteria > Pseudomonadati > Pseudomonadota > Gammaproteobacteria > Alteromonadales > Alteromonadaceae > Bowmanella > Bowmanella denitrificans. Next base: position 15,285 of record NZ_BAAAEI010000028.1, on the reverse strand, counting down.
GACCAACTGCGGGTTAAAGTAGCTGGCGTGAACCTGGATGATCGCAAAATCGACTTTGTGCTGGACCAGCCCATGGGCAAAGGTAAGGGGGGGCGCAAGGTGATGGTTAAAAAAGTAAGCAGAAAGTCCGACAAAAGTGAGCTGTCAGAAGGTAAGTGGCCAACGTCGGGTAAACCCGCCCCACGCCGAAGCAGGCGCGGGGAGGCGGCAGAAAGTACCGACAGTAAAAAGTCCCGCAAATCAAAAGCAACCAGCAGGAAGAATAGATAAATGGCTCAGCAAGAATGGCTTTATGGTATCCATGCTCTTGAATCCCTGCTGCAGCGGGAACCGGAGCGCCTGATTGAGCTTTTTGTCTTGAAAGGACGTGAAGACGAACGGCTGACGAATATTATCAACCAGGCTAGGCGCTTTGGTGCCTCTATTCAGTTTTGTCAGCGAAAAACCCTGGACGATAAAGCACAGGGGGAACAGCACCAGGGCGTGGTAGCGAAAGCCAGGCCGGGACGTCAGTACGATGAAAAAGACCTGGATCAGATTCTGTCCGCCAGTGGCAGCCCATTTCTGCTGATCTTGGATGGTGTTACCGATCCACATAATCTGGGGGCCTGCCTGCGCACAGCTGATGCTGCTGGTGTGCATGCGGTGGTGGTGCCTAAAGACAAATCGGCGTCCCTGACCCCTACAGTACGAAAAGTGGCTTGCGGCGCAGCCGAAGTCATTCCCCTTGTGCAAGTCACCAATCTGGCCAGAACCTTAAAGGAGCTGCAGCAAGCTGGGGTGTGGATCGTAGGCACCGCTGGCGAGGCGCAACAGGATATTTACCAGGCCAAGCTAACCGGCCCAATTGCGCTGGTTATGGGGGCAGAAGGCAAAGGGATGCGCAGGCTGACCCGCGAACACTGTGATGAGTTGATTAAACTGCCAATGGCCGGTTCGGTATCCAGTCTTAATGTGTCTGTTGCCACCGGCATCTGTTTATATGAAGTCGTACGGCAACGAGCCGCACAACTGTAAATTGGGGGCGGCAAGCCCCTTTTTCGTTACTTACACATCGTCTCCTCGTTATCCTGGCCGTGTCTGACAAAGTTGTTAACTTTTCTGCGCTAGTCGGCTTGTTGCTGTTAGGGTAGGGTGCTCTGTTAGCCCTATAACAACAACGAAGAGGAAAGACCATGGCCGACAAAATTGCGCGCGGCTTTTGTGGATGGCTGCTGGCGCTGACCAGTTTTTGCCTGCAGGCGACGCCAGACTATCAATTACCTGACAATATTCAGCCGAACTTCCAACAAATCAGTTTGAAAGTTGATCCGGACCAGGCGGATTTCAGTGGTGACACTTTTATCGATCTGACCATCAAGCAAGCCACTGACAAGGTCGGCTTTTATCAGATTGATTTAACCCTGGATAAAGTGGAATTGATCAGAGATGGAAAAAGCATTCCTTTAACGGTCAGTGGTGGCGACTATGATATCTTTTGGGGCCAGTCGGCCACGGTGCTTGAACCTGGCGACTATCAGTTGCATATTCAGTACAAAGGCAAAGTGAATACCAGCTCTGACGGCATGTATCTGGCCAGGTTTGAAGAGCGTAACTACTTGTTTACCCAGTTTGAGGACATGGAAGCCAGGCGGGCATTTCCCTCCTTTGACCAGCCTAACTACAAAATACCATTTCAACTGAAGATTCAGGCCCCGGAAAAACACGTTGTACTGTCGAACACCCCGGTACTAAGCCGGGAGGTGAAAGATGGTTGGCAAACGGTGGAGTTTAAACGCACCAAACCTCTGCCAACCTATCTGGTGGCCTATGCCATTGGAGAGCTGGATTCTGCCGAGATTTCTGGTTTGTCAGTGCCAGGGCGAATTTACACCCCCAAAGGCAAGGCGGAGCAGACGCGTTTTATCATTAAGCACATGCCGCAAATACTAAAAAGTCTGGAAGACTACTTTGGCATGCCTTACCCCTATGAAAAGCTCGACTTTATTGCGGTGCCAAACTTTACACACGGGGCAATGGAAAATGCCGGTCTGATTACCTTCAGAAGCAGCCTGTTGTTGCTGGAAGATGAACCTGGTCTGGCAGAACGCAGTGGGCCGCTGGATACCGTAACCCATGAACTGGCACATCAATGGTATGGCAATCTGGTGACGATGTCCTGGTGGGATGATCTGTGGCTGAATGAGGCGTTTGCCTCCTGGATGGCCAGTAAGGTCATGATGAAACTCTATCCTGAGCTGAACTTCCATACCCGTATTGTCCAAGAGGGGGCCTTTGAGGCTGACGCCAGCCCCACCACTAAGCCGGTGAAAAAGATTGTGCGCTCCTCTGCGGATGTGATGGATGGCCTGGGCCTGAACTACAGCAAGGGGGAATCCATTCTGAATATGATTGAATCACTGACCGGAGAAGCACCCTTTCAAAAAGCGGTGCAAGCCTATATGCAAAAGCATAAGTGGGGCAACACCACCGCCGATGACCTGTGGGCCGTACTGGGCGACGTGGCAGACTTTGACGTGCCGGCCATGATGAAAACCTATCTGGAGCAGCCTGGATATCCTCTGGTCAGCTTTGCAGCGGACGGCACGGTAAGCCAAAGCCGTTATCACCTGGCCGGGGCGGACGTGGCAGAGCAAAGCTGGATAGTGCCCCTCTCTGTGAGCTTCAAGAAAAACGGCAAGCTGCAGCGTCGAATGCTGTATCTGGACAAACCAAGTAGCAACGTTGTTGAGCTGGCTGAAGCAGATTGGGTATACCCTAATGACAATGCAATGGGGTACTTCCGCTGGCAGATGTCCGCCCAACAGATGCGCGCCTTGTTAAAGGATATAGACGCGCTGAATGGCAGAGAGAAAAAGGAGTTGTTGTATAACTCCGGTGCATTGCTGCAGGCCGGAAAAGCCGATTTTGAACAACATCTGAGTGTTCTGAATACCCTGGCTGCAGATAAGGAACCTATGGTGGCAAGGGCGGTGGTCGCCTCGCTGAACGATTTTACTTATTTGGTGGATAAAACCAATGAGGACGATTTTGCCAGTTTCCTGCAAACAAAATTACTGCCCTGGTATCAGCAACTAGGTATGAGTCAGCGCCCCGATGATTCCGAAGATGTCATTAAATTGCGTCAGGCTGTTTTTAGCTTGCTGAGTCTATATGGGCATGTGCCGGAGGTGGACAGCAAAGCTCAGGCGCTTGCTGCCAGTTATCTGCATGAGCCTGTATCAGTGCCGCGCAACCTGGCATCTTATGCACTGCGCAATGCGGCTAAGTACGGCAATGCTGAATGGTACGAGAAGTTCAACCAAGCTTATTTGAAGCATACGGATGCCAATATTCGCGGCACGATAATGGCTGGCATGTATTTCCCGCAAGATAGCAATCTGACTAAAGTTCTGAACTTTTCCTTTGATGAGCAAATGAGTCCAGCCAATGTTATTTATAACCTCGTGGTCGCTTCTCGTGCGCAGGAACAACAGGATCTGTTATACCAATGGCTGGACAAGCATTTTGAGCAACTGGTAGAGCGGATGCCCAGTTACCACATAGGCCGCATGCCTGAGTTTGTCTCCAGCAGTTGTAATGCGCACAATATTCAGCTGGCCAAAGCGTTCTATACGCCGCGTATGGATAAATTTGATGGTATGGCGCGCAGTTTTGAGGTGGCCATGAATGATGCAAGCCAATGTGTTGCTATGAAACAACGCTTCCAATCAAGTTTTACTCAACTGCTGAAGCAGGTAAATCAAAAACGCTAAGTTTGACAAAGGCGGTCCAGTTGGCCGCCTTTTTTTAATTGGCTTAGTACAGTTTGGTCGCCAGAGATAGTCTCTAAGTACAGGAAAATTAGCTTTTGTTACTGCAGTTTGTAAAGCAATGTAAAGATTGGTAAAGAATGTGAATCCTCAAGAACTTCGCGGCCTGCGGCGGGTCTTTGCTGAGTCGAGCCAACCTATAAGTTATGAGGACCTTAAATGCATTTGCGAGCATTATCTTTTCCCCTGTTAATCACTGCGTCTGCTTTAGCACTAACCGCCTGCGGGGGTTCCAGTGATGATGATAAAACCTATCCTAATGCCTACGTACAATTCTACAACGGCTCGCCAAACAGCGCCGAGACCGATCTCTACATTGAAGACATTGAACAAGGCGGTGCAGCTTACGGGGATGCTTCCGGGCTATACACCGTGGATACCGGCGATGCCACCCTCACTCTAAAACGCACCGATGCCAGCGATAAACTGGTGGAGGTCTTGAGCAAAGAAGTGAATTTCACTGACGGCCATAAGTCTCTTTACCTGCTTGTTGGTGATTACGAGAGTCCAACGCTGATTGAGCATAAGTTCGAACGAAAGGAACTGACAGACCATTTCATTCTTTACGCCATGTCAGCTGTGGCAGATGCCAACTATGACCTGTACATGGCTGAAGCAGGCGCGCCTTTCACCGACGCTAATAAGATTGACAGTCTGAGTTTCAGTGAGGTTGTGGAGGGCAAGTATTGGGATGCAGATACGACCAACCCTGACTGGGATACCGGTGACTATGTGGTTTATCTGACGGAGCCTGGTAAAACTGACGTGCTGTATGAAAGTCCCACGATTAAATTCAGTTATGACACTGAGTATATGCTGGTTATCAGACAGTCTGCCGCCACCACACAAAACAACTTGTCAGTGGACTTAGTGATCAATTCCACTAGTGTGTCCAGTTACAAAGATGTTCGGGCGGGGGCGCAATTCCGCCTGTATAACAGTCTGCAAGACAGTGGATTGACAGCACTGGTTAAAGGCAATGATGTCGAGCAGAGTAGCAACCTGCAGCATAATGAACTAAGTGAGTTCAGTGCTGTTAAGTATGGTGACTATCAAATTTCAGCACAAAATGAAGATAACAGCCTGTCTTTCAACAATCGCCTGCTGACTCTCAATCAAGGTGAAGCCAAAACAGTCGTACTCTATAAGAATAAGGAAAATACCCTGACTTCACTGGCGTTTGAAGAGAGTGATCTGCCCCAGGTGTATGACCACGAATTGAATGTGGTAAACCTGGCACAGGATTATGCAAACGTGGATATCTATTTCGTTCGCCAGGATGAGACAGTCGAGACAGCCCAGTACAAGATCAAACGTTTAGGCTTTGCAGGAAGCGAAGATATCAGTTTGCCAAGTGATTATTATGAGATTATTGCTTTGCATGATGATAACAGTGGTAATCAGACTTTATTGTTCAGAACACCGGCTCTGGCCATTGATGAAGCGGTCAACTATATGGTTGCTGTGGAACCGGACAGTACATCAGCCAGCGGCTACCGGGTGGTATTGCTGAACTAGTGACATCCAACGGATGGGTAAAAGGCCTCTTTTTAGAGGCCTTTTTTGTGGCGGGGATGAATTTCCACCATCCTGCCCCCATCATGTGCAATCAGTGGTTTTTGACTGACAAAGAATTTTCACCACCGGCATTTTTTTACTTTGAACTTTCCCTGTCCTTCGCCCTTCCAGGGCCGTCGCGACTGGGCTGCGGCGTTAAAAAGCGAATTAGGCGCTTTTTTCAACATTTCGGGTATCGCCGCAAATTCTTTTCTGTTATTATTTCGCGCCCTTTTTATAGGGGTATGACTATTAAAGCAGCTAAACGGCCTGAGAAGGCCTTAACAACAGCGGAGCACTAACAATGATCCAAATGCAAACTAGCCTGGACGTGGCCGATAACTCCGGCGCTCGCAGGGTAATGTGTATTAAGGTTCTTGGTGGCTCGCATCGCCGTTATGCACATATCGGTGACATCATCAAAGTTACCGTCAAGGAAGCAATTCCTCGCGGTAAAGTTAAAAAAGGTGACGTACTGAATGCAGTGGTGGTGCGTACTAGAAAAGGCGTTCGTCGTCCTGACGGTTCTCTGATCCGTTTCGATAACAACGCAGCCGTGTTGCTGAACAACAACAAGCAACCTATTGGTACGCGTATCTTTGGCCCGGTAACCCGTGAGCTTCGTGGAGATAAATTCATGAAGATCATCTCACTGGCCCCAGAGGTACTATAAGGAGTCACGATAATGGCAAGAAAAATTCGTCGTGATGATGAAGTTGTCGTATTGGCCGGTAAAGACAAAGGCAAAACAGGCAAAGTCCTGAAAGTGCTGGTTGAGTCTGACCGTCTGGTAGTAGAAGGTGTGAATGTGATGAAGAAACACCAGAAGCCTAACCCTCAGTTAGGTGTTGCTGGTGGCATCGTTGAGAAAGAAGCATCCATTCATGTATCGAATGTAGCGATTCTGAACCCTAAAACGGGTAAAGCTGATCGCGTCGGTTTCCGTCTTGAAGGCGAGAAGAAAGTACGTTTCTTCAAGTCTAACGGTGAACTGGTTTAATTAATTGGAGAGTACGATGGCGAAACTGCATGATTTCTATAAAGAAACAGTAGTGGCGGAACTTGCTAAGCAGTTCGGTTACAAAAGCGTCATGCAAGTCCCTCGGATTGAAAAAATCACCCTGAACATGGGTCTGGGTGAAGCTGTAGCGGATAAAAAGATTCTGGAAAATGCAACTGCCGATATGCAGGCAATTGCTGGCCAGAAGCCTGTAGTAACCGTTGCGCGTAAATCCGTTGCGGGTTTTAAAATCCGTGAAGGTTATCCGATTGGCTGTAAAGTAACCCTACGTGGCGAGCGTATGTGGGAATTCCTGGAGCGTTTGATTTCAATCGCTATCCCACGTATCCGTGACTTCCGTGGTCTGAATGCTAAGTCATTCGACGGCCGTGGAAACTATAGCATGGGTGTTCGCGAGCAAATCATCTTCCCCGAAATCGACTTTGATAAAGTTGATAAGGTGCGCGGTATGGATATTACTATCACTACTACCGCCGCTACGGATGAGGAAGGTCGCGCTCTGCTGGCTGCTTTTAACTTCCCATTCAAGAAATAAGGTGTAGGGTTATGGCAAAACAATCAATGAAAGCGCGTGAAGTAAAGCGCGCCAAGCTGGTAGCCAAGCACGCCACTAAGCGTGCTGAGCTGAAAGCCATTATCAGCAGTGTAAACTCTTCTGACGAAGAGCGTTGGGACGCCGTGCTCAAGCTGCAATCATTACCTCGTGACTCTGCCCGTACACGTCAACATAACCGTTGCCGTATCACTGGCCGTCCTCATGGTTTCCTGCGCAAGTTCGGCCTGAGCCGTATCAAACTGCGTGAGGCCGCCATGCGTGGTGAAGTCCCTGGTCTGAAGAAAGCCAGTTGGTAAGGAGTAGCTAAGATGAGTATGCAAGATCCTATCGCGGATATGTTTACCCGCATCCGTAACGGCCAGCTGGCCAGCAAAGTGTCTGTCACTATGCCGTCTTCCAAGCTGCGTGTTGCGATTGCCAAGGTACTGAAAGATGAAGGTTACATCGCTGACTTCCAGGCATCTGGTGACGTTAAGCCTACCCTTGAAGTAACTCTGAAGTACTTCGAAGGTAAGAAAGTGATTGAAACCATCGAGCGTGTCAGCCGTCCTGGTCTGCGCATCTATAAGAAAAAAGATGAGCTGCCAAAAGTAATGGGTGGTCTGGGTATCGCTATTGTTTCAACATCCAAGGGCGTGATGACTGACCGTGCTGCGCGTAAAGCCGGCATGGGTGGTGAAGTCATCGGCTATGTAGCGTAACGGAGGATTATTCGATGTCACGTGTAGCAAAAGCCCCGGTTGAGATCCAAGCTGGCGTAGAAGTCACTATCGCTGGTCAAGTGGTCACACTGAAAGGTAAGAACGGCACGCTGAGCCGTGAGTTCAACGGTGCAGTTGAAGTAGTTAAAGAAGAAAACAACCTGAAAGCCCTGCCTCGTGAAGGTGCGGTTGACGGTTGGGCTCAAGCTGGTACTGCTCGCGCACTGCTGAACGGCATGATGATCGGCGTCACCAACGGTTTCGAGAAAAAACTGCAGCTGCAGGGCGTTGGTTACCGTGCTTCGGCACAAGGTAACAAACTGAACCTGACACTGGGTTTCTCTCACCCCGTAGTTTACGAAATGCCTGCCGGCGTTAGCGTAGAAACACCTACCCAGACTGAAATCGTCGTAAAAGGCGCTGACAAGCAACAGGTAGGTCAGGTTGCAGCTAACATCCGTGGATACCGTCCGCCAGAGCCTTACAAAGGCAAAGGTGTGCGTTATGCCGATGAAGTTGTGCGTCGTAAAGAAGCCAAGAAAAAGTAAGGGGTTGATACGATGGATAAGAAAACAGCTCGTTTGCGTCGCGCGACTCGTGCACGCAAAAAGATCAGTGAACTGGGCGCAGCTCGCCTGGTAGTACACCGTACTCCCCGTCACATCTATGCACAACTGATTGCCGCTAACGGCGCAGAAGTGCTGGCGGCTGCCTCTACTGTTGAAGCTGATCTGCGTAAAGACCTGAAAGTAACAGGCAACGCAGATGCCGCTACTGCAGTTGGCAAAGTGATCGCACAACGTGCTATCGAAAAAGGCATCACTGAGGTGGCTTTCGATCGCAGCGGTTTCAAGTATCACGGTCGAGTGAAGGCATTGGCTGATGCTGCTCGCGAAGCAGGTCTTCAGTTCTAGGAGTAGATTATGGCTAAAGTAGAAGTTCAAAACGGTGAACTGTTAGAGAAGCTGATTGCCGTAAACCGTGTAGCCAAGACTGTTAAAGGTGGACGCATCATGAGCTTCACCGCGCTGACAGTGGTTGGTGACGGAAACGGTCGTGTAGGCTTCGGTTACGGTAAAGCCCGTGAAGTACCATCCGCAATTCAAAAAGCGATGGAAAAAGCGCGTCGTAACCTGGTTACCGTGGGTCTGAATGGCAACACCCTTCAGCACCCAATTAAGGGTCGTCACTCCGGCTCTCAGGTATACATGCAGCCTGCATCTGAAGGTACCGGTATTATTGCCGGTGGTGCGATGCGTGCAGTACTGGAAGTCGCTGGCGTACAGAACGTACTTTCAAAATGTTACGGCTCTACCAACCCAATCAACGTAGTGCGTGCCACTATCAATGCCCTGGTGGATATGAAATCTCCAGAGCAGGTAGCAGCCAAGCGTGGATTGTCCGTAGAACAGATTTTGGGGTAATGAATCATGGCTAAGACAATCAAAGTAAGACAAACCAAGAGCTCAATCGCTCGTCTGCCTAGCCACAAGGCTACGCTGACCGGTTTGGGTCTGCGTCGTATTGGTCATGTTCGTGAGTTGGAAGACACTCCTGCTGTTCGCGGTATGATCAACAAAGTCAACTACATGGTTGAGATAGTTGAGGAGTAACTCATGCATTTGAATACGATTGCTCCTGCACCTGGAGCTAAAAAACCCTCTAAGCGTCTGGGCCGTGGTATCGGTTCTGGCCTGGGTAAAACAGGTGGCCGTGGTCACAAAGGTCAGACATCACGTTCTGGCGGTACTGTGCGTCCTGGTTTTGAAGGCGGTCAGATGCCTATCCAGCGTCGTCTGCCTAAGTTCGGTTTCACTTCGCGTAAATCTCTGGTTTCTGACCAGGTGACGCTGGCTGAAATTGCTAAGGTAGAGGGTGAAGTGGTGTCACTGGAAACTTTAAAAGCTGCAGGTCTGGTTAAGAAAGACGTGCTGCATGTTAAAGTGATGAAAAGTGGTGACATCGCTCGCGCTGTTACTGTAAATGGCTTGAAGGTAACTAAAGGCGCCCGTGAAGCTATCGAAGCTGCTGGCGGTAAAGTAGAGGAATAAGCTAAATGGCTAAACCAGGATTGGATTCAGGCGCCAAAGGCGGTTTGACCGAGCTGAAATCAAGACTTTTGTTTGTCTTGGGTGCGATTATCGTGTTCAGGCTCGGTTCTTTCGTGCCTATTCCTGGTATTGATGCAGCAGTGCTGGCGAGTTTGTTCGAACAGCAAAAAGGCACCATCGTAGAAATGTTTAACATGTTCTCCGGTGGTGCGCTTGAGCGTGCATCAATCCTGGCGCTTGGCATCATGCCCTATATTTCTGCGTCCATCATCATGCAGTTGTTGACTGTTGTTCATCCTCAGATGGCGGAACTGAAAAAAGAAGGCGAGGCGGGACGTCGTAAGATAAGCCAGTACACCAGGTATTTAACCTTGGTGCTGTCTATCTTCCAGGCAATTGCCATTGCCACCGGTCTGCCTAACCTGATGCAGGGTCTGGTGATGAATCCTGGTTTCGGCTTCTACTTTACAGCGGTGGTGAGCCTGGTCACGGGAACTATGTTCCTGATGTGGCTGGGTGAGCAGATCACTGAGCGTGGAATCGGCAACGGTATATCTATTCTGATCTTTACCGGTATCGTGGCGGGCTTGCCCTCCGCGATCGGTCAGACAGTTGAGCAGGCAAGACAGGGTGACCTGAACATGCTGTTCCTGTTATTGATTGGTGTGATTGTTATCGCCGTCACGTATTTCGTGGTGTTTGTAGAGCGTGGCCAACGTCGTATCGTGGTCAACTATGCTAAGCGTCAGCAGGGCCGTAAGGTATTTGCCGCGCAAAGCACACATTTACCATTGAAAGTGAACATGGCGGGCGTTATCCCACCAATCTTTGCTTCCAGTATTATCCTGTTTCCAGGTACGCTGGCGAGCTGGTTTGGTCAGAACGAAGCCATGTCCTGGTTGCAGGATGTGTCTTTGATGTTGTCACCCGGACAGCCTTTGCATGCTATGTTGTATGCAGCGGCCATTATTTTCTTCTGTTTCTTCTATACTGCGTTGGTGTTCAACCCGCGCGAGACAGCAGATAACCTGAAGAAATCCGGCGCATTTGTGCCCGGTATCCGTCCAGGTGAGCAAACATCACGTTATATCGATAAAGTGATGACACGCCTGACTCTGGCTGGTGCCCTGTACATTACCTTTATTTGTTTGGTGCCCGAGTTCATGATGATCGCCTGGAACGTACAGTTCTATTTTGGCGGCACATCACTGCTGATTATCGTAGTGGTAATCATGGACTTTATGGCACAGGTCCAGACTCACCTGATGTCTCATCAGTACGAGTCTGTTCTGAAGAAAGCGAATCTTAAAGGCTTCGGCCGTTAAGATTGGCAATTACGGAGTAACGAAATGAAAGTTCGTGCATCTGTCAAAGCGATTTGCCGTAACTGCAAAATCATCAAGCGCAACGGTGTTGTGCGTGTGATTTGTAGCAGCGACCCTAAGCATAAGCAAAGGCAAGGCTAATCAAAAACAAGCTCTTTAGAGAGCTTAATTTGCAATTTTGTCGTTGGATAAGTATCCTAGCGGGCTTTTTAGGCCGACGACAATTTAACTATAGGAGTGCTGTTAGTGGCCCGTATCGCTGGCATTAACATCCCTGAACACAAGCATGCCGTAATCGCTGTACAAGCTATTTTCGGTATCGGTGCTACACGTGCTAAAAGCATCTGTGCTGCCGCTGGTGTTGCAGAGAGTACCAAGATCAAAGATCTTGATGAGACGCAAATTGATAAACTGCGTGACGAAGTAGCCAAGTTCACCGTTGAAGGTGACCTGCGTCGTGAAGTGTCAATGAGCATTAAACGTTTGATGGACCTAGGTTGTTTCCGTGGCTTACGTCACCGTCGCAGCTTGCCTGTTCGTGGTCAGCGCACTAAAACTAATGCGCGCACCCGTAAAGGTCCTCGTAAGCCGATTAAGAAGTAAGCGGGGGGATTTATGGCAAAAGCACCAGTACGTACTCGTAAGCGCGTAAAACGCCAGGTTGCTGATGGTATGGCTCATATCCATGCCTCTTTCAACAACACGATAGTGACTATCACTGACCGTCAAGGTAATGCCCTGTCTTGGGCAACTTCCGGTGGTTCAGGCTTCCGTGGTTCACGTAAGTCTACGCCTTTCGCTGCTCAGGTTGCTGCCGAGCGCGCCGGTGTTGCGGCCCAGGAATACGGTTTGAAAAACCTAGAAGTGTTTGTAAAAGGTCCAGGTCCAGGCCGTGAGTCTGCGATCCGTGCCCTGAATGCAACAGGTTACCGTATCACTAACATTACCGATGTGACTCCTATTCCTCACAACGGTTGTCGTCCACCTAAGAAACGTCGCGTATAAGCAGCGTTTTAGGACAGTTGGAGAAAGATCATGGCAAGATATTTGGGTCCCAAACTCAAACTTAGCCGCCGCGAGGGAACAGACCTGTTCCTGAAAAGTGGCGTTCGAGCAATTGACTCGAAGTGTAAAATTGATACTGCGCCTGGTCAGCACGGTGCCCGTCGTGGCCGCCTGTCTGATTACGGTGTGCAGTTGCGTGAGAAGCAGAAAGTTCGTCGTATGTTCGGCGTGCTGGAAAAGCAATTCCGTAACTACTACAAAGAAGCAGCACGTCTGAAAGGCAACACAGGTGAAAACCTGCTGCAATTGCTTGAGCAGCGTCTTGACAACGTGGTTTACCGCATGGGATTTGCCAGCACTCGCTCTGAAGCGCGTCAGTTGGTTAGTCACAAGGCCATTATGGTCAATGGTAAAGTTGTTAACGTTCCTTCTTTTAGCGTATCTGCTGAAGACGTTGTGTCTGTTCGTGAAAAAGCCAAGAAGCAAGCACGTATCGTGGCTGCCCTTGAGCTTGCCGATCAGCGCGAAAAGCCTACTTGGATAGAAGTGGACAGCAAGAAGATGGAAGGTGTTTTCAAACGCATTCCTGAGCGTAGCGACTTGTCTGCCGAAATTAACGAACAGCTGATCGTCGAACTTTACAGTAAGTAAAGAAGGTCAAAGAGAGGAAACAATGTCGGGTTCTGTAACTGAATTCCTTAAACCAAGGTTAGTCGAGATAGATAACGTATCCAAAACCCGCGCTAAGGTCACACTTGAGCCGTTGGAGCGTGGTTTCGGTCATACACTCGGAAACGCACTGCGTCGTATCCTGCTGTCATCCATGCCTGGTTGCGCGGTGACTGAAGTAGAAATTGACGGTGTGCTGCATGAGTACAGCACCAAGGAAGGCGTCCAGGAAGACGTTATCGAGATCCTGCTGAACCTGAAAGGTCTGGCCGTTCGTCTCGAAGGTAAGAATGAAGCTACCCTGACCCTGGTTAAGTCCGGTGCAGGCCCGGTAGTTGCAGGTGATATCCAGCACGATGGTGACGTCACTATTGTAAACCCTGAACACCAGATTTGTACGCTGACAGGCGATGCCTCCATCAGCATGCGTATCAAAGTGGAAATGGGGCGTGGTTATATTCCTGCCGCTACTCGTCGTACCTCTGAAGAAGACGACAGACCTATTGGTCGTTTGTTAGTGGATGCCTCTTTCAGTCCTGTTGAGCGTATTGCCTATAGTGTTGAGTCTGCCCGTGTTGAACAACGCACAGACTTGGACAAACTGATCATTGATATGGAAACCAATGGCACTATCGACCCAGAAGAAGCTATCCGTCGTTCTGCTACTATTTTAGCTGAGCAATTGGATGCCTTCGTAGAACTGCGCGATATTAAAGAGCCAGTGGCGAAAGAAGAGAAGCCGGAGTTTGATCCGATTCTGCTTCGTCCAGTAGATGATCTGGAATTGACAGTACGTTCTGCCAACTGTTTGAAAGCAGAAGCTATCCAGTACATTGGTGACCTGGTCCAGCGCACAGAAGTTGAGCTGCTTAAGACCCCTAACCTGGGTAAGAAGTCTCTGACTGAAATCAAAGACGTGCTCGCTTCTCGCGGACTCTCATTGGGTATGCGCCTGGAAAACTGGCCACCAGAGAGTATTGCTGAGAAAGACTAATCAGGTCGCAAGTTAAACTGATTTGTTAAGAAGGAAAGAACCATGCGCCATCGTAAGAGTGGTCGTCAGTTAAATCGCAACAGCAGCCATCGTCAAGCGATGTTCCGCAATATGGCAGGTTCTTTGGTGAAACACGAAATCATCAAAACTACTTTGCCTAAGGCGAAAGAACTGCGTCGCGTTATTGAGCCTCTGATTACACTTGCTAAGCAAGACAGTGTAGCAAACCGCCGTTTGGCCTTTGCCCGCACTGGTGATAAAGAGGTTGTAGGTAAACTGTTTAATGAACTGGGTCCTCGTTATACCGAGCGTCCAGGGGGTTACATTCGTATACTGAAATGTGGCTTCCGTACTGGTGACAATGCCCCTATGGCATATGTTGAACTGGTAGACCGCCCAGTTGCTGAAGAAGCAGCTACTGAAGAAGCGGCAGCTGAATAAGCTACCGAATAATAAAAAACCGGGCCTGGCCCGGTTTTTTATTGTCTGTCGAAAATCTAATCTTGCTTTAAGATGGCGGCGACTTCTTCAGCGTTGGCACCACCTTTTATTGCGTACTCTGTTAGTTGTTCATCTGTTAAACCCGCACTACGTGCAGTTTCTAAAATACGCTGCAGGTTCTCGTGCTGCGCTGAAGATTCCTGGACAGCTGTGGTTACTACTGCGTCAGCGTTATCCGGAAAGGTAGCGAGTAAGGCATCTACTATATATTCACCTACAAAGGGAACGGCTTCCATTGCCGTTTTGATGATATCCACTAATTTATTCGGGTGGGCTTTTGCTACTGAACGAACTATTGCATCGGCCGAGTTCGGTTCTGTCACCACTGCGACCCGAACGATATCGTTCAATTCCTCAGGTGTTGAATAGGCTGCTGCAGTTGCAACAAAGTCCACATAGCTGGGTTCAGCATTAATTGCCGTCTCCACTATATTAGTGCAACTGGTGATACCTTTTTCCAAAGCAATACGTACCACATCTTCTGTAAGTGCTGGTTGTGCAGCGATAGCTGCATGGATCACTTCCTTATATCTGTCAGGATATAAGTCCAAAGCGGTCCCCACCACTATCTCGACATCCTGCGGATAGTGGCCAACAATACTTTTTATTGCCCGGCCAATAGACATATTCTGTGCTACTTGCCTTTGGATGAACTCAGCAGTCTCTTTATTATTGCTGTCGGCTTTTTCCGCTGCCATGGCTGCTGTCCCTGTTATAGCCAAAAGCATCACCGAACATATTATCTTTCTCATGGACAGACTTCCGAAGGTGTCAAACGACTGACGACTTAGTCCCATATTGGACTGTCGTACAGAAAATGAGTTCAAAGAGTAACAAGAAATAAACAAAACAAAACAAAAAATAGCCGTTTGGCTGGAAAATAATCGTTTGAACGGCAAAAATTAAGAAACATGAAAAAACCTGTTGACGGTTGTGCGGAAATCTCTAGAATGCGCACCACTTCGACGGGGCAGGCAGAAAGGCTTCCCAGTCAGCCAGGAAGGCAGGAAGATTCAAGGAGCGGCAGGCAACGAAATTTAAAAAAGTTGCTTGACACAGAAACCGGATGGCGTAGAATGCGCGTCCCGCTTGA